>NZ_JANAEZ010000014.1:0-55729 GCF_024813435.1 Aquiflexum gelatinilyticum
TGTCTGGCAAATGCCTTGAAATCAAATTCATCTCCGTTTTCTTTCATAGTCAAAATTTAATAAATTAAACATTGACACAGTTAATTGAACAGTCTCAATTGCACAGTTTCAGTTAATCAAATAACCAATAACCAAATAACCCATTAAATCAATTAGTCCAAGTCTTAAGACTTGGACTTTTTCTTTTAGACCTTATTGTTCAAGCCTTCAGAAGTGGACCATTTCCCTAACTGCAAATGAGATTCTTCAACTCAGAAAGCTCTGGTTCCAAATGACGGCTCACCAACCCAACAACCCGACAACCTGACAACGCGTAGCAGACAACAATTACAACAATTACAACCACTACAACCAAAAATCCAATAACCAAATAACCAATAACCAACTTCACTTCCCCAAAACCACCCCATAAATCTCCTCCAAGATCTTTTCTGCATCCCGATGAATCGGACTGTCTGTGACGGTTCCGAGGTTGATTCCGAAAAACATATAAATCTCTTTTTCTGGGAAATAGTAAAGTTGGCTGCCTGATCCTAATCCGCCACCACTATGCCCGATAGCTGGTTCTCGGAGGAAAGTGGTGTAATCCAATCCCAAGCCATATTGGGGATCACCCTTTTTATCCAAAACCCATTCTTTCATTAGGGTCAGGCTTTCATTTGAAACCAGTTTTCCCTCCATCAATCCTTTGAGATAAAGGATGGCTTCTTCGGCTGTGGTGATGATTCCGTCATCTCCAACCATTGACGCGACGTTGGTATTTTGTAGCACAGAAGCATTTTCAACAATTCCATTGCTGTGCCTATCCCAATACCCATTGACCAGCCTATCTTCATAAGAATATCCTTGTCTGATTTTGTAATAGGTGCTTTTCAGTCCCAATTTCTCAAAAATATGCTCCTCCATATATTTCCCATGATCCCCTGTAATTTGGTCAGCAATCAAAGCCAACAATACATAATTGATATTGCGGTAGGAATACCTGCTGCCGGGTTCAAAATCCAATTCTTTACCGGCAATGTATTGGATATATTCTACCGGCTGAAAAATCCTTTCAGGATTCTGTAGAAGCCTGGTGACGTAAGTCGGATCATAATTATATTCGCGAAGTCCTGAGGTATGGTTGAGCAGCATTTTGACTGTGATGCGGTCTGCCTCGGGTAGCATAGCCAAAATTTCTTTTGGTAGATAATCTGAAATTTTCCCGTTTAGGTCGATCCTTCCTTCCTCCGTAAGTTGGATGATGACCACGGCCATATAGGATTTTGCGATGCTTTGGGTATAAACCAAATGGCAAGGCTGGATGGGAACCTGTCCTTCAATTTTTGCCAAGCCACTGGAAAGTGTCCAAAGCTTACCTTCCTCATAAATCGCTGCTACCACACCCGGAATTCCAACAGCCGTCAGGTCGTCCATTGCTTGCTGCAAAGCAATGGTTTTTGGGTGGGTAGGAACAGGCTTGGAATCATTGCATTGGACAACATTTAAATCCTGCGCGAAAGTGGGGGATGTGACCAAGATTGCCCAAATGAAAATCAGGAGATAGCTATAATTTTCCATGGTTTAATTTTGGTTTTGATAAACAGGTTGGATTCTGGCTCCCATCTGGACAAAAGTCATGGGAACCACAGGAATGCTTTTGTTGTAGTTTTTTAAAAACATTACTTGGTATCCGACAAATGGGGATACAAATGTTTCGGATTGGTAATTGTGATAGCCCAAAGAAACCCCTACGGGGATGGCTAGCATTCCCTTTCCTTGTTTTTGGACTGTCCGCCAAGTTCCTTCTTTTTGGATAAAAGATTCTGTCGGACGGAAGGCGATGTGGTATCCAAGCCCTGCTTTGATTTCTGCAAAGGAATTCGAAACCAAATATGGCCGCCAAGCTACCTGTGTAGAGAACAGCAATCCGCTTCCCATGGCTTTGTTTCTAAACCATGTAATGTCAAACTTCTGAACCCAATTATGGTATGAATTGTGACTGACTTCTGTTCCGATTCCGATCCCGACATTTTTGAAATTAGACTTCAGATCCTTGAAGGGCATTGCAAAAGCTTGGAACTGAAGGGTGACTACAATCGGGAAATTCTGATAGTCTTTGGCTTTGTTGTCCTGTGCATTTCCATTTTGGATGATCAAAAACAGAAAGAGGCAAGGCAGTAAAAATCGAGTTTTCATATCTGTTGGATTTTTCCCAAAACTATCACTGACTGGCCGGTCAATTGAAAAATTCCTGATTCCAATTGCTGAGATGTAGGGGATTTTACCCTGAACTGTCAGCCCTGCGGCAAAAACCAACTCTTAAATGCAGGTGCTTTGGTGCGGCTGACCGTCAGTTCTTGGGGCGATTTGATGTCACAATTAACCTGGACAAGCAATTTCCCATTCTCCAACCGCTTAAATCCTGTCACAATTTGTCGGCTGACAATGAACTGCCTGTTGACTCTGAAAAAATCAATTGGAGAAAGCTTCTGCTCTATTTTGTCCAATGAAAGGTCTAAAAGGTAGTTCTTGCCTGTAGAGGCAATCAGTTGGACATAATCCTCTTCCACTAAGAAAAGGTCGATTTCAGAAAATTTGATCAATAGAAGTTGGTTGCCGGTCCGCACCGGAAAACCTTCCATTTCAGGTTTGAGGCTTTGTTTTTCTGTTTCGGCACTTTCCCATTGCCTGTAAAAAAACATCCCCACATAAAAACCATTGATCACAAAAAACCAGATGCTTATAATCACCAGATCCTTGGTGTAAAAGTGGATCGGGGCAGTTTCACCTTTGATCAATACACTCAGCAATTCCGTACTCAGCGCCAAAAACCCCAACCCAACAATCATTGTGGTGATCATTTGAATGACAATCCTTCTTAAAAAATCTGGCTTGTAGGGTATCTTTTGATCCAAAGAAAAAATAACCCACCTGACCAATAGCCAAGCAACATAGCCTTGTAGGGTATCAATTGTAAATCTGGTAAGTAAGAAGCTGTTGAACTGAATATTGGAATAAGTGAGGTAATAATTGAAGGCACTGATAAAAGGAATGGCTATCAAAAAAACCCAAATATCAGGATGGTAAAAAGCTCGGCTTGTATATGTGGTTGTTGAGGCCATGGGGAAAAGTTGATTTGGATTTATGGAATAGCAAGGATAAATTCCCTATCAAAATAACCAAATTCTATGCGTCTCCTTTATTTTCTTGCGGTTTTTCTTTTTCTATCTCCTTTCACTTTCGCTCAAAAACAATCCCTGCAGCAGGTTTTGGAAAAGGAAACGGCAGGTTTTCGGGGGGATGTTGGCATTTATGTCTTACATCTGAAAACGGGTGAAGAGGCGGCAATCAAAGCCGATACGATTTTTCCCACAGCAAGTATTGTCAAAGTTCCGATTTTGGTAGGTGTGATGGACAAAATCGAAAAGGGAGAATTGGCATATCATCAGAAGATGATTTACAGGGATTCGATCAAATACGGCGGTTCGGGACTGATGCAATATTTCAAAGACAGCACCGAAACCGAACTGAGCGTCCTGATGTCGCTGATGATTACCTACAGTGACAATACCACCTCGCTTTGGTGTCAGGCATTGGCGGGCGGTGGAGAGCGGATCAATGAAATCATGGAAAGCCTCGGTCTCCAACATACTCGCGTCAATTCCAGAACTCCCGGTAGGGAAGAGGACTGGAAAAAATACGGTTGGGGACAAACTACTCCCCGGGAAATGGCCCAACTTTTAGTCAAAATCCGCAGAGGTGAAGTCATAAGTCCCTCAGCTTCGGACCGCATGTACCGGTTGATGGGGAATATTTATTACGATGAATATGCGCTATCAGCAATCCCTGCACAGGTTCAGACTGCTTCCAAACAGGGAATGGTCAATGCCTCCCGTTCAGAACTCGTGATGGTCAATGCCCCAAAAGGCGATTATGTCTTCTATTTCGCCACCAAAAACAACGAAGACCAAAGATGGGAAGATGACAACGAGGCTCAGGTTTTGCAAAAAAGGATTTCAAAGGTTTTATGGGATTGGTTTGAAAAGTAAGTGTTCATAGCCTGTATTTTTCTCTGTGTCCTTCATGAATGAAATCATTTTTTTAGCCCATTCTAAACATTTTGAGGTTGGTTTTGGGTTTACTTAATACGCCCTCGTATTTCTTGATTTTTACTCAATGAGGGATATTTTGATTTGCCTTTGGTATAAAACCAAATAGGCACCCTTACTTAATTTGGTATCTTGAGATAGAAATCGTTGATTTTGCTTCAATTGTCATTCACCAAAATCGGTTATAATGGACTTTAGATTCGCTAATGCTTTGAAAAAAATGATGGACCGGCTGGCCTCTTGGATGAATAGCCTCATCGTGAGTTTGCCGAATATCATCATCGCTATATTGGTTTTTTTGATAGTGCTCTTCTTATCAAAATACCTGAGCAGAATTGTGCTCAAATTACTCAAGAATAGTAGCCTTCAAGCGTCGATGAAGCACCTGATATCAAAATTAGTGTCGGTCCTTGTGGTTTTCTTCGGCATGTTTTTGATTCTTGGAATTTTGGATTTGAGTAAAACTTTGAATACCATTTTGGCAGGTGCGGGAGTTGCAGGTCTAGCCATTGGATTGGCTTTGCAGGGTGCGATTTCCAATACCTACTCGGGAATCATACTTTCATATATCGATCAGATCAAGTTTGGAGATTGGATTCAAAGCAATGACTACGAAGGGGAGGTAGTCGATATCAATCTCAGGACAGTAACCATCAAGCAGCGGGACAATAACCTTGTCTATCTTCCGAATAAACTTGTTTTGGAAAATCCTATCCGGAATTTTTCGACTACCCCAAAAACCCGTGTTATTTTGGATTGCGGAGTTGGGTATTCTTCCAACCTTGAATTTGTAAAGAAGCTGGTCAAACAAACCATTTCTCAGGCATTTAAAGAATTCAATACCGAGGAGGAAGTTATTTTTATCTATAAGGAATTTGGAGATAGTTCGATCAATTTTGAAACAAGATTTTGGGTGGAAAGCAAATCTGCCTTACAGGTAGCCATTGCAAAATCCAAGGCAATCATCGCCATCAAAGCAGCATTTGACAAAAACAACATCAATATTCCTTTCCCCATCCGAACCTTGGATTTTCCCAAAAGCTATTTCGAAAAAAATAATGAGGCTTAAAATGAATTGACAAAATTCCTTTTTAAGATTTATTTGAGAAGGGCTTTAATTTTTCAGATTCAATTCTTTTCTCAAAAACTCATCCCCGACTTTGTTTTTTGTCCAATAATCCACGGTTTTCAGGCCTTTGCGGGTGGCTTTGGTGATTTCTTTGGTTCCGTCGGATTTGGTTTGGATTTCTTCCCATCCCATAATCTCATGGGGAAATTCCTTTTCGAAGTCAATTTTCAAAACCCTGCTGCCCGAAGCGTAAGCTACTTCCATCTGACTTCTGCCTGCACTGAGGTCCAAAACCCGGATAAATGCCTCCTCTGTTTTGAATTCCTGATGGCTGAATCTTTGGTGAAAAAGAGAAGGCAGCATCTGCACACTTCCTGTCGGAATTTGCTTGGGATCGATCCGGATCAGGTTCCAAAGGTCATCTTCGGCCATGCCATTAAATGAAAACGAATCGTCTCCTTCTTTTTCGAAGTAAGAAAAAATCTTGCCGTTGTAGCTGTCAGTACTTTTGAGATTGAGTTGGGTGAAGGTATGCCCACACCATTCTTGGGAGGAAGCTGTAAATTTCAAACCCTGACTTTGCTCTTTGGTAGGGGTAAAAGCCGACATCATCATGTGGTAAGGATAGATACCTGTTACAAAATCCCTCGTTTGGTTCATCTTCAGCACCGAAATTTTATCAGAGGAATTTCCTTTCGGATCATCCAACTTGACTTGTTTTTTTCTCGAAAAATCCTCCGTTACAAAGATCAAAACCGCTTCACCTTCCCTGGCTTCACCATACCGGTATTGTGTCAGGTCAAAACTGCTGATTTCCGCCTTTCCCTGAAACCAATACTTGCCCCATTGTTCAAAATCGATGTCCGCTCGCTGCGTCTTGGAACAGGAAACAATAAAAATTATTACTAAAAGAAAGACTATGGATTGGCTTTTCATGGATTCATTTGGCTAACATAATTCTTAAATTTAATCAATTGGACCGGGTCTTAGGCTATTTATATTTTTTTTCTATGACGAGTCAGGATGAAGAAATTCTTTTTCTCAAAATCAATATCCCTCAACCGGGTTTTGAGAATTTCCTTGAATTATTTTGTGAATAATCAACTCCACGTAATCATGGGGATAACTTTCTGTGAAATCAGAAAAATCGTAACCAACATATGAAAGAAAGTGAGCGCAATGATCGGCCAAGTTATCAACTTGCTGTGGGGTAATCTTTTTGAAAGAATTATAACAATCGCAGAAGTCAGTGATCCCACTACAAAAAGGATGGAGCAAAGCAGTACACAAATTGACAAATAACTTGGCGTGGAAAAAAGTAAATCTGCGCCTTCAATATTCATTCTGGGAATAAAAAACATAAGGAATATGGTTAGGCTAGTACAAGTTGGCAGGATTGATATTTTCAATAGATTAGCATATTTAGCCCTATTTCTAAGGAAAAGTATCATGCTTAAGACAGCTATAAATGCTCCCAAAACCATCAAAACAACCCATATAACCAAAATAGAAATTTGCCCAAAGACCCTAAATCCTGATATGGGCTTAAAAACAAACCTTTCTGTATATAGCACTTTACCTTCCAAAGGATCGGAATCCTGAACCAAACCAATCTTTCCGCTATTCCCATAAGTGTATTCAGTTGGGGAAACAGGATAGTAAGTTGATTTGCTACTTGGCAGGATCCAAGTCATGGTCAGATTGTCTTCAAAAACTTCCACTTTTTCAATATTGAAAATTAGATCTTGATAAAACCGGTCTTGATTTCTAGGATTGATAGCCAAATAATAGCCACCTTCAATATGAATTTCACCTTGATATTTTTCCTTTTTGTCTGGTCTTAAAGGGAGATCGGCAGTTTCAAAATTCTGGATAAGGGTGGATATTTCCTGCATGGCAGCGCCATTGTTGGCGTTCATCAATATTACATGTCCAATTTTTTCTTCAGGCAAGTAACCCAATTCCGAAAGTCCTCCATCCATTGCACCACTATGACCGTGGTAGGTAAAGTTGTTGTAGATAGAAGTTTGGTTTCCCAAGCCGTAACCCAATTCTAATCCGATATTTGATCCGGGACTATTGTAAGGAATTTCCATTTGATCTATAGATTCACTTTTTAAAAATTGCAGACTGTCAACGATTCCCCGGTTTAGCAATAAGCGTAGGATTTGAGAAATATCAGCAATAGATGTATTGAGGGCAGAGGATGGCCGGAAAAGCTCATTTTTGAAAGCGATTTCCTTCATTTCCCAATTAAATATTTCCGCTCCCCACTTTTGATATATTTGATCATTGAAAAAAGTAGAATGGTTCATCATAAGCGGTTTAAAAATCGATTCCCTTACATAATCTTCATATTTTAAGCCGGTTACCTTTTCGACAATATATGCCGCAACCGCATACCCTGAATTGCAATAGGCCATCCTCGTACCGGGAACCCATCTTGAAGTCCTCGAGTGTGGATGAAACTCCAAAGCATCTTTCAATGAAATGGGAGGATGCTGATTGTGAACCATTTCTACCAAGTGAATTTCATCCCATCCTGTAGTATGTTCTAGCAGGTGTATAATCCTTACGGGATGTTCTTCTTCCCATTGATTTTCAAACTTTAATTCAGGGACAATACTTTTCACTTCATCTTCCAATTTTAATTTCCCTTCTTCCTGAAGCTTGAGAATCGAAAGTGCGACAAACATTTTGGATAAAGATGCAATCCGGAACATTGTATTTTCAGTATCCTTTGCATCAATTTCTTGATCTGAATTACCTAAAACCTCAAGCCACAAATTTCCTTCTTCATTTAATAAAGCTATGCCGACCTTGAGGTTTTGGTGTTGGGATATGACATGCTGAACGTTGATTCTAAGCTTGTTTAATCTTGTATTTGTAATTGAATCATTTTGAAAATCGTATTTCGATTCTCCAAAACAAAAAATACTATTCAGAAATAGGAGGGAGGTCAGGAAGAAAAATAGCGTCTTTCTAAACATAAGATCAATTCTGCTCAATTTGCAATGGCCACCAATCGGCTCACCATAATCCCGGATTGGGATTTATTGGCCATAAGGTAGTCGCTCAAGGGCTTTTCCGAAATCTCTACTTTTTTGGATCCCGAACTCGCATGGAGCAAATGGATGCGACCTTCTTTTTCGATGGCAAATCCCACATGGACAATGTCCAAATTGGTCATTGATGTAGTAATAGCAATCAAATCTCCCGATTTGATTTTGTTTTCGTGAGTTCTAATTTCGGTCTTCGGCAAAAAGTAATAGGACCTTGTTTTTATTTCAGATTCGTTTTCTTTGAGTTGATTGATATAATCCGGATTGGAAAGCTGTGGATAGAATTTTGGGTTGGAAGTCATGAAGGATGGATTGTTTTCGTAGACACTTCCACCGATTTCTTTGCTGATATCCTTCAAAATCCCTTTCTCTTCATTCTGAAAAATCCAGTCTGAGAAATAATGCAAACGGGAAGGATACCCCTCATTGACCCCATTCCGATATCTTAATTTTTCCAGTTCTTGGGTGTAAGCTTCAAAAGTAAATTCCCCTGCCAGGGCTGTCCTTGCCAAGGAAACCACAGTTTCCAAATACGTGGTACAATCCAAACCCATCAAGTTCACCACCAGTTTTTCTTCACCGGGTAGTTCCAAAGTTTTCTCCACATAGGGTGTATTCAAAAACCAAGTGCCGATTTCGATGGTCAGGTCATTCATGGACTTTTGAGAATGGTCCTGAAGAGAAAGCATGTTCAGAGCAGAATCTAGCCTTTGACTGCTTTCCAAAGTGCATACGGTTTGAGCCTGTAGTAAAACAGGAATGAAGAAAAGGATAAAGAGGATCAACCGCATGAAAATGGATAAAGGAAGGTTCTTTGCCAAATTGCATGATTTTTTTGAAAATGTCATGCAATTATATTTTTGAATGGTAGGTTAATTCGGTTTCAAAGAATTTAATTACTTGGAAACAGTGGTCGATTTATAAAATCCGGGAAATAATAATCAATCCGCATAAAACGAAGCCTAGATAAATCCATGTCTTTTTATCTGAAAATTCTTGTGGAACAGGTATATAATTACCTGGTCGAGGCAAAACAATAAACTTCAATTTGTCCCAATCCCAAAGGAGCAAATAGATATTGCCAAGAAGCATCAGGGAAGTAATAATGAGAATGCCGGTGGATTCAAAGGAAATGGTGATGACAAAAATATTCAGCATGATGGGGAAAAAAGCGACTGCTCCCAAAGTGCTGAAAACCTGAGACATCAACAGAAATCCTGCGATCAATTGCCCCCAACCGAGAAACTGCCAATAATTTCCAGCCTGAAACATGGCTTCAAAAAAGTGGGGCAAAGTATCAATTGGTGAATTTTCTCCCGATTCGGGCGTAAATCTGATTCCCCGGATTTTGAAAATGCTTGCATGAACAAAAGATCCTCCCAACAAATACCTTATAATAATTGCAAAAAGATGAAGGACTTTTATTTGTTTGAATTTACTAATCATCGTCTCCATATTTAAAAAATATAAAACGTTTTGGTTTTTAAATATTTTAGAAGACAATGGAATAAATGAAGAAAAGGAAAAAAAATAATTTTCTGTAGGCTGTAAATAATAAAGAAATTTTCGATGCTAGTATTTCTTTATCTTTAATGTATAATTCACCGTAGAATCAGGTACATAAACCTGCATAGGATAATTTCCTTTTGGTACAAAAACGGGCATGTTATTCATCGGTAAGATGTCATTTAAATTTAAACCAGGAATTTCTGTAATCTGTAATTCACCATTTGGCAATAAAATTTTTTTCTGATTCAGAGAATCATTCCATGATTTAAATTGAAAGGTAGAGTCTCCCAAACTGTATGGTTTTAATTCATAAAAAGAGTATGGTTTATTTTGTGGATTGTTTGGGAGTGGATTGACGCTTTGCGAAAATCCTGAAAAAAAGAATAAGAGGAATATTACGGGTGATAATATTAAATTTTTCATAAATTTTGATTTTTTCTTAAAAACGGTTAGTTATGATTTTGGTTAAATAAATTAGAGTATTATTTCTTGCCCAAAAGTCAGTAAATTATGGTCAGGATCAAGGAGTGAAAATTCCTTCATTCCCCAAGGCTTCTCTTGTAAAGGTGCGTTTGGATGAATGGGAATTTTTTTGTCCAATAGGGACTGATAAAATCCATCGATATCGTCAGTCCTGATGTAAACCTGTCCATAATTTTCTTTAGGGTCAAGTTCCTTAAATTCAAAAAAGTGGAGCTGGATCTTGTCCTTTTGCACCATCAGGTAGCCATCATAATTCGCATTTCCATATTCCTGGAAGCCCAATTTGTTGATGTAATATTCCCT
This sequence comes from Aquiflexum gelatinilyticum, assembly GCF_024813435.1. Taxonomy (NCBI): domain Bacteria; kingdom Pseudomonadati; phylum Bacteroidota; class Cytophagia; order Cytophagales; family Cyclobacteriaceae; genus Aquiflexum; species Aquiflexum gelatinilyticum. Next base: position 10,518 of record NZ_JANAEZ010000014.1, read on the forward strand.
TATGATGGCTTTGTTCCGCATGGGAAGTTTGGGATTGATTTCTGTGAGCATGGTTTTGGTGTTTAAAAATTTCGATTGTGGAATTTAAAAATATTATTCAAAAAAGGCAGATGAATTTCTTGTTTCATCGACCTAATTTTTCTCCTTAGATCCCATTGAGCAGGTTAATTTAAAATCTTATTGATCTTTTCGATTTTCCCATTGACGATGGAATCCACCTTCGAACTTGATTTGTTTACAAGGGAATCAAGGACTTTGACCTTTTCTGTTTCCAAATTGATGATCGAATCAAGAGAATTGATTTTGTCAAGTTCCTTGTTTACAATCGAATCGAGCTTCAACGCCTTGTCAGTAATGCTGTTGAGTTTGTCTTCTACATTCTTTTCGAGGTTGCCGCAGGAAGTGAGAACAAAGAAGCCAAGAAGGATGGGAAGGAATTTGAATAAGGTTTTCATTTTTGGTTTGGTTAGATTTTCGGACGAATTCTTCGATTACATCACGCCAATCCATACGCCGATTTTCATGGGTTGTTTTCCCAAATAGGCTGAAAACCTGATAATTAATCACAATTCATTTGATGCCAAACATAAATGGTTTTTATGATCGGCCAAAAATTTACTTTTTCTTCCTAGTTGGTTTGGCATTCCTGATATTTTCATCCAAACGAAAAATCACAATGTCTGAGATCAGTTCCAAAGGAAGGGGTTTATCCAAGGGAAACTGAACAGTTCCTTTGGCGGTGTTGTATGGCTCAAGTTCCTTTTTGAATTCGGCTATTCCCGAAGCACCCGGATAGAAGCCAAAGTGTGTTTTGTATGCCGCAAAATGGACAAGATTGCCATGAATCTTAAAAGTAGGGATGCCATAATTGATGCATTCTTCTGCTTCAGGGGCGGCTTGCCTGATCGTGTTTCGGATGACTTGGAGCTTTTCCTGAATGTCCTCCGGAAATTCCGAAATATAAGCGTCGGTGTCTTTGGCGGCTGGTTTCATGGGTTCAAAGAAGTTTAAAAATTAAAAGTTTATCCTAATTCTGTCGCTATTTCTCTGCCGTTCCTTGACCATTCACTCCAAGAACCCACATACAGTTTTGGAATATCCATTCCTGCATGCGCCAAAGCCAACAGTGTGTGGCAGGCCGTGACACCTGAACCGCAATGCACGATGACGTTTTCGGCAGATTTTCCTTCCAAAGCTTTCTCATATTTCGCTTTGAGTTCTGTAGGAGAAAGAAACAATCCTTTAGGGTCAAGATTGGAGGCAAAGGGGATATTTACCGCACTGGGTATGTGCCCCGCTACCAAGTCGATGGGTTCTTTTTCTCCCCGGTACCTTTCATTTTCACGCACATCGATGATCAGGTAGTTTTTGTCTTTGGATACTTTATCGATTTCAGAGATGTCTGAAATGCGCAATTTCCATTGATCTGCTTTGTAGGTTCCCTTTGTAGGGATTTTTTCTAGCTCCGAACTTACCGGAAATCCTGCTTGAACCGCAGTATCCATTCCTCCATCCAAAACCTGGATTTTTTCGTGGCCTACTGCTTTCATCATCCACCAAAATCTAGCTGCAGCATTTGCTCCGTTTTTGTCATCATAGACAACTACATGGGACTCAGGGCTGATGCCGAGCGACTCCAGAAGTAGGGAAAATCTCTCTGCTTCAGGCAAAGGATGCCTTCCTCCGTTCGCAAAATCCGCCTTGATATCCGACAGTTGACTGTTCAGATCCACATGCAAAGCGCCTTGGAGATGGGATTTGTCGTAGTTTTCTTTGCCAAATCTGGCGTCAATCAGCACAAATGCTGACGAAGCTGATAAGGTTTGTAAATCAGAAGCTGATATGATCGGGGATATAGATTTGTTCATTTTGTGGGTATTATCTGGAAAAAGGGAAAAGCAAATTCCTTAAAATTTGAACCAAGGATAAGGTTCATTGACAAAATCCAAAGCCCTAGGTAATCCGTCTCCGGGGAGAAGTTTGAGTTCGGGCTGCATAGACGGGTTGGAAAGATAGGTTTTCCCATCAAATTTCACAATCCTGTATTTTCCTCCGGATAAAATGAACAGGTCTTTCCAGCCATTTGACTTTGTATTGTCGATCACTACAGGGTAATCCGAGACCGTGAATTGTGTGATGACATTACCTTCACGGTCCAAGATAATCAGGGTACAGCCACCTGAACCGCAAAAATACGGTCCGGTAAATCCCACCATGATTTCTTTGTTGCCATCTTCATTGAGGTCATATTCAAAGAAGATAAACTTCCTGCTGTATTCGTCGATGATGTCCTTGTCCAGATCATCTTTGAACAAGGTTTGAACAGTCTTCCTGACCAATTCTGCGGTTTCTTTTGCGCTGCTGTTGATACCATAAAGATTTCCTGGAATGGTATCAGTCGGATCCGGATCGTAGATTTCTTCTGGGATTACGATTTCCGTTAGGACGCTGTCAATTTGGGTACTTTCTTGAGAGCTTGGTGATTGACAGCCTACGACCGCCAAAACAAGAAAGCCAAGGAGGAAGGATATTAGGTTTTGGGACATGATAAAAAAGGTTGGTGTGAATTTATTTTTGGCTAGATGCAATTATTACCCCAATATAATTCATTGCCTTTTCAAAAGTCTCAATCCCGTGTCCCACTTGTTGAAAAATTTTAATCTCTTTGAGGTTGCTGAGGTGCTTTTGGGCATTTTCCCTGGACTTTTCAAATGGGAAAAGTAAATCCTTGTCCCCGAGTAGGAGGTAGGTCTCCGTTTTCACTTTGGCAAGTTCGTTGTCCATGTAATACGGTTTTTGGGTATTGTCCTTATACCGGCTGATGGCAAAAACCTCATAATCCACCAACATTTGTTCATAGAATGGGGAAAGTTGGTGATTTGGTTTGGAGAAAACAGCCTTGTCCAAAAACTTCAGAACATTTTTGGCATTGGTGCTGAGGATGGGGAGAAGGTTGTAATATAGGTTTGAAAAAGTCAGTGAAAATGGTTGCAAGCAACCGGGATTGAGAAGGAATGCTGCTTTGATTTTTTCCGGATTGGTGATAGCGAGCTTCATACAGATCAATCCTCCAAAAGAAGCGCCTGCAACAAATGCCTTTTCAATTTCTAAGCCTGTCAAAACTTCATTTGCCCAAAATCCATAATCCAAGGTTTTGATATCAGGTGTGGCACCATCGCTCAGATTGGGCAATCCATTGGTCTCAACCATAAAAATCCGGTGCTTCGTTTTCAGATTATCCAATCCTTTGTCAAAATCCCAAATCAAAGCCGTGGTCCGTGCTCCGGGAAATATCACCAAAGTTTCAAGGTCTTTTTTGTCTGCATTGAGACTCCAGACGTGGGTATTCCCCAAAAATGTTTTTACCTTATGTCTTTGGTAATTTCGCTTATTCTCTTTTTCCAATTTTTTGACCCAATCTTCAAAATAAGCTATGTCTTTATCCGGATCTTTGAAATATGATTTGTACTTGATTTTCATAAAATGTTGGTGTTTTAATTCTAAAAAAGAAACCCGTAAACCGGGATAATTTCAGTCAGTGGATTATTTAAAGTTATAAGAAAATACCTATATAAAGCATCTCCATTGTGGGAAAAATGGAATGTTTGAATTTGGTTTTTTAAAGATATTTCAAAAGAAATCTCCCCTGTTTTTCCTTATATTTAAAAATAACCCAATAACCATCCATGAACTTAGCAGCAATCGACATCGGTACCAACTCCATCCACATGATCATCGTCAAAGTGACCTCAGGACAGTCTTATGAAGTTTTGGTTCAGGAAAAGGAGATGGTCAAATTGGGGGTAGGGGTTTTTACCAACAAGATGTTGAGCCAAAGGGCTTTTGATGCCGGAATTAAAACCATATCAAGGTATGTGCAGCTTGCAGATGAATACGGCGTCGAGCATATCATTACTGCAGCTACCTCAGCTACACGGGAAGCCAAAAACGGGCGTGAATTTCTCGATAGGCTGATTCAGGACGTGGGCCTGAATCCCCAAATGATTTCCGGAAAAGAAGAAGCGAGGTTGATTTTTTTGGCAGTCAGAAAAGCCATTGACCTCAATAAACAAAATGCCATGGTCATCGATATCGGAGGTGGAAGTACGGAAGTGGTCATTGGAAATAAGGATGAAGTATTTTTTAAAAACAGCCTTAAACTTGGGGTATTGAGATTGTTGGATTGGGTAGGGGACCAAGGACCGCTCAATAAATCCAAACAGGAAGCCCTCCGTGAGCATGTCAAAGAAGTTGCCGGCAAAACCATGAAGGAAGCTTCTACGGCAGGATTTTCTAAAGTCATCGGGACATCAGGTACGATCAGGACCTTGGGCGAGGCAGCTTTGGAAATGAAAGATGTGAATATTATTAATTCTGTCAATGCGGAAGTAATCAAAGTCAAAGACCTGGAAAAAATCGTGGACAAACTGCTGGAGTTGCCCGCTGATAAACGTACAGATGTCAAGGGAATCAGTGAAAACAGGGTGGATGCCATCCACCTCGGTGGTTTGTTGCTTTTGGAACTGCTCAAAATGGCAGATGCCAAGGAGATTACTTTATCTGATGCATCCCTTAGAGAAGGTTTGATCATAGATTACATTGAAAAAAACGGACTTAAACTTAGTGACCTCGTCGAGGGAAAAAATATCAGGGAACGCTCCTGCCTTCTTATGGCGATGCGGTATGAAACTGACATAGAAGAAAAAAAACATGTCAGCATGCTGGCCTTGCAGCTTTTTGACCAACTCAAAGAAATCCATCAAATGGATTCGGACGCAAGGGAGTTGCTTCAGAATGCCTGCCTGATTTTTGATGTGGGCTTATTTGTCAATTTTCAGGATTACCATAAACATGCTGCTTACCTGATCCTAAACGGTCGGCTTAGGGGATTCAACAATGAAGAACGGATCATGTTGGCACTCATGGCGCGCTACCACAGAAAGTCAGGGCCAAAAAAGAAACATGAAATTTTCGGTCAACTTGAATCCAAAGAAAGGACTTTGCTCAAAGGATTGGTTGGGATTTTAAGGATTGCTGTGGCCTTGGACAAAACCAAAAATCAATGGGTGGAAAAAGTACATTGTGAACTTGATCAGGAAAATCTGGAAATCAGGATTTTTGGTGATGCAACAATGGACTTGGAAATCTGGGAAGCACAGCGTTTTTCGGATGTACTTGCCAAATACCTGAAAAGGAATGTGACTATGTTGAAGGGTTGATGACTTACCTTAACCAAATTGAACGCTAGACAAATTAAGAAATCTATCAGGCATGTTCCCCAAGAATCACTTTTTTGAGGTCCCCTTTTTCTTTGCCCAAGAGGTAAATGACAGAGGGTGCAAAAAAAACAATCCCAAGGATCATCGCTACAATTCCCAAGATCAGGGATTGCGTTTTAAACTTATTGCGCCACATGATCCAAATCCCTGATAACATCAAATAACAAGCAAAATCCAATGCAAACTGACCGCTCCAGGTCAGAGATCCGATATTTGAAACTGCAATTTGTAAAAATCCCCAGCCTTCATTTCGGACTGCAAAGGCAGTATAGACTAACAAAAGTATGGTCTGAGTAATTAGGATGGCTTTAAAAATGAATTGGTTGTGGCTTTGATTTTTCATAAGGAGGATAGATTGTTCTTTGAGACAGGAATACAAGTATCCAAATTCAGAAAGAATGATTTTAGTCGCTTCCGTACAATTCCAAGGGTTTTATTGGGATACGTTAAACTGTGAAACAGTTTTTTTGAGGTTGGTGAAATAGGCAGATAACCATTCGACATTCAGTGTTTCTTCGGTTACTTGTAGGTAAAAATTTTCCAGGGCTAGGGCAAAAAGGGAAGCCGCAAGCTTTGGATTATTCTCTAGTTGGAGGTCCTTGGTTAAGACCGAAATGAATCCCTGACTGACGATTTCATCTGATTTTTGGAGACATTTCTTAAAGTTTGTATCAGTCCTATGAACCCTCAATTGGCGGTTAAACAAAAGGTCGGTTTTGGAAGCAACCAATACAATGATAAGTTCAGGGTCAATATTCCTGCATTTTTTTTCTTCCTCAGCAATTGTTTTGGATCGGGTCAAATGATGGTCAAGCAAAAGTCCTGTAAAAATTTCCATGTCAGCAAAATGATGGTAAAAAGACGATTTGCTTTTATTCACATTCCTTGCGATCACCTCAACTTTGAGGCCTTTCGGACCTTCTTTTGAAAAAATCCCGTACCCGGTTTCAACCCACACCTGCTTATTGTCTGCTGCCATTTTTTGAGAAATATGAGATTTGACATCTGACCAATGACCTGAAAAAGACCTTAAATACAAAATATCACTTGTCTACTTTCTAAATATCAAGAAATAACTACAATCAAAAAATAGGCGATAGGCTTTATTTTCAATCTGAAGGATGTTCATATCAAAGATCCTGAATCGCAATCCTTCTTTTCTCCTTCAGTTTTTTGAAATGTGAAGGGGACAGGCCCGTCACTTTTTTGAATTGGTTGGAAAGGTGAGCCGCACTGCTGTAATGCAATTTGTAGGCAATCTCCGAAAGGTTAAATTCTTCCAAAATGATCATCTCCTTGACGCGCTCGATTTTGAGTGAAATAAGGTATTGCTCTATCGTGGTGGCTTCTACTTCTGAAAAAAAGTTTGATAAATAAGTATAGCTTAGGTTTAGTTTTCCACTCAATAAAGTCGAGAAATTTATATTCGGTTTCTCATCCGAATGATATACAAATTCAACCATCACTTTTCTGATTTTCTCTATGATGACGCCCTGTTTTTTTTCCAGGAGTTCCAATCCAACCTTTTTTATTTTTTTGTTGAATTCCCGTTTTTCATCATCTGTCACATCCGCTTTGGTTTCAATTTCTCCCAATCCTACCTTGACCGTAACTATGTCCATTTCATCCAATGCTTCTTTGACATAGGCCACGCAACTTTGGCAAGCCATATTTTTAATATAGATTTTCATAACCTTGATAGGGGTGATTAAATGTGAAGGTCTTACTAAGTACTGTTGTTGGAAAGGTAATTTCATGGAACAAAACTTCCCTTTCACTTTCATAGTTGGGAGTTTCAATCCTTGATAGTTGAATTTTGGGATAATTAAAGTCTAAGGGGAAAATAGAATCAAAACCAATTTTATTCTTTGTTCAAAATAGAAATTGGCTTAGCAGAGACAAAAGTCAGGAAATCAAAAAAAAAATACTTATATCCTTTCTATGGATAATTACATGTTTTAAAGGAGGAAGAAGCTAATGAGACCAAGTCAGTATATGGGGAACTTTGATGGTATGCTAATTTCCTCAAACCAATACTTTTAGAGAAATTTTAAACTATTGTGGAACTTGATTGTTTACATAATATATCTAAACCAAGATCAAGAAAAATGAAAACATTTAGAATTTTATCATTGACGTTGGCAACAGCAGCTACAACCTTTCTAGCAAGTTGTGGCGGTGCACCAAAGGAAGAGACAGTTGAAGAAACAACCGTTGAGGTTGTGGAAGAAACTCCGGCCGAAGCTCCAAAAACTGTTGTTGATATCGCTGTTGGTTCTCCTGACCACACTACTTTAGTTGCTGCAGTTACTGCAGCCGGATTGGTTGAAACTTTAAGCGGAACAGGTCCATTTACGATCTTCGCGCCAACCAACACTGCTTTTGCAGCATTGCCTGCAGGAACAGTAGACAACTTGTTGAAGCCTGAAAGCAAAGACCAACTTACTTCTGTATTGACTTACCATGTAGTAGCAGGCAATGTGATGGCTGCTGACCTTTCGGATGGTCAGGTAGTTAAAACTTTGAACGGCCAGGACTTGACAGTATCCATCAAGGATGGCAAAGTAATGATCAACGGTGCGACTGTCACTGCTGCTGACCTTACAGGTAGCAACGGTGTTATCCACGTAGTAGATGCAGTGCTATTACCAAAGTAATTTGTAAACTAACAAAAAAATTGAAAACCTGCCATTTGGCAGGTTTTTTTGATTTTATGGAATATTGGTTTTCTAAAATTTAAAAACCTCCTCGTTGTCTACCTGTTTCCCTCCTGTCTGCGGCAAATATTTGGATACAGGCTAAGAAACAGTTATCCATTTTTTTCCAAAACTCTTTACTCCAAATCCTGTTTCTCCAATATGGACAGCTATGCAATCATCGACGAATCAAATTTTCCCATCATCCGGATTCGATTTACAGGCCACAAAAGTACAGATCAAAACTTCCAAAATTATCTCGACCAAACGAAGGCTTGTTACCGGTTTGCAAAGGGGTTGGCGATTATTTTTGATGCTTCGGATGCGGCAATCCCCTCTCTTTATCACCAAAAAATGCAGGCCAAATGGCTCAAAGAAAATGAACAACTCATGAAGGACTTTTGTGCAGGAACAGCCTATATTATCCCCAACGCAGTGATCAGGGCCATCCTAAAGATGATTTTTTCATTTCAAAAACAGCCTGTTCCTTACAAGATCTTTGAATCTGAACCCGAAGCCAATGCTTGGGTTAATGGACTTGACTTGGAAAGCAACTCCACTGCCTAAGCTTTGAATTGAAATTCATCATGTTATGAAGTGGGTTTTTACCTTCCCAAGAATCTGGGATGTTGTAAGGAACAAGATTCGCAAAAAATACTCAAAAACCTGATTGAACCTATTTTCATCACTACAGATCTCCCTCCATTGTTTTTTTAAGATTTCGCTGGCTCGGCAATGCCTCAACTTCTTTGATTCTTTTATTTCTTGGGTCATTCACCATCTTATGGACAAAGTACAAGGGGATAAGCATCAAAAATCCAAAAGTGCTCTTGAACAGACTGAAGAGCACAATTCCGATAAGGACTCCGATAAGAAATGGATTGTCCAAACCAAAAAAGGCAGTTAAAATTTTTGCTTCCCGTGTTTTGTCAATTTCCGGAATGGCGTCTGATAAGGTGACCTCCCGATTGACACATCCAAAAAGATGGAGAAATGAAAAGCAAAGGATTGCCAAACCCAATCGGCTGCTAGTTGGATTTTCCCTCTTTGATGCGTTGTTTTTCACGTTTCCAATTTCCTCTGATATAATCAATAATCGGCTGAAAATTAAGTTTTAGCGGATTATTACTGTAAAAGCCCGTGGTGACTCCGTAAGTTACTTTTTCAGTCTCGGGCTCATACGTGCCAAAGAGTCGGTCAAAGATAATGAGCATGCCTCCATAATTTTTATCAATATATTTTTCGTTGGACCCATGATGCACCCGATGGGCCGAGGGGGTGTTGAAAAACAATCCTTCCAGGTAGCCCAACTTTCTCACCGCTTCGGTATGCAGGAAATATTGAAAGAATAAATTGACGAGCAAGCTGACAATAATCAGATCTGCAGAAAAACCAAGGAGGACAAAAGGAACATAGATCAATGGACTCAAGAATGTGCCTATCCAATTTAATCGGACTGCCGTGGATAGGTTCATCTTCATGCCGGAATGATGGGTATGATGAAGGGTCCAAAGCAAGGGGACCTCATGGCTCAGCCTGTGGTACCAATAAAACCCAAACTCCGTAACAAGGAAGGTCAGAACGATGGTGAAGAAATTGGTAGGAATACTTAAAAACTGAAAGGATTCTACCCATCCCAGTGCAAAATATTTCCAAGCCAAAGAGAGCGGTTTCAGGAGGGTATTTCCAATAAATATCCCAAGATTAGCCAGACTTTCTCTCGAGCTGAAAACCTCTTTCTTTTTGGCTTGAGACCAAATTATCTCCAGAAAAAGGGCAAGAATTACAAAACCCGCAAATATCAATTTCATGTTCATGTTATTGCAGTTTGGTCCAGTTGACTTTTCGTTCTACCCAACCGACTTTGATGGTGACTTCACAATCATTTGACTGCTGTGAAAAGGAAGCATCAAACCATTTGTCAAATTTAGGACTATACAATTTACCTTTCAGCAGATTCTCCTCTCGGCGGAGCTCTTTGAGTATTAGCTTGCCGAGAGGTGCTTTTGGATGGTCAGATGAGATGATTCTTCCTTCCATTTTGCCATCGGTTTCTTTGATTTCAATTACGGTATTTTCCTGTCCGGTATTCCAGTGTCCAAGGATGGATTCCTGAGCCTTCAGTGAAATTGAGCTTAACAGAAATATACTTATCATAGTCAGTGTTTTCATATTATTTTTTCTTTTGATTATACAGTTTATCTATTGGGAAGGCTTTGAGCCTTTACTTAACAAAGGGTAATAAGGACGCTTCTTCATTCCTTTAATTTGATACCCTCAAGGGATTGATCTGAGCCCTGATCCTAGGTTCCAAGTCAGGTGACCCTAGGGCATTACTTGTACTGGGATTGGGTGTTTGATTTTTTCATTATTCTAATTTTTATCTTTTCCCATTGAGGTCAAATCTTTTAGAGAATGCCCAGGTTTCTTCACATACCTATTGAAATTAGTTGCTTACCCGCATCGGATTATCTAAGGCCATGATCACGGGTTCCAGATCGGCCGGGCCTGGTGCAGTATAACTGGCATTTGGATAGGGTGTTGGTCCAGGGCCTCCGGGGTTATAAAACGCGGCGTAGCCACCTGCCAAATTGGGGATTTCTACATGGGTAATATTCCGCATCGCCGCATCATCACCTACTAATATGATGTCAATGTAGTTATCGCCATCTTCATCATAACAATCATCATACACCACCCCATTTTCCCCTTCTTTTCCGCCTAAATCTGAAAGTCCAATTACTTTCAATGAACCACCTTGCACCGCATGATCTACATTTTCCTGCTCCAGTAACACAGTAGTTCCATCCGCCCCTTTTACATGCACCCTAAAGAATTTTTCATAGTCAGTAGGTAGCACTCCCTGAACGCCGTTAGGTGAAAAACCTCCGGTAGTCAGTACCCTCAACCTACAAGCTTTCTTCCCGTCAGCTTCAGCCTGTGCCAATAGATCACCATAAAGTGCATACTCATCATTGCCCGGTTGCTGTACAGGAAGTTGTATAGATGCGCCCTCAGCTGCATTGGGGTCGCAGTAATTCAGTTTTGCGCCAACCAATCGTGGGCCGTTGTTTTCATCGTACGGACTAGAAAATGTTTCTTTGAACAAGCCCTGCGCGTTGAACTCCTGCCCATTGGGGCCGACCAGTATCAGTTCTCCCACTATTTCCACTTTGGTTACATACCTAGCATCAGGGTCGGTGCTTGGTTTTTTGTTCGCAAATTCACCTGCAAGTACAATCACGTTGCGTTCATTGATTTCGACATTAGGGAAAACCCCAGCCGAAGAGGGTATCACCACATCTCCATTGCTAACCGTGATCCTGAAGTCGCTTAAATCAATGGTATTGGTTCGAACCGGCCAGGAGATTACCATTGGCAAAGCGTCGAGACCAATGGCCCCATCTTTAAACTCATCTGCGTAAGGGTTTTGAACTATAAAGACCTGTTCCATAGTTGTTCTTGTAGTAGTAAAGGTTCTGTCAGCCGCATCTTCACAGCCGATGTTAGAAGCCCATGCCCCGCCAATACTTTCTACTAGCGCTTCAGTAATTTCATCCACTTCTATACCCACAATATCAGCAAAGCCCAAACCAGCAGAAAGGATTTCAGGTTGGTCAGACCAATAATCGGCATCGGCTAAACGCCCATCAAAAAAAGAACCTCCAGGAAAACCGGGGGTACTAATGGTAACCACCTGAGGCGTTACATTCACCGTCATTATTGCCTCAGCATTGTTTCTGCCATCGGTTACCTGAACCGTTAGGGAATAGGTGCTGGTAGTTTTATCATCTAGCGTTTTTGCAAGCGATAGTGCTCCCGAAGTACTCTCCAATGAGAAGGTGGCATCTGTATTGCCCGCAGTAATGCTAAATGTAAGTGGTTCATTATCAACATCTGATACCACAATTGTACCGATAGACGTCCCAATATTGGCATTTTCTGCAACTGAAAATGTTTGGGCAGCAATGGAGGGGGGTGTATTTGTTGGTTCCATTTCTTCCTCTTCGCAGCCAATGAATAAAGCCAGTATTCCAACTATCGTTATTAATTTTATTTTCTTCATTTTTCTGATTTTTATCTTTTCCCGTTTACATCAAATTTTTTAAAAAACTCCCATGCCAATTCACTGGCATTGATGTCATAGCTGGTGCCCGGCTCACCAAACCAATCGTGTACACCTCCTATCACTTCCAGATGTTCTATTTCTACCCCGTTGGTACCCTTTTGGTACAGATAACTTACCACTGTACTTCCATTGCCTGGATCGATATCAGGTAAGTTGGATATGATGGGTAGGGATTCTGTTTGATTGAATTCGGCCCAATATTGAAGAGTAGGCAATACACCTTCGTATGGGACAAGCGGGTCCTCGTTTCCATGCATCTGAAGAATAGGAGTTGGCTTTGAAGGGTTGCAATTGGTTATCTGATCCGGGGACATATACCCCTTGACAGCAGCTGTGGCAGCAATTCTGTGATTTAGCTGACAGGTGATTTCCAGTGCCATGAAGGCGCCGTTTGAAGAGCCTGCCAGGTAGACCCGCGCCAGATCAATTCGATACCTGCTTGCTACCTCATCAATTAAGACATTGATAAAATCGACATCATCCGGCAGATTGGGCATACTTTGCTGGTTCCAAAATGTGAGGTTGTTTCCCCTCAAAGATGTCGCTTGTGGAGTCACCAGAATGAAGGCCTCTTGATCGGCCAGTAGATTGAACTGACTCAAATTATACTGACTTTCTTTGGTCCCTCCTGCCCCGTGCAAGCTGAAAACAAGGGGTACGGGTTCGTCACCTGTGTAGCTTTCCGGGATGTACAAGAGGTATTCCCGCTGAAGGTTACCGTGGCTGATGGTCTCATCGAAAAGACCTTTCTCGGGAGTTTCTGCAATCACGGGCTCATCTGCTTCTGCACAACTGGTAACTAGTGCCAGCATCCCTAACAGGGCGATTATCTTGATATTGGATTTTTTCATTGGTTTTCAGTTTAGAATGTATGGTGATTTAAAAAGAGAAATAGTTCATCAGGTCCAGTTTGTGATTCCCAAACTGATCCAGTGCATTCTATCCCTCCACTTAAGTGGTTCAGAAGTCTAGTTCCTTTCAAACTTTTTAAAGAATTCCCAGATCTCTTTCCCGGCTTTTATATCCTTGTTGGTGTCTTCAAAAAGTGCCGTAGGTCGGTTATTTATTGGAAGACCAGGCCAAGTATGTCCACCCCCATTGATGCGGTAAAACTTCACCTCCGAACCACCTGTCCCATTGGAATATTCCAATACAGTAACCGTTGAGTTGTCACCTGAATCGGAGTCAGCCAGGTCAGTTTCTTTTGGAGTTGTATTGCACCCATTTATCCCCACCCAATAGTCAACTGCAGATTCAATAGCTAAAGCCGGAACCGTCCAGCCATCGACATTGAAAGCTGTAGGCGGAAGGCCACCGTTTTCGTAGTTGGTAATGGGATCATCCGTGCCATAGATGTATAGCATCGAGATGGGATTGGGACTAGTATTTGCAAATGTTTCATGTAAAGAAGCCGATACCGTGGCCATTGCTGCAAAACGGCTATTGTCTTGGTTGGCCACATTTTGAACCATAAAGCCCCCATTGGAAAATCCGCACAAATACCTTTTGGATGGATCTATTTTTAATTCCTCAGTTACTGCGTCAACCAACGCATTGATATAACTGACATCGCTGCGCGCGTCTGCAATACCCCCTCGACCCTCTGCCCAAATAAATCCTCCGGAACCTGCATGGCCCGCCTCTGGGTATAACATGATGAAGCCCTGTGATTCAGACACATCAATAAAATCGGTAGATGACTGTGCAAGCTCTTTGTTCTCTGGAGCACCATGCAAGTAAACTACTAGAGGTACTTCTTCATTGCCAGTGTAAGAAGTTGGAATGTACAAGGCATATTCAAGCTGTTTATTTTCGTGGAAAAATGTCCGGTTTAAGAGTCCAGTCTCTACAGGCGCCAGAATTGGCGAGGAATCCAGATCCTCCTGACAAGAAACCAGGAATGAGACGATGGATAAGAATAGAAGTAGGGGTTTGAATTTTAGCTTTTTCATAAAATTTGAATTTATTTTATCGTTAAATTTTTGATACAAAAGGGTACCCAAGGGCTCTCTTGGATAGAATAGGAAGTTGGTGGAAAACAGCTTTGAATCAGCTTTTGAGATCTTACTATAACCTGCTCCCATTTGGCTGTCTCATTTACCATTTCGGCAAACTTTAGCCTCATGGCTGTGGTAAAATTCATCCAGAAACAGGAATGATGGGTATGGTGCTAGGTCCATAAAGTGGGCACTTCATGGCTCATAGGATGGGCTTTACCTCAAATTAGAAATTGCCGTAAAATTCAACCAATCTAGTGGCTATCTCTACACCCTGATCATGCTGCAGGAAATGGCCGGCTTCAGGAAGACGGTCATGCGGCTGCCCTTCAGCCCCTGGAACCTCATCAATAAACTTTTGCTGCGTTTTGCAACTGCCTAAGTTGCCAGGATCATTCCCTCCCCAAATAGTCAGGAATGGCTTCTTGTATGAAGTAAGACCCGCCCAGGCATCTTCGTTGAGTCCGGGCATTTGATTGATCAATGACGGGAATGTACGGACACCCGCCATGTAATCGCGGCTGGGGAATGGCGCATCGTAGGCCGCTTCTTCTGCTTCTGATAACGGGAACCAAGTGCCACTTTCTACTACCTCAGAAGCGTGAAAGGCAGTGTCTTTCATGGCATAGTTTATCCATTGTCCAAAGCCCTCCTGCGAACTTCCTCCTTCAAAGAGCAATTCACAACCATTGTAGAAGGGGAACTGTTGATCAGGCAGGTTTGCAAGCGGGAAGTTTAAATCTTCATGTTCGTTTGGGTTTTCTACAGTTGGAAAGGGTTGAACGCCTTCAGGTATTAGTAGTAAATCTCCATTTCCGACACTAATCGTGGCAAACCAGTCCGGATTAAGTCCGGCTACCCGCAGACCGATCAAGCTGCCCCAGTCCTGTACAAACAAGTTGATGTCGCTTAACCCAAGGGTCTGAATAAATTGTCCTAAGCGATCAGCATGACCTAGATAGCTGTAGTAGTTGATATCGATGGGTTTGTCGGAGCGTCCCATGCCGATGTGGTCCATCGCAATGACCCGGTATCCGGCTTCAGCGAGTACAGGAATCATTTTCCTGTAGAGGTAAGACCAACTTGGTTGGCCGTGCAACAACAATACAACTTCACCATCTGCTGGCCCCGCTTCTGCATAGGCTTGGCGTAATCCGTCTATTTCAACATACTTATAATCGTAGGGCCAGTCTGGTAAATTTTCAAATTGTGCTTCAGGAGTCCTGACGAATTCAATGCCACCTGCTGTAGTTAAAATTTCAACTGCTGTTTCTTCCAGAGGAGAAACCTCCATGTCCTCATTTTGGCAAGAAACTATAAATAAAGCAATGGATAAGAATATAAATACTGGTATAAATTGGAGCTTTTTCATAATGAAATGGAATCCTTTTTAACATTGAATTTTTGATGTAAATGATTAGCTAGCATCCATCTTCGATGGAAAAAATTGTTGGGAAATGCTTTTAAGACGAGCTTCTATAACTCGATAACTGTTTCCCAATCCGCAGTTTCATTGATCATTTCTTTTATCCATTGCCTCACGGATATACCTCCTATTTCAAGATTGAAACTTCTGATGATATAGGTATGAGCATCACCATTATCAATCAAACTTTGGAAGCGTTCGGGGTGGGCGTTGTTAAGTTCCATAGCAGCTTCTATGAGTTGGGCTTCAAAAGCGGGAGCACCTAGAGCAGCTGAACTAATGGAGTCTTGCTTGGAGCTTATGTAGGCCATTCTAATGTTATCATCTTGCTCCAGCTGATACTTATGCAAACCGGTCAAGTTTCCATCAGCTCCGATACAATCACTGCAACTTGAAGGTATAAAGGCATTAGCATTCCAATAAGTAAATAAGCCCTCAAAGCCTCCAGGATTACCAAGACCTTGGCCTGAATCATTTACTACATAAATACGGGCTTTGGGATATAATTTTCTAACTAAGGGTAAAGCAGTATGCACCGCAAAGCCTCCTGCGCTGTTTCCGGCAAGGACAATCTTATCGGGCGAGGGATAGTTTTGAACAATCACATCCAGGGATGCGGATAGGTTTTGCAAACCCTTGAAAAAACGGTCCTTTACCCCATCCCCGTCGCTGTCTACCTCGTTGTCGCCAGCCATCATAGACCCATCGCAGTAAGGCACATACCCTACATTAAAATTTGCCACAGGGTTTTGCGGGTCGGATGGGTTAAGAATCCCGAAAGGAATATAAGGAATGCCCTCTTCCACTGCTTCACAAACTACCGGGCTACAAAAGCCCCCTCCTTGTAGGAAGATCATCAGGTTATTGCTACTCCCATTTCTAGTAAACATGGAAAACTGGCTGCCTGTAAAACAAACGGGACCATCCAGATTACTAAATAAATATTGGGTAACGCCTGAAGGGCCCGCTTGTGCGGACGAAATTGGTTTAATGGTGCCCAAGTACCTATCTACCCCTTGATCATAGAGTTCTTGAAAAGCGGAGGAGCCTACAGGTTCGATTTCAGGTTGTTGCTCTTCATCTTCTACACAGCTCAAGAGCACCACAAACAGTGGTAGAAATAAGAAATAACTGAATTTAGATGTTTTCATTTTACCAAAATTTAAAGTGTTTGTTTTATTGAATACATCGTAAAATTGTCCTATTTGATCGTGCTGATTCGGTGTAAACTGACTGAACTGCACCAAAAGGCAAGTCAATTGAACAGGTTGGGAGTTAAGGTTTTAATCGGTTGGTCTGTACCAAAAAAATTATTGATCGATTAAAAAATGAGCTTTTTGAAGGCCTATATAACAATTTCACATACTCCGTAAATTTGTTCAGCAGGATCATTAAATAAAGTCCCGTTTGCAGAAGTACATAGACAAAGGCTAATTCTGTTTAAAGATGGAGTCTTTTACACCACAAGCCACAGGATATTAATAGGGGCGAATTACACCGATATACCTTAATTTGATTCCATTTCCTGTTTGCTTCTTCAATAGATCGCACAGGTAATTTGTGGAGAGGTTTAGCTTATGAGGATTGCAGGTTTTTATGCAGCGTGCAAAGCAAGACTTCGGTCAAAAAACTGGGAATTTCAACATTTTAAAAAAGATACTACCTTATCTCTCCAACCATTCCTTAAATGGCGATACTTTCAAGCGGCTGACCACCGCTTGCTCGGGTAGCTGTATACTCAGATGTAAGATTATTTTTCGGTTGAAATAAGGCTCAAAAGATTGTATGGCCCTCCTGTTCACCAATACCTGTCTGTTGACCCGAAAGAACTGGCTCGGATCGCAGACGGA
Organism: Aquiflexum gelatinilyticum; assembly: GCF_024813435.1. NCBI lineage: Bacteria > Pseudomonadati > Bacteroidota > Cytophagia > Cytophagales > Cyclobacteriaceae > Aquiflexum > Aquiflexum gelatinilyticum. Next base: position 27,895 of record NZ_JANAEZ010000014.1, read on the forward strand.
TTCTACGTATTCCAGTTTTTTAAAGATGGGATATTTTTCCCCTTCAAAGGTGTAGAGGTACACGTTTTCATACTCCACGGTAAAAGCGGCGATTTCTTCCACTTTTTTGATTATAGATTTTTCACGGTGCTGGGTCAGAAAGTTCTTTTGAAATTTCTTATCATCCTGTGTCTGCATGATTACAGGTGCTGCATTTTTAGCTTGCAAACTGCTGACCAGCCTTTTGTATTTCTGAAGCGCCCCATGGATTTCTTCTTCTTTAAAAGGCTTGAGCACATAGTCTATCCCGTTGTTTTTGATCGCTTCGAGTGTATACTCATCGTAGGCGGTGCAAAACACGATGGGCACGGTTACATCCACATGTTTAAAGATTTCGAAGCTCTTCCCATCTGCCAACTGGATATCAAAAAAGAGAATATCCAGGTTTTTCTGGTATTTACTCAAGTACTGGACCGCTTCTGCTATCGACTCTAGTTTTTCGATGACCATAAAGTCGTCATCTTGCTCAATGATTTCCTGTAAAAGTAAGGCGGTATGTGCTTCGTCTTCCACAATTAAGGCATTCATCTTTTCAGCAGTTTTAATTGTACAAGAAAATGTCCGTCCGTTTCTTTAATCGTAACCCCATCCTGCTGATTCAAAAGCGCATAACGCTTTCTCAAAACATCCAGGCCATAACCGGAGCTTTCAGTCTCTTCAATTTTCGGTTGGAGGTTATTGCATACTTCGATATGACCGCTATCCGTACTTAGGATCTCAATGGTCAGCGGTTTTTTGGCGGTCATACTGTTGTGCTTGAAGCAATTCTCTACCACTATCTGCAATGCCATAGCAGGTAAATGCAAGGAATGCAACTTCTCGTCAACCCCAAATTTCACTTCCACGGCTGCCTCGTTGCGGTTTTTCATCAGGAAAAGGTACGACTCTAGCACCATCAGCTCTTCAGAAAGCGGTAGCGTCGAGTTATCGTCATGCCTCAATATCTGCCTGTAAAAGTCGGACAGCTTCATTATGAAAGCCTCGGCATGTTGATGCTGTTGTCGCACCATGGAACGTAGTGTGTTCAAAGAGTTGAACAGAAAGTGTGGATCGACCGTTTTTTGCAAAGCTTTTAATTGGACCCTGTAATTTTCCTTCTGTATCTGCTCCTTCTCAATCAATAACTTCGAAATATTTTCCTGCGTTTTGAGCGCATATTGAATAATCATAAAAATGATGGAAGCAAATATGATTCTCGGTATCGATTGGGCCCTTAATGAATTCTCTACTCCATCTGGCATAAATAGGAAGAAAAGACCGTTTAAAACGACAATACAAGCAAGGATGCCCAACACAAATAGCAACGCCCTATATTTGGTTTTTTTTACCCTCCAAAGTTCCCAAAGCATATACCACAATGCGTAACAGGTGATGAACCCAACTATCCAGTTACCGATGAAACCCATATTAAAAATGGACTCCGTATCGGGGTTTGCATATATCCCCAGAAGGGGCAAAACCATGGATAGGGCAATGGGAAATATGGTTTTTGTGTTGAGTTTCAATTTTAAGAATAGAATATTTAATACAAGGATTAGGCAACTAGTTAAGATTTTTTGGTGTATCTACCAAAAATGGGAATTCCTGATTCAGGGAGCTTCTGAGGTGTCTTCACCGACTTTCGGTTTGTCCTAAATTCACGGAAAATTTAATGCTTTTTCATGATTGATTTACCCCAAAATTACGTCCTATTACACTCCTAGTATTTATCGAACGCAGTGAACTGAACAAGGATGTCTGTGAATTGAACAAACATACTATCAAAGGAACATATCTACTAAATCAGTTCAACTGTACCCCCGCCATCCTCAAACCTCCTTTGCGCCCATAGGGGCGAGCGCAAAATTAACCCTTCCAAATAAAAAAACTTCCTAGTTATTGGAACCTTCGCTGATCAAAACATCCCCGGGCTGCAAAGATTTGGTCTTTACATTTCTGAGAAGGGCTAATATGCTTCTGATTTTCATGGTTCAGGTTGGCAGTGTAATAAATAATTTATACAATTTTTTCGGAAAATTGTTTTCGATCAACCCTTTTGAGGAGTTAAAAGGGGGAACTGGGATAGGCTTTGATAGTAGTTGAAGTGGCAAACTGCTTCTGTTCATGCAGGATTTTTTTTTGGATTCAATTGGGAGTATCGGTATAAAAAAGGAATGATGAAATGCCCATGATCCCGTATGTACGGGATCACACATGGAGAAGATTATCTTGACGTATTCTTCCGAAGATAAATCGGGAAAGCCTATCTGACCTTTGAAAAACAAATTATAAACAGTTGAAATCTAGCCTTCCTGTGGCAGACAGGCATGACCTAAAGTGACACACAGAGAGATGATTATAATCCATGCGAGATTCCATAAGGCCTATGAAGAAAAATTATAATCATATGAAATTAAAAACCGAAGAGTTCAATCCTTTAAAATCAAACTTGAGCTGTCAATTTGAAGGTTTTGAACAAAGATTTATTCCTATTTAAATGATTTTTCGTATGCTTGTTGAGCTATGAATAGAATTGAAAGAATATTACCCATCATCCTTTCCTTGCTGCTGCCTGGACTCAGTATTATAAGCAATAGGGGTGATCTTGATCCGATACAAGCTTTTCCAAAATACCTGTTAAGTGTCTTATTTCTATATTCTATTTGGCAGTTAAACGACTACCAGATCAAGCACCCAGGCTGGTTCATTTTTAGAGTTGGGGAAACCAAAATGGTGAAAGCAGTATTTGTGTTGACCAATCTCCTATACATCTGCTTTATTTTGGTCTTGGATTATTTCCTTTTGCCATCATGGATAAGTCTATCTTCTGCCGTACCCATATGGGTTGTGGCAACCAGACTTACTATGGCCTCCTTGATCTTTGCAGTATTCCAACAAGCACTGAAAATGACCAAGAAGCAGGAGTCTCTTTATGCGCAAAACCTCCTGCTTCAGACTGAGAAGCTAAAGTCTGAATTGGAAACTATGAAGCAGCAGATCAATCCACATTTTCTATTCAACAGCCTTAACACATTGATTGATTTGATTGAAGAGGATCAAAAAAAAGCTGTTGGCTTTGTCAGGGTTTTCTCGAATCTGTACCGGGTGGTTTTACAAAGCAGCAGGCGGGATTTTGTTTTTCTCGAGGATGAGCTGACCTTTTTAAATGATTATTGGGAGTTGCTGAAAATCCGGTTTAATGGGGCGGTTCATCTCGAAGTGAATATCCCTGACGAAATGCGTAAGGTGCTGATCCCTCCACTTTCTTTGCAACTCTTGATCGAAAATGCAGTGAAGCACAACCAAGCAACCCACGAAAATCCGCTCCGGATCGAAGTATTTGAGACCAAGGATACTTTAGTCATTCAAAACAATATCAATCCCAAACCATTTGTATCATACAGTGAGGGACTTGGTCTTGAAAATTTACAGAAACGTTTTTCATTGCTGGTGGCCCCAATCGAGTACGGTGAAGATAATGAGTTGTTTAAAGTGATTTTGCCATTAAAAAAGAAACAATTATGAACCTCATAATTAAGATTCTAATCGTTGAAGATGAAGATATTGCCGTAAAACGCCTTTTGAAAGAGTTGGAAAAACTACCTATAAGGTTTGAAGTGATAGGTGCAGTAAATAGTGTTCAAGGTTTTCTGGATTGGATGCGGACACGACAGGAAGCAGATTTGATTTTTATGGACATCCAGCTTACGGATGGACTTAGTTTTGAGATTTTTAAGCACGTGGAGGTTTCTATACCTGTGATCTTCACTACTGCTTTCGATGAATATGCCTTGCAGGCATTTAAAGTGAAAGGATTGGATTATATTCTTAAACCGATAGATCCCACTGAACTGGAGAAAGCCATTAACAATTATCTGGCATCATATAAAGATTACAACCGTCAAAATTACATGCATCAATTGATAACCTTGGCCAGGGAATTTAGGCCTGAAAGCTACCGCTCGAGCTTTCTAGTCGATTTTAAGCAAAAAATGCACCTCGTGGATGTATCTGACGTGGCCTTCATTTATGTAAAGGAAAGGGGATTATTTCTTCGAAAGAAGGACCAAAAGGAATATGTCATTGATTTTTTTCTGGATGAATTGGAAAAGCAATTGGACCCGGCAATGTTCTTTAGGGCCAATCGTCAGTACTTGGTTGCCCGATCTGCAATAGAAGAAATAGAGCCTTATTTTACGGGACGTTTATTGCTCAAGGTTCACCCTGAGCCACCTTCACCGATTATCATCAGCAAAGAAAAAGCTTCGGAGTTTAAACGGTGGGCGGATTATTGATTTTGACAAGTAAAGTCAACCATAAACTTTTTTGCTTCCTTGACCTTGAACATCTTTCACTTGCTCAGCAGCAACTTTTCACCCAACATGCTGCCTAAGCAACCCTGAAGGTGCAATAGAAATTACCGGCATCCGCTGGAGCCATTTTCTAATTTTATGCCAAAGAAGCCATCCATCAGGTATCAGTTAATCCTTGTCCTGAAGTATCACCATGATGTAATACCTGAAGTGGGGAGGAGAGTCTTCTGATTTAGGCAGATAAAGAACGGTTCAACCCTTGATTTTTCTGCTTCAGCAACCTTAGCCTACTTTAGAAAAAGTATCCCATGTTATTTTGATTAAATAATAATTCAAAATGTATGGAAAAGGTGAATAAAGTAATAGTAACAATCTTTTTGGTTATAGCCGCATTTCAGGCACATGCACAAGAATCAATCGAAGGAATCTGGCTGACAGAGGAAGGGAACAGTAAGATTGAAATCTACAAAAAGGGTGACAACTCCTTTGGAAAAGTGGTTTGGCTGGAGCAACCTACAGACCAAAATGGGAATCCCGTCACCGACCGAAACAACCCAAACAAGGATTTAAGAAATCGTAAGGTTTTGGGGATTGATATGCTGGAAAATCTTCAATATCGAAGCGGAAAGTGGTACGGTAAACTCTATGCACCAAAGCGCGGAATGAAAATGGATGTTGCAATAGTAAGTTTCGGAAAAGACAAGCTCGAATTAAATGTAACCTATCGGGGGTTTACACGCAAGCAAACCTGGACTCGGTCGACACTATAAGCTCGCAGATTCAAGTAGGATGAAAAGGATACTGGTAATGCTAGCCCTGCTGATAACCTCAGGCAACTTAATGGCCCAGACCACAGGATATGTCCCCTTCACTTATGCCAACAAAACGATAGAAGAACTGGAAAAAAGACCGGTTTTTATAGACTCTCTTAAAAGGGTTTACAAAAAAAGATGGACTATCGGATTGGAATATGGTCTGAGGTTCGTGTCCAATTCTGGTCGGTCAACTTTACCGGATACGATCACCCTAGCAGATTTTACGAGCAAGAGATCGTTTATCGGTTTGGAAAGCGGGTATTTTGTTTCAAAAGACATCCAAGTTTTCCTTGCATTGGATTTTATGTCTTTACCTAAAAACCAAACCATCACTTCCCTGACAATTGGCGGACCCAATGGGATACAAGTCGAGGGTAGTGGCAGTGGAGGGGCAATGGTTAATGTTGGAATTGGGGGCAAGTATTTTTTCAATGTCGGAGCTTTTACCCGGATATATACGGGATTAAAGTTAGGGATAATAAAAGCTGTGGCTGAAGGTGGAAGCGGGGGGTTTACGGTTGCACAAGGTCAGTATCAACAAACCATCCGTCAAAGTAGGAACTACAACTATGGTAATATTTTATTTGGTCTTGCCCATAGACTTTCGCCAAGAATGATGATTGATATTAACATGGGCTATCTACATGCTTCAAGATCAAAGAATATAGGAGGTATTATTTCTCCCGGAGGAATTACTTCCACGCTTGCATTACAGTTCATTATTGGCAAATGGAATCGAGTGAGATGAACTAACTGAAAGGATGCCATGCCTAATGAATAATCCTGTCGAAAGACGATCTCCATTCCAAAACGTACAGGCTATTCCAAGTGGCCGGTGAAAAACAAATTTTCTAAACATGAAAAAAAAACCGAGAATGACTTTTAATAAGCAATTCATGCTTTTGCTTTTTATGATCATTTCCTTTAAAGCTGGTGCTCAGACCGATCCTGTTTTGGTGGATGTTGCTTCTGTGGAAGAGCTTATCAAGCTCATAAGAACGCAAAACCCAGATCTGAAGAGCTATTTGCTCAATGTGGAAAAGAGCAGTTTTGAAGTAAAGGCTTCAAAGTCAGTATTCTTGCCTTCAGTCACCGGCAGCTTCGGTGGGCAAAAGAACTTCGAGCTGCCCGTCACTCCCGTTCCAGGCGATTTCTTTGGTCAGCCTGGCGGCACTGTAAATGCCCAATTTGGACAGGAATACGCCTACAATGCTGGCCTCAATTTAACGATGAGTCTGATCGACTGGCAATCTATGCTGAAGGTGAAAATGGCTAAGTTGACTTATGAAGCCGCTGAGGCACAACAAGCGGCTTACCTACAACTACTTGATCAGCAGGTACATTTCATTTATTACTCCCTGGTCATTTCCAAGCAAGCCATAGCCCTAGCTGAGAAGGATATGGAAATAGCTGACAGCATTGCTTCGTTGAGTGAGCAAAAATTCAGAGAAGGCACATTGGATGCGATAGCTGCGAACCAAGCAGGAATCAATTCCAATGTCACTAGGCAAAACCTAACTACCAGCAGACAACTATATCATAACAATAGCAATGACCTTAAGCTTCTGTTGGGACTGCGGGCAGTGGATTCAATACATGTTGTGGCTGATATAAATTATGAATTGCCTCCAAAATATAGCACTAAAGAGCTTGTTCCTGATGAGGAAATCAGACTAGCCAGAATCGGTGCGCAGCAGGCACAAAATCAGGTCAACATCCAAAAATCCCTATTTGTTCCTAAGCTTTCTTTATATGGCTATTATGGGAAACAACAATTCAGGGAAAATTTCGGGATTGAATTTGGCAATAATTCTTGGACAAATTACAGTTACCTCGGACTGAACTTTTCCATTCCCATTTTCACCGGTTTCTCTACTAAAAATAAACTTAGGGCCAGTAAGGTGGATCTTGAACTGGCAGAATATGAGCTGAATCAGGTAAATCTCGAGAGCCAAATTCAGGATGCCCAGCTGATTGAGGAGTATCACTCTAGTCTGATCAACGCGAGTCTTGCCCTAGAGGCTTTTCGACTCTATGAAAAAAACGAAAGACTTACCCTTCAAAAGTATTCAGAAGGCTTGATCAGCCTGGATCGCTATCTCTACGCCTTTGAGGATTACCTAAAAGCTGAAAATGCATTTTTAAATTCTCTGTTGAACACTTATTCCTATTACAGCCAAATCATTCCAAGAATCCAATGAAAACTATCCGAAACCTATCGCTTTGTTGTGGCATTTTGGCCATCCTTAGCTCCTGCAATACTTCAGAAACTACCAGTGCCCGGCAGATAGCAATAGTAGATGCGGTATTTGCAAGTGGTCATATCATCATGGAAAATGAATACCTGGTCACCGCAAACAGTGAGGGCTACCTAGTGGCAGCACCGATTCAAGAGGGGGATTCTGTAAATGCAGGGATGCCATTATTTCAGCTCTCCAGTGAGGTGCAAAACGAGCAGTTGTCTGGAGCGCAGGCCACCTACCAGGACGCCCTTAAGAATCTGAATGAAAACTCACCTCAACAGAGTCAACTTCGCCTGCAAATCGAACAGGCCAAAGCGCAACTTGAAATAGATGCTGCCAATTACAAACGATATCAGAATCTATCTAAGACTGGAGCGGTATCGCAGCAAGAGCTCGAGCGTGCCAAGGTGCAATATGAAAACTCCAGCCGCCAAGTGGATATCCTACAAAAATCACTGAGTGATCTGGTAGAAAAATTGAGGCTTAACCTCATCAATGCAGAAACCCAACTCAATATCCAAAAGGAAAACACCAGCGATTATTACCTCTCCTCTTTTATTGACGGCAGGGTACTGGAAGTTTATAAAAATCAAGGGGACCTGGTAAGACGAGGAGAAACTATAGCCAGGATTGGAGGAGGAAAACCGCTGGTAAAATTGTTTGTGGGAGAGGAGGATATTGACAAGATCAAAGTAGGGCAGCTGACTACCATCTCGCTGAATACCCAAAAAGACGACTTACTCGAGGCCCGCATTTCAAAAATCTATCCCGCTTTTGACGAGCTGCAGCAATCTTTTATTTGTGAAGCAGCATTTGTAGAAGCTCCCGAGCTCTATGTGAACACACAGCTGCAGGCAAATATCATCATCGCTCAAAAAGAAAATGCCTTGGTCATCCCTAGCAATTACCTTCTGCCGGGTGATAGTATTCTCTATAAAGATGGGGAAAAAGAAGCAGTAAAAGTAGGTATTCGCACTAGTGACTGGGTGGAGATCATATCCGGACTTGACCAATCCAGGCAAATTAAACAGATGAAAAAGCCATGAGTCGGGTGACCAATCTGAAAATATCCCGTGCCCATCTTACCTCAAGGGTCAAGCAAACCATGGTGGCGATCCTAAGCGTAACCTTCGGGATATCCATGTACATTTTTATGAATGGGTTCATGACTGGTGTCAATGATACACAAACTGAGCTCGCTTTCAGTACACTGGCGCACATTCATATCTATAATGATCTTCCTGAAGACAATACCAATCTTTTACAAAAGAAATACGGAGAGGATAAACTGGTAAATCTCAGAAATGCAAAGGTGATCCAGTATACAGAAGGAATTAAGAATTCTGCAAAAATTATTGCTGCCATTGAAGACCATCCTGCCATTACCGGAATTACTCCCCAAGTCAATGTCAATGTGTTCTTTAGAAATGGAGCCACCAAACTCAACGGAGTTTTATCAGGCATCGATGTGAAACAGGAGAGTGTCCTCTTCGGCACTGAAAAATACATTACACAGGGTAGCTGGAGGAGTTTGGAAGACCGAGGTGATGGAGTGGTACTAGGAGCAGGCTTGGCTGCGAAATTAAGTTTGACCCTAGATGATAATGTGACGGTGATTACTGCTGATGGTGTCAGTCGCAATTTTAAGGTAATCGGTATCATCAAAACAACTATCGGTGGGGTAGACAATGCCAAAGGCTACGTCCGCATCAGCTCAGCAAGGCAGTTGATTTCCAAAAATCAGGGTTATGTTACTGATATTCAGATCAACATCAAAAATTTCAATGAGGCAACCAAAGTAGCCACTCAACTAGCCCCCAAAGTTGCCTATAAAGTGGAGTCCTGGAATGAGTCTAACGGCCAACTTCAAGCCGGAAATGACTTAAGGAATATCATTGCTGTAGCTGTTTCACTCACCATCCTTCTGGTAGCCGGTTTTGGAATTTTCAACATAATGAACATGACTGTGAATGAAAAAATAAAAGAGATCGCAATCCTTAAGGCTATGGGGTTTGACGGAACAGACATCATTCAAATATTCTTGGTTCAGTCTGTCATCATAGGGGTGATCGGTGGAATAGTAGGGATCATTTTCGGCTATTTAGTTTCAGTATTGGTAAGCTATATACCCTTTCGCGTGGCAACATTGGATACACTTCCAATGGTTTACGATCCCCAGGATTATATCCTAGCATTCATTTTTGGATTGATCACAACATTTGTAGCAGGATATCTCCCTGCCAAAAAAGCTTCTCAAGTGGACCCTGTAGAAATAATAAGAGGATGAACGAAGAAATAGCACTATCAGCCAGAGCAATTAGCAAATACTTTCACGAACCGGAGACCTTTCAGGTGTTGAAGGATATTTCTTTTGATGTCAAAAAGGGGGAGTTCTTATCCATGATCGGTAAGTCGGGCTCAGGAAAATCAACCTTGCTCTATCTATTATCTACCATGGATACAGATTATACAGGTGAGATTACCATCAATGGGGAATGCCTTACAGGACGGACCCAAAATCAGTTAGCAGCCTTTCGAAATGCGCACATCGGATTCGTTTTCCAGTTTCACTACCTGCTTCCTGAGTTTACAGCATTGGATAACGTGATGCTTCCGGCACTCAAACTAGGTAAAAAATCCCAAGAGGAAATCAGAGAAGATGCATATTCAAATCTAAAAATGCTTGGTCTTGAAGCCCAAGCAATGAAGCAAAGCAATAAACTATCCGGTGGACAACAACAACGGGTAGCAATAGCAAGGGCATTAATCAACCAGCCTGCTGTAATAATGGGGGATGAACCTACAGGCAATCTGGATTCGAAGAATACAGATATCGTGTTTGAGATTTTTCGCCAGCTAGCAGCCGAAAGGGGACAAACCATTATTGCAGTTACTCACGACGATGAGTTTGCACAGAAAAGTGACAGGATTCTAGAATTGGGTGATGGCCGTCTGTTGAATTGACAGCATCAACAATAGCTGAAATTGGGGTATGTGGACTTTACTACCAAACAAAAAAATATCATTTCAATGAATAAAATATTTGGGACGATCTTACTGTTGGCTATTGCTGGTAATTGCTGGAGTCAGGAATTTGAATTGCTAGAAGTGGAATACGCAAGATATCCTAAAACATCCCTTAGCAAAATTGATAGTATTGAGGCCATTATTTCAGAATACCAAGTTTCGTTTCTGTTACCTGCGATACGGAAAGAAAAATGGTTCCTCCTGGCCGGAGCCACCTATCGATTGGTAGTTCCGGAAAGCGCCGATCGTCAATCAAATGATGACCTGTTTTTTCTTGGTTTGCGCATGGCGGGTGTTTTCAGTGTATCTGAAAATAAACAATTGATTGTTAGTGCTTTTCCAGCTATTTCCACAACTGACGAACCAGGAAGCTTTTCCGGAAATAATTTTTTGATGCAAGGTGGAGTCTTATTTAAAACTCAAAAGACTGAAAAGTTTTCTTATAGCTTAGGCGTAATCAGTACGTCAAGGTTTGGTAGACCTTTGATTTTACCTTCCTTAGGTATGACTAGAGTGGGAGATAAAATGAAATTGGACATTAACTTACCTTTCTTTGTGAAAACGATGTGGAATTATACCAATCGATTCTCTTATGGGTTAAAGTTTGACGTAAATGGGAGTCAGTATAATCTCAACAATGAAACATTCAATGGATCTGAAGTGGACTTGCTTCGATTCTCACGGGTAAGATTGGGACCTGAATTCCAGTATCGAATCGTCGGACCTTTATTCATCGAACTTTTTGGGGGAATTGCTGCAAGACGAACCTATGATTTCGATATAATTGGAAGTGATGATATCGATTTAAGCTTAGAAAACGGACCTTTTTTATCTGTGAGGCTTTATATTAAACCCCAGATAAGGGCTGTTCAATAGCGAGTCACAAGCTTGAGAATTCTTTTGTAAGTATTCCAATCGCCAGCAAGTTGTTGGCAAGTTGAGAAAGCAGCTTTATAGAAATTAGGGTTCTTTCCTATTTCAACCTTATCGGTTCAAAAACCAAAGAAGTGCCATCCAATTTGGTGATGGTCATGGATTTGGGTTTGTTGGTAAATGACCACCTCATAAAATCACAGGAATCCTCAAAATCTTCCGCCCTGCGGCCGTTCACAGAAAGGATTTCTTCTCCGATGCTGAGCATAATGTCTTCAGGGACTGCCCCGATGGATTTGCTCATGACGACGAGTTTTCCCTCTAGGTAATGCACCCCGACTTGGATCGGATCTTTGAACTTCACCGCTTTCCGCATGCGGAGGAGGTATTTCGATTCGGAATTGTTGATGACCAGGCTGCTGCCCAAAGTTTTGAAAAAACCAATGCCGAGTTTCGCCCCGGTAATAGGCTCAAAACTTATCGGGATTTTTTCAAAATAGTTTTCGCCGATTTGGAGACTGTCCACCAAGATCGTTCTTGTGCTGTCTGTTTGGATACTCAATGCCCCCATAGAACTGCTGATATCGGGATTACTGAGGCCGAGGCTGTCCTTCAGTGACAGGAAATCCTGAATGGAAGGGTTGTTGGCCGGAAAACTGAAAAAATGCGTATATCCTGTATCGATGAGGATGTTTTCAAATTCCTCCCCGGCAAACTTCACCGTAACATAAGGCCTCTTATTGAAAAAATAAACCGGAATGTCTGTCCATCCATTTTCGACTGGGAAAGGATTTTTCGAAAAACGGATCACCATGTTTTCAAAATCAATCTCCCAATTGAGCTGTGAAATGATGTCAGAGCCGAGCAGGTAATAATCCATGCAGTAGAGGTATGCCATGTCATTGACAAGACTCCGTACTTTGGGAAAGCTGACTCCGCCGATCCTGATTTCTTTTGTCAGTCCTGTCGGGACTTTGGCCACCTGCTTGTTGGAATCCCGCATTTTGATTTTTTTGCCTTTGACCTGCAGCCTTTCGGCCGGTTCGGCAAGGGAGTTTGCCAAGCCCATACTCGCACCGGTATCGAATGCAAAATCTGTGTCCACGCCGTTCATTTGGCCTTTGAATACGAGAAGACCGGCATCGATATGGAAAGGAAGGGTGTAAACAGAATCAGATTGGGTTCTGCATTCGGCGGTTTCTCCTGATTTTAAAATCAGCAGGGCAAAGAATACAATCAGGAATCGTTTCATAAATACCAAAATAGGGTTTTTTGAAAAGATAAATTGAAACAATATCAGAGTTTGGGTTTTTATCTTTTGCTTCTAGGAATAACAAAATATCACTTTTTCCTATTACCCAAAAATGGCACAAAATAATTCACCTTTTTCACACTCTCAATCCTAAAAAGCAACATGGGCAGAGTTACCCCCAAAGAAAGCGCGAGGATAATAAAAAAGGTCATTACCCCGTCATGGGCAGTTTTGGTCAGGACTTCCATTTCGTTATGGCTGACAAAAGAAATCAAACCCAAGATGGTCTGATAGGCAAATGATCCCGGAATAAGCGGGATGACCGAAGGAATACTGATCACAATTGGCGGCACATGCCTCCAATGGGATACAGGAATACTCGCAAAGCCCACCGCAGCAGCACCTGCCGCTGAAGCCATGATAATTCCCCCGCCGACATGAGGGAGAAGAACGGCAAACTTTAAAAATCCTGCCAAAGACCCACATAGAAAAATAGCAAATAATGCCCGTGCGGGGCTGTTGAACAAAATGGCAAATCCCACGGCAGCACATCCGCACCAAAAGGCCTTGAATATGATATCCATCCAGTCAGTCATCATAATACTTTAAAAATATAGAGTACTGTCGCCAGTCCGGCAGCAATGGAAAAAGCATGCAACATGGCATTGATACCGCGATCCACACCGTTGATGATATGGCCATCGATCAGGTCAATGATAGAATTGATCAGAAGTACTCCGGGAATTAAAAATAAAATACTGGTGGCAAAGGCATGATCCAGGTCGTTTTCTACCCCAATTTTCCAACAGATCCCAATGACTGCAGCAGCCACCACAGCACTGCCATAGGTGATCATAAAGGGATTGTATTTCTTGACGACCATTTCCTGCTTAAAGAAAAGACCGATGACGGTTGCCAAAAATGTAATGGCCATTTCCAGTGGATTTCCTCCAAATGTAAAGCAGAAGGCTGATCCCGCAATTCCAGTAAATAGTAAAATGACAGGCCTTTTGTAGGTAGGGATGTCAAAAACTTGGTTAATGATTTTTTCCGATTCCTCCAGGCTGATTTTTTTTTCCACCACATCCCAACTCAATTGGCTGATAACAGTTACAACCTTAAAGTTGGCGCCGGGTAAGGTAGCGATGCTCTTTGATCCTGAAAAGATATTCCCCCGGTTTTCCTGGTGAAGGGATATCGAAATGTTTCGGGTGCCAAGGTCTACGTTGGCTTCATAGCCATAGGCATTTGCAAACCTGGAAAGGTTGGTAATGACCCGGCTGCTTCCGGCACCTGATTTGATCAATGCGATCCCGGCCTGTAACAGGAGGTTTCCCAATCTTGCAGGTTCTTCTATGGTATGGCCTGTCATTACTAGCTTGGCGGTTTGATTTATTCCTGCAAATTACGGCTAAATAAGCATAGAAGCGGTCTGACCTCCTCCAAAAAGTTTATTTTTCAAAATCCCATTTCACTTGCCTTTTTGCATAAAGATGTCTTCCAATGCTTCTGGAGGAAGTTTACAATCCTCCCATACATTTTTTACCTAGCCTTCAAAAGTCCAAAGCCTGTTTGAAAATCATCTTGATGCGGCTTACTTTTTTAAGATCTTGATGATTCGGCCATAAATGATTTCTGCCAAACTCCAGTCATATCCATCGAAGTTGCTGGTATTATTAAACTGAATGACAACTGCATCAATGTCTTTATGGTACTTGGCAATACTCTGATAGCCGGGAAGTAAACCGGTATGTTCATACACATAGATAGAGGAATAGATTTCCTTTTCTCCTTCCTTAAACACCGACCCATCGTTCAATGCTCTCAAGAATATCCCCACGTCCTCTGCCGTTGCCAGCATTAAGCCTGTATCCTCATTCTTAAAATCTTTATCAATGCCAAAATAATAGCCGCTCATTACATCCTTTATATTTACTTCACTGAGTGATCCGAAAGTATTTTTCAGCCCAAGAGGTATCAATATTTGCTCCTTTATATATTGCTGATGCGGATAACCTAACAATGTATCCATGAGGTTCTCAATCAACATATAATTGGTATTTGAATAACCGTAATCTTCATCCGGTTTGAAGTCAGCAGGTAAATCCAGTCCGTAACCAAGTGTTTCTTGTCGGTTTTTTGGCGGATTTGTCCAATAATCAGGATGGTCTACAAAATTGGGAATGCCACTTCGGTGTTGGAGCATCATCCTCAAGGTTATTTTGTCTGAATATTCAATTCTTTCAGCCAATTCCGGAAAGTATCCAGCGAGTGTTTTATCTAAAGACAAGCGCCCTTCTTTAACTAGTTTTGCGGTAGCGACCGCTACATACAATTTGGTGATACTGGCTATTTGGAACAATGCCTGGGGGTAAGCAGGTATTTTCTTTTTTCGGTCATGCCAGCCGGCAGCATAAAGCTCCGGTTGTTTTCCCTTTTGGTCTACATAGACAATCATTCCATCAAATCCATAGCCAATGGCCTCATCCATTTGTCCCTGTATCGTATCAGGGAGAGGTAAAATCCAAGCTTTTACAAGAACCCATGGCACGAAGTAAAGGGAGCCAATGCTTGCGAGGATAAATAAAATTCTGAGTGTTTGCTTGATATGTTGTTTTGTCATTAAACTATTTTTTGGAGCGGAAGCAGTACAATAAAAACACCTCCTTACAGCTACATTAATTCCGTCAAACTTTGATCTTTCCGGTTCGGTAGAGATCCAAAGCCTCATTAAGTAGTCCCTTCACTTCATCGACAGGAATATCCAAATTGGAATCAATCCTAAATATCTTCATCCTGCTTCGGTTACCTTTCTCCAGACCAGGATGCTGCAGGTGTCTTCCTTCCACCATCAAGAGGTAGGGTTCTCCTGATTTCTTTTCAGTCCAAAGGTAGCAAAACATCTTTTTCTTGTAGCAAAAGCAAGGCATACCATACTTTACTGTTTCTGTCACCAGATCATCCTGGGCAAGGACAATATCCCGCAAGGCGAGCAGACAACCCTTCACTGGTTCAGGTTTTTTATGGTAAAAATCTTGAAGTTGGTGGTTCATTGGGGATTTCTAGATAAGATTTACAATTACAAACCTAAACTTCCAGTCAAAACTTAATAACCTTGACCAATAGGGTTTTAAATCCAAATTAAAGCTTTTATCAGGATTGGGTGGATTCATTTACTTTCCTATGGCTAATTTTCTGACTTTATGAACTAAAAACAAAATCGCAGGCCTAATTCCCAAATAAATCACGGCACCTATCAAAGCCAAAATGGTTCCGATGCCTGTCGGTAGAATAGCACCAAAGGTATATGTCATCCCAATCACAAACCCAAGCAGACACTCCGCCCGATAGGTGGGATAAAAAAGGGAAATTCCAAAAATCCCTATCAACAAATAACCGGGTACCTCTTCATTGCCAAAACTGAAAAATGTAGCCAAAGTGATCCCGTAGAGCAATGCAGCAACAAAACCGATAATGACACTTTCTGGGATTTTGGTCTTGACAGCATTTACGCCCAAAGACTTTTCTAACCTTTTTTCTACCCGATAGGACAAAAACAAAGTCAAAAGCGGAAGCAAAATCCCACCCCACCAATTGGAGATTTCGGGCAAATCTTCCCTTGCCAAAATATGGTGGCTTGGAACGCCGCCGTGAAAATGATTCCAAAGTAACAATGACCAAATGGCAAAAGTGATAATAGTGGTTAAGTAGAGGCGTTTTTTCAGAAACATGGATTTGTGGAAATATTGTTTTAAAAATACCGCTTATTTTTTTGTTTCAACCTCTTCCCAAATTCCTTTCACAAAAGACTGACAATTGGATATCCTTTTCAAAGGTGAGAATTGTACAAGGCTCATAAAAAGTTGTGTAACATATCTCAGTCCTGCAAAATTTAGCTTTGCAATAGGAAGATTACTGATGGGTTTCATTCACAATTTTTCCCAAAACAGATTCAATTCACTAAAATAAAGACAATACGCGCTGAATAAACCAAAATGAAAAACGAAAAAATAGGATCCGATTTGACCATCTCTGTAAGCAATTTCCATATGTCCTATGATGAAATGGGAGAAAGTATCATTCCGGTCATCTTCTTGCATGGCTTTCCATTTGACAAGACAATGTGGGCCGATCAACTTGAATTTTTGAAATCTTCCTATAGGGTGATTGCGGTTGATATCCGTGGATTTGGGCAGTCGGTTGATGAGGAATCAGAGTTGAGCATAGAAATGTTCGCAGATGATCTGATCGCCTTGATGGACGCTTTATACATTGAAAAAGCAGTAGTCTGTGGCCTTTCTATGGGAGGGTTTATCACTTTGAATGCCCACCAAAGATTTCCTGAGAGATTTGAGGCATTGATTCTATGCGATACCCAATGCATTGCTGATACCCCAGAGGTCAAGGAAAAACGGCTAAATACCATTCTTGATATTGAGGCTGAAGGAGTGGAAAAGTTCAATGAAAAATTTATCCAAAATGTATTTCACAAAGATTCTTTAAAAAGCAAAAAGGATCTAGTAGAAAATTTGAGTAAAGTGGTTTATGCAAATTCCCCCCAAATTATCCGCCAAGGCTTATTGGCACTTGCCGGTCGCACAGAAACCTGCAGCACATTGGCATCGGTTAAAGTTCCAACATTGATCATCTGCGGTCGGGAAGATGCAGTCACCCCACTTAGCGAATCTGAAAAGATGCATAAAAGCATTAAGGACTCTATCCTAAAGGTGATCGATAAAGCAGGCCATGTTTCCAATTTGGAGCAACCAAAGGAATTCAACAAATACCTCGAAGAATTTTTGGGGACATTGAAAGGCTTAGACCTTCAGGGAAAAAGTGAAAGCCAAAAGGATGTCAAAAAGATTACCTTGACGAAATAGACCAAAGTTCTATCTAAGAAATCCGGACAGGATCCATTGATGTATTTACCTTCCACCAATCTTTATAAATTATTAATCTTTAGCACCCTCGATCAAAGCATTGAGCGCCTGTTGGTCAAAAACGGTATTGGTTCTTCGGTCAAAAAGTCCTGAACCATTGTTGCCTGTTCCTCCTGCATCCCAGTAGAAAGGAATGATTCCGTTTACGATGGCTTGCTGGGTGACGTATTTGAGGTAAAATGCCCTAGAAGCCAAGTGGAGTTCTAGGTCTGCCCCAGTCAGGATAAGCCTTCTGCTGACTGCATATTCGCCTAGTATCACAGGGATTCCCTTGTCCACGAACTTGGTTTTCATTAGCCCCATCATGCTGTCAACAGTAGCTTCTTCGCCCCAGGTTGCATTGCGTGTAGGGTCCGTCAGGGAATGGAAATCTTTTCCCCAATAGTAAAACATATTACCCCAATCAGCATCTGTTTCCATCAAAGTGAACTGATATGGGGTATAAAAGTGGACTTCTGCCATCATCCTGTTTGGTATTTTGTCCACAGGCAAAGAAGTCATCAAGGCATTCGTTTTTTCGATATCGGTGGAGGGTCCCTGCACAACTAGTACCCGATAGCTGTTCCTACCTCCGGTAGACCTTACAGCATCCACAAAAGTCTGAAGGTAAGAGTCGAGTACTGCCATCTCTGTGGCGTTATCGACATTGGGTTCATTGGTAGCTGCAAACATCAGGTGTTCATCAAAATCCCGTAAATGCGTAGCTATCTGTTCCCAAAAGGCTTTTTGTTTGGCATTGTTTTCAGCCTGCTTGGCGGGAGTGACATTGTTTTCCAGCCAACCTCCATCCCAATGGATATTCAGAACGACATACATACCTTCGTCAATACTGTATTGAACCACTTGTTTAACCCGATCCAGCCATTCAGGTTTAATTTTGACAGTGGCACTGTTTTCCAAATATTGGTTCCAAGAGCAGGGGATCCGGATAGCGTTGAAGCCGTTTTGCTTGACCAATCGGATCAGTTCCGGTGTAACGAGTGGATTGCCCCAGGCTGTTTCGCTTCCGCTGGCTTCCAATGAATTACCGATATTCCAACCCAACTTGATTTTGGCAGCCAATTCAATAGCGGTACTCGGCATCCCGCTCGCATCTGGTGGGATAGGGGAGCTGTTGTAACTTGGATAGAGTTGCCCTTTCTGGCTTATTTTGATTTCTTTAGGCGCTGCATTTCCTGCTCTCAGGGTCAGATTTCCTCTTCTGATGACATTGTCCGGATTGGTCAAAGCGGTAACTTCAATGGTAGAGGTTCCATGCGTACCGGTACTTTTACTCAGCTGAATCCATGGTAGGTTTGATGTTATTTCCCATGAATCCGCATTGGTAATGATGTAAAAATCTGCTGTGCCGCCCTCTTCGGTGAATTCAATTTTATCTTTTGAAACAGATACCGAGATCAGGTCCTCTTTTTCACACCCGCTAAAAACAAAAAAAGTAAACACCAAATTCAATCTTACTAAAAGCCGCATCATCAAAGCAATAGGTATGGTTTTATAGAAAATAGGTTTGTCTGAAAAATTATCCTGGAATTGAAATTCAATATCGAATTTTCAAAGTGTAGAATGAATTTATGAAAAAGATTTAGGTTTCAGCAAGGCTGCAAAGTAAATAGGCATTCCTGCAAAGTTTTTAACGCAGAGACGTAAAAGAGGCAGAGTTTCTTTTCTCTTTTTTTCTCGGCGTACTCTGTGAACTCCGTGGTAATTTATTTTTACCGCAAGGGAAAAGAAGGTTCCGCAATGGACGCAAAGGGAGAATCGTCGAGAATAATTATTTACCACAGAGCGCACTGAGGGCACAGAGACCGCGCGGTTATTAATTCATCTTGGTTAAAGCCCTGAAAGGACGGAATAACAAAGGGATGGGTGCAGCCCATCCTTAAGGTTTGGGCGGATTCTCAGGAGCCCTGAAGGGGCGGAACAATTCCTTCAACCAGTTTCTCCCTTGCAGGGTCGATGGGATTTTACTTCATAGGAAAAAGAAGGAGTATCAGTGGGAATAATTTACCACAGAGCGCACTGAGGGCGCAGAGATCGCATTCATATTGAATTCTGAATTCATCATCCTTCATCCCTTTTCCTTCATCCTTTCTAATTTCTCTTTTTTTTCTCCCCGTCTCTGCGTGAGAGATATTTTTTCCCCGCATCACAAAAAAAAAGACCTGTCTGATTTAGAAGAAGCAGACAGGTCTTGTAATATATTATATTTTCTATTTACATCCCTTAGTTAGGGACAACCGGTATCATGAGTTGGACATTGCTCCATTCGAAATAAACAACAGCGCCTCCGGACCCTTCTTCAATCCGTGTGGTAAATTGCTCCACAGGCACCACAGGTCGGGTTACGGGCACTTCGGTGACGAATACGTTTTTGCTAAAATCAGGCTCCCAAGCACCCCATTGTCCGGTTTCTGTGTTGACACCGATCTGAAATGAATCTGCGCCGGGGATGGCATACAGGCTGTAACTTCCTGCTTTTAATGGCATACCGTTGAAAGTCACATCTTGGCTTACAGTGATGGTGGTAGCCTCATTTGCGCCTAAGCGCCAATAGCTTCCATACGGCTGAAGGGCGCCCTCATCTTCCGATCCAAAAATTACACGGCCTCTAACCGAAGGACGGCTATAACTGATTTCCACATGAAGTCCATTGACATCAAGATGTGCCGTGTCGGGCGGGCTCATGGATCGGTTACGGTTGTTCAGATAAATAAATGCCACGGCCAGCAACAAAGCCAATATGCCTACACCGATAAGAATCTTTTTTAACATGTGGATTTTGTGTTTTGAGTAAGATAGAAAAGTAGGGAAAATTGGGCGAAATGGCAAAGAGGACTTGCAAGTTCCATCTACCAATTGCCACCTAGGTATAGTTTAGCCATTGATGGTGGTCTGGGTGGGATTTACCCTTTTCGCTAAGTGCTTTGAATTCTTTTAATATTGCTTCAAATCTTGCAACTGTCAAGCTGTTTTCAAGTGTTGAAATTTGGGCTTTTGAACACCTATTTTTTAAACAGCAAAATAATTTTTTTAACAATTGCTATTGAAACCAAAGCAATTATCCCACCCACTATGCCTAGTACAAATTCTTTAAGCATGGTTGGCCAATTGGGTAATATGTGGTGTAAAAATTCAATATTATGCGCAAATATCCCACCCGACACAAGTAATAATGCTATGGTTCCTACGACAGCTAATATCCTGATAACGATCGGTAGGGATTTTACCAAAAGCAAGCCTACTGCATTGAATAGACCTTTATTATTGGATCCTTTTATCAGGCTATATCCAAAATCATCCATTCTGACAATCAGCGCTACTATGCCATATACACCAACAGTAGCTAAGATAGAAACAACCGACAAGGTTAAAATCTGTACACTTAGACTTTTGTCTAAAACCGTACTTAAAGCAATGATTACAATTTCAACAGAAAGAATAAAGTCGGTGGTTATGGCTGATTTTATCTTCACTTTTTCCAAATCAGGGTCTTGTTTAAGGACCTCAACTGTCAGTTTCTTTTCCGGCTTTTTTTTATGAAAAAAGTATTCTGCAATTTTTTCTACACCTTCAAAAGCAAGATAAAAACCTCCTATGATGAGTATTACTATGATGGCAGAAGGTAAAAATACATTCAGCAATATTGTTACCGGAACAATAATTAACTTGTTAATAAATGAGCCTTTTGTAATAGCCCACAAAACAGGAATTTCTCTGTTGGATACAAAGCCCGTTGATTTTTCGGCATTGACGGCCAAATCATCACCAAGTATTCCTGCTGTTTTTTTTGTAGCGATTTTAGCGGTGACAGCAACGTCATCCATCAAAGCAGCGATGTCGTCTAATATTGCAAAAAATCCTGAAGCCATATGGGGGTTAAATATATTTTGGTGGCAAAGTAAAAAATTCTTGTTAATTAATCGGGTATGTTTTCTAAGTTAAATGTGTGTCAATTTTTCGTGTCGACTGTACCATTTGCTTCAAGGTCAGAATATGAATAAAGTCACTGCTGGTTTTTAGGTCACTTCTTTTACAATCCCTTTGAAACTAGAAAATTTTTTGTATTTGGTTTCAGACGACCATCATATTTCTAAGACCCAAATAGGTGTAGTTTAGCGATTGATAGTGGACTGGGTGGAATTACATGCCGATACCTATCGGCATGTAATTCCAACCCTTTATCCTTTACATCCACGATAGCCATAGGGAAGCAATTGGACTTTTCAACCAAACACCCAAACGAAAGATAATTCATGGCAAATTGAATTACATCCCGACAGCTGTACAGGATCTACTAAATAAAGAGGTAGGGGCGAGCGTAAAGAATAGCTTTGAGGAAGTTATTTAGCGAGAAGCCAGAATGCAGGGCAGGCAATCTACATCTAGAGGTTAATCCTATCTACACCCAGAGGGGTATTGTTAGATTTCGTTCTTCATAGTTATCAAGTCGTTTCTGAATTTCAGTCGGGTTATTTTTAAGTCATCAAGCTGTTCCCTTTCTTAAGTTTTTTGTCTACAAGTCTCGACTTCTAGATGCCCAAATACTTTTCTATATCCGAAAACCCATTTGATCTATATAGGATGAATCCTTTGCTGTCCAATATTAGGTAAGTAGGATAAACATCTATCATCATTTTAGTCCGCATTCTGTTTTCATGTTCATCTACTTCTCTATAATTCTTCCATGGATACTGCTTTTCATTTAAAAAGCCTTTCCACTGCTCCTGATCCCTGTCTATCGATATGCCTATTATCTCTACATTTTTGTCATTTAATGAGTTAAGCTTTTTTATTATTGATTTATGGTCTTGGATACATGGTGCGCACCCAATAAACCAAAAATCGATTAGATATCTCTTGTTTTCAGAAAGACTTATAGATGTAAGTGTATTGTCTTTGTCAAAAAATTTATATTTTGAAAAGTCAATCTCGGTAACCGATAAAATATTCTCAAGTTTTCGATATGGATTAAGTAAATGATTTTTGATCAAATCATTTTGGATTGATAGGACTGTAAATAGCTTTTTCAGTTCATTTGCATTACTGATATTTCTAATCATGAAGTTTTGAGCGATTTCAATAGAAAACGGACTATTGATTTCCTTTTTTAATTCGGCAATTAAAAAATTATTTATAAAAGTTGAATCAGGCTTATCAGTCAATAAGTCCTCATATTTTTGTCGAAAATCAAGCGATTTGTAATATAAGTCTGAACCAATAACCGTATCGACTTGTATTTTTATTTTATCAAAGACTTTACCTTTTATTATTAAGTTCTCACCATTTAACCAAACCTGAACCATTCTATGGTCATTTCCGACAAAGAAATTAATAGCATATAGGTCATTGATACTGTCATTTAAGTTTACATTAATATTATCGGAATATTTGAATGTATGGAACTCCCTGTCTTGAGTAATATTAGTTAATAGAATGCTGTCTACTTTTATGTCAGAGTCGAAATAAAGAGTTAAATCTGCCGATGTTGTTTCTTGTTTGTCGAAATGGCAACCCGTCAAGGAGGCAAATAAAATAATGAAGAATAAATATTTCATATCTTTTTTTGGTTTATCGACCTATCCACGGAGCCAGTCCAATTACTGCTAACGATTGTATGTCAACAATAGTAAAGTTATATTCCAATTATTTAAACATAGTATTTTTTAGTTAAATATCCAATTCATTCTTCAGCTTATTGATTTAGATTTTTTCTTTAAATCTGAATAAACAACAATGGATATAACCAAAATGAACCATAAAATCATCAAAATCGGAAAATAGCCAATCACATAATAGGTGTCATAAATCTGGATGTCGATGCTCCTGTCGGTCGTAAAAATCCCAATTACAAAAAGTAGAATTGTAAGTATTAGAAATAATAGGCCGGGTTTGGATTTCATATTTTTGATTGAAAGAATGGCAGGTAGCTGTGATGTATCGGCTAAATCTAACCCGTTTTCCCTAATGGTTCTCCTGCCTTTCCCCTAGACTTCTCCTTACCCCTAGTATACTTTCTCCTACTGATACTCCGTGTCTGTCCTAGGGATACTCCGTGTCATAGCTAAGGATACTCCGTGTCTGCCTTACCCTTGAGCTACTCTTGGGCCGCACGTCAACCTGAGTAAAGCGAAGTGTCTCACGTAAAGTAAATGAGATCCTTCAGTCGTACCTCCTTCAGGATGACGGCTCCAGCAA
Organism: Aquiflexum gelatinilyticum; assembly: GCF_024813435.1. Lineage (NCBI taxonomy): Bacteria > Pseudomonadati > Bacteroidota > Cytophagia > Cytophagales > Cyclobacteriaceae > Aquiflexum > Aquiflexum gelatinilyticum. The sequence goes on from NZ_JANAEZ010000014.1 coordinate 51,571, forward strand.
TTCATAATTATGAATTCAGAATTCAGCATTAACTTTTTCTCTCGCTTCTCGCCTCTCGTTTCTCGCTTCTTTTTCCCAACAAAGAGATTCTTCACCTCCGCAAGCTCCGGTTCAGAATGACGGCTCCAGCAATTTATAATTATGAATTCAGAATTCAGCATTAACTTTTTCTCTCGCTTCTCGTCTCTCGTTTCTCGCTTCTCGTCTCTCGTCTCTCGTTTCTTTTAAATTGATTTTACTGCAATAGGAGCACTTATGCAGCTTTCCGGTATCCCAAAAGCATCTGTCAAAGCCAAGGCATTTTTCCTCACTTCCCAACAAAGTTGATTGACTTCCTTGCGGATGGCTTTGGATTTGACGCCTTCCATATAGCCCTGCTCGAGGTACCAAGCGCTGTTTTTCTCGATGGTGTGGAGGGCATAAAGTTGGCAGAGTTGGGCTATGGCCATTTGGCAGCTTTCGTCCTCGGTTTCATTCACCTGCTTTTGGAACTGCTCCAAAACAATCCTTTCGATATAGGCCTGTGCTACATTGACGAGGTGGTGCTGTGCGACATTGAAGGCATCAAAGGAATCCATGCCCTGCTCGATGTGCCGTTTGAGCCTTTGGGCAGCACTGCTGAGGATGGAATTTTCCCGATACCGGAAGGCGTTGAGGTGGAATTCAAAATCCAAGAGGTGTTCCGTGGCGGTACTCCGGACGATGATGGGGTTTTTCTCTGTGAAAGAAGTGCGGGCTTGGCTGACCACAAAATTGAAAATGGTGGAAATGTTCATGTCTCCAAATTCCCGCCTGAATTCCGTCAGCCTGTTTTTGGCTACTAACTGCATCAGGACGGTGTTGTCGCCCTCGAAGGTGGTATAGACATCGGTGTCATTTTTCAGGGCATCGATCCGGTTTTCGGAGAGATACCCTTTGCCGCCACATGCTTCCCTACATTCCTGCAAAGTGGCCGTGGCAAACCAAGTAGCATAGGATTTCAGGCCTGCCGCCAAAGCTTCGATTTCCATGGCTTCTGCTTCGGTCCGGTCGAGGAACCTTTGGGTAAGGTATTTCAAAGCGAAATGGATGGCATAGGCTTCTGCCAAGGGCGGCATCAGTCTCCTTTGGTGCATGCGGTAGTTGAGGATCGGGATTTCTTCCCCTCCTTCCGGCCCAAACTGTTTCCTGTTTTCTCCATGCCGGATGGCGATAGTCAGCCCTGTTTTGGTGGCGGAGATGGCCGATCTCGGGATCCCGATCCGGCCACCGACAAGTGTTCCCAACATGGTAAAAAACCTCCGGTTGTCCGAACTGATGGAACTTTCAAATTCACCTTCTTCACTGACCGAAGCGTATTTGTCGAGCATGTTTTCTTTTGGGATGACTACTTGGTCAAAATAAATAACGCCGTTGTCAACCCCGTTGAGTCCCATCTTTCTGCCACAGTCTTCTATCCGGACACCCGGAATCATCTTGCCATCTGTAGTCCTGAGTGGTACAATAAAAGCATTGACCCCATAATCTTCTCCATCTATGATCAGCTTTGCAAAGACAGTTGCCATTTGTCCGTGCAGGGCTGCGTTGCCGATATACTCCTTTCTCGCATCCGGATTTGGCGTATGGATGGTAAAGGTTTTGTTTTTGTGATCGTAGGTGGCGGTGGTTTCCAAGCCACGGACATTGGAACCGTGACCTGTTTCGGTCATGGCAAAGCAACCGGGAAGCTTCAGACTTCCGATGTCTTTGAGGTAGTTGCGGTGGTGTTTTCCTGTTCCCAAAAAGTAAACACTCATGCCCCAAAGCCCAAACTGCACCCCAAACTTGATTACCATGCTGAGGTCATGGTAGCTGAGCGTTTCCATGATGGTGAAGTAACCTTCCATGTCGTTTTTGCCTCCGGCATAGTCGGGAAATGCCCAGGCTCCAAAACCGTGTTTGCTGAGCTCCTGACACCAAGTCAAAACTTGTTCCCTTTGCTCAGTCAGTGAATCATATTCCCGGTACGCAAATGAAGGTTGGGAGATCACCTGCTTTACTTTTTGGATCAGTTCAGCCTGATTGCCATCGAGCAGCGCAGCCATTTTGGCGATATCAAAGTTGCTTTCCTTTTTGTATTCGGTTGAAATGGTTTCATGCCCGGATTTGAAGTTGTATTTTGCTTCCTTGCTCAAGAGCCCAAGTGAAAGTTCAGTTTGATGAAATTCCTCCTGCAGACTTTCTTTAAATGATATCGGTTCATCTCCGGCATGTTGTTGCGCCAATGATTTCCCGATTTCATACAGGTCGGTCAGGCCTTCGAGTTCCAGCTTTTGGATGATGGCTTTCCAGGATTTCAGTTCCTTGGGCTTTGGTGGTTTTGAAGGCTCGAGGTGGGACTGCAGCCAGTCTTTTTCTTCTGAACTTACCCAAGGCTGCTTTTCGATGAGTTGCTGCATGCCTTCCGCTTCAGTTGTGGTGAGTTCGCTGTCCGCCCACAGGCTATAATAGAGCGGAAGAAAAATGTAAAGTTTTGGGTTTTTGTTGAGTTTATCAGATCGGAGCATGTTGTTGCGTTTGGTCAGTATTTCAATTTAACGATCCTTTTTTTAAAAAGTGGTTATTTGTTATTGGGTTATAGGTTAATTGGTTATTTGTTTAACTGACACCACCACCCAACCTCCCGACTTCCCTCCCGAGAATGTATAAAATCTTGCCTTGTCACCTTCCTGCATACCATATGGAGGAGTCCCAAAATCACTTCTGTTTACAAGTCTTTCTTTGCGTCTCAGCGTCTTTGCGAGACTCATTTTCTTAGATTTCTCTCTGCGTTCGAAATGACAAGGATAGGCTTATCCTGTTTCTTGATTTCGGTCATTCCTTAACTCTTGGTACATAGTACTTAGTACTTGGTACCTCCCAACTTCCAAACCTCCCACTTCCTATCCTCCTGACTTCCCACCTTCCAAACTTCCAGCCTTCCCACTTTTTCCCTACTTTTAACACCATGAAAAAGATCCAAGACCAGGAAGTCCGTTGGGGGGTGTTGGGTGTCGGCAATGTCTGCGAAGTCAAGTCCGCACCGGCCATGAAGCATATTTCCCACAGCAAACTCGTAGCCGTCATGCGACGTGATGAGGCAAAGGTAAAGGACTATGCACTCCGTCATGGCGTTCCCAAGTGGTATACATCGGCTGAGGAATTGGTCCACGACCCGGAAGTCAATGCGGTCTACATTGCTACCCCGCCACACATGCACCTGCCGCTGACAAGGTTGGTGGCTGCTGCCGGCAAACCTGTCTATGTCGAAAAACCCATGGCTAGGACCTATGCAGAGTGCAGGGAAATGATCGCCATCTGTGAGGAAGCCGGAGTTCCGCTGTATGTGGCCTATTACAGAAGGGCATTGCCGCATTTTTTGAAGATCAAGGAGCTCATGGAATCCGGTGCCATCGGCGCAATCAGAACAGTCCACATCAACCTGAAGCAGGTACTCAAGCCTGATGTGGTCGTACACCTGGAAAACAACTGGCGCATCAATCCGGAAATTGCAGGTGGGGGGTATTTCTTTGACCTTGCTTCACATCAGCTGGATTTGCTGGATTTCTTTTTTGGACCTGTGATCAAGGCAAGCGGTTTTTCCTCCAACCAAGCCAAAGCTTATAATGCAGAGGATATTGTGACAGGAAGTTTTGTCTTTGAAAACGGCGTCTTGGGATCAGGAAATTGGTGTTTTACTACCTCCAAGACAGCGGAGATCGATGAGATAATCATTTATGGCAGCAAGGGGCTGATCCGTTTTGAGACCTTTGGAAAAGGGGAATTTACCTTGGAATCAGACCAGGAGGATCCAATCCATTACCATGTCGACCTGCCCAAGCATATCCAACAGCCACTGATCAAAACCATTGTGGAGGACTTATTGGGAACAGGGACTTGTCCAAGTACCGGCCGCACAGCCGCAAGGACCAATTGGGTGATGGGGGAGATGGTTTAGGCGGAATCAGGAGGCAGTGTTCAGTATTCAGTAGGCAGTGTTCAGTAGGAAGTCCCAGTATAGTAAGCAGTGGGAAGTGTTCAGTATTCTGAAAGAAGTCATCAGTCCGGGAGTGTTCATTAAACTGTGTCATTTCCTTCAAACCGTTCATCAAAGTAAGCAATTAGGTCTTTTCGTATGGAAGGCCAAGCGAATATTGAACCG
>NZ_JANAEZ010000015.1:0-33363 GCF_024813435.1 Aquiflexum gelatinilyticum
CGGTTCAATATTCGCTTGGCCTTCCATACGAAAAGACCTAATTGCTTACTTTGATGAACGGTTTGAAGGAAATGACACAGTTTAATGAACACTCCCCTCAAACTCAAAAATGATATCTAAGATTTCCTCAATGTTTCCACCACTTTTTTGATATACTCAGCCGCAAAAATAATTTCAGACTCGGTAGTATTTAAACCCAAACTGAACCTGATCGACGCCCTTCCCAAATCGGGTTCAATCCCCATTGCCGCCAAAACATGGGATGGTTTAGGCGAAATACTCGTACATGCCGAACCTGAACTTACTGCAACTTCTTTGTTTACCCTTTGAAGAAGCTCCACTCCTTCGACCCCTCGAAAAGAAATATTCGAAACATGCGACAACCTATTTTGAAGATTCCCATTAACCGTTGTTCCATCTATTTCTAAAATCCTGCTTTCTAATAGATTTCGAAGGCTTTCTAAGCGACTAGCTCCTACAATCAGATTTTTTGACCTCAGTGCAGCTGCCATTCCAAATCCGACAATTCCGGGTACATTGAGCGTTCCGCTTCGGAATCCCTTTTCGTGTCCTCCACCATCCATTAATGCCAATGGTTTTGGAAGTGGATGATTGTGTCTGACATACAATGCTCCCACGCCTTTTGGGCCATACATTTTGTGGGCCGAAATCGCCATTAAATGAATTCCTTTGATGTCCAAAGGAATTTTCCCTGCCGCTTGTACAGCATCCGTAAAGAGAATGATATTTCCTTTTTCTGCAATTTCCTTGATCCGATCCATTTGATGGATAAGCCCGGTTTCATTGTTGGCCCACATCAAGGCAATCATTTTGGTATGTGGCAATATGCTTGAATTCAGTTGCTCAAGATTAATCTCACCAAATTGATTTACAGGAAGATAAGTGACTTCTGCTCCTTTGGATTGAAGGTGATCCAAAGTATCCAATACTGCTTTGTGCTCGGTTTGGCAGCTGATGTAATGTTGCTTTTCACCAATATAATGTTCAAAAATCCCTTTTAGTGCCAAATTAATGGCTTCCGTAGCTCCAGATGTAAAAATGATTTCCTTTGGTTTTGCACCTATCAAATTGGCGACTTGTTCCCGGGCGGTCTCCACAGCATCCTCGGCCATCCAACCATAGGGATGGCTTTTGCTTGCTGCATTGCCGAAGTGCTGCCCAAACCATGGCAACATCGCTTCAATTACCTCAGGCGCACAGGGAGTAGTGGCATTGTAATCCAAATAAATCGGGTATTTCATCGAATTGCAAAGTAAATTCCAATGTAAAACCTTTAGCCAAAAGCCACAAACCAAACCGTATTAATGGTAGAATTAATTAATTTTGGAGATGCAAGAAACCTGGAAATTTTCCCTAAACCCACAAGATCAACCAAAAAATCCTGAAATCCTGATTGAAGAAGTTTTGGATACAAATGAAAGAGACTTGGGGATTTTTCTTTCCTATTACTTCAAAAAAGAAGGGGCAGTTGCTGAAAAGGTGAAGTTGAAGGGGGAAATTGAATTTATTAACGATTTGAAAGGTAAGTTGATGTTAGAATTTGATTTGGTCCATTTCAATGCTTGCCTCAATATCCATGAACAAAAACGGGATGAAATACCCATTCAATTTGAATTTGACCCATTATTCCAAAACCTTACCTTGATCGGACCTTATTGGCCGGAAAGGGAGATGGATGAGATTTAAATAAAAAAGCCATCTTGGGGGTAGTTAAACGTCTGCTGCTCGGACTGGTTGAGATTTGTAATTCCACTCACCTAGGTGAGGACGGCGAGGAAATAAGAATTGATAACCTCCGAAATCTCAAAGTTAAACTAAGTAGTTTCGGTTTTTGGTTATATGCTATGGTCTACGATTTCTACCAATAACCATTTTGATAGAAGCTTTTTGAAAATGTAGGTAACACCAATTCCTGTATCCTCTTTGAAGAATTCAAGTCGAACTTCAACACTACTTACTGGTGTAATTTCATGCTTAATATCATCGATTTCAAGAACTTTTACAAAATCCCACTCATCAATTGACATTTCTCTTTCCACATAAGAAAAAGAACCGGTATCATAAGATTTGATTGTAACCGGGAAGTGCACTCTTGAAAATTGGAAAACTGAATCTTGATTGAATTGACTAATAAACATTTCAAAATTTTCATCAATTTTATTAGGTATTGAATCTTGGTTTACTAATGAATCAAGTATTAAACCACGAGTGTTACCTGTTTCATTTTTCCATTTACACCCTGCAATGAAAACAAGTATTGAAATAAAGGATATAAGTCTCATAACTATCTGTTTTCTCAATCAAAATCTTAAACAAGAAGAACATTTTTCGTAGGTCTTGTTCAGAAATCCTTCTAAATTCTTGTTTCTTTGCTTTGACTACTTCACCTGGGTGGGATTTATAATTCCACCCTTTTATCAATAATAATTTGTAATTGGATTCAACCAGACACCCAAACGAAAGGTAATTCTTAGTAAAATGAATTACAAATTCCACTAAGCAAAAAGGTTTGGATTCATTGGCAAATTGCGGTTTACACCTTTCGATTAAACAAGGCGCGGAATGGACGATAACAAAATAAAAAAAGCTCCCTATCTCATTTTTTTGTCTTTTCTGAACCAAAAGCCTTGATAGGCTCTCAAATCAGATTGCAAATGACTTTATCAAACGCTTCCCTTAATTTTCAATTTTTGAAAGAATTTTACTTATCACCATAATGGCCATAGGCTCCTAAAATAGTCACCACGATTTTAGTCCCATCAATCAAATAAACGAGCCTGTGCTTTTTATCTATCCTTCTTGACCAAGTATTCTGCTGTAAATGTTTGAGCTTTTCCGGTTTTCCTGTACCTGTTTCAGGATGTTCTTTTAATTCCTGAATTAAAGAGAAAAACTTCTTTAAAATCGCCTGATTTCCTGTTTTCTTCAGCTTCTGAATATCCTCCAAAGCCTCAACTGTAAATTCTATCTCAAAAGTCATATACCGAGGAGATCCTTCAATTGCTCATCAGACAACTTCACCGTTTTTCCCTCTGAATAGGACTGAATGCTTTTGGCCAATCGTTCCTGAACGGCAGGGTTATCAAAGAATCGATCATTTTTTACTTCGTTTGAAATTTCATAGACCTTGCCTTTTCCTCTCTGAATGATCACTCTCTCATTCTTATCGATCAGATCTAAATATTTTTTGAGATTTTGTCGGAATTCTCTAGTGCTTATTACTAACATGATATTAAATTATGTGTACACATTATGGTACACTAAATTAGATAGAAAAGTTCAGAATTCCATGCTAATGGTGACTTTTCGAGTTTTTGGTCTGCCTGTTTTCTATTTAATCGAAGATTTTTGGGAGAAAGGTAAATGATTAAAGAAAAATAGTTTAACGGTCAAAAATGTCTTTTCCTAAGTTGTGAAAAAGGATGAGATTTAAAAAAAAGCCCACCGGGAATATCCTTCCTACGGTGGGCCTGCACAATTACCTTGCTGTTTTTAAGCTCTTTTAATCTGTAATTTGATATCTGAGAATTCTTTTTGCTCAATGAACGGCTGACTCCTAAGTCTTCTACCGGTCGCTTTGAAGATCGCATTGGCCACTGCACCACCTGTTGGCGGCAAAGCCGGTTCGCCTAATCCTGTTGGATCGATGCCGTTTTGGATATAGTGGACGTCGATTTCAGGAACTTCTTTCATCCTGATCAAACGGTAAGTGTCAAAGTTTTTCTGCTTCGGCAATCCGTTTTCAAAAGTCAGGTTTCCATACATGGCATGACCCATACCATCTACGATACCGCCCCGCACCTGATGATTCGCACCGGTTGGGTTCACGACGATACCACAATCTGTGGCTGCTACGATTTTCTTCAAAACAGGTTGGTTATTTTCCATTTCGATGTTTGCCACCTGAGCGACATACGATCTATGGGAATAATATACGCTAAAACCTTGCATGACATTGGCATCTTTGCCCCAATTTGATTTTTCAGCAGCAAGCTTTATTACCCCGATCATTCTGTCCACATCATATTGCAATTCACCCACAGGCGAAGCTTTGGCTTTGGCCAACAAATCCAATCTGAATTGGACAGGATCTTTTTTGGCTGCCAAAGCCACTTCGTCTAAGAATGACTGCTCTGCATAGGCCAAGAAATTGGTAATCGGTGCTCGCCATGCATTGGTAGTGATGGCTGACTTATGGTCTATTGATTCGATCAGCACATTCTCTACTGCCCCTGAAGGGAAATTATTCTCTCTAGTGGAATTACCAGCATTGATTCCGACTCCCCTTAACTTATATCCTATCATGTTGCCACTTTCATCCAAAGCAGCTTGGAACCTGTACCTTACAGCTGGTCGATAAGCTCCGCCGGTCATGTCATCTTCCCTACTCCAGGTTAATTTGATAGGGGCATTCATCATTTTGGACAATTCAGCGGCCTCGACCACGAAGTCAGCCCTCAGTCGTCTACCAAAACCTCCACCTAATCTGGTGATTTGGACAGTGATATTCTCAGGCGGAATGCCCAACAACTGAGCTGTATCATTTCTTGCCCTGTCCGGCGTCTGTGTGGGACCTACCAATTCCACTTTGTCTCCCTGAACATGCGCAAAGAAGTTTTGCGGTTCCATGGGAGAGTGAGAAAGGAATGGACATTGGTATTCACTGGTGATAACCTGAGCGGCATTTTTAAATGCTGAATCCACATCTCCATCTTTTCTTTTGACTTCTGCTGTTTTACCGTTTAGCAATTCTGCAAATAGCCTGTCATGGTCAAAAGTACTTTCTACAACACCATCAGGTTCATACTCTATTTTGAGTAATTTCTTTGCTTTCATCAGTGGCCAAGTGGATTTACCAACTACAGCCACATTGTTTTTGAACGTAACCACATCTGTCACACCTGAGATTGCCCTTGCGGCGGCATCGTCCACGGATTTGATTTTCATGCCAAATGGAGGCCTTTGTATCATGGCATGTAGCATACCTTCCCTATAAAAATCAAGCCCATAAAGCGGCTTACCTGTAAACATGTTTTTGTTTTCCACGTTTTTGACAGGCGTGCCAATGATTTTAAAATCTTTTGGATCTTTTAAAGCGACTTCCTCGGGGGCAGTCAATTTGGATGCATCGGTGACCAATTCACCATAACCCATTTTTTTACCGCTCTCCTTGTGGATTACTTCTCCATTGGAAGTCGAAAGGGTACTTGCATCGACATTCATTTTTGTAGCAGCTGCTGCTACCAAAAGATGTCTCGCAGTAGCCCCTGCTTTTCGGAGCCTTTCCCAAGAATGCGGCATGGCACCGGATCCACCGGTCAGTTGTCTTTCATATTTTTCAACATCCAAATTGGCTTGGATAACCCTTACTTTCTGCCAATCTGCATCCAATTCTTCTGTTACCACCATTGGAAATGAAGTCAGGATATTTTGTCCTAATTCCGGGTTAGGGGAATAAATCACCACATCACCCGTGGGAGAAATGGAAAGATAGCTGTTGAAATTATGTGCGTTGAGAAGTATCTCTTCATTGGTCAAAACCTTCATCTTGGGAGAATCGCATCCTGACCAATAGAAACCGATAAACAATCCCCCGGAAGCAGTGGCTGCTATTTTGAGGAAATCCCTTCTATTTGTTTTAGTTAGATTTGCCATGATTATTTAAGTTTTGCTGCTAATGCTACTGCTTCACGAATTTTATGGTAAGTGCCACATCTGCACAGATTTCTGTTCATCGCATTTTCGATTTCCTCCATGGTTGGTTTTGGGTTTTTTCTCAAAAATGCTGCTGCAGTCATGATCTGACCGGCTTGACAATAACCGCATTGGGCAGTATCCACCTCATCCCAAGCTTTTTGGACTGGATGGTCACCTTCTGAGGAAAGTCCTTCAATGGTAGTGATTTCGTCAGATCCGATACTGGAAACCGGCAAGGTACAGGAAAAGGCCGCTTCACCGTTTACATGGACCGTACAGGCGCCGCATTGGGCTATTCCGCAGGAATATTTGGTTCCTACCAAGCCGATATGATCCCTCAACACCCACAGTAGTGGTGTGTCGTCTTCAACTTCCACGTTGTAATCGTTTCCGTTAATTCGTAGGTTATAGTTTGCCATTTTTAAATAATGATTGTTTAACCACAAAATTTAATCAAATACTCTCAGGTTTTAAGGGAAATCAGCCCCTTTTTTGAACTGAAAGTGATAGAATGTATTTTTCTGATTTAAGTGGATGCGAAAAACATGATCTTTTGATTTGGTTCTCAATCCTTCAATCAAATCTTTTTTGAATCAGATTGTACACTTTATTAAACCGAAGGTAGTTTGATCAAATATGCATGAAAAAGCAGTATTTACTTGATTATTAATAGGTAATTATATAAATTTTAAAATTATTTGTTTGCTTTTTTGATTACATCGAGTTTGTTCAGGATCTAATCTTTTGAATTGTTCATGAAAAATATTGCTGCACTTTTAGTCATTGCATTCCTTGCCGTCATGGTTTTAGTCTTTGTGACCAACCCTGATTTGCTGAGTAAAATATGGCTCTATCTTATAGGATTCATTGGTTATGTGGTGGTATTGATTGAAAAAGGATACAAAAGTCTTTCCTCTGCATTTACTTTTTCAAAAGAAAAAACCAAAGAAGCTACCCCATCCGACCCAATCAAACCTGTAGCTGTTTTGAATCCCATATTTCCAGTCGTTGAAAAAAACTCTGAAATCAGCCAATTAGAGCAGAAAATCAAAGACTTGGAATTCAGGTTGGAGAACTCAAAATCAGATACCGGTACAGCATTGGGAAGTTGTACGCTTACCATCTTGAGGTATTTGGATGATGGAGAAACCACCCTAGGTTTGATTTTTTTGAGAAATAAATTTTTCGCTTATACCCTTGAAGATACCTATAATGAAGTGAAAGTCGCCAAAAAGACAAGAATCCCTGCCGGCGTTTTCCCCATTGATTTTTACAGGATAGAAACTGACCTCACCAAGAAATATAGAAGGATCTATGGAGATTGGTTTGATTATCACCTTGAGATCAAGGATATCCCTAATTTTCAAAATGTCTATATCCACGTCGGAAATACCCACGAGAACACAGATGGCTGTATTCTGATTGCTGACGGGGTTTCGGCAGGAACATCAAAGTCACTTCAATATTCACGAAACGCATACGAAAGATTTTATAAAACTATCAGTGCCCTGCTCAAATCCAATGAGCCTGTCACTATTCAGATATTAAACGAGGACTGGTTTGAAAGAAGTAAACTATCACCAATATGAAAAAACAGAGCGCCTTTTACCAGCTGATCATTAAGATTGCAGCTACCATTTTGATGGCAGTTGCCATTGGGTTTTTGATCAGAAATTTTTATACAGAAGAAAAAGATGTAGTCCTTGCATTGACTATTCCGGCTATCATTGCTGTGGGCCTTATCTATGGGATCTTGATCAGGTATTTTAAAACTGAGGAGCAGATCAGTTCCTACTATGTCAATAAGTACCATGATGTGTTTTTCAAAGGGACCATCATATTTGCGGTAACGCTGGTTTTGATTACCATTTTTTACAGCATACTGATGTATATCGAAAAGAAAAACCTCTTTTCCATCGTTGGATTGCTGATAATTGTGATATGGATTGCCGTTTTTATGATCTATTTCGTATGGTCTGTCTATCATTACAATATCAATTTTGGAATAACTGATGGGGAATGGCAGAAAATAGCTGAAGCAAAGAGAGATGCCCGGGAATTTGGGATCGATTTACCGGCTAGCGGAGTTCGTGAACCTTTATACAATCCCTATAGAAGTCAGACTTTTGGATTGCCTCCCGGCACTGTAAGGGGTATGATCGCGTTTACTTTGTTGTTTGGGGGCATTTCTTTGTTGATCAGCAGTATGGGATCGGAGGAGCTAAGCAGTGATTTGATTGCACTGAGAATCCAACAATTTGAATTTTTTGAAACAGCATTCTTAATGATGATTGCCTTTTATTTTGGGGACAAATCATTGAAATACTTTAGAGAAAGGTGGAGAAATCCCAATCAACAGGCTGACGGGACTACCCCTCCCGCCTCTCCACTGCCATCATCAGATCTTCCTGAAGGAATCATACCAAGTGCGGGGACACCGCCACCGAGTTTGGAACAGGACGATTCATTGGGTGATGATGACAGGGAATTTATGGAAGGCGAAGAAACCGTGGGAGACATGCAACAGCCTCCCGCTTCAGGTTCCCCCATAACAAACCTTAAAAATGCACTTTTAGAATCAAGGGGAGAACAACTACCTGTGGCAAGTAATTTTGCTTTTGTCCAGATCATGGACAATATCAACAGTAAAATTCTCAATGATGAGGAAATCAAAGAAGTGCTTGAAAATCTCGCTGAAAAAGATAACATTATTCTTTCCCTACCTGTGGTTAAATCAGTAATCTCTGTGGAATCCTCCGGACGTGGGCATCTCAGTGATGGAAGGGCAAAGATTCTTTTTGAGGGACATTTGATGTGGAAACTCCTAAGCAGTATCAGGAAAATGCCTGAAGAGGAAATCCTAAAGCTTCAAAAAAGCAATGAGGATATCCTGTACAAAAGCTGGACCAGGCAACATTATAAAGGAGGAGTTGCAGAGTATGACCGGCTTGATCGCGCAAGAAAAATAGATCCTGAAATTGCAGTTTTTTCTGCCTCATGGGGACTGTTCCAGATTCTTGGAGAAAACCTTAACCACAATATCAAAGGTAGAAAATACAAGGACTACAAAGATTTTGAGGAAAAACAGCATGAGCATGAGAAATTCCATTTCATGGACTTTTTGGAATTTATCAAGACCAAAAAACTAAAAGGAACCCCTTTGATAAATTTCATTTCAGAAGAAAAATCCGGGAATTATGATTGGGCTAGCTTTGCTTATGGTTATAACGGCAGCGGCTATAAAGTCAATAAATATGACATAAAGCTTCAGACAGCCTTCGAAAAATTTAAAAAAATGCAATCATGAGGACCTCTGAAACAATTTTTAGCAGGAACTCTTTTTTGGCAGTGATGATATTGACTGTTCTATTATTTTCCTGTAAAAAAAACGAAAGGGCTCTGGTGGTGGGAAAAATCCAAAATGCTTCGGATTTAGCCACAACCGAATTCGTGATAGACAAAATCGTTTTTGGTACCAAAACCAAGAAACTTGCTCTTTTGAAAATCAGTGAAGCTAGCTTTATGGCCTATTCCAAAGCAAGGGTGAAAGCCGGTATCGATCTTAGCAAAATCAAGGAAGCTGATATCAGGATTGAGGATACCAAAATCCACTTGGAACTCCCTCCTATTGAGGTTATCAACTTCTCCTATCCTCCTTCAAGTTTTGTGGAAGATTCTTTGATTTCTGACCCCAAAGTTTTCTTGAATAAGATTGATATCAGGGATCAGGAGGAATTTTTCAGACTCGCCGAATTGGATATCCGTGAAAACCTGCGCTATATGGGAATTGTCCGTACCACACAAAACAATACCCGGCAGTTGTTTCAAATACTGTTGTCTTCATTAGGGTATGATGAAATTTATATCAGCTTCAAAAGTGATGACCTGATCATTTCAAAAGTCAATTTATTGGTGGATACTGAAACAATCGTAGAACAATGATAGGCCTATTCCTCAAAAACTGGAAGTTTCTTTTGGACATCCTCATCGTTTTGGCGATTGTGGTTGGACTTTTTATATGGAATCCTTTTGGAATTTTTGAAGGTGGGCTGAAATTGAATGAAACTACCAATATGGTGACTGAGGTAAGGCAGATAGGTCAATTGGTGACAGCTGAATATTATGGAGAAGTGATTTCTTCCATTGATGAGGCAAGACTGAATTTGATAGAAGATGAAAATATCCAAACTCGAGGCGAGATTTTATATCAAGACATCCGTTCTGCACTCAAAAACCTTAAGAACTTCCAAGGACTTTCAAAAGATGAGCGGGATGAGGAATACAAAAAAATGACTCCTGTCAATAATTGGCGGAGAATTATCCGGCATGAAGTTGACAGCAGGAATATCATGGACAAGCTTAACTTCCATGGATATCTTGATGATGTGGCTTTAGACCCACTTTATGAAGACATGTTGGAATACTTGTACCGGATAAAAACCAAAAAGAAAAAAGATGAAAAGTGGAATCCAAGCACCAGAAACAAAGAAGAAGCCTTGTTTCTGATGTATCAGGAAGTACCACCACCCAATGATTCACTTCCTTCGGTGGATTTCATGGATTTTTATTATGAAAATAAACTGGCTGATTTCAGTAGAAAAGAAACAAGGAAAAAACTCGCCATGGTGGGAAGAGGTTGGGTCAAGGCTGGCTTTGATTTTACCGATTTGGATCCTTCTGCTATTGTGATTTATGATGACTTGGCTGAAGTTCACATTTTTGGTTTGGCACCAAGCATACTTGATGCGGATATCAATCCTTGGTTTATTCCCGAAAAAGGAATACCTGGGTTTGAAATTCTGGATTACAATGGCAAAGTGGATTTTAAGGATGCCAAAAAAGTAAAAGAATATTGCATTGAAAAACTGATGGCATTTGCTCACCGGGCTGAAATTCTCAAAAATGCCGAAATACAAGGTGCCGAAACCCTCAAAAACCTATTTTCACTGATTACCGGAAAGGATGTCAAAAAAGTGGTTTTTCACCATGATAAAATTTCGCAGATGGTCGCTCAGATTGAATCGGATGAGGCAGTCAGTGGATTTGAACTTAGCTTGATAGATTCTTTGCTCAAAATGGAATTTGCAGTATTGGATTCCTTGGAACTCGCTATGAAACAGGACAGCAAACTTATTAGGACCGTAGAGCAAAAAAAGAAGAATATCGCTTTTTCGGTTTCAAGACTTCAAAGACTCCCTATGTTGGGAACCTCGACAAATTACGGCTATTTTTCCAAAGACATCCTTCAGATTACTGCAGATGGGGTTTTGGACGAAAGTGAAATGGCCTTATTGGCAACCCTGAGGCTGGATTGGCCGTTTGAAGGCAGTATTCACTATTTTTCCAAATCGGTACCCTCTCCCATATATTTTTGGTACAACGATCCTTCTGAATATATGAATGCTTTCAATTTAAGTTTGCAAAGCCTCCTAAGGGACAACCTTGTCGTTGGTGAAATTGACACTGTTTCAATGCAGGTCGCTGAGGTAGATTCTACTTTTATGCATGAACATAAAGTATTGAATTATAATAAAATAAATGACAGAGAAGTAATCTTAACTTTAGTCAAAAACCCAATAGATGCAAATCCAGAATTGACTTTTAAATTATATCCAATTACTTATAATCATCTGCTGATTGATGACTTTATTGAAAGCACCGAAATCATTGATTTTGCAAATCCAAAAGCAAGAAATTTAGCTTTGAAAGATTCATTAACCTATTGGGACTTGTATCTTGATGAAAGTTTAAATCTTGTATTCCCTGATAAATACCTTGATCTATTGATTCCAAAAGCCAAAGAATCATTGCTTTCAAAAGGATATCTAAAAGTTGGAGCCAATTATTCGATTCTAAAGAAAGACAGAGGATTTGATAATACTTTAATTAAGAAAGATTCGCTGTTTTCTGAAATTCAATCTAAAGAATTGGATATGTTTATTAAGCTCCTGCTTAGAGAAAGATCAGAATATCAAAACAAAGGAGCTTTGGAAAAAGCAAACAGGTGGGTAAAGGCCAAGTTAAAAGAAAGGAGGGCAACCCCTACTTGGTTGACCTCCTTGAGAGAATCTGTCGGAAGACCCTGATCTCCCCTATTTTCCCAATTTTTTGAAATAAGTTTCAAAGACATTTCCTGCAAAGAACTTTCCAAAGGTCCCAATCGCTTTCAGTTCTTCCATTTTGTTGGTGGTGTTCAAGGCCTTCATCGTAGTCAGTTGCTTTGCAAAATCAGTCGGCTCAATGATCAGCTTTCCTTTTCCAATTACTTTTCCTGAGCTTGAATCTCCTTCATGCAGTGTAATAAATAAAGTGGTAGTGTCTTTCCAAACGTCAAAACCTTTGTCATTGAATACCTCCTTGAATCCCATGAAATAGTATTTATTGCCTTCTTGGCTCAACAAGAGGGTGTTGTAAATCATTTTTTTTCTATTAGGATCTTGGCTGTGTTCAATAAATAAATTGAAAGTGCCATTGACAGCAGTGAAGGGAAACTTGGATAAGGCGGGTGCAAGCATGGTGCCGAACATCCCAGCCTCATGGGTCGCTACTTCAACAAATGAATCCACATCCTCAGATTTGATGGTTAAAGTGAACTCAAATGGAGAATTTGCTGCCTTTCCTTTGTCAAATCCCTTTTCATAATCATCGGTTTCTTCTAAAGAGAAATAACCTTTCATGGACTCAGTAAATTGGACTCCGGGTTTTAAGTTTGGAAAGGAGTCCTTTTCAGGAATAAGCTTCCAACTATAATTCACCTTTGTTTCAAGTTCTTCAGCGATGATTTTACAACTTCTCTCGGCCAATGCGCTGATGGTCAATAAAGGATTTGTTCCAACAGGTCTGGGAATTACCGCACCATCCATGACATATAAACCTTTATGTAAAGCTGTCCCTGATTTGCCTGAAAAAACCTGGCCTTTATGGTCTACCACTCCTTTGGTGGCATCATCTCCCATATTGCAGCCTCCTAAGGGGTGCACAGTCACCAAATCGTAATCCATCATTTTGTTCCATGTTGGATTTGGAATCTGACTCCCTCCAAGGGCTTCGGTTGCGCTGTAGAGCTCTCCTGAAACCTTTTTGAAGATTTCCTGCTTTCCGACCCCTTTCCATTTGATCCGAAGATTGTCTTTTTCCAAAGCCATTTCCCCATTACCATCATCATGTGTCATAACCAGGTAAATCTGGGTATGGTTGACGGCACCATAAAACGGACCCCTGATCAAGCTGGTAATTTCCCTGATTTTCTCTTTGAAAAAATCTCCCCAACCCCTATCTGTATTTTTTCCGAATAAACGGGAAGTGGTAACCAACATTCCTGCCATCAATCCTCTGATAGGTCCCGGAACAGATCCTTCTTCCAAAGTCATTCCATCTTCCATTTTTGGCCTGTTTCTCATGTCAATCACACTGGTGATGCAAGGTCCTACGTTTGCAATTTTGTCTGTCGCTTTTTTTCCTAGTCCGATCCCATTAATGGCAACATCATTGTTATAGCCAAAACCAAGAACATCTCCATTTCCCGTAAATCTTTTTCCAATGAAATCTGAGATAGAAAGCCCTTTTTTGGCTGATCTAAGCAATATTTCAGTTGAACCCAATGAACCTGCTCCCAGGATAACATTTTCGGCTTCAATAAACATTTCAGGAGCATCGAAAACTTCCCTACCTGTTGACATTGGATTGAAAAATACCCTCCATCCGTTTTCGGTTTTTTCAATATGGCGGACATTGATTTCTGTGAATATTTCTGCACCGTGATTAAATGCATCCGGAAGGTAATTCATTGCTGTGGTGTTTTTGGCACCAACATTACAGCCGGTCACACAATCACCACAATTAGTACATTTCGGCTGGGATATTCCGACATGGTTGTCGTTTTTGTTTTCAAAAGTGACATTGATATCCAAGAGTCTGAATTCTTCTGCCATTCTTTCTGCAGATTTTCGCATTCCTTGGGTCTTGTTCAAAACAGGATATCCATTTTTATTTTCGGGATAAGGATTGGGTTTTAACATTTCCCAAGCTTTATCTAATCCTTCATAAAATGTGGGTAAATTATCTCTAATGGCACTTGGCCACTCAGGTTGGTCCATTACTCTTGGATCCGGTTTGATGGACACATTGGCGTTGATCAGCGAAGTACCTCCGAGTCCACATCCTTTGAGCACAGAGATTCCTTCTCCAATTGTAAATTCATATAGTCCATTTTTTTCCTTATGCTCTTTGCCAACGTTCAAGGTCATTTCCTTTGTGGCTTCAGCCAAAGAATCAGGAAACTGACCGGGTAAAAATTCCTTTCCTTTTTCAAAAAGACATACAGATTTGCCTAAGCGGGACATCCGTGATGCAGCAATACTTCCCCCGTATCCTGAACCGATTACGATAAAATCATAATGGCTTTTCAGGTCAGAAAGTGGTTTGGATAGTTTTTTCATAGTTAGTGTGGGATTTGGATAGGCTCTTCAATCAATTCATATTTTATTTCATCCCCTTCAAAGCGGGGATTCTTTTCATTTCCGACATTTTTCCAGTTTTTGACAGCATTCCTGATACCTATTGGATATATGGTCGTTTCTTTTGCAGAAATATGGATCCTGATGAAATTTTTAAAATCCTCTCCCTTGAATGAAGAAGAAGCTTCGGTAATGTGGTTGTTGAGAAACCTTGAACTGAACCAGAGGTAAATTCCAAAAATAAAGCCGCTTAATAAGCCTCCTATGACCCACATTTCAATAAATAAAATCAAACCCTGAAAAGGTAAACCAGCAAGATTGGCTGCATTAAAAATTGGTAAATAAACCAAGCAAAGATAAAACACCAAAATGTGGGACAATCCATGCACAGCACCGGTGATTTTATTGGCTGCCTTATGGTTTCCGGATTTAAAATCAGTGAACATGTATATACCCAAACAAAAAGTCAGGTTCAATAAAATCACCGATGGTGTCAATATCGCAATGTCAAAAAGATCAAGCGCCGATCCTGAGGGATTGGAATTGGTGATATAAAAATTCTCTGTCTGAATGCCTCCAATCAGGAGGAAATAAAAAGAAAGTGCATGTACCAATCCCAAAATCAAAACCATCCAAGGACCGTGGATAAAAAATAGGAGGTTTTTATTGTTGAGACTCAGTGACTCGTTTTTGGAAGGAAAGGCTTTTTTGAAAGATGCGTCAAAACCCTCACTTGGGTTTATCTTTTCTTTGAGGCTATGGGTGGTATGCATGAATGCACCTCCCCCTCCGGCCGTAATAAGTTGTCGTGTTTCCTTTGGCCCAACCTTTTCCTCATACCGGGAATAATGGTGAAGATCTCCTGTCAGAATTGTGGTGATTTCGATGTCTTGATTTTTTCCCCTGTAGTAACATTCGGGGTCAGTTTTATCCTCAGTTTCCCCTTTTAAAATCCTGTTAATAAAGAACTTTAGGCGTTTGTTTGAACTGTTGGATTCATCAAAAGATTCATATACCCAAGCAGGTTCAGCGGTGGCTAGAATGATTTTATCCTTAGCCTTTAATTCTTTTTCTGCCAGATTTTGAAAGTAATTGAGCTGGGGAACATCAATGTCGGCATTCAGTTGGATATCGATTCCGATCAGCCAATAATTGTTCGGAAGTTTGACTGCAAAATAACTTCTGCTTTGCTTGGTTCTCCAGTTTCCTAGAGAACGGTTTTGGCAGAATACTTTCAAAAAATTGGTCAGCCCATCATACCAATCATGGTTGCCGGGGATTACAAAAAGTCCGGGTGGGTCGGGATCTGCATTGTTTTTTGGAAAAGCAGCATGGTAAGGACCCTGTAGCCTGTTTCGGTATTCCTCCATCTCGGGTGTGGGATACACTTCATCCCCACCCATGATCAAAATATTCCCTCTTTTGGTTTGTATTCCTCCTAATTCCAATTGGTCTTTGGCCAACAAGTGTGCGACTGAATAAGTAGCATTGAATCCATCGCCCAAATCAGAAATATAATCCAGCCAAATGTCTGTTCTTTCTGAATAATCATAGAATCCCCTTCCGGGATCTAAAGCAGCCTGCATTTCTCTCCTATCGGCAAAATTCCCAAATACGGTTGAAACAACGGTTTTGATGCCGGTAGCAGCAAGTTGCTTGGGGTCGTACCAGTCGACCATTGGCTTTTTTTCAAATTCCATAGTTTATTAAATTTTTTAAAGTTGAAAAACGCTTCCTTATCCCTATGCTTTTGTTTAGAGTTGACTTTAGACTGCTGAAATAGACAGCCTTTAACCGATCCAAAATCGATTGGTAAAGTATTGTTTCAGTTATTAAATTACCATTTTCATCCCACATTTTAAATGTTAAATCCTTAAAATTCAATCCCATAAGGATTTCAAGCGGATTTGTCAAAACTGTGGCAACGATAATCTTATGTACTTTTCCTTCCAAAATAAGGGAAGTTTGGATTTCCAATTTTCTTCCTTTGGATGTGTTGGTAATTTCTGTCTGGTGATCAAAGCAAGATATTTCATCATGAATATCTTCTAATTTCAAACTTGAATAAACTTCCAATTCATGGTGTTCACGAAATTCAGCAAACCTGAAGTACAGGGAATATTCCAGTTTCTGGGATTTCATTGGACTCTTCGATTTTCCTCGAAAAGAAGCCCTAAAACTGTACAGAAATTCGGGCTCCCGGTTTTTCGTAGTGTCTGCTTCCAAGAATTCACCTTTTGGAGGTATAGAAGAAAGGTATTTTTTGGCAAGTGCATAACCCATATTGATGAGTTCCTTTGCATTCACCTTGTTAAAGAAAAAGTCAGGATCAAGGGGAAGTGCGATTGGGGGTTTTATTACAAAAAGTTTGATGGGTTCAAATTCTGACTTCCCTATCGCTCCAATTTCATTGGTTAATTTTATTTGATTGTATTCTTCCAAAAGTGCTCCGTTAGCACTCATTTCGATCATGTGCACATATTGGTTGAAGGCTCCGCCAAGGTAAGTTGGGCTGTTTCCAATTGCCCAAACCAACCAAAGTTCCTTGGAACCCTGTTTGACAGCTTCCATCAGGTTGGCATCTTTGATCCAGACTGCATCGGTATACCAAGTATCCTGAATCCGGATAGCAGGCATAAATATTGGCAAGGAAACGCCTGCAATCAAATGGTCTTCAGTCACAGAATCCGAAGGAATGGCTTCCACAGATTTTGTTGAAAAATTGCAGACGTTGAATGTTGCGGCAAATTTTTTCTGTTTGTTTATTTTTGGAATGGACATCCCCAGTTGGGGAAATACTTTTTTTCTAATGTTGTCTGCATCCGCAAATCCCTGCATCTTAAATGGTTTGAGATAGCTTTTGGCACTTCCGGCAGACATGAATCCTGAGAGGTTGAGCGATCTCCATTTCTCAGCAATCTCCTTGGGTTTCCATCCTGAAGCGAGCATTCCTGTGTTGAATATTCCGCCCGAGGTGCCGTCCACATGATCGAAACTTATACCCTCTTCTTCCAAAGCTACCAAGACACCAGCCTGATAAGCAACCCGCATTCCTCCACCGGCCAGGACGAGTGACTTCTTCGGATTTTGGGTAGGTGGTTTGGGATCAGTCATATTTTCCGATTGTTGACTTTGAATAAATAAAAATCATGACCCAGCCCAGGGCTTCATAAAACATGAAGAATTTTGTCAAGGACCCTGGATTTCCATCCCAAATCCAAGAAGCTATTCTGGCCAATATCCCCAATCCCATTATGCTCAGGAAAACCCTGTTGAATTTAATTTCGGAAAAAATCTCTTTGAAGAAAGTCAGGGAAAAAATCCCAAAACCCAGTTCCAAACCTCTCAAAAACCGGTATTGACTCAAAATATTAATCCTTTCAAAATCATCCAATTCGTTGATCTGAAACTTAAATAAATTGGCAAAATCCCAAACAGGATTTATAAATGCACCCCAAAACCCGGCAACAACTACCAAACCTATGTAGGTATAGAAAAAGAAATAGCTTGCCCTTTTCATTCTGATGGAAGTGTTTTCATGTAATACAAAAACAAAAGCCCAGAAAACAGATCAAATATAGCCACACTCAAAGCCATCCATGAAAATAGTCCGCTCATAACTCCTAAACTCACTGCTACGAAAGCCCCCAATTTTTGCAAAGCACACCACACAACCACCACTTTACTGGGATGGATACTATAAATGTTATGGATCAACATCCCTCCAAATAAGGCCATAAACATTCCCACAATGCCAAAAAGATGGTTTGTAGAATCAGTGATGTCAGCACCGATTATTTTCAGGACAGTTGCCGGCATGAAGACCTGGGTCAAACCCGAGATAACGGTAACCATTGAAATGGCAATGACTATCAATGTGAGATATTTCTTCATACTGCCTCTTAGTTAAATGGAAAAAACTGAAAATATGATGGTACTTGGAATTATCTTCCTTTTGCCTTGGCAATGAAAAAGTACATCGTGATTCCCCACATTATAGTCAAAATTATCCACCTTAAGTCGTTGAGATACATCCATTCACCCAAAAGAATCTGAAGTGTGGCTTCATCCGTCACTCCTTCCGAAAATTGGTTATTGATGTCTTCGATATAAGCTTGTTGGATGATCACCGGAGCCAACAATCCCGGAATCCAGACGATAGGTACCCACATCAATTTTGTCTTCCATTCAGAAATCAACATCACTACCAAGCATGCTGCCATGATGGGAATCGTGATGAAAAAAAACTTCGTCGCCAAAGTAGTCTGCGGAATAATCGCATCATAATAGTTCTCCAGATTGAGCGTGGAGGGATAATTTGGAAACCAGAAAAAATGCAGTGACCAGAACATGCCCAAATAAATGGAAGCACAAAAAAATATATAAGCGTTGCTCAGGTCTACAATAGTTTGTTTTAGAGGGCTCATAGGATTTTGGGTTAAAGTGGAATACTAGATTTTGTACTTCTCGAAATCTGTAATTGAAGGATCAGGAAGCCAATCCTCACTCAGTCCCAAGTTGTAAATACTTTCAAGGCCTTCGGGCATTTCAGTTTGGGGCTCATCATATGTCATAAACCAACAGTCAAAATGGTCATCCAAAATACCATTTGCTTTTGGCATAAAAAGCGTAAAATAAGGATCCGGATTAATGTCAATATCTCTCAAGAATGAAACATTGGGATGGTCACCGATAAACAACTTTCCTTTTGCTTTTCCAAAAAGATTTACGCCGGCTTTGGTGTCAAAGTAGATATAAGAAGCCATGAGCATATTCCTGAACCTGCAATAATTGGTAGCTCCGACTTTTAGCTTTAAGGATGCGCTTTTGGGTCTTTCTATTTCTATCCGAAATGCAAATTGTCCGTCTTTTTCATATTGACTTGTCACCCGATCCTCTGTAACCTTAAAGTCCAGATTGGCCTTGTGCTTAGGCATTCCCCAAATTCCTTTTCCTCCCTTTACAGAAACCTCGCTGCTTACCGGAAGGTCAAGGATATATTGACCGGTTCCATAAGTCTTTAGCATCATTG
Organism: Aquiflexum gelatinilyticum; assembly: GCF_024813435.1. Taxonomy (NCBI): domain Bacteria; kingdom Pseudomonadati; phylum Bacteroidota; class Cytophagia; order Cytophagales; family Cyclobacteriaceae; genus Aquiflexum; species Aquiflexum gelatinilyticum. Next base: position 19,207 of record NZ_JANAEZ010000015.1, read on the forward strand.
CATTGAGTATTCGCGGAGCAGGTTTAGGACCATGTGTACATCCTATTGCAATGCTGTACTCTATATATTTCCCAATGCTGGTATCCAGGTAATTGATGACAGTAATCAATAATGTTGCTTTTCCGTTTGGTAGCCGAAGTGCATGGATTTCGTTTCCTGGCAGCAGTGCATTTGCTTTTTCCCAATCACAGGTAAATCCCGCCATCAAAGCCGGGGAATTTCGGGCACTGACGGGCATTATGTAGGGAATGCCGTCTACCAAGGCATGTCTGCCTTGGTATCTTTTGATTCTATTAGGTGGCATGGGTTTTAAAATTAAGGTTTGTTCAATTCAGCAATCATCAAGGGAAATACATCTAAATGAGAATTTTTGCCAAAGAAAACGTCAAGATGGCTGTAATTCTCCAATAGGTACAATTGATGGACACCGGGATCCACCCTCTCCAAATACCCAAAGGTATTTTGTTGACTATCAGGAAGGAAGCAAAGATTTTTCATGCCCCCAAACAGAATAATTCTTGATTCAGGTTTGAAATCATCCGGAGCATGGCTTTGTCCTTTGTTTGGATCAAGAGGTATCAGCACTCCTTTTCGGATACATTTTTGGATATGCTTAAAAAAAGTCAACGGAACATTGGCAAACTCTTGCTGTATCCAGTTTTTGGTTTCCTCATTGAGGTTTTCCAAAAGCCATAAAGCGGGAAATCCTGATCCGTAGGTAAAGCTTACAAACTTGCCCACCATGGTATCATTTTCGGGATGGGTAACTTTCACAAGTTTCCTAAGCATTTTGGTTTTGAAATCCGGTGCTTTAAGGCCCCATTGTGGATTCAGGTAGTCAAACATCAAGCTGACAATAGGCACAAGGAAGTTGATCTTAAAGACAGAGAATTTTGGGACAACAGGATGCAAGGAAACTGCATTGCTGATGATGGTCTTAACTTCGGGAAGCAACCCCTTGACATAAGATATCATAAAACTCGTGCTACCCTGACAATGGATGATCGCTTTGATTTCCTTGGATCCGGTCAACTCCACGATTTTCCTTACAGCGGCCGGATGGTCATTCTCGGCTACTATATCAAGATTCCATTCATTCGGCTTCAGGTCAATGCTTGCCCTCCAATTTTCCAACCAGACATCATAACCTTCTTCTGCCAAAGCCTGAATGATGTTTTTATCTGTAGGTGCATTGAAAATATTGGCCCGTACTCCGGCACCATGCACCAATAATACAGGCCCTTTGGTGTTGCCGGACTTTTTGTAATGCCAAAGGTTACATGGAAATCCATCTAGTGCTTCAAACTCGATTATATCAAATAGTTGCTCCATCTTATCCTAAAAAACAGCATTAAATTAATATAAAAATTTGTTTTATCTATAAAAGTCAAAATTTATTATTAATTAATCATTTAAATATTGGGAATAATTTTACGTTTAATTCGAAAATGATTTGGATAAAATTATACTTTTTTAAAATGGTATTTGGATAAAAAACATAGCCTATTTCAGGTAGATATAAAGGAGTTTTCATGGATTTCGGAAGGAAAAAATAGGTTCTATTTCTTTCAGAAGCACATTTTAATTCCTAAAAACATAATTTTAAGCTCTTTTCATGGCCTGTTAATTCTGTTTCATAATAATTATTTTGTATTTTGATTTATTTTTATATTATTATTTTGATATTAATTTTTTTCTTACTTATTTTCAATCAGTTGAGTCACCCAAAAACCCAACAATAATCATCTAATTAATCCATTTGAAATGAAGAAATTCCTAACAAGCACATTGGCAGTCTTAGTGGCTTGCCTGATGTTTATGACCAATGACACTTTGGCAAATGTTGGAAATCCTGCCTTAAAAGAGTCAATAAAAAATCAGGTTCAGGTCAAGGAAACTCCTGCCGCATTTGTTCAATCTGGCATCTTTCCTTTTTTGGGGGAAAACTCTGGGTTTCCATTAGAAATCAGTAAATCAAATATTTTGATTATCTGCATTATCCTTACCATTACTTTATTGGTATTTGCGCATAAAAACAGTTTTGAGACTGATATCTACGCGTTTTACCATACCAATAAAGATGGAAGTATTATTTTCGAAAGCATAGAAGACCAAAAATCCTTTGAGTTTAGAGGTAACATGGCGAAAGTTTTTAGAATATCCGGCATATTGACAGCTATCACTTCTATAGTAATGATCATACTTTAAAATAGACTCTATTACTTAATCCAAAATTTTGACTTTGGCTAATTTTTTTATCTAATCTTAATTGGTGAAGAGGTCCATCGCACTTTGTGCGGTGGCCTTTTTTTTTGATGTTTTAAATTAGAGGTTTAGAGGGACTTTTTGCAGGCGATTTTTTTTAAATCAAATTCTTGACCCTATCTTTAATTTTGATTTCAAACCAAAAGACCCTATGAAAAAGATTAAAACAGCCATTGTGGGAACTGGCTTTATCGGTCCTGCGCATTTGGAAGCATTGAGGAGATTGCCAAATATTGAAGTGACAGCTTTGTGTGAAGTCAATATTGACTTGGCAAAAGAAAAAGCTGCTTTGCTGGGAATCCCTAATGCCTACACTTTTGAGTACATGCTCAATCAGGCTGATATAGATGTGGTCCATATCTGTACACCAAACTTTCTCCATTTTTCACAATCCAAAGCAGCCTTGTTGGCAGGAAAGCATGTCGTATGTGAAAAACCACTTGCAACAAAAATTGAAGAGGCAGAAGAACTCGTCGCATTGGCCAAAGAAAAAGGACTTGTAAATGCCGTACATTTTAACCTTCGCTATTATCCTTTGGTCAGACAAATGAAAACCATGAGGGAAAACGGCGATTTGGGAGAAATTTACAGCATCATGGGTTCGTACCTTCAGGATTGGCTGTTTTTGCAGACTGATTATAATTGGAGATTGGAACCGGACAAATCAGGAGATTCCAGGGCTATTGCAGATATCGGTTCGCACCTTTTGGACATCACCGAATATGTGACAGGATTGAAAGTGACTGAAGTGATGGCGGATTTTTCCACTGTCCATAAGACGAGATTGAAGCCATTGAAACCTTTAGAAACCTATTCCGGGAAAATGCTTGACGCTTCTGATTATGCCGAAGTTCCGATCAATACCGAAGACCATGCGAGTGTTTTGTTAAGGTTTGACAATGGGAACAAAGGTTCGGTCACAGTCAGCCAAGTAAACGCAGGCAGAAAAAACAGGCTGAATATTGAGATCTCGGGTTCTAAGGCCAACTTTGAATGGTGTTCTGAAAGACCAAATGAGCTTTGGATAGGAAAAAGAGAAACTGCAAACCAGCACTTGATGAAAGATCCATCCTTGCTTACCCGAGAAGCATCCGGATTGGTGAGCTTTCCCGGAGGCCATAATGAAGGTTTTCCTGACACATCCAAGCAGATGTTCAAAGAAGTATACGCAGCCGTCAGAGAAGGAAAACAGCCGGATAAACCTAGTTTCCCGACATTTGAGGATGGTCTGAGGGAACTTTTGATCTGTGAGAGAATCATTGAAAGCCATAAAAAGCAGGCCTGGGTTAAGATTTAACAAAATATTAACAACCAAAATAGGACTGCATAAGTTAAAACATCAAAGATTTGATAAAACCTAAACCATGAAAAAAATGAATTTGAAAAGATTTGGCTTATTGACCATGTTGCTTGCAATGGTATCCATTGTAGCCTTTGCACAAGAAAAAGCAAGTCCTGCCAAAACTGCGGAAGGAACAATAAAAGGTTCTAAGATAACCATCAACTACAGCAGTCCTGCAGTAAAAGGCAGGGTAATCTGGGGAGATTTGGTTCCATTGGGTCAAGTTTGGAGAGCAGGTGCTGACGATGCTACCACTTTTGAAACGTCCAAAGACATCAAAATCCAAGGACAGACGCTTCCTGCAGGAAAGTATTCATTCTTCATTATCCCCGGTGAGACGAGTTCTACCTTTATTTTCAACAAGGAAGCCAAGCAATGGGGAGCTTACAAATATGACCAAAGCAAAGATGCTTTGAGAGTAGAAGTTCCGTCTACACAAACAAGCACCCTGGAAGAAAGATTGGTGTATGAAGTGAAATCTGACAGTTTTGAAATCAGGTGGGAATATGGCAAAGCTTCGGCCAAGATAGAATAGATAATAATTCCATTTGTCAAGTGATACCGCTGCATGTGAACCTCCCGTTCTACATCCAGCGGTATTTTTTTTACCTTTGGTTCAAAATCTGAACTTTGAACTTCGACTACCATACCATTGACCTTCCCATCAAGGATATTATTCCTGAAGTAAAATCACTCCTTGAATCCAACAACACCCTGATAGTCAATGCCCCTCCTGGAGCAGGGAAAAGCACACTTTTGCCTTTGGCATTGCTTGAGGAACGTTTTTTGGCAGGGAAGAAAATTTTAATGCTAGAACCTAGGCGACTTGCTGCCAAAACAATAGCCTGGCGCATGTCAGACCTGATCGGCGAAAAAGTTGGTGACACCATTGGCTTTCGAATCAGGTTTGAAAACATGGTAACATCCAAAACAAGGATTGAGGTGGTCACAGAAGGGATTTTGACAAGGATGTTGCATTCCGACAGTACCTTGGAAGAAGTCGGAATGGTGATTTTTGATGAATTTCATGAGAGGAACATCCATGCAGATGTGGCCATGGCGCTTTGCCGTGAAGTGCAGCAAATCCTTAGACCTGATCTAAGAATACTAGTCATGTCGGCAACATTGGATATGCCGCAATTGACAACTTTACTACAAGCACCTGCTGTCAAAAGTGAAGGCAAATCCTTTCCTGTGGCGCAGCATTTTGTAGGGGATTTTGACTTGAGTATTTTGCCTGAAATGGTCTCCAAAACCGTCATTGAAGCCACATTGAAGCACACCGGGGACATTCTTGTTTTTTTGCCCGGACAGGGGGAAATCAAAAAAACCGAAGCAATATTGAAAAGACAACTTCCGGATTTTTCAATTCACCCATTGTATGGCCTGCTGAGTCCCCAAGCCCAACATCAGGCCATTTTTCCCAACAAATACGGAAAGAGAAAAGTGGTATTGGCGACCTCTATTGCGGAAACAAGTTTGACGATAGAAGGCATTGAGACCGTTGTCGACTCGGGATATGGCCGTACTTCCAAATTCAATCCCAGGACCGGGCTTTCAAAGTTGGAAACCATCAGGATTTCCAAAGACTCCGCAGACCAAAGGTCAGGAAGAGCGGGAAGGCTTGGACCGGGAGTTTGCTACCGGATGTGGTCGCGGCATACCCATGCACAGATGGCGGACTTCAGGACACCGGAGATTTTAGAAGCGGATTTGGCTTTTTTGGTTTTGGATATGGTCCAATGGGGAACGAAAGATATACAGCAACTTACTTGGCTGACTCCTCCCCCTTCCGGACATATTTCCCAAGCTTATGAGCTGCTCCATGAAATCAATGCCATGGAATCAGGCAAAATCACTGCCCACGGGCAAAAAATCCATGCCATTCCTGCCCATCCCCGTATAGCCCATATGTTGCTTATGGCTGAGAAAATCGGCAAAAGCGGTTTGGCTACGGATATAGCAGCTTTATTGGAAGAAAGGGATCCTTTAGAGGCTGATGCAGGGGTGGATATCAACCTGAGGTTGGAAGCTATGAGAAGAGCAAGGCGGGAATCGCTTTCTGTCAAAGGAATCAATAAGATCGAAAAGGTGGCGAAACAATACCGCAAAATGCTGCAGATTGAACCCGAAAATGGATTTGTAGATCCATTTGAAACAGGATTGTTGATCGCCTATGCCTATCCCGAGAGGATTGCATGCTCGAGACCGGGAAACAATGCCCAATTCCAGTTGGCAAATGGGAAGATTGTGATGATGGGACACAGGGACGACCTCGCCCATGAATCATGGCTAGCTGTGTCTCACGTGGATGCAAGAGATGGTGTCGGCAAAATATTCATGGCTTCTCCATTGAACCCTAAGGATCTGATTTCTATGGTGAAAGAGAAAAAAGTCATCAAGTGGGACAAAAGAAACGGTGAATTGGTTGCTGTCAAAAACCTCTGCCTAGGTTCCATCATCCTGAAATCAAGTCCATTAACAAACCTTTCCGAAACAGAAAGGGCAGCTGCAATCCTTGAGGCCATCCGCTCCGAAGGAGAGAGCTTGCTTGATTTCAGTGAAGAAACCCTTCAACTCCAAAATCGGGTCAACTCCCTCAGGGTTTGGAATCCTGATCAAATTTGGCCTGATTTTACCATTTCCTCACTTTTGGAGAATGCAGACAAATGGCTTTCTCCCTACCTTATTGGGGTCAAAAGGGAGGAAGATCTCCTCAGGTTAAATATGAAGGAGATCCTGCTTAACAGCCTGAACTTTGATCAGCAAAAACTTTTGCAGGCTTTGGCACCGGAAAAAATAGCTATTCCCAGTGGAAGCATGATCGCCATTCATTATTCCGGTCATGGTGAGGCGCCTGTCCTGGCGGTGAGGCTTCAGGAAGTATTTGGATGGCTCGATACACCCAAGATCAATGAGGGTAAAATCCCGCTGCTGCTACACCTTTTATCACCGGGATTCAAACCTGTACAAGTGACGTCAGACTTGAGGAGTTTTTGGATGAATGCCTATTTTGAAGTGAAAAAAGAAATGAAAAGGAGGTATCCCAAACATTCATGGCCCGATGAACCTTTGCAGGCTGAGGCGGTACGGGGTGTAAAGCGGAAATAAGCTTTAAGCTTCAATTTAAATTCTTTTCAAAGTCAACCGCATTTATTGCAAATGCGATGATTTAATTTATCAAAAAAGACTTATCCTTTCCTTTTCATTTGGGCAAAAATGCCTAACTGCCCATTTTACTTTGTTTTTTCAGTTTATTGGTTCAAATCCATTGGCTTTAAACCAGTTTGTTCCAAATCAATTTCGGTAATAATTCTTTGAGACGTAACTTGGTTTGGGTAAGTTGGAAATAAAACAATGTAGACATGAAGTCATTCCTCACAGGAGCATCAGGGTATTTGGGCCAAAGATTGGCCATGAAACTTGCAGAAAACGGGGAGACAGTCCATGCTTTGATCCGAAATCCCGATGCTGTCAAGACCTTGGCACATCCCAATATCAAGGTGTTTTTTGGAGATGTTTTGGATAAAGAGGCTATTGCAAAAGGCATGGAAGGTTGTGATACAGTTTTTCATGTGGCAGCATTGGCGAGGGTTTGGTCAAAGGATTCAGATGATTTTTATAGGGTCAATGTGGATGGGACGGTCAATGTGATCGGGGCGGCCAAAGAATTGGGTATTTCAAAATTTATCCTGACAAGCTCTACAGGTACCATCGGACCATCTTTGAAGCTTCCCAACAATGAAGAAACCCCGAGATGGAGCAGTTTCAACAATGATTATGAAATCAGCAAATCTTTGGCAGAAAAGGAGTTGCTGAAATCTGTGGCGAACGGTTTTCCGGGTTTGATTGTAATGCCCTCCCGGATTTTTGGGCCGGGTATCGCATCGCCTAGCTCCGGTGTCAACAGGATAATCATCGGGTTCATGAAAAAGGGCTTTGCTGTCATCCCAAAGCAAAGTGAGGTAATCGGCAATTACGGCTTTATTGAGGATATCGTCATGGGACATATTTTAGCCAGAGACAAAGGAGTCATTGGAGAAAAATATATTCTCGGCGGAGAGAATAAGACCTTGGGGGAATTGTTTGAGGCAATTAAAAACGGGGTAAACAAAAATGGTTGGATTCTGAAAATCCCTTTGTGGCCCCTGTCCTATTTTTCCCAGTTTTCCAAATTCTTGGCAGAGCGGTTTGGCTTGGAGCCCAAAATCACTCCTGATCTTGTTAAGCGGTTGACCCAAAACTCCGCATTTGACTGTTCCAAGGCGGTTTCCCAACTCGGATATCAGATAACTCCTTTTGAGGAGGCGATCGAAATTACCATCCGGTTTTTAACCCAATCTGAAAAGCCATGAAACATTTTGTTTTGATTACAGGAGCTAGTGAAGGATTGGGAAAATCCTTTGCCATAGAAGCGGCCAAAAAAGGCATGGATCTTTTTTTGGTCTCCCTACCAAGTACAGGACTACCCGGCTTGTGTGGCCTTATCCGGTCAAATTTCGATGTGTTGGTGGATTTTCTTGAACTTGATCTTTGCAGTGAGCAAAGCTGTATCCAGTTGATTGCGTATGTCAAATCCAACAATTACCCGATTTCTTTTCTTATCAATAATGCCGGTGTCGGTGGTAATTACAGGTTTTCCGATGAAAATTTTTCCACCTTCGACAAGATGATTCAGCTGAATATCAAAGCGTTTATCATGATTACCCATGGGCTGTTGGATGTACTCCAATCACAGGAAAGTGCCTTTATACTCAATGTGAGTTCGATGATAGCCTATTATGAAGGTCCTTTTAAACAGGTGTACGGTGCGACAAAATCCTTTATCTATTACTTTTCAAACAGTCTGCGGCAAGAATTGAAAAACACCCATGTCCACATATGCGTGCTGACGCCTGCGGGCATCAAAACCAATATCAATCAGTTTAGGATATGTCACTATTTAGGTATGTTTTCAAAATTGAGTTATCTGGAACCGGAGTATGTGGCAGGAATGGCCATTGAAAAATGCCTCCAAAAGGAAAATAAAATCATTCCCGGGAAATTATCCCGGCTGATCTTCTTGTTTTCTGCCTTATTGCCTCATTTTATCAAAGAAAAACTGATGCAAAATACCAACACTGAGATTTTTAATGCTCAAAATTCTTTTAAGAGGATTTGAGCAGCATGTCCGGTGTAGTCCCCTATTTTGCCCGAAGAATCAAGGTAGGAATCAGGAATCCTGATTATCTAAGAAAAGCCAAAAATATCTGCTACCCCGCTTTTAGTTGCGGAGAAAGACAATTGGACTTTCAATCAGGTTTATTTAAGAAAAAGGTAAAGAAAGTATAAATGAAAAAATAACTGAGTTCTGACCTTAAAGTCAGAACAGCCGGTGAGAACCAAATTCGAAGACTTGTTAATTATAAGTTGTCCAAATATCCCAACAGGTTCAGAAAGCAAGCAACAGAGAAAGGAGTGACCTGCATCTCATCCATTTTGGCCAAGTAGATATCACGTACCTCTTTGTATTTGCTTGGGTTGTACAATTTGGCCAAAGCAATGCCGCGGGATGACCTATAGGTAAAATTCTGGGTCACAATGTTTCTGTCCGGATCTTCATTGAAGAACCTTTCAAGCTTGATGCCCTTAGAATAATGGTCCATCCAAGGAAATCCGTCTTTGACCAGAAACCCCTCCACTTTCTCAATAACCCCATTGATCTCCATGTCATTTTCCAGGAAATACCTTTTTGGCATATTCGGATCAATCTTGTCCAAGGTTTCTACCAAAGTGATGCTTCGGTCCTTGTAATCCCCAAGCGTCGGCAAAAATTTGTGAATGATGGATTCTACCAAATCAAACCTCAATCCAAGATGGTATTCCAGGTAAGAAGCATCATTGAAATGGGTGTGGTGGAAGAAAATAATTTGTTTGCCTTGGGTTATTGTTTTGGAATAGTGAAGCTGTTTCTTTTCTAAGCTGAAACCAAAGTCAGCCAGAAATTCCTCATGCAACAATATCATTTCTTTAATTTTCATGGATTATTCCAATTTTATATTTGATATAACGATTATCGAAATCTTTTATTATAACCTTTTCTATAATATTTATGTTTCAGATCGCAGGTGTTTTGTTCACTTTCAACCTAATGCAGGTATGGTTATAACCTCCATTCGAACATTGAAATGAAATACTATTCCTATTTTTACGTGAAATGAAACTTGGTTTACAATCCTTACCTTCGACCAAAACGTAACGATCGTATTTTTTATGTATGTAAGATACAAATATTAGACCATTTCTACTCTTCCTATTAAAAAAAATTATGGATTGGATAAATATAAGTGAAGAATCAGTAAATAAACTACTCTTTTTGTGGGCAAAGTCTCCCATTAATTTGGCATATGATGCGGATAAAAAAATAATATTGGTGAATCAACCCAATCAAGCTAAAGAATATAGAATAAGGCATTCCATTCAAAGTTACTTTTCGGAATCGGACAATTCCCTTCAAAAACTTGACTTTCAAAACCAAGTCATTGTCTCCATCAAATCCGGGATGGCGGTGACTGCCTTGTATGAAAACGGGCATTTGGCAGATCATAAAGTCTTTCGGGCGTATATGGTCCGGAAGAAACAGGGAAAAAGTCAAATCAAACATTTGAAGACCAAAGGCAAGTCGAGGGCCGGTTCGAGGGTGAGGCTGCAGGAGACTTTGGAGTTTTTCGAAAACATCAATGAAAGGCTGGAATCCTATTTTGTGGAAAAGCGGATTGACCTGATTGCGTTTTCGTGTTCCTCTACGCTTCTCCCCTATTTTTTCAACAGTAAGAAGGCTACTCCTTTTGAGAAATCGGATGTGAGGATTTTTAAAATCCCGGTACATGTTCCTTCGGCTACTTTTGAAAATATGGAAAAAACGTATCGAACGATTTCCCAAACCAAAATTTGGGTAGATGAAGGCAATCGGGAGTTTTTACAAGCCTACCTTTCCCAAAGCCAAACTGAAGGGGATTCAAGGCAGGACAACGATGACGATTGGTAGTACCTATCTTTCAAATTCTTGGAACAGTTATTGGTGCAAATAACTACAGCTTAACCCAAGGATATGTATAAAACGATTATAGCCCTCTTACTTTTCACCCTGTGTTTTTCTATTCCACAAGTTTTTGCACAAAGGTATGGCAACGCTTTGGGTTTAAGGATGGGAAGCAATGATTTTAGCCGAACGATTGGACTGACTGCACAGCAGCGGGTTTTTAAGCATGTCACCTTAGAGGGCATTGTCCAATCTGATTTTGACAGAAACACCACATTTCACCTCTTGTTAGAAAGGCACAGGCCTATTCTTTCCAAGCGGTTTAACTATTACCTGGGTGCGGGAATATCCTCGGGTTGGGAGGAAAGTTTTGTCAAAGTTCCTGAAGCCAACCAAATCATCCATACCTATGGCAATCCAACCACCGGGGTAGACCTTATCGGCGGGATTGAGATGACTGTGGCCAATACGGTGATTTCTTTGGATTACAAACCCAACATGAACCTTTCCGGAAGGGAGGAATTTTTCCGTGGGCAGGTTGGAATATCTGCAAGGATGGTTTTGGTCAAAAGCAAGGAACAGGATAAAAAAAGAAGGAAGAGGGAAAGAGACCGGAGGAAAGGTAAAAGGAGGAAGTAAAAGTCACAGTGGGTAGGTTGTAATTGTTGTCTGCTGCGCGTTGTCGGGTTATCAGCTTCGCGTTGTCGGGTTGGGAAAGTTGTAATTGTTGTAGTGGTTCTAATTGTTCTAGTGGTTGTGCGGGAGACAAGTCTGGGATCTTGTGTCTTATGTCTTGTGTCATTTTGGTTGTCTGCTTCGCGTTGTCGGGTTCTCAGGTTGTCGAGTTTTATGGTTGGTTAGAAAACCCCGAAGGGGTGAAATGTTTATAGAAAAAATGTGAAATGAATTGGGTTTGGTTTTGGCTAATTTGATGGTCGAGAGGAAAAAAGACTCCCCGCCAAAACATTTAAAGTTGTTTTTTACCCACAGATTAAAAGGATGAAGCATATTCCTTTTGTCACTTTTTGTCTTACCACAAAAAGTAACCAAAAAAGGCAAGCGAAATAATCCTTCCCCCCTCATGGCCTTCGCCGGCGCGGAATTTCGCCTCCCCTCGCTCGGCGGTTTCAGTATTCAATTTGTTGAATGTATTAAGTTTCTGCTTGAGATTATTGGCAGTTGGTGGAGTTGGCCTTAGGGGAGAAAGAAAAAATCATCCCTATCTCAATAAGACAGGGATGATTGGTCAAAGGGTCAAATAATAAACAGTATTATACAGGTGCTTTCTTTTGGAGTTGCAGCCTGAGGGCATTCAGGTCCTTGGACATGGTCTGCATGGCCACTTCCATCAACTGGTACCTGGTCTGTACCTCGTGGAGGTTTTGTTGCAGCGCCCTGAAATCCTGCAAGAGGAACTTCAACAGGTAGGCAATAACGGAGAGCATCAATGAAATTACCCCTCCTGCGCCTGCAAGGTATTCTGCGGATTCAATTTCCATCGTATCTGTATTGAAGGTTTGGACTTACTGTAAATCTCCAGCCATACCTCTTCCCCCTCTTCCATGCAATCCATCAACCTGTCGGTCAACTTCCTACATGCAAGCCGGGTAAACAATGGCATGCTTTCTTTGAAACAGGTGACCGGGACTATGCAGTCCTTTGCAGCTGATACCGAATTGTACCTGATTTTTATGCGTCTGTCATCCGCTTCAAAATAGAGGTGCCAACCGCTGTTCTCGTCATATTCGCATTCCAATCTGTACAATCCTTCCGGACAGGGGATACTTTCTGATGATACCGAAGGTTCAAGGGTTTTGCAAAGCAGCTTTCCGTATAGGGAAATTTCTCCCCTAGTTACGTGCGTTCCATACTCCCTTTTCATGAGCAACTTCATGGCCTTAGACTTTTTCGACGGTAACGATTGCCCCGGCATTGTGCTCCTCACTGTTGAAGGCATAGTCTTGCCCGTTGACCACCTGCAGGAATTCAATCCCGATGATAAACAGCTTGTTTGGTTCGGGTAAACCTGCTTTGGGGATGGTCACAGAAATCGCTCCTGTGAGTTCTTCCAAGGGAAGGTTTGCTCCTGCATCAAGCAAGAAGCTTTTGGTCCCTGCCTGGAAATCAAATGATGCACCTGCAGCCATCAATCTGAAATGCGTAGCTCCCAAAGGAATGGAAAGGAAATCAACCGGCAGGAATGAATTGATGGAAAATCCCCATTCTGTAGGGCTGTTGGTCACCGTGATTTCTGTCTTGATTGAGCCGGATAGGACTGCACTGGAATTGATCTCAAAACCCTGGAGCAGGTTCCAATCTCCCTCCGAAACAAGGCGCTTTCCCCTGCCGTTGACAGGATCTGTTCTGAGGACTTTCATCATCTCCCTGATCAACCTGTTGTGCAGCTTTGCGTCCGCAATTCTGAGGATTGCCGGTCTGATGGTATCCTTGACCATCTTGACAGTCCTGGCATTTTCGGAAAACTCTTTCAGGTTTTCCCTGGTCCGCGCGTATTTAGGATCGTTCATGATCCTGTCTTTGGAGACGCCTCCTTTTTCTCTGGCCATGTGGCCATCCCTGGTTTTGTAGAAGGACAATCCTCCTATGTTACCTTCGAGTTTGAATGCACTTGATTGCTTTCCCATTTTTGATTTGGTTTAAGTGAAACATGACCAAATGTGGGAAGGCTTGGAATGGAATAAAAAACAATCTGCGGATCCTGCGGATATTGCGGATTTTGCGGAAAAGTGCAGTTTCTGCGGATTCTGCGGGTTTTGTAAAAAGTCGACAGACCACAGTCGATAGTCCACGGCGGATTCTGGTTAGGTATTGGAGTAGGCAGTATGAATGAGTCCAAAGCCGATCGATCCTAGCGTGTATCGGGATTTTAATATAGGAAAAGTACAAAGTCAAAAAATATCGGAATAATGATATAGTTTCTTGGAAATTGGTCAAAAGGTAACGAATGGGTAAGGAGGGTGTAACGGAAGGGTAAGGGAAGGGTAAGGGAAGGGTAATGGGAATGGGGGTAAAATCTGCCTATTTTGGCAATTTTTATTGTATTATTTCTTAAATAATTGATTTTTTCTAAGGTTGAAGGAGTTGTATTTTTAAGGGAATTTGACTTTAAAAGGTTGTAATTGTTGTCTGCTTCGCGTTGTCAGGTTGGAGTATTTGTCATCCTGAGTGCAGCGAAGGATCTCTCTTTTTTTTGTTGTAATTGTTCTAGTTGTTGTAATTGTTGTTGGGGAATCAAGTCTTGTGCCTTGGGTCTTAAATCTTGTGTCTTTTTTGGTTGTCTTCTAAGCGTTGTCGAGTTTTCCGCTTCGCGTTGTCGGGTTGGGAAAGTTGTAATTGTTCTAGTTGTTGTAATTGTTGTCGAGTTGAAAAACCCCGAAGGGGTGATAGGTTTATAGAAAAAATGTGAAATGAATGAGACTGTTCAATTAACTGTGTCAATGTTTAATTTATTAAATTTTGACTATGAAAGAAAACGGAGATGAATTTGATTTCAAGGCATTTGCCAGAC
>NZ_JANAEZ010000016.1:0-6815 GCF_024813435.1 Aquiflexum gelatinilyticum
CTCAATTTGGAGAGGATACCTTTGTTTTCGACGGCATTTGGCCTGATCCAAGCGGCAATTGTGATTTTTTGGGTAATGTCAATGGAAGGATTGTGTGATACGGAACCGTAAGCACCGGATGCAGCATTGAACCTTGCGGCCTGACCAACAACTCCGGAGGTCCATACAACCCCAGAGGATGTAGGAATGGTTGCATTGTTTCCATTTCCTGAATGGTCAATGAATATGGATCCACTACCTTCATCCATTTTCCAATGGCCGACTAAACCTGCATAGGAATTGTTTCCTGTCACAGTAATCAATGATTCTGATGTGAAGTTGCCGTCTTCTGTAATTGCACTAACGGTTGCAGTTCCTGCAGATAGGCCGGTCACCAATCCCGAAGAACTGACACTTACGGTTAAAGGATTTGAAGTAGTCCAAGTAACAGATTTATTTGAGGCGTTGGAAGGGAAAACTGTAGGGATAAGTTGAAGTGTGTTTCCTATCTGTACATTGGCTGAAGTAGGGTCAATAGTAATTCCCGTCACAGGTAAAATAGAGCCTCCCGTCTTGAAATTCCTTGCAGAAGACCATTCTGAATTTCCTTCGGCATTGGATGCTCGTACACGCCAATGATAAGTAGTTTCTGCCAAGAGGCCTTTAGTTTGATAAGAAAGCGCATTATTCAGGTCCAGTTCAATGACCAAGTCAATGAAATCCTCATCAAAAGCAAGCTGAATTTGGTAACTTTCAGCTTGTGGTGAAGCCGACCATTCAAGTTCAACTTCTTGACCCAAAGGAAATTCAGTTCCTGATGCCGGTGATGTAAGACTTGGAACACCGGGCAAAGTTGGTTCTCCAATAAATAAGGCATTGATATCCGAATCACTCAAAGAACGGTTATATAATCTCAAATCATCGAGGCTTCCGTTTAACCTTTGAATGGTACCTAATGCGCCAATCACAAGGTCGCCAGAGGAAGTCCCAATGCCAAACTGAGGAAAAGAAGTAATAGCATCAAGATTTCCATTTACAAAAACCCTCATAATGCTTCCATCGAAGGTTGCCGCCAAGTGAATCCATTTCCCCAACTCGGTACTATAGTTGAAATTGGATAAAATTCTATATGCTGTTCCGTTGTTTCCTCGGTTAAGCCTGAATTCAATTTTTCCGGAAATATCCAGCCAAAGTTCAAAGCCATTTCCATCAGCCTTGCTTATAATAGTATGTCTTCCCAGTATATTTGGTTTTACCCAAGTTGAAATGGTCAAAGCATTCGGTAATTCAAGGTTGGGTTGATGAGGAACCAAAGCATATCTTCCCCAAGATCCATTCAAATTTATTCCTAGGTCAATGACCCCAGGTGACCATGAAATACCTGTTGTATTTTGAATTATTGCATTGTAACCATTGCCTGAGTGGTCAATTAAAGTATTCCCGCTTCCCTCATCCAATTTCCAATGACCGACAAGTCCTTCATTTAGATCAAGTAGATCCAAGGTTTTTAAGTTTCTTACTAAGGACCATTCACTTGAATTTGTACCTCTATTGGCCCTTACCCTCCAATAGTATACTGTATTTTCAAGAAGCCCGGAAAGTGGATAGCTATTTTCATTTTGTACAGTAGTTTCCAAAAAAGTTGTAGAGAAAGTAGGATCGACAGAAACCTGAAGTTGATAACTGTCGGCACCAAAGACATCATTCCAAACCAATTGCACATTCAATGGAGTGTTTTGATTGTCATTTCCTGGGCTTAATAATACAGGCGTAGTTAAGGTGCCCTCCTCTGCAGGAGAAAATCTCCAGATTTCAGACCAGTCTTGAGCTCCTTCAGCATTACTGGAAATTATCCACCAAGAATATACCTGATTTACATCCAGATTACTTGCTAAATAATTGTTTGTAGTAAGGTTGCCCTGATCCAAAACCAACTGACTCATATTCGGATCGAGCGAGACTTGAATTCTGTAACTCACTGCATCTGGGGCATTGTTCCATTCAAAATTGGGATTTGGACCTGCCCCAAAAGACCCATTTGTCGGAGAAACCAACTCCGAAAAGAATCTGTTAGATGATACAAAAACTGCTTTGATAGCCGTATCCTGAGTCGGTATGAGTTTGGCATCTTGAGATTTGACAACTAACCCATTCACCAACCAATGACTAAAACTGAATCCGGGATTGGGTATGGCTTGAAAGGATATTGGAACATCCTTGAAATAGGTTCCGTTCCATGGATAAACTTGTCCTTGGGAAAGTCCCAACGTTTGTTCATTGATTTCTAAAGAGTTGATCCGAATTGAACCTGCCCCCTGATCGGAAATATCCAAGATAATGTTCGCAGTCCCTCCCAACCCAAAATATTCAATAAAGTGTTGTCTGACGAAGCCTTCCCTAACCTCTATAAAATTTTTTACATTTTGAATTCTATTCATCCAGTCGGAAATAGAGGAAGGCTGGTTCCACCGTTTTGTGTGTTCGGGAACTTCTGGCTGAATGATTGTTTGGATGCTGTCCACTAAATGAAGAATTCTTTCTTTTTTAAAGCCTGTATTCAATTGGTCTGACATCCGATTGATAAAAGCATACTTGAATTCTTCATTTTTTAATAGATTTCTGAATAATGAAGTGGCCCATCCGCTTGAGCCGTTGGTGGCCCACTCTAACATGTTGAAGTTACTCGAAATGATGCGGCCAAAAGATCTATCCAAATCTTTGATTATCCATCTCCATCGGCCATCCTGCCCTTTTGGGGCATTTGGGTTATAAGGTACTCTTGCTCTCCAGTATTCGAGGTTATTTTGCGGCCAATCATTATTGTTCACAAATATTTCAGTTACATAGTAATCAAGGAAATTCTCAATATCCATCCACCTGTTCATTTCGGCATAATTTTCATCTACAGAAAGGTCGTTGCTTTCAAAGAATTTTATAAATTCCATGTAATTGTTTGCATCTCCTTCACTTACAACATATTTGTTTTCCAAATAATCGATATTGTCAGGATCTACCCCGTAAATCCTCTCAAAATAATACTTATCGTATCTTTCTCTAAAATTGTGAAGTCCCCAATATTCCCCATTGATAAATACTACCGATGTTCTGAAATGTTGGTAATCCACATTCAAATGTTTTGCCATTGTTTGGGATAACACATCAGTCATCAAAGTCGCCCCCCAATCGTTTCCAAAGTTCCTCAATATCATCCTTTGAAATCCAGACCTTTCAGGGTTTTGGAAAATAGGGTAATCTAAACTTGACTTTCCTGGTTCTCCTTTGGCATAGATGCGTAATGATTTCTGAGGTAACCTTCTTGTATAATTTCCATTAATTCGAATGGCAATGTTTTGTTGGAAATCAAAGCCCTGCCCATACATCTCCATGGATGCAGGCCTCTCCCAAAGATCTCCAGATTGATAATAATTTCCAGTGTCATCGTCCCCTGAAACATAATTTGCGCCGGGGACATACAGACCAGTGTTCTCGTCAAACAAATTTGCCGGATTGGTGACTACGGATACAACTGGTAAAGTATAGCTGTGACCTGGAAGGACAAAATAAGTTGCTGTCTTTATAGGAGATTCTGATCCATTTGTTTTGAATGCTTTGGCTCGAATCACAGTAGCTTTTTTTATAGTTTCGCTTGGCGGAGTCCAGCCTCTTGCACCGGTAATAAAGTTGGTAGGGATCAATGAAATTACATTGGGTTCTGAACTCCTATCTGTTATGGTTTGTGCTCCACTCCAAACAGGGGAGGATTCTGTGGGTTCCGATCCGTCTAGGGTGTACCGGATAACCGCCTGTGGATCTGGATGGGTTAAATTTAGTTCAATATTGGACTGATAAAACCCCGGAGGAACAGAAAACTCAGGTGCAGTCAGAGGAAGCACAGGTCCTACACCATCACTGATGTTTGCTGCTCCCGGTGTGGGTTGCGTAAACAATTCAATTGTTTCAGAGCCATTAGGAAACCTACCTCTGCTGATATCTGCTGTTGAAGCAAGAGGGTCAATTCGGTTAACCAATACACCATCCGGACTGGTAAGGAGTATGGGTTCACCATTGGAGCTGATGGCAAATGTAGTATGCAAGGGCCCACTTGGGTTTGTCCTGTTTTTACTTGAAGCCCAGATCAACAAATATTGTCCCGGAGCAAGGTCTAATGCAGGGAAAACCCATTTGAAAGGGGACCCGTCTGAATCTGAAAGTCCAAATCCTTCCAAATTATAGGTCTCTGATCCATAATTATACAATTCGATCCAATCAGAAAAAGTGCCATCCTCATCTTGAATGGTACTTGCATTAGATGCCATGATCTCATTTATAGCTATTAAAATAGGTTCTGGTTCAGCTTCTGTGGTAAAAATGAAAATTGGAGACCATTCACTTTCCCCGAATCCATTTACTGCTTTTATTCTCCAAAAATAAACCTGAGAATAGGCCAGTGGTGTTGTTAAGGTATATTCAGTTCCACTTAAAATCTGCTGGCTTAATATCAAGTTTTCAAAACCATTATCAATGGCAACTTCAAGTTGATAGTTTCCTGCATCTGTAGCAGGTGTCCAAGTAAACGTAGGCAAAACAGAAACTAATGAACTGCTATTTTCCGGACTCAACAAAGTTGTATTTCCAGGAGCTGTACCCACAGTCGGATCTGACTCATTGGTTAATTCCAGATTATCCAAGCGAAGCATTCTCCTTGCCCCACTGCTTACCGGGCCCACATAATGATATTTTACCATTACCTGCACATACTCATGTCCTAAACCATTCGCAGGTAAATATCCAACCAAATTTTCTATACTTCCTTCAACAACATCTTTTCCAACATAAACCAATGGCACACCATTGACATTGTTTACCACCTGCCAAGGTGATTCAATTCCTACACGATAAAGTACAGCGAAGTTATATTGTCTGAAGTTTGGTATCAGTGTTTCAGCGTCAAAACTGATCTTCACCCCATCTACATTTCTTGAATCAAGGGCTAGCAAAGCTCCTCCAAGGTCACGTCCCCTTCCTGTATTGATAAAGGAAATGCCATTTTCACCTAATCCATTGATTCTGGTTCGGGATGTGTTTTTATATGAGAAACCGATATTGGCGATATCTGCTGCAGCATAATCACTTGATGGTATACTGTAATCAAAAAGAAGTTCTGTTTCCAAACTTGGATCATCCTGGCTTGATTGTAAAAAAATCATAGATGGTGGAAAATTTCCATCAGCTTCCTCTGCTGACCAATTGGTAAAGGAATAACTTCCAGTCGAAAGGACATGCGCTTCCGGGTAAATCAATGTCCTGAAAGAAAGAATAGGGGAGTTAAGCGATCCATCAGAAGCTGTAATGTTGATGGTGGCTGATCCTGCCTTTAAAGTGCTTATTTCCAGACTATTTCCGGTTAGAATGGCATTTACCAAGTCTGTGTCCAATGAAGAGATCTGGTATTCCAATACATCTCCATTTGGATCAGAAAAGATGGTTGAAAGGTCCACAGAATAGACTTGGCCTTTTGTTATTTGTCTAAAAGGGATGTTTCCGATCGTTATTGGAGCAAAGTTTTGCCCTTCGAAGGCTTCTCCTTCTACAGTGATATTATCAAATCTGTTATTTCCTTCAACTCCGCCAGTACCTTGAGAAAATTCTATCTTAATTTTAAAATTTGGATTGTCAGAAACCCCATCAATTGAAGTGAAATCCAAAGTAATCACTTCAGGTGCTCCATCTACAGGCAAAACATCTTGAAGAAAGATGAAATTAATTCCATCAAGTGTATAGCTCAAAGTCTGTAAACCTGCACCTGACCCACTTCTCCTGGTTTCGTATTTGACAATAATACTTCTATATCCAGTGGTAGGGATGCTAAAGACTAAATTTGAACCAATCGGAAGATTAAATCTCAAATGTTCCTCAGCAAGATCTCCATTTCGTGCATTCAATCCGGCAAAACTTTGCCCTGTACCAAAAGTCAGAACAGTAGAACCTGCCAATTCCGGAGTTATTCCGGCGCCTATTGCTAAGGAAATTGCAGGTTGAAGCAAATTAAGCTCATCATTGAAATTCCAATAATGGATTAAGGATTTTACAATTGGTTGTGCCGCAATGATAATATCAAAAGAATCGGAAACAGTTCCTCCTTTTCCGTCATCGGCAGTCACCTCAACGGAAATAGTTCCGACGTTAGCAGCCAGAGGAGTTCCGCTGAAAGTCCTGGTCTGTGCATCGAAAGAAAGCCATTCGGGTAATGTTTCCCCGCCGGTGAGTAGGGCTGAGTAAGTGAACCCGTTACCGTCAAGGTCTAGGAAAGTATTTTCAGGGAAAACAAAGCTGAATAAAGCATTTTCAGTTGCCTCCTGATCCAACAGTGGATTGGCAACGGTAGGCAAATTATTGGCAGCCGCAATGACAATGTCGAAAATATCGGATACAGTTCCCCCGTTTCCATCATCGGCAGTTACTTCGACCGAAAGTGTTCCTACATTCTCAGCCAGAGGAGTTCCGGAGAAAGTCCTTGTCAAAGGATCAAAGACCAGCCATGCGGGTAAATCTCCACCGCCTACGAGCAGTGCAGAGAAGCTTAATCCGTCTCCGTCAAGGTCCTGAAAAACATCATTTGGAAATTCGAAGCTGAAAAGGATATTTTCAGTAGCCGCCTGATCGGCGATAGGGTTGATGACCGTCGGGATATTGTTTGCTGCGGAAATGACAATGTCGAAAATATCGGATACAGACCCCCCGTTTCCGTCATCGGCAGTTACTTCGACCGAAAGTGTTCCTACATTCTCTGCCAGAGGAGTTCCTGAGAAAGTCCTTGTCAAAGGATCAAAATTAGC
>NZ_JANAEZ010000016.1:6909-8433 GCF_024813435.1 Aquiflexum gelatinilyticum
ATTGTTTGCTGCGGAAATGACAATGTCGAAAATATCGGATACAGCTCCCCCGTTTCCGTCATCGGCAGTTACTTCGACCGAAAGTGTTCCTACATTCTCAGCCAGAGGAGTTCCTGAGAAAGTCCTTGTCAAAGGATCAAAGACTAGCCATGCGGGTAAATCTCCGCCGCCTACGAGCAGTGCAGAGAAGCTTAATCCGTCTCCGTCAAGGTCCTGAAAAACATCATTTGGAAATTCGAAGCTGAAAAGGATATTTTCAGGAGCCGCCTGATCGACGATAGGGTTGATGACCGTCGGGATATTGTTTGCTGCGGAAATGACAATGTCGAAAATATCGGATACAGACCCCCCGTTTCCGTCATCGGCAGTTACTTCGACCGAAAGTGTTCCTACATTCTCTGCCAGAGGAGTTCCTGAGAAAGTCCTTGTCAAAGGATCAAAATTCAGCCATAAAGGCAAATCTTGCTCACCGGCAAGCTTTGCAGAGTAGGTTAATCCGTCACCGTCAAGGTCTTGAAAAGTGTTTGCATCAAAAATAAAATTGATAGGTGAATCAACCAAAACCGATTGGTTAGGAATGGGTTGAATAAGGGAAGGAGGTTGATTTAGTAGAGTAAAACTATTTATTTCTAAGTTAATTGGTATTGCCTGCAACCTTACAGAAAATATAACTGTAAATAATAAAATTTGAAGAATTAGATATAATTTTCCGGCATTTTTTGAAAAAGTTTTCATATGATTTCCCTGGAGTTTAGAAGGTTTTTTCTGTCACCTAAATTCAAAATATATCTTGATAAAAAAAATATAACTATCTATATTTTTTTCAAAAATCACCAATAATATGTTTTTTGAACCTTTAAAAATGTATTTTTATTCAAATCTTGTTCAATAATCAAATATATATTTTGCTCTGAATGTTATAAAGGTTTTTTGGTTGTTGGAATAAAAATTCTTGATTAAAGATAATTAATCATTTAATTTATTTTATTTATTTTTTTTATCAACCTCCCAAAAAGGGATTACCAAAGATTTTGGAAAATATGAACTGAAATTTTTTAACCCATAGGAACCTTTTTCCTCCTTATCGGATCAATTATTAATTAAATAAAAAGTAATTGAACAGTTTAAGACAAGCCCTATTAAGCAAAAAAAAACGAGGGATAAATTCCCTCGTTTTTTAATCTATGGTTTCATTTTTTTATTTCTTCAGGAACTTGAAGACCTGTTGGCCACCGTTTGTATTGACGAGTAGGACGTGTGTACCGGGTTTTAGCCTCAGTTCGGAAATATCCAAGACCAAAGTTCCGTTTTCGGATTCAAATTCCTGATCCAACAAGAGGATTCCTTTCATGTCGAATATACTTACCTGTACCTTTTCTTCCTGCAGATTTGAAAGTTCAAGGTTGATCAGATCCGATACAGGATTAGGGAACATCCTTGTTACTCCCGGCCTTTCCCTTTCTTGGGCATCTTTTTCCGTTACTGAAGAATTTTCTTCTGAGCCGCCGGATGGATTTTGGTCTT
>NZ_JANAEZ010000017.1:0-5054 GCF_024813435.1 Aquiflexum gelatinilyticum
AGGGCTAGGAAACGATTCTGCAGTGATGCAGAGAAAAAAAACTATACAATGGAGAGTTTGATCCTGGCTCAGGATGAACGCTAGCGGCAGGCCTAATACATGCAAGTCGAGCGGCAAGTCGAGCAGCAATGTGAGACCTAGAGCGGCGCACGGGTGCGTAACGCGTATGCAACCTACCCTTTACCGGGGGATAGCCCGGGGAAACCCGGATTAATACCCCATAGTATGAAGATGTGGCATCACAGTTTCATTAAAGATTTATCGGTAAGGGATGGGCATGCGTAGGATTAGTTAGTTGGCGGGGTAACGGCCCACCAAGACTGTGATCCTTAGGGGTTCTGAGAGGAAGGTCCCCCACACTGGCACTGAGATACGGGCCAGACTCCTACGGGAGGCAGCAGTAGGGAATATTGGGCAATGGGCGGGAGCCTGACCCAGCCATGCCGCGTGCAGGAAGAAGGCGTTATGCGTTGTAAACTGCTTTTATACGGGAAGAAAAGGCCCATGCGTGGGACATTGCCGGTACCGTATGAATAAGCACCGGCTAACTCCGTGCCAGCAGCCGCGGTAATACGGAGGGTGCAAGCGTTGTCCGGATTTATTGGGTTTAAAGGGTGCGTAGGCGGCCCGTTAAGTCAGCGGTGAAAGTCTGTGGCTCAACCATAGAAGCGCCGTTGATACTGATGGGCTTGAGTGCCGTATGGGTACATGGAATTGATGGTGTAGCGGTGAAATGCATAGATACCATCAGGAACACCGATAGCGTAGGCATTGTACTGTGCGGCAACTGACGCTGAGGCACGAAAGCATGGGTAGCGAACAGGATTAGATACCCTGGTAGTCCATGCCGTAAACGATGATTACTCGCTGTTATATCCTTGAGGTGTAGCGGCCAAGCGAAAGCGTTAAGTAATCCACCTGGGGAGTACGCCGGCAACGGTGAAACTCAAAGGAATTGACGGGGGTCCGCACAAGCGGTGGAGCATGTGGTTTAATTCGATGATACGCGAGGAACCTTACCCGGGCTAGAATGTGAAGGAATGATTTAGAGATAGATCAGTCAGCAATGACCTGAAACAAGGTGCTGCATGGCTGTCGTCAGCTCGTGCCGTGAGGTGTTGGGTTAAGTCCCGCAACGAGCGCAACCCCTATGTTTAGTTGCCAGCACGTCAAGGTGGGGACTCTAGACAGACTGCCTACGCAAGTAGAGAGGAAGGAGGGGACGACGTCAAGTCATCATGGCCCTTACGCCCGGGGCGACACACGTGCTACAATGGCGCATACAGCGGGTAGCTACTTAGCAATAAGATGCCAACCTCTAAAAGTGCGTCTCAGTTCGGATTGGGGTCTGCAACCCGACCCCATGAAGCTGGAATCGCTAGTAATCGCGCATCAGCCATGGCGCGGTGAATACGTTCCCGGACCTTGTACACACCGCCCGTCAAGCCATGGAAGTCGGGTAGACCTGAAGGCGGTAACCGCAAGGAGCCGTTAAGGGTAGAACCGGTAACTGGGGCTAAGTCGTAACAAGGTAGCCGTACCGGAAGGTGCGGCTGGAACACCTCCTTTCTGGAACGCCTTATTGAATGTGTTATTTCTTTCAGTTCTTTAATTATTTGATGGGCTTGTAGCTCAGGTGGTTAGAGCGCTACACTGATAATGTAGAGGTCCGTGGTTCGAGTCCACGCAAGCCCACATTTAATAATTACAACACTATTTCGGGGGATTAGCTCAGCTGGCTAGAGCACCTGCCTTGCACGCAGGGGGTCAACGGTTCGAATCCGTTATCCTCCACACATAGCTGAAAATGTTCAGTTATAAGTTCATTGACATGTTGAGCAGAGAATGCAACAGAGTGTTTTTCTGTCCGAAAGGACAGAGAGACGAAGACTGCATATATCCTTGAAGCAAAAGGGGGATGTATGTAAAGAGTAAGTGAACAAGGGCGTACGGGGGATGCCTAGGCTCTCAGAGGCGAAGAAGGACGTGCCAAGCTGCGAAAAGCCGCGGGGACCTGCAAGGGGGTTTGATCCGCGGATGTCCGAATGGGGCAACCCATCCACAGCGATGTGGATATTCCGAAAAGGAAGGCGAACGTGGGGAACTGAAACATCTAAGTACCCACAGGAAGAGAAAACAACAGTGATTCCGTGAGTAGTGGCGAGCGAAAGCGGAACAGCCCAAACCGTGCATGTTACGGCATGCGCGGGGTTATAGGACCTGCAGGATTGTATTGAATGTGACCGGAACACAGTGGGAACTGTGGCCATAGCGGGTGAGAGCCCCTTACGGGAAGCATGAGATACGAGGCGGGTATCCTGAGTAGGCCGGGACAGGAGAAATCCCGGTTGAATTTGCCGGCACCATCCGGTAAGGCTAAATACTCCTGAGAGACCGATAGTGTACAAGTACCGTGAGGGAAAGGTGAAAAGTACCGTGAATAACGGGGTGAAATAGAACCTGAAACCGTGCGCCTACAAGCGGTCGGAGCGGAGCGATTCCGTGACGGCGTGCCTTTTGCATAATGAGCCTACGAGTTACTCCTCACTGGCGAGGTTAAGTGCATGGATGCACGCAGCCGGAGCGAAAGCGAGTCTGAACAGGGCGCTTAGTCAGTGGGGGTAGACGCGAAACTTTGTGATCTACCCATGGACAGGTTGAAGCGGCGGTAAGACGCCGTGGAGGACCGAACCGATAAGCGTTGAAAAGCTTCCGGATGATCTGTGGGTAGGGGTGAAAGGCCAATCAAACTGAGAAATAGCTCGTACTCCCCGAAATGTTTTTAGGAACAGCGTCGTGGAATGTATGGCGGAGGTAGAGCTACCGATAGGACTAGGGGGAGTCATATCCTACCAAATCCTGACGAACTCCGAATGCCGCCATACAGTAACGGCAGTGAGGGCTTGGGTGCTAAGGTCCGAGTCCGAGAGGGAAAGAACCCAGACCTACCGCTAAGGTCCCGAAATCCACACTAAGTTGAACAAAGGTGGTCCAGCTGCTTAGACAGCCAGGAGGTTAGCTTGGAAGCAGCTATTCCTTTAAAGAGTGCGTAACAGCTCACTGGTCGAGCGGCAGGGCGTCGATAATAAACGGGCATCAAGTGTGGTACCGAAGCGTAGGATTTACGGCAACGTATAATGGTAGGGGAGCATTCCAACGGCGGTGAATGTGCATGGCGATGTGCACTGGAGCTTTTGGAAAAGCAAATGTAGGCATAAGTAACGATAATGCGGGTGGGAAACCCGCACACCGATAGACCAAGGTTTCCTGATCAATGCTAATCAGATCAGGGTCAGTCGGGACCTAAGGCGCACCCGAAAGGGACAGCCGATGGACAACAGGTGAATATTCCTGTACCGCGCGTATGATAAAAGCGACGTAGGGGTGTACCCGGTGCGCACTGACGGAATAGTGCGTTGAACCACATGAGAGTGTGGGATAGTACACGGAGGCCTCGGCCGAAGTGATAATCCGGGGAAGCAACTTCCAAGAAAAGCGAATACGCGTGCCCGTACCGCAAACCGACACAGGTGGTCAAGGAGAGGATCCTGAGGTGCTCGAGTGAATCATGGCTAAGGAACTCGGCAAAATGGCCCTGTAACTTCGGGAGAAGGGGCGCCTACCCTCACTTCGGTGAGGGAGGCCGCAGTGAAAAGGCCCAGGCGACTGTTTAGCAAAAACACATGGCTTTGCGAACTCGAAAGAGGAAGTATAAGGCCTGACACCTGCCCGGTGCCGGAAGGTTAAGAGGGGAGCTCAGCGCAAGCGAAGGTTTGAATCGAAGCCCCGGTAAACGGCGGCCGTAACTATAACGGTCCTAAGGTAGCGAAATTCCTTGTCGGGTAAGTTCCGACCTGCACGAATGGTGTAACGATCTGGGCGCTGTCTCAGCCATGAGCTCGGTGAAATTGTAGTCACGGTGAAGATGCCGTGTACCCGCAACGGGACGGAAAGACCCCATGAACCTTTACTGCAGCTTAGCATTGGTACCGGGTAAACGATGTGTAGGATAGGCGGGAGGCTTTGAAGTGGCGTCGCCAGGCGCTGCGGAGCCGTTGTTGAAATACCGCCCTTTGTTTGCTTGGTATCTAACCCCGCAGAAGCGGGAGACATTGCTTGGTGGGTAGTTTGACTGGGGTGGTCGCCTCCAAAAGGATAACGGAGGCTTCCAAAGGTTCCCTCAGCACGCTTGGTAACCGTGCGCGGAGTGCAATAGCATAAGGGAGCTTGACTGTAAGGCCGACAAGCCGAGCAGGGTGGAAACACGGGTATAGTGATCCGGCGGTACAGCATGGAATGGCCGTCGCTCAAAGGATAAAAGGTACTCTGGGGATAACAGGCTGATCTCCCCCAAGAGCTCATATCGACGGGGAGGTTTGGCACCTCGATGTCGGCTCGTCACATCCTGGGGCTGGAGAAGGTCCCAAGGGTTCGGCTGTTCGCCGATTAAAGTGGCACGCGAGCTGGGTTCAGAACGTCGTGAGACAGTTCGGTCCCTATCTGTTGCGGGCGTGGGAAGTTTGAGGAGCGCTGACCTTAGTACGAGAGGACCGGGTTGGACTGACCGCTGGTGTACCGGTTGTGGTGCCAACTGCACTGCCGGGTAGCTACGTCGGGAAGAGATAAGCGCTGAAAGCATCTAAGTGCGAAACTCCCTCCAAGATGAGACTTCCAAACAGGGCCGTCAGAGACGATGACGTCGATAGGCTGCAGGTGCAAAGTCAGTAATGACAAAGCCGAGCAGTACTAATAGCCCGAAAACTTGCTTCAGGTCAGCCCTGTTGCATTCTCTGCAAGACATTTCTAAGACGTGAGACATGAGACTTGAGACACAAGACTCCAATCCGCGGAAAAAGAACAAAAGAAATTACAGATTGATGACACGGATGTGAACTGGACCAAGTCTCATATCTCATATCTCATGTCTCACATCTAAAGATTAGGCGGCCTTGCGCAGGGGTCCCACCTCTTCCCATCCCGAACAGAGAAGTTAAGCCCTGCAGCGCCGATGGTACTGGGGTTACACCCGGGAGAGTAGGCCGCCGCCACATTAT
>NZ_JANAEZ010000018.1:0-2285 GCF_024813435.1 Aquiflexum gelatinilyticum
AAGCAGACAACCAAAAAAAACACAAGGTCCAAGACTTGGTTCCCCATCAAAAACTAGATCAATTAGAACCACTACAACAACTAGAACAATTACAACCACTACAACAACTAGAACAATTACAACCTTCCTAACCTGACAACGTGAAGCAGACAACAGTTAGAACAACTACAACAATTACACCTGTCCACCGTGGCGGAACTTTTTCAACCCAACAAAACCCAGCAGACTCAAAACACGGCAATTTTTCCTGCCTGTAGGCAGTTTTTTTAGTTTAAATGTTAATATTTTGTAAATAAACTTGCAGTTATCATAAAGATCTTCCTAAATTAACTATCATAATAAGAGTATCGTCTCCATGAAAATGGAAAATGGGACAGAAACCACCTTCAGATGACCCAAAAGGCGGATTTCTGTAAATATTTTGGGCGTTTCATCCTTGCAACGGTTCAAGGAAATCAAGAGGTAAAGTAATTTTTTAACACAACTATATGGAATCAAACAAAATAGGAGGGGGGACCATCATCTCGCAGGTACCCATCCCGATCGAAGAGTACAATGAGCTATTGCCCTTTTTAAAAGTCAAAAGCTACAGCAAAAATCAAATTTTAAAAGCTTGCCATGAGATCGAAACGACCAGAAGATACCTCATCTCAGGTACCTTGGCCTTGTTTGAAAACCAACAGGGCTCGAAAGTTTGCAGAAGAATATATAGCAAATACTGTTTGGTCTGTGATTTTGAATCTTTCGAAAAAGAGCAACTTACCGACTTTTCCATAGTGGCATACACAGACTGTTTGGTCTGTGAAATCCCGAAAGAGCTTGAAGAGGCCATATTGATTCCCGCGCCCCACATCATCAAATTGATTTTAAGGTTAAGCCATCAGGTGGTGGTTCAGAATTTGGAATGGGCCAGTGTCCTTTGGCTGTCCCCCAAGGCAAGGTACAGCAGACTTCCCCAAATCTGCCCTGACTTTGCATTGATCAAAATCAAGGATATTTGCGGCATCCTCAACCTGCCCGAAAGAACCCTCCACCGCCTGAGAGGAAAAAGCTAACTACCCCAACTTTCTTTATTAAAATCCTATTTCCCTTTTCCATCTCCATATGGCCCGATACCCCCATGCCTTTTCAAAAAATTCCCTCTAACCAAATACTTGTACTGAGCGAAGTCGAAGTAACCATTAACCAAATAACCCCTAACCAATTAACCCTTAATTAAATAACCATTAACCCCTTAACCAAATACCCGTACTGAGCGCAGTCGAAGTAACCATTAACAATTAACCCCTTAACCAAATAACCATTAACCAAATAACTATTAACCCAATAACCATTAACCAAAAGCCCCATGTACCGAAAGCGATGTGTCATTTACCCGAAAGACGTCCAGCTCATCACCGGCAAGAGTGAGAGGTATGCGCAAGACCTGTTGAACAAAATCAGGGAAGTATACAAAAAACAGCCCCACCAGTTCATCACCGTCCAGGAATTCTGCACCTTTTCCGGCATCCCGCTACATGAGGTTGAACCATTTCTTTGAATTTTTAAAAACAGACACAAGACAAAAAAAAGACGCAAGACGCTAGACGTAAGAAACAAGACTTGATTCAGCAACAACAATTGGAACCCCTATTAAAATTAGAATCTTTTTCATTCAGACAACGCAACAACGCGAAGCTGATAACCTGACAACGCGTAGCAGACAACAATTAGAACAAATACATCAATTAAACCTGTCCGCCGTAGGGGAACATTTTTCATCTGCGCCAATCCATTTTATCTGTGGTTAAAATCTCCGTCCCTGTTTTGGCGGAAAGCCTTTTTTCCTCTCGACCATCAAATTAGCCAAAACCAAACCCAATTCATTTCACATTTTTTCTATAAACATGCCACCCCTTCGGGGTTTATTTTTACCAGACCTTTCTAAACTCAAATTCATACTTTGGTAAAAATTTCATTCGAAGCAAGAGTGCGTGGGGAGGCGAAATTCCGGGCCAGCGATGGCCTAGTGGGAGGAAGGATTATTTCGCTTGCCTTTTTTGGTTACTTTTTGTGGTAAGACAAAAAGTGACAAAAGGAATATGCTTCATCCTTTTAATCTGTGGTTAAAAATAACCTTCCCTGTTTTGGCGGAAAGCCAATTTCCCGATCAAACATCAAATTAGCCAAAACCAAACCCAATTCATTTGGGAGTGTTCATTAAACTGTGTCATTTCCTTCAAACCGTTCATCAAAGTAAGCAATTAGGTCTTTTCGTATGGAAGGCCAAGCGAATATTGAACCGT
>NZ_JANAEZ010000019.1:0-1999 GCF_024813435.1 Aquiflexum gelatinilyticum
CATTGCTCAAAGTCACGTTACCCGTGTTGGTCACGACAATGGTATAGTTCAGTACATCTCCGACAGCGGCAAAGGTTGACTCAGTTGCTGTCTTGGTGATGGATAGGGCAGGTAATTGTGTTGCAGTTACAGACTCGGAAGCAGAGACATTGACTGCACCGACAGCAGCGGAAGCGGTGTTGTCAACTTTACCTGCATCGATATCCGATTGTGTTACGGTATAAGAAGTCGGGATTGATTCAACCGCACCCGGAGCAAGGCTTGGAATAGAAACGTTCAAACCTGTCAAAGGATCACTTACAGCAACATTGCTCAAAGTCACGTTACCCGTGTTGGTCACGACAATGGTATAGTTCAGTACATCTCCTACAGCGGCAAAGGTTGACTCAGTTGCTGTCTTGGTGATGGAAAGCGCCGGGCTTTGTGTTGCGGAAACCGACTCGGAAGCGGAAACATTCACTGTACCTACAGCTGCAGAAGCAGTGTTGTCCACTTTTCCCGCATCGATATCAGCCTGTGTTACAGTATAAGATGTCGGAATGGATTCACTTGATCCAGGTGCAAGACTTGGAATAGAAGTGTTCAATCCTGTCAAAGGATCGCTTACAGCAACATTGCTTAAAGTCACGTTACCCGTGTTGGTCACGACAATGGTATAGTTCAATACATCGCCCACAGCGGCAAAGCTTGATTCAGTTGCTGTTTTGGTGATGGATAGGGCAGGGCTCTGTGTTGCGGAAACCGACTCGGAAGCGGATACATTCACAGCACCGACAGCAGCGGAAGCGGTATTGTCCACTTTTCCTGCATCAATATCACTTTGGGTGACTGTATAAGAAGTAGCGATTGACTCAAAAGCCAAAGGAGCCAAAGAAGCGATTGTTGTATTCAATCCCGTCAAAGGATCAGAAACCGAGATGTTATTCAAAGTGACATTACCAGTATTGGTCACAACAATGGTGTAGTTCAATACATCACCGACAGCGGCAAAGCTTGATTCAGTCGCTGTTTTGGTGATGGATAGGGCAGGGCTCTGTGTTGCAGAAACTGATTCCGAAGCGGAAACATTCACTGTACCTACAGCAGCAGAAGCGGTGTTGTCCACTTTTCCTGCATCGATATCACTTTGGGTTACTGTATAAGAAGTAGCGATTGACTCGGAGGCCAAAGGAGCCAAAGAAGCAATTGTTGTATTCAATCCTGTCAGAGGATCGCTTACAGCAATGTTTTCCAAAGTCACGTTACCTGTATTGGTTACGACAATGGTGTAATTCAATATATCTCCGACAGCGGCAAAGCTTGATTCAGCAGCTGTTTTGGTGATGGATAGGGCAGGGCTCTGTGTTGCAGAAACTGATTCCGAAGCGGAAACATTCACTGTACCTACAGCAGCAGAAGCGGTGTTGTCCACTTTTCCTGCATCTATGTCACTTTGAGTGACTGTGTAAGAAGTAGCGATTGATTCAACCGCACCCGGAGCAAGACTTGGAATAGAATTATTCAATCCTGTCAATGGATCCGAAACCGAGATGTTATTCAAAGTCACGTTACCTGTATTGGTCACAACAATGGTGTAGTTCAATACATCACCGACAGCGGCAAAGGTTGATTCAGTGGCTGTCTTGGTGATGGAAAGCGCAGGGGTTTGTGTTGCCGATACAGATTCCGAAGCGGAAACATTCACTGAACCTACAGCCGCAGAAGCGGTGTTGTCAACTTTTCCTGCATCTATGTCACTTTGGGTGACTGTGTAAGAAGTAGCGATTGATTCAACCGCACCCGGAGCAAGACTTGGAATAGAATTATTCAAACCTGTCAATGGATCGCTTACAGCAACATTGCTCAAAGTCACATTACCCGTGTTGGTCACGACAATGGTATAGTTCAATACATCTCCTACATCGGCAAATGTTGACTCAGTGGCTGTTTTGGTGATGGATAGGGCAGGAGTTTGTGATGCAGAAACTGATTCCGAAGCGGAAACATTCACAGAACCGAC
>NZ_JANAEZ010000002.1:0-821279 GCF_024813435.1 Aquiflexum gelatinilyticum
ACGGTTCAATATTCGCTTGGCCTTCCATACGAAAAGACCTAATTGCTTACTTTGATGAACGGTTTGAAGGAAATGACACAGTTTAATGAACACTCCCGCTGATAATTTCAGAATGGTGAATTCGTAATGAAGAATGACGGGACTAGATAACAATACAACCAACCTAACCCGATAACCCGACAACCTGACAACGCGCAGCAGACAACAATTACAACCAAGAGATTCTTCGCTCCACTCAGAATGACGGATCCCCAATCTGATAACGCGTACCAGACAGCCTGACAACAATTACAACCACTACAACAATTACAACCCTTTATGCACTTCTACAGCACCAACAACCCCAACCATATAGTCAGCCTCAAAGATGCCGTGGTCAAAGGACTTGCTCCGGATCAGGGATTGTATATGCCTACGGAAATTCCGGTTTTGCCAAAGGAGTTCTTTGAGAACTTGCCGAAAATGTCTTTCCGGGAAATCGGATTTGAAGTGATCGGAGCACTATTCATTGGTGATTTGACCAGGGATCAGATCAAAGAATTGGTTGACCATACCTTGGCTTTTGATGCGCCATTGGTAAAAGTGGAGGAGGATGTATACGCATTGGAATTGTTTCACGGACCGACATTGGCATTCAAGGATTTTGGGGCGAGGTTTTGCTCCAAGTTGATGGCAATCCTGATGGAAGGGGAAGAAAGGAAAATCCGAGTTTTGGTGGCGACATCTGGGGATACGGGAAGTGCTGTTGCCAATGGATTTTTTAAAGTAAATGGAGTTGAGGTCATTGTCCTGTATCCAAAAGGGAAAGTGAGCAAATTGCAGGAAATGCAGTTTACCACCTTGGGAGAAAACGTGACCGCCCTTGAGGTGGATGGTGTATTTGATGACTGTCAGACTTTGGTCAAACAGGCCTTTTCCGATGTCGAACTCAACCAAAAAATGCTCCTAACTTCCGCCAATTCCATCAATGTGGCTAGGTGGATTCCACAGTGTCTGTATTATTTCTATGCCTTTTCCCGACTTCCAAAGAACAATAAAAAATTAGCTATCTCCGTTCCAAGTGGGAATTTTGGAAATCTCGGAGCAGGGATTTTGGCTGAAAGAATGGGTTTGCCGATAGACACATTTATCGCTTCTACCAATGTGAACCGGGTTGTCCCCGATTTTTTGGAGGGAAACCCATTTCAATCCAAGCCTTCAGTTGCCACCATCAGTAACAGCATGGATGTCGGTAATCCAAGTAACTTTAACAGGCTTTTGGCACTGTATGGCAATGATGAAAAGTTGTTTCGGGAGAAAGTAAAAGGCTTCTATTTTGATGACGTGGATACCCAAAAAGCCATGGTCCAAATCAAGGAAGAAACGGGATATATCATGGATCCACATGGTGCTGTGGGCTATTTGGGATTGAGGAATTACATGAAAATGAATCCTGGTGAATATGTCGGCATTTTCTTGGAAACCGCCCATCCTGCTAAATTCAAATCCGTGGTCGATGAAACTTTGGGTATTGACTTGCCTATCCCTGAGAGATTGATGGCCTTTATGAAAGGCAAAAAGCAAGTTTTGGAGATGGGCAATAGCTTTCAAGAGTTTAAGAGTTTTTTAACCACAGATTTCACAGATGGACACAGATAATTAAGTTTCTTGGCAAAGTTGATTATCTCATTCACTTCACCAACCTTGGGGCGAATGATCCCATAGGGATCAAATTTGTGTAGCCCCGAGTGAGGCACGAAACTCGGGGTCAGAAACCAAAACAGTGGTTCCGGTTTTTGGCCGAGAAAATGCTTAGAGAAAATTAATGTTTTCGCCAAAAACAGGGAAGTTCTAAATCCTTTGCATCCAATTGTGAAACCTTTTTTTAAAAAATTGTCCTACAATAAAACAACCCAAACTTTTCTCCCACTCTTGTCCCGATCAGGAATTCCTTTCCGCCGTCTTGGAGCTTGTATTTTTTCTTGAGTTCATCGGCAGATAAAGCGTAATTTCTAGTAATGACATTGACTTTTCCTACAGGGAATAGTTGCTTCAGCTCTTTTTTGGGATTGCTGATTTCTTGGATTACTTCGAATATCCTTCCAGGAATTTTCTCAGGTAAATCCTCACAGGTATACAGATGGGAATTGGGATGTAGCTTTTTCAGTCCAAACCTTTTTCCAAAACTCCTGAATGCCCCGGCTTTCAAAACCGAAGCATAGGGCTCGATCAGGAATTTACCCACATCTCCGAATATGCTCTCGCTTGATTCCTCCTCTTCGTAAGTAAAGGAAAATCCCTTTGGACCATCGGACTGCAAATCGACCGCATTGATAGTTCTTTCCCCGGCTTCTTTTCCTTTTTCCCAAAGGAGCAAAACTTCCTTGACTTCATTCTTGACTGAAATAACCCATACTTTCTGTATCTCTGGAATTTCAGCCAATGCCTGCTTGATATCCAACATCGGGGATGCTTTGATCAGAATGGCATTGGACTTCGATTGGAGGAGGCTCCAATAGCCCACAATATCCGGCTCGCAATCAGCCAACTTGTACAACTTCTGATTGTGTTCGCCCCTTCTCGCAGGATCGACATAGGTCAGGTCAAAAACCTGGTCTGATTTGGAAAAGTATGCCAAAGAATCACCTTCCACAATCCCAAATTTTCCGGGTTTGAGCAGGTCAAAATTGTGACGGACGATGGCTGCCAATTCTTCGTTCCTCTCACAATAAACGGCTTTTTGAAAGTTTTCTGAAAGAAAAAAAGTATCTACGCCAAATCCTCCGGTCAGGTCAATCATTGTTTTCCCATTGACCAAAACTGATTTAAATCTGGCGGTTTCTTCCGAAGAAGATTGCTCCAATGAAAGGCTGACAGGAAAAAGTATTTCTTGATTGGCAGTCCATAATGGGAGTTTATGTTTGGCTTTTTGACGGGACAGGATCTGCTGCACAGCCGCTTTGAGGTCAAAATCGGTTTTTCCCGAATAGGCAAAAAGCAATTGTGCAGGATCCTCCGAATGGTGGTCCTGCACAAATTTTTTCAATGCATCTGTATAATTCTCAATGGCCATAGCCTGACAAAAATGTGGAATTCATACCATGCCTCAAAATCATGAGACGAATTAATCAATTACGCCATGCTGTGTTCCATTAGGTATTCTGCTATCTGGACAGCATTGGTAGCTGCGCCTTTTCTCAGGTTATCGGCCACGATCCACATGTTCAATGTATTCGGTTGGGATTCATCCCTTCTTAACCTTCCCACAAAAACCTCATCTTTTTTATGCGCAGTCAATGGCATCGGATAGACATTGTTGGCAGGATCGTCCTGAACAATGACTCCAGGCGTATTGGAAAGGATTGCCCTCACCTCATTCAAATCAAAGTCATTATGAAATTCCACGTTTACGGCTTCAGAATGTCCTCCCATCGTCGGGATCCTGACAGTGGTGGCAGTGACTTGAATGCTGTTGTCCCCAAAAATCTTTTTGGTCTCATTGATCATCTTCATCTCTTCCTTGGTATAACCGTTTGGCTGGAAGACATCAATATGAGGCAATACATTCAGGTCAATTTTATGTGGATAAACCATTTCCGCAGGAACTCCCGCACGCTCAGCCATCATTTGGTCGACAGCTGCTTTGCCTGTTCCGGTTACTGACTGGTAAGTGGATACCACGATTCTTTTGATACCATATTTCAACCTCAATGGATTCAAAGCCAACACCATCTGTATCGTAGAACAGTTTGGATTGGCAATGATTCGGTCGTCAATTCTTAAGTCTTTGGCGTTGATTTCAGGAACCACCAATTTTTTGCTCGGATCCATTCTCCATGCAGAAGAGTTGTCGATCACGATCGTTCCGACTTCGGCAAATTGCGGCGCCCATTCCAAAGAAGTGCTTCCTCCGGCGGAAAAGATCGCAACGTCCGGCTTCTCAGAAACAGCCTGTTTCAATCCAATTACCGTGTATTCCTTACCCTTAAAAGTCATCTTTTTGCCAGCGGATCTTTCGCTCGCGACAAGGAGTAATTCATCAAATGGAAATTGGTGCTCTTCCAGCACCTCGAGGATTTCTGAGCCTACCAATCCGGTAGCTCCTACAACGGCTAGTTTCATTTTGTTTTTGGATTGTTTTTTAAAATTGAACCGCAAAGGTAAGTCAAGAATTCTCAATAATGACAGCAACTCAATAGATAATTGCTTTATTTTCAATAATTCAGATCATTTTTTGCGGTGTTTGAAATTTATCCGACTTAAACGTTTCAAATCGGATTGACTATTGCCGGTTCTTTATTTTTAATCTTATGGAATCCCGGTTTTTTATCAAAGTCCTTCTATTAACCACACTCTTTGAGGGAATGTTCGGCTTGGGCAAAGGATATTCCCAAGTTCAGGACTTTGAGGAAAGTTTTGCCATAGTCAATCATCCTGCAGAATTTTTAGAAAATTGGTCTGCTATTGAAGTAAGGAGTACTGCTGCAAGGGTTTTTCAGGCATCAGGGAAAGGACGTCTTGGCTCAAAAGCCTTGGCTGTGCAACCCATCAGTTCCTTCAATGGGATCATATATTTTAAAACAGAGACACAGGGAAAGTTTGAGCCGAAAATCGCATTTTTTGCAAAATCGGAACAAAATGGAACAGGAAACAGGCCGGCAGGAGTCGAAATTTCTTTTGCCAAATCGGCGTTTGATACATTTCAGAACCTGACAAATGTTGGAAACGCCCAGACATTTCCCAATCAGAACACCGAATACAAGCTCTTCGAAATCCCAATTCCCGAAGACTATTATGATTTACCGGAGCTTGTCGTCAAAATCGAAGTGAAAT
This sequence comes from Aquiflexum gelatinilyticum, assembly GCF_024813435.1. Classification (NCBI taxonomy): domain Bacteria; kingdom Pseudomonadati; phylum Bacteroidota; class Cytophagia; order Cytophagales; family Cyclobacteriaceae; genus Aquiflexum; species Aquiflexum gelatinilyticum. The sequence goes on from NZ_JANAEZ010000002.1 coordinate 4,813, forward strand.
ATGGTCCGGGAACAGGTTCTTCTGCTAGGTTTTTTATGGATGATTTTGGGATTTTTGACGGGGATGAAATCATTGATCCCATTCAGATCAAGAAAGCCGTATTGTCAACGCCTTTTTCCTTTGAAATTATTTTAGACAGGGAAATAAAATCCATATCCAAAGAACAGGTTACTATCGGTCCTTATCAGATTACTGAATTATTGAGCCCAACAGATTCTTCGTTTGTAGTTTTTTCAAATGCTTTGATTGAAAATGCAAAAGTCCCCATCCTTTTGGAGAATATGGAGGATAAAGATGGGAGGGTTACTGAGGAGATTGAATTTGAACTTGACAATTCCTATATCAAAATGGGAAATGTCCGGGTTCCCAAGGCAGATCAAATCGCCATCAACTTCAGTCAATTTTTTCTGCCTGCTTCAGTAAGCCAAACTTCCAATTTTTTAATCAACGGGAAAAACCCCACCAATGTGGAATTGTCACCCAATGGATTTGAAGTCTTGTTGGACTTATCGGAGGAATTGCCTTTGAAGGGTATTTTCCAAATCTCAATTTCAAACCTCCAAAACTTAAATGGTACCCAAAATCCTGAAATTGACTTAAAAAGTTTGGTCTACGATGATTTTGTGGAGGAAATGGTGCTGATCGATAATCAGACCATCCAAATTAAGCACCATGTTTCATTGAGCCAAAAAGATCATGATTATGAGATTTTGGAAAACCCGGAATTTACCTTTGAGACTAGTTTTCCTACGTCAAAAGAAATCGAATTAAAAAGCAATCTGCCATTTGAGGAAAGTATCGTCTACACGTTGAACCTTCCCGCAAGGTCAACAGAACGAGGTTATCCTATCCCCGGTTCCTCCAGAGATTTTGTATGGGACATAACACACCCTTCATTGGTAAATGTAATCCCTGTTTCCACAAACAAAATATTGGGGGTTTTTTCAGAGCCATTGGATGTGGTTTTTGCATCTATCCTTTCCAATTATTCCATCTCAAGTAGCAATCCAAATTCAGTTTTATTGTTTCAAAACGGCAACCAAGCATTGATTGAATGGGGTTTTGATTTTGAAGTAGACCAAGAATACAACTTTCAAATAAATGGAATCGCTGATTTGAACGGGAATTTTTTAAGCAATCAATCCTTTACTTTCCTTTTTGATTCACCTACCAAGATCAACTTCAAAGATTTGGTCATCAATGAAATCATGCCGGCCCCTCGTACCGGAAATTCCTTACCGAATGTAGAATATATCGAACTGTTCAATCCCGGAGAGCAGAGCATTTATTTGGGAGGGATGCAGTTGGCAAATTCCAAAAGGAAAACGACACTTCCGGCCTTTTTCCTTGGTCCCAATGAATATCTCATCCTAACCCCAAGGACCTCAGCTTCTCAATTCGGGAATTTTGGACCGGTGTTGGGATTGACCAGTTGGCCGACCTTGTTAAATTCTGGAGATCAGGTAAAAATCCTAGACGGTGAAGACAATGTGATCGACAGCCTTGCTTACAGTACCGCTACATTTGGCAGCAGTGTTTTCGCGCAGGGAGGATATAGCTTGGAAGTAGTCAATCCATATTTAGATTGCAATATCAGCACCAACCTCAAGCCTTCAATAGATCCAAAGAGAGGTACACCCGGAAAACCAAACTCAGTTTTTGAGGAAATACCGGATTTGATTCCACTCAAATTTCTACAATCAAAAGTGATGGGAGAAAAAACTGTGGTTTTGGAATTTTCCAAAATCCTGAATCAGAATATCAGCCTTACGGCTTTCGAATTCAAACCTTCAATTCCAATCAAAAATTTTATGATAGGAGGAAGTCCAAATGAACTGGTATTGGAGTTTGAGCAAAATATTCAGGAGGGGATTTATTATGAATCCAATGTTTCTAACCTGAGAGATTGTACAGGAAACCTGTTTGAATCAGACCAAAAAGTATTTTTTGTTATCCCTTCATTTGCTCAATCTGGAGATTTGGTACTGAATGAGATACTATTTAATCCCCGAACAGGTGCACCAAAATTTGTAGAGATATACAATTCCTCTCAAAAATACATCAATTTGAAGGATTGGAAATTGGCCAACCTCGATGATGAAAATCAGGTGGCCAACAGGCGCGTATTATTCAATGAGGAATTTTTAATCGCACCGAATTCTTTTCTAGTCTTTACCACAGACTCCGAAAAACTCAAACAGGAATATCCAAAAAGCAGGGAAGGTAGGTTTGTGGAATTTTCATCGATTCCCAGCTATCCGATTTCTGAAGGAAATGTGGTATTTCTGAGTCCTGATGAAACCATTTCAGAGGTTTTGAGCTATTCAGATAAAATGCATCACAGACTCTTGAAGGAGACCAAAGGGATTTCCTTGGAGAGGCTTTCGCCTTTTCAGCCTATCGATAATCCGAACAATTGGCACTCTGCATCTTCCACAGAGGGATTTGCTACTCCGGGTTACCAAAATTCCAATGTGTATGAAGGGAACAGTCAATTGGGAATAGAGGTAGATCCAAAAGTATTTGTGCCGGACGCTCCAGGAACACAACCTTATACCACAATCAGTTATAAATCTGACCAACCGGGAAAGCTAGCTACGATAAGGATTTATGGAGTAGATGGTACCTTGGTTAGGGAGTTGGTCCAAAATGCAGTTTGGGGAAATGATGGGTTCTATCTTTGGGATGGCACCCAATCTAACGGAGCAAAAGTCAGAGCGGGCATATATATTATTTGGGTCGAGATATTTGACCTTGAAGGGAATGTGGATCAAATCAGAAAAACAGTGGTTGTCGGTACAAAATTCCAGTGATTGTGGTAATTAATTCCACAAAATCAGTAATTTAGAAGAAGCCAAAAAAACCTGAACAGATGAAGCCTGATATAGTCTCCCAAATATTAAAAACCTATTTTATCCAAAAAGGAAAAAGTTTAAAATCAATCCAAAGATTGTTGAGTATCAAATACCGCCTTTATTTGGATGAAAAGTTATTGGAAAAAAGGTTGCGTAATCTCCTCACCCAATAAAAATCGCGATATAATTTTTATGGGTATCCGCATCTTTTCACATTTCGGACTTATTTCGAAATCCCCTAATTAAATCTGAACCTCATTTGTTCAAGCTAAGGAGGAACGATTCCGAACCTTCTTGAGGCCGGCCCCGGCCTTGGGCGTGTATAGATTTACGCCGTCTTGTCCGGAAATCTTTCGGGATTGGGTACTTTTTTTGGCTATGAAAAAAAGCAGTTATAAAAATGAGGATCGATTTTCTTTTGCTTTAAGATCATTTTTAATGTTAATTCTGGTAGGTGCATTTACCATCATACACATATTAATTTTTTATAATTTTTGATTTTACTCAGGTAAGTGTATTTTAGGGAACTTTTCAATCACCCCAACCTTGATTGGGATAAAAAACCAAAATAGAAAATTATGAATCAAGAAGGAAAGACCGCATATTCTCCTGAAGAATTGAAGGAGTTTGAAGATATTATTTTAAAAAAAGTGGCAATCGCCAAAGAAGAACTTATTTCCCTTAAAGAAACTTTAAGCAAGAAAAATGACAGCGGTACAGATTTTACGGCATCTACCTCAAAACTTCTTGAAGACGGGGCAGACACTTTGGAAAGAGAAAATCTGAATCAGTTGGCTGCAAGACAGCAGAAATTCATCATCAACTTGGAAAATGCTTTGATCAGAATCAAAAACGGGACTTATGGGGTTTGTGTGGATACTGGTAAATTGATCTCCAAAGAAAGATTGAGAGCTGTTCCTCACACGATGCATTCTATTGAAGCCAAGCTTGCCAAGAAATAATTGGACTTTTTACCAAAGCATATAGAAGCACTGATTTTCTGTTCACCGTCTCCGTTGGGTATTGAAGAAATTCAAAAATGCCTGACGGAGATGTTTGAATCTGAAGTGCCTGTTTCCCATATTTTGGAAGCCATAGAGGTTTTGGGGAAAAAATACAGCCATGAAGACTTTTCCTTTACTTTGGAAAATCTTGCCGGAGGGTATCAGTTCTTGACAAAACCTGCTTATCAGGCGAGTATTTCAATACTGCTAAAGCAGCAATCCCACAAACGGCTGTCTACCGCCCAACTCGAAACGCTGTCCATCATTGCCTACAAGCAGCCAGTCACCAAAACTGAAATCGAACACATCAGAGGCGTTAATTGTGATTACTCCATCCAAAAACTTCTGGAGAAAGAACTTATCACCATCAAAGGAAAATCAGAAAGTGTCGGACGGGCCTTGCTTTATGGGACAAGTGAAAAATTCATGGAATATTTTGGTATCAACACCTTGACTGACTTGCCACAACCAAAGGATTTTTCCCAAGAGGAAAATCAGATTGGAGAAGAAAAATCTTAGCTTTTTTCAATTTTCTTTACTTCAGCATGGGCTGAAATCAAATACTTCCTCCCTGTTTTTAACTCTTGGCAGAGGACCCGCGTACGTCTTGTCAATTCTTTTTGGAATGCCCTTCCCTGTAATTCAAAAAAAGAACCGGGAGTCAAATCAGCCAATAAAGAAATTTCCAAACTCGTATTATTCTCAAATTTCTTCAAAGACTTACTCAAAAAAAGGTCTGCCCCTGAACTCGCTTTTGGGTTTGCCATATGCCTTTTCAATGGAATGAGGATTTCTTTTGGGAAAACCTCCTCATTTAGAATAGGAGAAATGAGTGATTGGAACTGCGTCTTCCATTCCCTACCATGTGGCTTGATATTCAATCCAAATTTATCAAAAGCCCTGTGATGGGCTACCTCATGAACATAGGTGATCAAAAACTGGTATGGGTTCAGGTCATGATTGATAGTAATCGTCTGGATTTTTTGGTCGCGGCGGAAACGGAAATCCCCGAGTTTGGTTTGCCGGGTTTTTGTAATATAAAAATTGAAGGGAAACTCCTTCCACAATTGAAAGCAATATTCCGCCGCAGTGGTCGGTACGTGCTTCCTGAAAGCCTCCAAAAACTTCAAGTCTCTATCCATCGCATGAATATAAAACAAAGCAAAAAAAAAGTCCCACATTTCTGAGGGACTTTCTTGAGAGTGAGAAGAAATTAACCTTCTACAACTTCTTTAACTTCTTCAGTAGCACCTTCAACTGCACCTTCTACTTCTTCAGTAGCTTCTTCAACTGTCTCTTCAACAGCCTCTTCAGTTTCTTCGATGACAACTTCTACTTCTTCAGTAGCTTCTTCTGTAACTTCTTTGTTTCCGCAAGAAGCAGTGAATAACAAACCTGCTACAGCGAACATTGCAAATACCTTTTTCATAATTTTTTGTCTGGATTTTTAAATCAGCACGCAAAGGTAATACCATTTATCCCATTGTCAAGCAATCCATCAAAAATTAATTTTATTTCTTTTTATAAGTAATTTTGATCGGAACACCCTCAAAATCGAAATTCTCACGGATCCTGTTTTCCAGATACCTGTTATAGGGATCTTTGATGTACTGAGGCAGGTTACAGAAGAATGCGAATACCGGGTTTTTGGTAGGGAGTTGGGTAATATATTTGATCTTGATGTATTTTCCTTTCCAAGCGGGTGGCGGATATTTCTCAATTTCCGGCAACATGATGTCATTCAATTTTGAAGTAGTCACCTTTTTGGTCTTGTTTTCATAGACTTTCACTGCCAGTTCAATGGCCTGCATGATCCGCTGCTTTTCTTCCACAGAGGTGAAAATGATGGGAATCCACTTGTTTTCACCCAACTTTTCGATCATCTCCTTTTTGATCTTGTCCATGGTCTTGTGGTCTTTTTCGATCAGATCCCACTTATTGACCATGATGACAATGCCTTTGTTGTTTTTGATTCCCAAGGAAATCAAATTCACATCCTGTGCTTCCAAACCCCTCGTGGCATCAATGATAATGATCAGCACATCGGATTCTTCCAAAGTCCTCAAAGAGCGCATCACGGAATAAAACTCAATGTCCTCTTTTACCTTCGCTTTTTTCCTGATTCCTGCTGTATCCGTGATGATAAAGTCCTGACCAAAGAGTTTGTACCTTGTGTGGATGGCATCTCTCGTAGTGCCTGCCTCATCGGTCACGATGGACCTTTCTTGTCCCAAAAGGGCATTTAGGAAAGAGGATTTTCCCACATTGGGTCTACCCAAAATAGCGATCTTGGGTATCCCGGCATCCGGATCTTCTTCGCCCTCATCGGGAAAATGTTTGATCACCTCATCCAGCAAGTCACCTGTTCCGCTTCCACTTACGGCTGCAATTGGGTAGACATCATTGTCTCCCAAACCCAAACCATAAAACTCTGCTGCTAACATGGATTTCTCCGGGCTGTCAGCCTTGTTGGCTACGATATAGATGGGCTTCTTGGAAGCACGGAGCTCCGCCGCAAAATCCTTATCCAAATCTGTCAATCCATCTAGGCAGTCTACCACAAAGAGAATGACATTGGCTTCTTCTATGGCCAACTTCACTTGTTTTCTGATCTCAGCTTCAAAGACATCATCCGAACCGATCACGTATCCACCGGTATCAATGACAGAAAAATACTTTCCTCCCCACTGTGCATGGCCATAATGCCTATCACGGGTCACCCCGCTGACATTGTCCTCAATGGCCTTTCTCTCCTCTACCAACCTATTGAAAAAGGTAGATTTGCCTACATTCGGCCGCCCAACTATTGCTACTATATTTGCCATTTTGTTATTTTATTATTGGTCGTAACCAAATTTTCTCAATTTATTTTTATCCTTTCTCCAGTCATCTTCCACCTTGACGAAGGTTTCGAGGAAGATTTTTTTGCCAAAGAATTTTTCCATTTCGTGCCTCGCCTGGGTTCCAACCCTTTTGAGCGCCTTGCCGCCTTCACCGATGATGATGCCTTTTTGGCTGTCTCGCTCTACATAGATGACTGCCCGGATGCGGATGATATTTTCTTCTTCGAAAAAGTCTTCGATGGAGACTTCGGTGCTGTAAGGGATTTCCTTTTTGTAGTTGATGAAGATTTTCTCACGGATGATTTCGGAAGCAAAGAAACGCTCCGGCTTGTCGGTAAGTTCATCCTTATCATAGAAGGGTGCGTGATAGGGAAGCCTGTCGAGGATTTCCTGGAGAATGCGTTCGGTGTTGAAACTTTCGGTGGCAGAAATGGGGATCACGGTATCTGCTTTGATTCTTTGGGTCCAATATTCTGTCACCTTTTCAAGTTGGCCTTCTTTGGAGAGGTCAATTTTATTGATCACAAGAAGTACAGGAACTCCGGAATGGTTGATCTTTTCAATTACGTCTTCTATTTCCTCGTCGGATTCATATAGATCGGTTACGAAAAGAATCACATCTGCGTCTTCCAATGACATGTGGACAAAACTCATCATGCTTTTGTGAAGCTCGTATTTGGGCTTCAGCATGCCGGGAGTATCAGAAAATACAATCTGATAGTGCTCGTCATTGATGAGTCCCATAATGCGGTGACGGGTGGTCTGTGCCTTGGAAGAGATGATCGAAAGTCGCTCACCGATAAGCACATTCATGAGCGTGGATTTGCCTACATTGGGCTTCCCAATGATGTTTACAAAGCCTGCTTTGTGTGTGTTTTCGGTCATGACAATAATTTTTTTCTGCAAAGGTACTTGATTTTAGAGAATATGTCCTTACCTTTGTACCACAATTACGGCAAAAGGCTGTTTTCACATAGATTTCTTTAAGAAAAACATATATCGCGGGATGGAGCAGTTGGTAGCTCGTCGGGCTCATAACCCGAAGGTCACAGGTTCGAGTCCTGTTCCCGCTACACCGAAGGATACTAGAAATAGTATCCTTTTTTTTTTATATCTTTCAGCTCGTCCTGCTCATATCCGCCACGGCGGACATTGTTTTGAGTCCAATCCCCGCTACTCTAAGCCAAGCAGAAATGCTTGGTTTTTTTTTATGCCCATATTTTAGAAAATGAAAAGATCCGAAGGTCACAGTATCTGTCCCGAGAATCGGGATTCGGCCCGTGATGGCTATAGGGGCTGTTCCTGCTACTACAAGGATACAAGAAATAGTATGTTTTTTTTGTGCTTTAAATTGATGGAAGTTGGAAGAATTTGTATCCCATTCCAAATTCTATACTTAGATTCCCTTAGACCAACAGTCCACCGCGGCGGACTGAAATATTAATAACCCCGTGCAACGTGCTTATCCAATTCTCGTACTCATGCTAATTCCCATGCACCGCCGCCCAGGGAAAAAAAAAGCGATGTAACAGGTCCCGATTGATATCAGGATTGGGAGCGAAAAGATAAAGTATGGAATGGAGTTTAAACCAAAAACAGGGAAGGCTGAGGTTAAAGATTACCTTGAATAATCTAAAATTATCAATAAATGAGACTGGAACGAATTGAATAACAAATTCACTTGAATAAGAAGGTGAGATTACAAATTAGGTCTGGCATTTACATCTTTTTGCGACCAGACCCGATGGATTATTTGATTACGCCCAGAGTAGGTGACTTAACTATTCTACACCCAGAAGTGGCTCCACTTGCACATAAATCAAAAAAACCACTGTTTCAAAGAAGCAGTGGTTATATTAAATACCAATCCATCTATTGTTATTTATATTTTATCAAGTCGTTGTAATGCAGTTTTTATTTGGCTTAAACATATCCACCTGATTAAATAAATTGAAAGCAGTAAAGTGTTTTAAATTATTTCCTAATAGGTCCAACCCTTGAGTTTTAAAAATTTGAAAAAGCCTTAATCCTTCTTCATTGAAACTTTTGCCCCATAAGGAATTATTTTCCCTTCCCAATAAGGCATTCCATCAATCATTTCTATCAATCTCGTCTTGCTGCCAGGTGCCGGTTTTGCACTTTTTGGCAAATAATTCGAAAGCTTATCCATTGTAGGAATATATTCTTCAAATATAGCTAGATTATGCCATTCATTTTGATCATTTTTTCTGTCATAAAGTTCTCTGGAACCGTCCGCATATTGAATAAATCGCCATTCCTCAGTTACGACCACATGATTATCAGGGCCATGGGTACAGATAGCCGGAGATTCACGCCTATAACCGATATCCGTAAAGAGCGGTATAAGGGACTGTCCATCCAGCCCATCTTTATTTGGTAATCCGGCAAGGGCGATCAATGTGGGATAAAGATCAAGCAGTTCCACCGGTGCATCATTTAATTTTCCTTTTTCAGGTATTCCCGGTCCTGAAAAAATAAAGGGTACCCTCGTTGATTCATGCCAAAGAGAATTTTTTCCTGTAATTCCTTTTGTACCTAAATGGTAACCATGATCTGAAAACAGTACTACTAAGGTATTTTCAGTCAACCCTTCTTTCTCCAATGTATCCAACAACCTGCCTACCAGCATATCGGCAAAACTTACACTTGCCAGATATGCCCGTACTTTTGGTTTCCATTGATAGTGCATTTCGAGCCAAGCCAGCCTTGGTTCAGGAAGATTCCAATGTAGATACCATGAAAAAGGAGGAATATCTTCTCTGTCTTCAGCCTTGGTTTCCGGCAAAAGCAGTTCCTCTTCAGGATAAAGGTCAAACCATTTTTGTGAAGCATATAAAGGTACATGCGGATGCCGAATCCCCACAGAAAGGAAAAAGGGTTTGTTTTCCGGCCTGTTTTCCAATTGTTCAATAGCCCAATCTGTGACTTTCCAATCATCCTGTAGGGAATCTGTTTCGGGATAAACTCCCCAATCGACCAAGGGGTGCCCTGTATTTTTTACAAATGGTTCTTCAGGCCTCGGGAAAAACCCGCCATGAAATCCCCAAACACTAAATTCCGTTCCATTTCTTCTTTCTTCCTTTGGTGGAAAAGCATCGTGAAAGATTTTGCCAGTCGCCATGGTTTCATAACCGTTCTTCTCAAAATATTGTGGAAGCGTGACGAGGTCCTTATAACCTTCCAGGTCTCTGAACCAAGGGCCCAAGGCATATATCCCGGTGGTGGTTGGTCTCAAACCTGTCAAAATACTTGATCTTGATGGGTTACATAATGGGGCTTGTACATGGGCATTCGTAAATGCAATTCCACTTGCTGCCAGTCGGTCAATATTTGGAGTCTGAACCATGGGGTGTCCCCCCAAGTACCCAACCCAATCGTTCAGATCATCTATAGCAATAAGCAAAATGTTAGGTTTTTCATTTTGGGCAGATACAGGACCAACCGGAAGATTAAGGAATATTGCACTGAGAATGAATAATCTTGCAAATAGCTTATTCAGCAGTTGAAATGTCTTCATGGTAAGTTAAAGTTTTTATTTTCTGTTTAGCCATTTGCGATAGGAATCTTCGGTTTTGGATCTCCATATTGGGAGGGTATGCAGATAACTTGTGATCTAAAAATTGATGAATTCTTTTCTTCGTTTATCACCTTGTTGAATTAAGGACTAGATTAAGTTTACCGAGTTTTCCTTTTGGTTTTACTGAAACCATTGCTCCCGGAGGTGCTGAATAATTCAGGAAAAGGTTTTCTCCTTCAATTCTCCAATCCACTTCCACAGGTCCCAATGGATGTACCACAGTGCCTTTTGCCCATGAAAGTGTTTCAGACTGAGGTTGTATTTCAATGAGATCAGGATTGAAATCCTTGAAAAACCCCAGATTAACGCCTAGCGTCTCCGTCGCAAAGAAAAATAGAGGATGCCCGCTCCAGGCGTGACTGGAAGTACCGATATCAGAATTTACCACATCAAAATTTTCCCAAATGGTAGGTCTGTCATTGTGCAGCGCCATAGGTCCCCAATGCTTTCGGATAAAATTTTCCACTGACTCGGATTGCTCAAACTTATACAGCAAGGCAAAAAGGTAGAAGGAACTGTATGGAGATATTTTTTCTTTTCTAGTATCCTGTCCTATATCCAAGATTTCTTCTTTCAACCAATCGATTATCACTTCTTGATCTTTCGGTTCAGTGACCCCCATCAGTGTAGGCCAAATCGTGGAAGTGATATGTTTTTCTTCCAAGATTGAACCTGCTTTGATTCCGTCAACATAATTTTGTTGAGAGGAATCCCAAAGCTTGGAATTAACATTTTCCTTTAGTAAAGTCGCTTCTTGAATATAGGCTTCTTTATCCTGTTGGAAACCAAAATGATCTGCCCATTCCGCTAATCTTTGCAAACTGTAATAATAAAGCGCTTCGAAGGCAGTCATCACTGCATCTTTTTTATTGATTGTTGTCCACTCAATAAATATACTCTCAGTTTTGACCAATCCATTTTCATATCTGCTTTGATATTGACCAATCAATGATTTGTAGTTTTGATAATGCTCTTTTACAAGGGCCCAATCACCCGAAAGTTTGGCATATTCATCTAAAGCAATCAGAGAAGAAAAAATATAATCCTCATGCCTGTTGGTAGCTCCCTCCCACATTTGAGAGCGATACATGTCTTGAAATAAATTCAAAGAATGTTTCACCAAACGCATATCTCCACTTACAGCCTGGGTTATTGCCATTTGCGGTATCATATCTCCCGCATAGAGCCCTCTTTCCCGGAAGGGAGTATCTGTGTAAGAATCTTCAGCGCAGAGCAGTAATGTCCGCCAAGAGGCTTCCCAAATTCGGTCAAGCAAAGGGTCTGAAGAAGAAAACGAACCTAAAGTTTCGAAAGGATACACTTGCCGGATCATTCCGATATTTTCCAGTCGAAAGGGAGTCTGATTATTTCTGACGGTGACTTTCAGGTAGCGGGCGCCGTAGGGCTTGAAGGATTGATACCTTTTTTGATCACCGTCTGCCACAAATCTCAATCCTGCACCCACTTGGTGCCTTTTATATAACCAAGGCAAACCTTCCTGATTGAGTTCTTCCGAAAAACCAATGTCGATGATGCTGCCCTCTGGAAAATCCCCCTCTACAAAAAACTGTCCCAGTTGCATTTCCCCCATATCAAAGAAAAAACAAATTCCGGTTGGATTTTCTTCGAATATAAGGGGCTCTAAAAATGCACTAGAAGGGAAAAGCGGTTTTGCCAAATCAGCCTCCATCCAGGCCAAATCCTTTGCCGGATTGGTGTTTTCTTGCCGATTATGGGATCGCCATTGATTAGGAAAGTTTTCTTTTGCTTTTTCAATGCCAATTTTCACATCAAGTTTGTCAATTTCTTTTTCCAAGGCAGATTCCAAAGGCACGAAGGAATGAAACCAATCAGCATCATCCATTTTTTTTGAAGGAGAAACCGCAAGACCGAGATTTGAAGGAATTGAAAGGTAAAAATCCCAAGTTCCCCAGATGACTTTATTCCTTATCAGTAATTCATTCCATCCCGTATGGAGCTCCAATCCGAACTCCTGACGATGGTAACTCGGGGTTTCGGTTTTTTTTGGATTGATCTTATTCCCGTTCAAGAAATACTCTCCCCACCATAAGGCGGCATTTACTTTTTGTTTTTTGGGAGAATAAATATAGGTGTAGGCCAAACCCGGATGACCTACTGAATATTGTCCAATATCCAAATCAGGAGTCAATACCCTGAATGTGTAAAAATCTTCTTTATTTTTGAGTGGATAAGCGCCCATCAGTCTCAAAGCTCTGACATCCTCCTTCGTCAAGTAAGGGATGGGTCTTTGGGACATTTCTCCCCAATCGGCCTGATTACCAACAGGCAGCGGGCTTTGCCATTCTTCCAGCGAAATCTTTTCAGCATTCCAGCCCTTATCTTTTCTGACATCCCAACTTTCAATCGGTCCTTTTGCAAAAGAAAACCTTGGTGTACTCGCATCATAGCCATCAGATTTTTTTGCTTTCCAAGACTGAATATCCAAATCTATTCTTTCTGTACCAGAATGGATCTCTCCCCAAAATGCAGCACCTCCTTTATTGTCAAAAAGCTGGAAGGTTTCCATTCCATTATTCATGGCCAAGACAGTAATGACATTTTTTCCTTTTTTCAAAAAGGGCAATAAATCATAGGTATCAAAATAAGGATGGGCATGATAGGACCTTACCGGACCGAATCCCAAATAGTGTCCGTTGACATATAAATTATACCTTGAATCAACATACAGGTGAATTTCTGCCCGCTGGGCCTCATTTTGTAACTGAAATTCTTTTCTAAAAAAAACATATTCGTTTCTTTCTCCTCCTTCTGCTCTGATCCAATAGAGTTTTTGGGGGAAAACAGACTGAGCAAGACCAATAAAAAGCAGCAAGCTTAGTATTTGGATTCTGATTCTTTTTCCCAAAATTTCAGGTTTAATTGAAGCTGACATAGTCAATTCTAGTTTTAACTTTTTAATTCACTTTAACTGGCTCCCTCATTTCATAGAGTGCCCATTCCAGTGTCCAACTTGTAAAGGATGTAAGTGCTAGGAAGAAGGAGATTTTGAACATGTGGGCGGTGGTTATTTAGTGATTTAACAATTTAATTTAAAAATCCCCAAACTCAAAAGGAGAATTTTTTGTAGACCAATACCTAGGGCTAAAAAGTGAGATTTGTAGATCTCAGGATATTCTAATTGTAGATAAGAGAATAAAAAAACTACTGATTTAAGAAAACAGTGGTTTAATTTATTGCCAATCAATCTTGTGTTTTTTTATTTGTATTCAAACCAATCTAAGACCTAGACTTTTCATTCCTTTAAATTGGAATTTTGGAATTTGTCATACTAACCCATTCATTTATTTTTAACTTTAATTCATTTACTTTGGAAGGATTTTCCCTTAAATTTTGGTTTCTCGGGGACTTGGACAAGCCCAATCTTGACTTGAAAATGACTTGCCCCTGCAGGTATGGCCTTGGGATTGAGAAAGCCTACCTGAGAGAAATCAAGTTTCACCATACCGGCTTCTTGGTCTAATTGGATCGTCGGCGTTTGCCCCAAGAGGTTTTGAAGTTGTGCTTCCTTGGCGATTTCCCTCCCTTGAAGTGGGCTAACATCTCCGCCAAGAAGGGATCTTTTTCCCGGCCCATGACTGCCGTCAGTCAGCATAATTTTTCTAAACGCCCCACTGAGTTTGGAATGTAAATAACCTGTATCCATTTGATACAAAAGAGGATGGGCCAAGTATCTGAATGATGAGCTGAGCGTAGAAGCCCTTCCAAATTCATCATTCATCTTTTTGGTTCCCACAAAAAACCTGTTCAACCAATACCTTTTCTTGTTTTGCTTGCCGGGCAAAATGCTTCCCGTTCATCAGGTAAAATGTAATCCCCCCAAGAGTGCCTACAAACTTGGTCCAACTTGTCAGTTTAGCCATAGCTCCGTTATATCAAAGTACACCTTCCCTTACCCCTCCTTAGTAGTCCCCTTACACTTTGACCGTGTTTATACCGTGTTTTCACCGTGTTGGAGAGGAATCCTAGTTCTATCCCTTAAGAGTTAAATATATATAAATACCGGATTAGTTGTATTTCCTGGTAAAAAAAATGGGAGAGGAATATTACATCGCAATGGCTTCTCTAACCAATTGAGGGTGTTTCAATTGAACGACCATTTGCTGTTGACCGTGGTCTGTCGACCGTGGACTACTATAGACTATTGACCATGGACTGTCGACTATGGACTAGTTAAAACCACTCACTCACCATTGCATCTACCTCTGTCAGTACGACTTTGAGTTCATCGTAAGATTTCCCTGATATCCCCATCAAAAACTCATGATGCGCGACCTGCATGCCGCAAAACCCAAAAATCCCGATCCCCATTAATTTCCTGACGGATTCATCCATGCCGTTTTCTTTGATAAATGTTTCATCAGCACCGGTGGTTTGAATGATACTGACTTTTTTGTCTTTCAATTTTCCTCTGATTCCTTCCACATCAGCTTCAAATGCAAATACAGGCGTAAATACCCGGTCCAAATATCCTTTCATCATCGCCGGCGGTGACCACCACCAAGTCGGATAAATCAGAATCAGGTGATCCGCCCATTGGATTTCGGCCTGTTCCGCTTGGACATCGGCAGGGGTCTCCCCTGCTTGTGATTCGTAGCGCTTCCACTCTTCGAGCGAAAGTACGGGTTGGAATTCCATCTTATAAAGATCCCTAACCCGGACTTGATGACCGTTGTGAACCAACCTTTCTTCCACAGTTTTGGAAATGGCATGGTTGAAACTTCCTGGATTGGGATGGGCAAGTACGATCAGGACATGTTGCTTTTTTGTCTCGGCAAATAGATGTTGGAAGCCAAAAATAAAAGTCAAAAAAAAGGCAACAGTCAAATTTTTAAAAAATATAGGATTTTGGAATTTTTTCATGATATGAGAGGCTTATATGGATGGGCAACGATGTCATTAAATGGATTACCTATTATATTTCAAAGAAGCAAACTCAGCTATCCCTTACATCCCTGCCCGACGACAGGCGGTAGACTTCCGACTTTCTATTTCTGACTTCTTACTTTCGTCTCCCGTCCTGTGTCTAGTGTCTTTTTTTTCACCCGTGAATACAAGTTAATCGGCCTAATAGCATACCGCTCACAATAGAAGCAATTACATTTTCTTGACAACTTCTTTCTTTGGAATCCGGATGCTCCACATCCCTCTCAGGTCTCCGATTTTGTGTCCTGTAGCCTTGTCTTCGGGATACAATTCTGCAAGGGCCTTTTGCGTTTCGGCACTGATTTCAGTTCCTGGTTCACCATGGCAATTAAGACACATGCCATTCGGGATTTTGATGGCTTTGGTATACAAATAGACCTCACCGTTTTCAAATTTCTGAATGCTTGGGTCAAGGGGAAGTTCGTTTTCGGCATTGTATTCATAAGCCTCCAAAATCCCCTTTTCCTCCTCAGTGGGTTTATCTGCCGGATTCCGATATTTATTGGATGCCCGGCGGACAGTAACTCCGTATTTTGTACCCACTTCTTGAAGGATCGGGAAGGCCTGTACATTGCAAAATTCGATGGCCCCGGGAACCCCTTTTTCTTCTATAGCCTTTTGTAAGGCACTGACCAATTGTTGCTGGGCCTCTGTACTGATTTCATCGCCCCATTCCATTCCCGCTTGAAGGATGTCCACCTCATTGAGTTTCTTGACCTCCATGCTTTTGTTCACTTCTTCAAAAACCTCTTTGCTCACCCTTTCATTTGATCCACAGGATGATAAAAAGATGATTGCCAATAAAAAACCCAATATTTTTTTCATTTTTTTTATAATTCCAAAGTATAAAAATAAGGTTAAAAGATGAGTTAGTAAAAAGTTTATTGTTGTTTGTGCTCCAAAACTACTAAACAGACAGGGTTCATCTTTCTCAGACCATTCCGAAACCTTTCATTTTTGGTTTTATCTCCTATTTTTGTATCTCTTGAATCACCTAAATTGATGACAAATCGCTTCATAACTCTTCTGATTTTTATACTTATCCATTCTTTTTGTTATTCCCAGACATGGAAAAGAGTAGGTAGCCGCGGAAACCAACTGACAGGAATTTCTTGGGCGACTGAAGAAACTGGCTATGTTTCCGGCAACCAAGTAATCCTCAAAACAATAGATGGCGGCTTGAGCTGGACAGAACAGGAACCTCCGAGCAAAAACAAAATGTGGGGGGTAGATTTTTTCAATGAAACCCTAGGATTGATGGTGGGTGAACTGGGGGAAATTTTTCGGACCACGGATGGTGGTGCCAACTGGCAATTGATCAATGTCGGGACAGACAAAACCCTGCGCAGTGTAAAGTTTTTGACCCAGACACGGGCATATGCTGTCGGGGATGGCGGTGAAGTATACCGTTCTACAAACGGAGGCCAAAGTTGGGCAAAGCAATCTGTCGGTACCACAGTAGATCTTAACCGCTTGTTTTTTGCCAACCAAGATACCGGCTATGTAGCCACAGCTGATGGTAAAATCGTCAGGACATTCAATTCCGGTAACAATTGGTCAATCCAAAATACAGGACAATCCGCCGCATTGAATGACATTTATTTTACTTCTCCAAAAATAGGATATACGGTAGGACAGGCAGGAACCATCCTCAAGACAATAGATGCAGGATCCACTTGGAATCTTGTCACGAGCGGAACGGAACGAAACCTGACCGCCTTGTCTTTCAACAAAGCCAATCCCAATATCGGGGTGATTTTGGGGGAAAACGGCACAGTGCTCAGAACAGCCAATGGAGGTACCACTTTTGATGGAATCAATATTGCCAATATTCAAACGTATTACGGGGTAAGTTTCAGGAAGTCATCCAATATTGTTTATGCTGTGGGTAACAATGGCGCCATCATTTCCTCTACAAATTCGGGTTCCAGCTGGGCAACAAGACAATCCGGACTTGATGTGGATTATAAAGCTACCCAGTTCAGGACCGCCACTTTGGGCTATATTGTTGGGGAAAAAGGATTGTTTTTGGTTACTACCAATGGAGGTGCCACACTGACCAACAGGTCAAGGCCTGTTTCCGGAGCATTTCATGACATTGCTTTTACGACAAATCCTTTTGGCTATATCGCAGGAGACAACGGCGTAGCGCTTAGAACAGCCAATTCCGGTGCCAATTGGACATCCCTCAATCTTCCTATGGAAAACACCATATATGGTCTCCATTTCTTCAACAATACCTCAGGTTATGCAGTAGGCGATGATGGATTTATGGCAAGGACCATAGATTCGGGAGTGACATGGGAGAAAATGACAGTGGCAGGAACTACCGAGAAGCTTCGGGACCTTACCTTTTTCGATATGTTGACCGGATTGGTGATAGGCCAAAATGGATTCTTGGCAAGGACTGAAGATGGCCTACAATGGCAAAAAGTCAATGTGCCGACAACGGAAGACCTCATTGATTTGGATATTCTTGATCAAAATTCCGTAGTTGTTGTCGGAAATAACGGAACAGTATTGAAGACATCCAATAGGGGAATCTCTTGGACCAAAGTAAATGTGTCCGAAGCAAAAAACCTTACTGCAGTAGATTTTCTTGATGAGTCGGTGGGTTTTATTGCTGGAGAAAAAGGATTGATGATGTGGACCCGTGACGGGGGATTGACATGGACAAATATGCCTACGGGCACTTTTCAGGATTTCTCAGGGATAAGCTTTGGAGATTTGAGCAGCGGATTCGCTGTCGGTGAAAACGGCACTTTATTCAATTATAGCTGTCAGGTACCCGAGACGCCTACAGTGATTTTTGGTGAAGGCAATATTTGTATCAGTCAGCAGGTTTATCAGGTTCAAAATACAGATGTTGATGCTGTTTTTGAATGGAGAGTGGATGGCGGAACGATTTTGGAAGGACAAGGTACCAGCAGGATTGTAGTCAGGTGGGATACCCCCGGAAGAAATGCAGTTTTGGTGAGGGGCAAAAACAACTGCGGAAATGGCGGTACCAAAGGACTTGAGGTCTTGGTGTCAACCACACCCAAAAACATCACCGAAATTCAGGGTGAAGGTGTAGTTTGTTTGGAGGGTTCAGTGGATTATGAGGTCAATGATGTTCCCGGAACTGTTTTCATATGGGAACTTACCGGAGGTACGATTACGCAAGGGCAGGGGACGGCTAAAATAACGGTACAGTGGACAGAAGCTGGTCAGAAAGAACTGAGAATCAAACCTACCAATCCATGCGGGGAAGGTACTTTCTTCTCAAAACCCATACAGGTCATCTCCCCACCAAGCCAAACTTCTGAAATCCAAGGTCCTGACAGGGTCGGTCTGACAGAGGAGACCTATGAAGTGACCAATATGCCCGACATTAATTTCCAGTGGCAGATCAGTGGCAATGCCGCCAAGATTCTGTCAGGTCAAGGGACTAATAAAATAACAGTATTGTGGGAAAAACAGGGTGATTTTACAGTATCTGTTACCGCAATGAACAGTTGCAATTCCGGTCCTGTGACTTCATTGGAGGTAAATGTAAACTTCATCACGAGCATAGGATCAGAACCTTCAAATACCAGGACAAAAGTCTATCCAAATCCATCTCAAGGAGATGTATGGGTTTCTTTTGAAGGCATCAATGGGGTAAGCCGCATTCAGATAGCAGATGTGATGGGGAAAGAGGTTGAGGAAATCAAACCGGAAATGGGTTTGGAAACAGTTGTTTTCAAAGGACTTCCAAAAGGCCTGTATATAATTACCATCAGAGGCCGTGAAAAGGAGTTCAAGCACAAAGTTTTGGTGAGGTAATTTTTCCCTATATTAAGTAACCGCAAGACTTCAAAATACGAGCTAAACAAATTTATATTTTTTTATTTTAAATATTTCAAATTTTTATTCCTTTTTATAGGAATGATTATAAAGTTTTATTTATAAAATCAGAATTATATTTTTTTATCTCTATTGACAATCATCAATAATTTATTGTCATTTGCCTGCATAAACCCAAATGTAATGCAAGAGAGATATTTCCAGCCTGAGAGTCTGATGATGACTCATGGGTACAAACCTGAATTGTCAGAGGGGGCAGTAAAATGTCCCATTTTCCAAACAAGTACTTTTGTTTTTAAAACTGCAGAGGAGGGCAAAGCTTTTTTCCAAGTTGCCTATGGCAAAAGAGAAAAGGAGCCAAATGAAGAGTTGGGATTGATCTACAGCAGACTCAATAACCCTGATCTTCAGATCTTGGAAGAACGCCTTTGTCTTTGGGATCAGGCGGAAGAGTGTGCGGTATTCGAGAGTGGAATGTCTGCAATCTCCACGGTGATGTTGGAATTTTTGAGGCCCGGAGATACTTTAATATACAGCAAACCTGTCTATGGTGGGACAGACCATTTTATCAATAAAGTACTTCCAAAGTATGGCATCAAGGGTCTTGGATTTACCGCAGGGCAGTCCTCATCCCAAATTCTGGAAGAGGTGTCAAAAAGGGGTTTAAGCGACAAAGTTAAAATGGTCTATGTGGAGACTCCTGCCAATCCCACCAATGCACTTTTTGACCTTTCAGTCTGCAGAGAGGTCGCAGACCAATTGTCAAATCCAGACAAAGAAGTAGTGGTCTGTGTAGACAATACCTACATGGGGCCTCTTTGGCAACATCCTTTGAAGCACGGAGTGGATTTAATAGTGTATTCTGCTACCAAATATATCGGTGGGCATTCAGACCTGATTGCAGGAGCGGTTTTAGGAAACTCAAAGCATATGAAAAGGGTAAGAACCCTGAGAACATTCCTTGGCAATATGGCAGGGCCATGGACAGGATGGCTTTTGATGAGGAGCTTAGAGACCCTTAAGGTGAGGATGACCAAGCAGGCAAGCAATGCAGTAGAAGTGGCAGATTACTTAAAATCACATCCTAAAGTGGAAAAGGTGTACTATTTGGGACATTTGGAACCCGGTGATCCTCAATACGATATTTTTAAAAAGCAACAGACCTGCGCGGGGGCCATGTTGTCATTTGATATAAAAGGAGGAGAAAGGGAAGCGTTCCTGTTTTTGAATAACCTCAAACTGATGAAATTAGCAGTTTCATTGGGAAGTACAGAGTCACTCGCAGAACATCCTGCAACCATGACTCACAGTGATGTATCAGAAGAAGACCGAAAATTACTTGGGATCAGCGATAATCTTGTAAGATTATCCATTGGTGTTGAACACCATTCCGATATCATTTGGGATATCCAACAGGCATTGGAAAAAGTGTAGCTAAAAAAAGAGCTTCCATTTTTTGGAAGCTCTTTTCTTTCATAATCATGATTTATTTTTTGCTCAAGACATCGCAACGGTCATAGGCAGGATCAATATCAATAAAGACATCTTCTTTGGCGGTGATAAACCACCTGCTGAGCAATGCCTCTTCTTTTCTCCTCCTTGCTGCAGCTTTCATTTTCTCATAATCATCCTCAAGATTGGCACGGTGTGCAGGAAATCTCTCTTTGTAGAAGAGAATCCTGACTTGAACACCTTCTCTTTCGGTTTCGAACCGGATCGGCGGTGTGATGGAACCTACTTTCATGCTATCGAGGGTAAAATACAAAACTGGGTCATCAAGGGTTCTCAAAGTAAGCCTGCTTGAATTGTTGTTTGGGTCTACAAAGAAACCACCATTGTCAGAAGTTGCACGGTCATCGGAATTTTCTTTCGCAGCTTTTGCAAATTCAATTTTTCCATCAATTATAGCCGTTCTGATGCTGTCCAAAAATCTTTCGGCATCCACAATGTCCTGATCGGAAGGTTCCGGACGGATTAGAATATGTCTCGTATTAAAGGTATTTCCCCTTCTTTCCAAAAGTTGGATCATGTGAAAGCCAAAGGCAGTTTCGACAGGATCACTGATTTCAAGGACTTCGAGTCCAAGCGCGGTTGCTTCGTATTCAGGAGCCAATTCTCCTCTTCTGAAAAATCCCAATTCACCACCCAAAGGTGCTGACCCCGGATCTTGGGAATATTGCTTGGCGAGGGTTTGAAAATCAGCTTTTCCGTCCATGATCTGATTTTTGAGCCCCCGAAGCAGCTCAGTGATTTCGTTTTTTACCTTTTGGTTTACCTCAGGTTTTTTGACGATTTGGCCTACCATCACCTCTGCAGAAAAAAACGGCAATGAATCTCTAGGAATTTCATTGAAAAATTTTCTGACATCAGCCGGAGATATAGAAAGGCCCTCTGTGATTTTTGCCTGCATTTTTTGGACAAGCAGCTGCTCCTTGAGGAGATCGTGGATTTCTGTTTTCAGTTGGTCTGCGGTTTTACCATAGACCTCAGCCAACATATTTTCATCTCCCCCAAACTGTTGCATTACCATTGCAAACCTTTGGTCTGCCTGAAACATAACTTCTGCATCTGTCACCATCACAGAGTCTATCTCTGCCTTTGCGACCATCAGTTTACTGATCAGCAAAGATTCAAAAACCTCACATCTCGTCGGAGGTTGTACATCCTGTTGGGATTGGGAGATCGCTTCTATATAGGACTTTTGGATTTCGGATTCCAAAAGGATATAATTGTTTACTTTGGCTACTATCTTATCGATTACCTGACCTGAGGGAGCTGCTGTTTCTTTTTTTTCTTCTGCCTGTGAGAAAGACTGAAAAGTGATCAGATTCAAAAAACAAATGGCCAGGAAATAATTCAATCTACTCATATATTTTAAATTCATTTTTTTCAAGTGCTCGGTTATAAACTTCCTTCTGTAATTGATCGACGAGTTCAATCCTTCTTTTGTTGATCAGAATTTTGGTAATTTCATCTCGGACAAATTCCAAGGGCGGAACTTGATCCTGCAATTTGTATTCCAATATTTTAAAATAATACCTGTACCGGTCATCATCTGTGATTATAAGCTTATTGTTTCTAACCAGTTCTACCTTATTGGGATGATTGGCCAAAGGGGTATTTACGATGATGTCATCAAGCTTGATCCAGGTAGAATCTTCGAGAAAATAATTGGCGCCGGAATTGGCAGCCAATGCTTTAAAGGTATCTGAATCTTTTTGATTCTGTGACTTCAGCATCCGCTCCAGCTGTTTGTTTTGCGAAGATTCTTTCTCGGTCTTCACAAAATTCACCCGGACAATTATTTCTTTTAAGCTGAAATTGACTTTGTTTACCTGATAATAATCTTCAATTTCCTGCTGACTGATGTTATTGTTCAGGTTTTCCTCCACATACTTCTTTTCGAATTCGTAGACCATCAAGGCATACTTGTAATCCAAAAGTTTACGGTTGATTTCTGCTTCATCAAAGGCCATTGATTTGCCGGCTTCTTTGATGAGGAGTTGTTTTCTTATCCAAGACTGAACATACCTACTTGCGATATTGGCACTGTCCTCCTCGGATTTGCTTTCGGCCTTGATAAACGAAAGTTCAGACCGAAGCAGGTTTTGATTGCCCACAGTTGCTATTACAAGGTCTGCTCCGGCTTCAGTTTCTGATTTGAATCGAAAGAAATCACATGCCCCTGTCAACAACAAAAGGAGTATCGCCAAAAGACTACTTCTGCACTGCAAGGTCAAATATTTTTTGTTTCTCTTCCTCATTGATTTGGACAGCGTATTTCTCCTTTAAGGAAGAAATAAGTTTTTTGTCAAGGAATTCCTGGTAATCTTGGATAACCTTCCCCCTCGTTTCTTCAAATTTCTTGGGTCCGGGCAAAACCTTTTCTCCCAATACCAACATGTAGGCTTTTCCCTCAATCCTCAATTCCTGAAAATTTTTGCTCATATCTGCGTTTTTCAGGATGGGATGCTGCTGCCATTCAAAGATCCCTTCTGATACAGTAAAAGCCAAAGGGTTGTTTATTAAGAAGGTGTTTTCCAAACGGTCGACGAGATTGGGCTGGTATTTTTTGTCAGCCAAAAATCTCCTGACTGAAGGAATGCTTTCTTCTTTTCCCATAGTTAGGATCAAAGCTTGCACCCTATCATTCCATTGGTATCTGTTAATGTTTTCCTGATAAAAGCTTACTTGGCCCAAGCTGTCTTCGATGGCTTTTTGCCAAACCTGCTCATTCATAAGAGAAAAAAGAAGGATGCCGTCTCTGTATTCTTGGATCAATAGTCTGTATTCTTCATTGTTTGTCATCAAGTCGGTGATTTCAGCCTCCTGAAGCTTGACCTCTACAAACTTGTCAAACCATGTTTTGAAGTAATTCTGTGGATTGGTTCTGACCACCTGACGGTCTTCTGCAATAAATTCCAAGAGCCCCTTGACGGTATTTGGTGTACTGTTAATACTGAACAATACTGAATCGGAGAGATTTTTGGATTCAATGGTATTGGCAATTTCCTGTCTTGGAGTGGAAGCAAAAATGCCACTGATGGAATCCACAAGGATTTCATTTTCCACAAAACCATACTTTGATTTTTGGATAGCCACGACCTGCGATTGGATCAAAGTAGACCTACTGTCTCTCAGAATCCTGGACTTGATGGAGGATTCCATCTCCTCGTAGCTTGCAAGGGGTTTTTTGCCTTCAAGCCGGATGATATGATAGCCAAAAGGTGTCTTCACCGGAGGGGAAATCTCCCCCTCTTCCTGAAGCGAAAACGCTGCCCTTTCAAATTCAGGAATGACCGAACCCAAGCCAATCCATGGCAGTGAGCCTCCGGAGTTTTTGGTGCCGGTATCTTCTGAATAAAGCTGACAGATTTCCTCCCATGAACTTTCAGGTTTTTGCAGTTCGGAATAGATTTCACTTACCTTTCTTAATATACGCTCTTCCGTGATCGGGTCGTTTCCTTGAGACCTTACCAAAATATGGGAAACTTTTACCTCGCCCGGATTGGGCTGACGGTCCTCAAGTCTGATGATATGGTAACCGAAATTGGTCAAAATAGGATCTGAAATCTGACCCACCTGCATGGAATAGGCCGCATCCTCAAAAGAAGAAACCATTTGTAATGCGGTAAAGTATCCAAGATTTCCCTTATTGTCTTTGGCGGATGGGTCATCAGAATGCTCAAATGCCAATTCATTGAAGTCAGCGCCGTTTTCAGCTTCCTCTTTCAGCTTCAACGCCATTCTCAAAACAGAAATAGTATCTGCCTGACTGGCATTAGGCGGAAACTGTAACAAAATATGGCTGGCTTTGACCACCTCTTTCATCCTGTTATATGCCTTCATCAGCTCACCTTCCTGAAGGGAATTTTTAATCAAAAACGGCTGGGTAAGATCGTCTTTGAAAACTTCGAATTCTCTTGAAAACTCCTCAGTTTTATCCAATCCCATGCTTTCTGCCTCTTTGACTTTAAGCTTGTAATTGATAAAAAGATCCAGATTTTCCTGAAATTCTTCCACCGATATTTTGCTATCAGGATTTTTAAATTCCCTGTTTTTGGTAAGCATGTGCAAAAATTCATCTCCGAATACTGCATTGTCCCCAATAGATAATAAGGGAGAAGGGAGCACTTCCTGAGTTTCTACTTTCGTGACAGTAGATTTTGGGCTGCATGAAAACCCTAGAATCAGGATTAGGAAAAGAAATCGACTTATATTAATCATAGACAAAATGCCGGAAAACAAGTGCAATGTTACAAATTAAATTGAAAAATTTGGGGCGTATGGACGATTAAGATATCCCAATTAACAATTATTTGGATTTCAAAATTTTAAATAACCTGCAGATATTTTTATTTCCAAGGGATTCAAATTCAATTTTATCCATAATCCTTTTTACCAACATGATGCCAAGTCCTCCTTTTCTCTTGGATTTGATCACCTGTGAGATTTCGGGTTCCTGGTATTCGAGGATATTGAATCCTTTGCCAAAATCCAGTATTTCAAAAACTACGAGACTTTGGGTAGAAATTACATTGAGGTCAATGAATTCTTTGGAATTACAGTCGTGGGAATGGATGATCAGATTGGCACATACTTCTTCCACTGCCAGGATTACCTGATGCTGCTCGATTTCTGACAGCGTGGTTTCATCCAAAATCTCCTCAAGGAACTGTCTCAGTTCAGACAATTGGGAGGTATCACAATATAATCTTAATTGGGAATTCATAATTAACCCTCCAAGGCTTGTTCTTTTGTGGGTCTGATACTGATCAATTGGTCTAATCCAAGAATATGAAAAACCTGGAAGACTTTATCCTTTAAGCCAAAAATGACCATTTTGACATTGTTTTCTTCAAATTCATCAAGATAGGACATGAATACGCCCAATCCGGCAGAAGAGATATACTCCAGTCCGGAACAATCTATCAAAATATTTTTTGCTCCCTCCTGCACTACTTCGCTGATAGCGGCATCCAATTCGACCGAGTTGCTTGCATCGATCTCTCCTGTCAATACCAGGACCCTACTACCACTTTCTAAATATTTTTCTACGTTCAGCATCTTGTTAATTACGGGTTTGTAAACGATTGGTTATGAGTTGAACTTGATTACCATGATGGAAAAGTCATCATCTGGTATGCCACCCTCCCCTACAAATTGGTATACTTGATCGATAATCCTTTTCTGAATCAATTCCGCACTCAGATTTTTATGTTGCATCAATGCAGCTTTGAGGTTGTCATAGCCAAATTCTACCCCTTTTTTATTCTTGGCTTCTATAATTCCATCTGTATACAACACAAGGATGTCTTCCTTGTCATAGTGGAATTCGGACTCATGGATGTATTTCCTGTAATTTGGACTCCTCACTATCCCAAGGCCCAATCCCTCTGCACTCAGATAGCTGGCTTTGTCTTCGCTATGGTCATAGAATAAGGTGGGACAATGGCCTGCTCGGCTGTATTTGATGGTTTGTCGGTTGGTATCCAAGAGAAAATAGGAGGTGGTGATAAAGTGGTTTCTTTCCAAGCATTGGCTCAGGGCAGTATTTGCTTTAAACAAAAATTCCCCTGGACTGGGTTTGAGCTGAACCAAGCTGTGGAATATGCCTTTCATCTGCGACATGTTGAAGGCCGCAGAGGTACCCTTTCCGGAAACATCCCCGATGATGATGGAAAAAACGCCCTCATCTAGGTTTTTGGTTTCATAATAATCACCTCCGACCTCATCAGCAGCCACAGAAAATCCACAAATTTCAAATTTTTCATTATGATGCAGCTCCTTGGGCAACAGACTACGCTGCACCCTTTGGGCAATTTTTAACTCCTCTTTGTACCTTTCTGTTTTGATGGCTTCATTTAAGAGCCTGTAGTTTTCTACTGAAATAGAAGCCTGTCCAACAAATGTGGTGATGATGTTGATCATTTCTTTGTTGAACCCGTCTCTCACTTCTTTGACCAGGTACATCCGGCCGATTGTTTTTTTGTTGACTACAAGCGGAATCAAAAAGGCAGATTTAAAGATATTGTGTGGAATTTTTCCATAAAATTTCTTGGTGTCATTGTCATCCTGAGTCCAGTCAAACTCCGAAAATGGCTTAACGGTTTGAAACAATGTGATGATTTCCTGACGGACTTCTTCATCAATGAATCTTTTTTGGATCAATTGGGGGATTTGGTCTTTGTCCAAGATCTCCAGCCAACCTCCATCGGCGTAGGAGGCACTCATACTGGAGTCAATCAATATATCCAAGACCTGGTTTTCGTCCTGCCCGGGTTTAATGGATTGACTGAGTCGCTGAAAATTGATGGCTTCCACCAGTTTTTGCTCAAAAACGGAGGAGGTAGGAAGATTAAACAGCGTAACCAAAAAGCTGAAAAGAGTATAGATAGCCACAAAGGCAAAAAGACCCATCAAAAAAAGATTGATGTTAAGGTTTACAAATGCGATTTCACTTTCGCTGTAGAACCCAAACTTTGAGAAAAGGTAAATGGTGCAGATCAGAATAATCACCAGAAACAGGATGGACTTCCACTTTTCTTTGAATGTCAAATAAGGAATCCATTTCAAGTTGATAGAAAGAGAGGCCGAGAAAATGGTCAAAAATACCAATCCAAAGATGAAGCTGTAATCAAAATTGTTTCCATTGAAGAAAACAAAAAACATACACATCAGCAATAAAACCTCAAAAGCCTGCCATTGTTGCACGACCTTTTTGGTTTTTTGGTATAGGATCAAATGTTTCCAGAGCAAAGAACAGGAAATCAGAAAAAGGGAAACAAATGCAAAATTGACATGGTAAAAGAAATTGCTCAACAAAGGATCGGAACCTAATTTACTCCCCCCAAGCATCATGTAAAAAATACTGATGGATAAGGAAATGATAGTGGCCAAAAGACCTGTGGAAACCCCTCTCCAGATCAGGTTTAGGAAATCAATATTTTCATTTTTGTTGATCGAATGGTTGTAAAAAATATAAACAAGGATAAAAAAAAGAATTTCGAGCACGTAGGAAATCTCAGGGGCTAGGCTGTGATCCATCTGATTGACAGATTGGAAAATCCTGGTAATGTCCACAAAAAGCAAAGCCAACCAAGTCAGGATGGCCACCAAAATACTTATTTTACCGATATTTGGAGTAGGGATTTTAAGCATTCTTGGAATTTGAACACAATAATACTGAAACAAACTTAATTTTCCTGAAAGCGTTAAATGCCATAAGTCTAAATAAATGTTAAAAACCCTATGCGATTTTACAAGATTTCTTTTCTGGTACTTTTTGTTTTTATGTACAGTTGCTCCTCCGCCCAAATCAATAAACTGATCAAAGATGTCACCTCCGGACAAATACCATTGTCTCAGGATGAAGTTGCTGAAGGTTTGAAAGAAGCCCTCGAACAGGGAATAGTAAAGGGCACTGACTTGGCATCCAAGACTGATGGCTATTTCAAAAATGAAATGATCAAGATATTGCTTCCTGAGGATGCCCAAAAAGTAGAAAAGACCCTCCGAAACATGGGGCTTGGCAGCGAAGTGGACAGGGCCTTGCTTGCCATCAACCGTGGTGCGGAAAGTGCGGCGATCGAGGCAAAGCCGATTTTTGTGAATGCCATCAAGCAAATGAATATCCAGGATGCGCTCGGAATCTTGAAAGGAGATGCCACAGCTGCCACAGATTATTTGAAAAGGACAACCAATGCCCAATTGGTGGAACTCTTCAAACCCAAAATACAAGCTTCCTTGGATGAAGTCGGTGCGACCAAGTACTATGGAGACCTGGCCAATTCCTACAATAAAATCCCGCTTACCAAGCAAAAAGTCAATCCTGATTTGAATGCTTATGTAACCCAAAAGGCAATAGATGGTCTATTTGTGCTGATTGCCGAGGAAGAAAAAAACATACGCGAGAATCCCTTGGGAAGGACTTCAGACCTGATGAAGAAGGTTTTTGCGCAGCAGGATTGATTTTCAAAGAAACACAACTTCATCAATCACACCTTTGCCAAACTTGGCCTCAATCAAATCCATGACTTTGCTCCGGTTCATTTTCAGCTCGTTCTTGACAGGTCCGGAGCTGATTTTTACAAAAAGTTTCTTTTCCTTGATATATAGGCCTGTGGTGCGGGAGGCTACCATTTTGCCCATCATTTCCGGCCAGGCCTGCAACAGCAACCTTTCGTCAAACTTATCTTTGAGTCGGTAAGCTTTCAGCAAATCATCAAAAGCCTCCTTCAGCGGTGTCGCTTCTTTCTTCCTTCCTCCATTGTTGCCGTACTTTTCCATCATTTCCAAAGGTAATTTTATTTAAGGTAAAAAAAGAGATTCAGCAATGCTGTCTGCCAACAATCTTCCTTTTTTGGTCAGGATGATTTTGTTGGTTTCTTCCAGAATGAGTTTTTCCTGCATCAGCATCTTGATGGTATCAAGCTTCAAAAATGCCAGATCGTAACCCGAAGAGTTTTTCAAATAATTAATGTCAGTTCCCCAGATGGTTCTCAGAGAAGTGAGAATGTAATCGTTGGCAGCATCTTCGTCACTGAGGATTTCTTTGGCGTAAATGCTTTCTCGGGTTTTCAGTTTATTGATGTATTGGGCATTGTGGGCAATATTCGATCCCCGGCTTTTGCCGTCAAAAGAATGAGCACTCGGACCAACTCCCAGATAAGGAACACCAAGCCAATAATTGGTATTATGGAGGGCAAACTGTCCCAGCTTCCCAAAGTTAGAAATCTCGTATTGGATATAGCCGGAATCTTCCATGGACTGCATGAGGATTTCAAACTGCTCGGCAGCAAAATCCTCCGAGGCAGCTTGGTACTTTCCTTTTTTGTGCCAATTCCCCAAAGCGGTCTTTGGCTCCACAGTCAGGCAATAGCTGCTGATGTGACCTGGGTTTTGGGACAATGCGATCTCTAGGTCTTTTTTCCAGACATCATGATTGCTCGATGGAAACCCATAAATCAAATCCACTGATAATTTTTCAAATCCTGTGGACTTAGCAGATTCAATGGCTTTTAATGATTCTTCGGCGTTGTGCGCGCGGTTGTAGAATTTTAAAATTTCTGGATCGAAGGTCTGTATTCCGATGCTCAACCTGTCAATTCCCAAAGCTTTCCAGTTTTGGAGATTTGAAATACTGAGGTCATCGGGGTTTGCCTCTAACGTCACTTCTTCCAAATCCAAAGAATACCACTTGGTGATTGTTTCCAAAATCTTTTCCAAATGGGATTTAGAAAGCAATGAAGGCGTACCTCCCCCAAAATAAACCGTCCTGACGGGAGTTTTTTTTGGCAAAAAGTCTTTCCTCAGTTCGAGTTCAGTACAAATGGAATCCACCATCTCCTCGATCAGGACTTTGCTGGTACTGAAGTGAAAATCACAATAGTGACAAGCCTGCTTACAAAAAGGAATATGGATGTAGATACCGGACAATTTATTTAATTTTAGCCCTCAAAGATACTCAAACCTCCCTGTCAAAGGTGAAAAGAATCCTCATTTTCCTGTTTCTATTATTTTGTACATTTTCTTCTCCCGGATACTCCCAAGGAGGAAAATGGCTCCGTTGGGAATTGGTGGGAGCACTGTCTGTTCAGGAAGATCAGGTATTTAGAGATTCGGTATCACTTTCAAACTTCATCAAAGGGAAATACCAAGAGCTATACAGTTTGGGATATTTGGCACCTCAAGAATCCAAGGTAAAATCCACAGTGGATTCACTTTGGCTGAGGGTGAATACCGGAGACAGGTTTGAATGGGTGACATTAAGACAAGGCAATGTCGATCCTGTTTTACTTGTCAAAACTGGAGTTGATATGAAGAGGTTTTCAGGAAAGCCATTTGATTACAGGCAGGTTTCAAGACTTTTTGAATCTCTTTTGAAAGAATCCGAGAACAGGGGTTATCCCTTTGCTGCTATCAAAATAGACAGCATGGAAAGGATCGGAAAAGGATTTTCAGGAGCACTGGCTTTGGATTCAGGGCCAAGAATTACTTTTGATACCATAAAAATCACAGGGGACACCAAATCAAAGCCTGAGTTTCTTTCTAGGTTTTTACAAATTGTACCGGGGCAGGCATTTTCCCAAAGGAAAATTGATGATGGAATCCGGCAAATCCGTGGACTTCCTTACCTGAAATGGTCCGGAGAACCTGAACTTAGCTTTCAGAATGAGGAAGCTACCTTGTACCTGCCGATTTCAGACAGGAAAATCAATTCCATCGATGGGATTATTGGCTTTTTGCCCAATGAAAATGAGGGGGGCAAACTTTTGGTCACAGGGCAGTTTGATATTGCCTTGTATAATGTGGCAGGAACAGGGCGGAATTATGAACTCCATTGGCAGCGGTTCAACCAACTTTCCCAAACCTTGAAAATTTCAGGTTTTGAACCTTTGCTTTTGGGCTCAAACATCGATGCTAGTTTTTCCTTTTCCCTGTTGAAAGAGGACACTACATTTTTAAACAGAGATTTCAGGCTCAATTTTGGCTACAGGTTCAATTCTGACGGGTACTTCAGTTTCTTTACAAGGCGTCAGGCTGGAGATTTGCTAGCGGTATTTGGACTCCAAGAAAATTCTGAATTGCCGGAGGCCGGTGATTTCAGGTTTAATAATTATGGACTCAATTACAGACATATTTGGCTTGATGATATCTTTTTTCCCAGAAGAGGTGCTTTAGCCCAACTGGAATTTGCCATAGGGAATAAGAACATTTTGCAAAATACCGGGCTACCACCTGAACTATATGAAGGCATTGTTCTTAAAACCCTTCAGTATTATATGGAGGCAAAGTTTGAAAAGCATTTTTATCTCTCTCCCCGTTGGGGAATTTACACCAGATTGGCAGGTGGAACTGTAGAAAATAAAAATCTGCTCTTAAATGATTTGTACAGGATTGGTGGTCTGCAAAGCATCCGGGGATTCAATGAGAATTTCTTTTTTGCAGACAAATACCTTTATCTCAATTTTGAGCCGAGGTTTTATTTTGATACCTACTCTTATTTTATGATTTTTGCCGATATGGGAAGATTGGAGAATAGCGTTCAGAATTTTGGGACTGATAACACCTTTTCTGCTGGGATGGGCTTCAGTTTAGAGACAGGAAATGGGGTTTTCAATTTCATTTATGGACTTGGCAGCTCCAATGACCAGGAATTTTCACTCAATCTTTCTAAAATTCACTTTGGATATACCGGTAGATTCTAACAGATGAATATAGCATATGTGAGGGCTTTCCTTATTTTTCTTTTTATCGGAATTTCTTTCGTTGGTAGTTCCCAGGTTTTGGAAAATTATAATCCTGCAATCCAGGAAATGTATCCTGAAACCCTTCGTAAATCGAATACAAAAATCCAGGTTAAACTGGATTTGGAAACTTTTCCTAACAGTACCTTCAGATTTGCATTTCCCGGTAAATCCACCATGTTTTTGGAAGATAAGCTATGGTTCCAAACAGCAACTGATACGGTATTTATAATTCCTTTGGAAGGGATGAAAAATTTTACATCCGGGTCTGATTCTACAGGGACCATGCTGACAATAATCAAAGCAGGTATTAATTCAAGTGATGTTTCTGTAGAAAAAGGATTTTTTGAAAATGAAGTTTTCAAATCAAAAACTGAAGATTCAGAAAAATTGCTTCCGGAGAAAAGAGATGTTGATAATTTTAATGATTTTTTCTTTTTCGCAGTTATAGGGATCCTCTTTTTGATTTCAGTCTATAAGCTGATTTACCCTTTGGTACTTAAGTTGATACTTATGCCAACCTCGGTTTTCTCGGCGGAGGATTTTTCTGAATCAAATTCTGTTCAGAAGTTTTTTTCATTGGATGTCATCTTTTATTTATTGCTGATGAATATGATGGCTTTTTTACTGCTGATGCTATGTGTTAAAGCAGTTGGGAATGAAAGTTTGCAGTTTATAGTCAGTGGAGATCTCAACCAACATTTCCTGAGTTGGCTTTTGGGGTCTTCCATTCTTATCCTGATAGCAGTTTTGAAGTTTACTTTATTAAGATTTTTGGGATTTGTGTTTGATTTGAAAAAAATAGTAGTCCCCCATTTTTTTTATATGCTAAGGATTATTTCCATAACAATATTTGTTATGGCCTTCATTGTCAGCATAATTGTTTTGAATGACTTCTTCGAATTGGATATTACGATAAAATATTTGCTTTATGCCTTTTTTTGGATCTACATGGTTGGTGTGTTCATGTTGTTTCTGATTATGTCAAATAGAGTGTCTTTTAAAAATTACCATTTATTTGTTTACATTTGCAGCGCGGAAATAGTCCCCTTTTTAATCCTTTCAAAGGTAATTATCGGGTAAAATCAAGTGGAAAAGTTCAAATGCTGAAGTGAAATATGACGACTAAATCTACTAAGGACAGATTAAACCAAGTAAAAAGCATCTTAGTTTCCCAGCCGAAGCCGACAGATGAGAAATCACCATATTTTCAATTAGCTGAAAAGTATAATTTAAAAATAGATTTCAGGCCTTTTATCCAAGTTGAGCCGGTATCAGTCAAGGATTTCAGAAGACAAAAGATTGATATTTTAAAGCATACTGCCATTATTTTCACAAGCCGTAATGCTATCGACCATTTTTTTACGATCTGCAAGGAATTGAAAGTGGAGATGCCTGCAGATATGAAATATTTCTGTATTTCGGACCAAACAGCACATTATCTCCAAAAGTATATTGTAATCAGAAAGCGAAAGCTTTATGTTGGTCAAAAAACAGCTTCAGATTTATTTGACTACTTCAAGAAGCATAAATCGGAGAAATACCTGTTCCCATGTTCTGATATCCGGAAGGACGAAATTCCAGAGTACATGGCCAAAAACAATATCTCCTACACTGAGGCCATTATATACCACACGGTAGCAGCTGACTTGTCAGACCTTAGAGATATCAAATATGACATTCTTGCTTTTTTCTCTCCTTCGGGAATCAAATCTTTGAAGCAGAATTTTCCTGATTTCAAACAAAATAACACAAGGATTGCTGCTTTTGGACCCACTACAGCCAAAGAAGTAAGGGACCAAAATTTAATTCTTGATATTGAAGCTCCAATGCCAAATGCCCCAAGTATGACTGGGGCACTCGAACTTTACATAAAAAAGGCAAATAATTTGTGATGATGCTAATCTTTTATGGCAAAATTGAGTTTAATTGTGTAGAATAGAGTTTACTTCATCAGTTTTATTGATACATGGTTAAACGTAATTTTACGATATTGAAATACCTACTGTTGATTTGGATAGGTAGTTTTTTTGCTTCAAGCGTCAATGGTCAACAAGACGCGCAGTTTACGCAGTACATGTACAACGGGGCATATTTTAACCCTGCTTTTGCCGGTAAAGAATCCGGATATAGGTTTTCTGCTCTTCATAGGTCACAATGGCTGAACTATTCAGGCACTAACGGACCGGCCCCAATAACTCAATTGGTGACAGCCTCTGGTTCTATAGACAAACTCAAACTAGGAGTTGGCTTAAATTTTGTAAATGACAATATCGGCCCAAGCACCAATCAGGAAGCCAATATTTCTGTAGGATATCACAAAAAACTAAGAAGGGGTGTTTTGAGTTTAGGATTAATGGGAGGAGTTTTTGCGACAACGATACGTTTTGATGAATTGAGTTTGGTCAATCCAGATCCAAAACTGCCTGCCACGGGAAGCGAGACCCAAATGAACTTCAATTTTGGGGCAGGAGCCATATATGATAGGACTAAATATTATATAGGCATAAGCAGCCGTCATCTAAATGAACCGGCTTTTGATTTTGGAGAGGGTTCTTTTGAAAACCAATTGAAAAACCATTCCTATTTATTAGCCGGATATAGGATAAAGACCTTTGCGCAATGGAATTTTGAGCCAAGTGTATTGTTGAAAACAGTCTCCTTCAATAATTTTTCTTATGATGTCAGCGTTATAGCCACATACAATCAAAAGGTAAGTGGTGGATTGGCTTTCAGAGGTGAAGAATCAGTATCCTTACTGATGGGTTACAGTTTACTTAGAGATAATTCACTAAGGATAGGATATGCATTTGATTTGGTAGTCGGAGGTATAGAAACCAAGTCTCCGACGAGTCATGAATTCATGTTATCCTATGTTCTTCCGGACGTTACCCGGGAGTTCCAAAGAACAATCCAACGTACTCCGAGATTTAGGTTCTAAAAAAAAATTATTGGAAATTCAGCAATTAAATTTGTGTATTTCTAAGAATTTACTTTAATTTTCGCTCTTGTTGCTTATCCAAAAAGTGGCATGAATTTGATAAATGGTTTAATGTAATTTATGTCTAAAAAAATGAAGACACGCGTTTTGAGCATAATTTTAGCGGTTTTGGTAGTGGTAGTACTACCGAGTTGCGGACTTTTGGGCAAGAAAGGATCTGCCAGTGAAAAAGACAATAGAAGGGGTGAAGTTACGGGTGTTCCCAAGAGGGTAATCTGGCAACAAATCCTTCCTCAAGAAATGGTTCCGGTCAAAGCCGGGACGTTTTGGATGGGACAGGCTGATGAAGATATAGCCTTCTCACAATCATCGTTGAACAAGCAGATTACTATCTCCGAATTTTATATGGATAAGTATGAAGTATCCAACAACAAATACAGACAGTTCATCGAAGCCGTCAGGTTAGGTGAGTACACTTACAGTACTCCGACAACTTTGAAAGACGCGCCGACTTTTGACCTGAACGCTGTACTTCCTGATACGACAGTCTGGAACACAAGTTTCACTTACCACTATGGTGATCCTTTGATGGAGTTTTATTTTGACCACCCTGCTTTTGACAATTACCCTGTGGTAGGTGTCAGCTGGGAGCAGGCCAATATGTACTGTCAGTGGAGAACGTACCACTTGAATGCAAACGACAAAGCGGATTTTGATTATCCTCCTTTCAGGTTACCATCAGAAGCAGAGTGGGAATATGCAGCCAAAGGCGGAAAAGAAGTAGCCAAGTATCCTTGGGGAGGTCCTTATCTCAAAAATAAGAGAGGTTGCTTGATGGCTAACTTCAAGCCTGGAAGAGGTAACTACATTGATGATGGATTTGCATATACTGCGCCAGTAGATGTTTTTGC
This sequence comes from Aquiflexum gelatinilyticum, assembly GCF_024813435.1. Lineage (NCBI taxonomy): Bacteria > Pseudomonadati > Bacteroidota > Cytophagia > Cytophagales > Cyclobacteriaceae > Aquiflexum > Aquiflexum gelatinilyticum. Next base: position 40,507 of record NZ_JANAEZ010000002.1, read on the forward strand.
ACCAAATGGCTTCGGCTTATACAACATGTCAGGAAACGTAGCAGAATGGGTATTGGATTCCTATAATGCAGTCAGTGGATCTGTCACTTGGGATTTGGACCCTAGATATGATGATCCTAATGAAAAAAGGAAAGTGGTACGTGGCGGTTCTTGGAAAGACATCGCTCATTACCTCGAAACAAGTACAAGAACCTATGAATTCCAGGATGTGAAAACAGCACATATCGGATTCAGAACTGCGATGACCTATTTGGGTAGATCAGGTTCAATGGATATCAGCAACAACAGAAGAAGAAAAAAGTAAATCGAATAACATCTTAATCACTCACTCACCTCTAAATTTTTAAAAAAAAATGGCAACAAAAAACAAATCATTCATGAACACATTCTACGGGGATATCATGCCGAAAATTTATGGTATCGGAGCCGCCGTAGTTATCTTAGGAGCTATGTTCAAAATCCTCGACTGGCAGGGTGCCAGTTTGATGATTGGTGTGGGTCTTACCACAGAAGCCGCAATATTTTTCTTATCCGCATTTGAGCCCAAACATGAAGAGGTAGACTGGTCAAAAGTTTATCCTGAATTAGCCGGTGAAGAGCCTGCTGAACGCAAATCCACCAAAAAAGAGCCAAAAGACAATCTTAGCCAGAAATTTGACGAAATGTTGTCCAATGCTAAAATTGGACCTGAATTGTTTGATAGCTTGGGCAAAGGAATCCAAAACCTTGCAACCTCAGCTGAAAAAATGGGAACGATTGCTGATGCAGCAGTTGCTACCAATGAATATGCGAGCAATGTAAAAACAGCTTCCAAGACTTTGGTGGACATCAACCAGTCTTATGGAAAAACTGCCATGGCGTTGACCGAGCTTTCTTCTGCGTCTGCAGATGCAAAAGAGTACCACAGTCAAGTGGTGACGGTTACCAAAAACCTTTCTGCATTGAACAATGTGTATGAAATGGAACTTTTGGATGCCCAATCACACCTTAAAACACTGAATAAGTTCTATTCCAATATATCTACTGCTATGGAAGGATTGAACGAGGCAGGAAAAGAAACAGAGCAGTTCAAAACTGAGTTGGCTAAACTCAATCAAAACGTAAGTTCTTTGAATAAGGTATACGGTGGCATGTTATCAGCCATGAAAGGTTAAGCCTGTTTTTATAAATGTTTAAACTTTTAGAAAAATAATATGGCTGGAGGAAAAGAAACACCAAGGCAGCGGATGATCGGTATGATGTACCTTGTATTGACAGCTTTGCTGGCATTACAGGTAAGCAACCAGATACTCCAAAAGTTTGTGTTGTTAAATGATGGATTGGAAAGAACTTCCAAAAATTTCATCAATAAAAATGAATTTACGGTCTCTTCTATCGCTTCGACAGTGGAGAATCAGGGAAATAACGAAAAAGATGTACCCAAGGTAGATGCAGCAAAGGAAGTCCGCAAGGCAACCTCTGAGGTATATGGTTACCTTGAGGAGCTGAAGCAGGAACTCTTGACTACTTCGAATGCGAAGGATGATCAAGGACAGTTTAGCAATTCTGCTTTGAAAAACACCGATATCCCTGGCAATATTTTCAATAACAACAAAAAGGGATTTGAAATGCAGGAGAGGTTAAATGCCTATCCTAAGCAAATATCTGAAATCCTTAAAAAAGCAGGAATTGAATTGACTTTTGGCGATATCGCCAAAGATGCCAAAGACATCGAAATATTTCAAAACGACAAAGAAGTCAGAAATAAGAATTTCGTATTCTTGAACTTTGTAAAGTCTCCCGTTGGTGCGGTAATGGCTTTGATATCCCAATATCAAAATGAAGTTTTGAACATTGAAAGTGAATCATTGGGAGCAATTACTGCTTCCATCGGTTCGTTTTATTACAAAGCAGATATTGTTGAAGCGAGGATTGCAGCCCAATCAAACGTAGTTGCGGCCGGCACCAAGTTCCAGGCAGATATGTTCATCGCTTCCTCTTCTTCTTCAGATGCTCCTCAAATGACTATTGACGGAAGGCCTGTGACAGTAGAAAACGGATTCGGTAAAATTGAATTTACTGCTACTCCTGCTTCTCAATATGATGATAGAGGACTTTCAAAGAGAATTTTGAAAGGTGAAATCGTGACCAATGTGGGCGGTGAAGACAAAATACTTCCTGTTGAATATGAGTATTTCGTAGCACAACCGGTCATCAAAGTTACTTCGGAAGTAGTCAATCAGCTTTATGCGGATTGCGCCAACGAGTTGTTGATTGATGTTCCTGCATTGGGAAACAGCTATGCACCAAGTTTCACAGTTTCTAATGGTTCTTCCATCCAAGGAAGCAAGCCAGGTCAATTGACTGTAATTCCGGGAAGTTCTGGAAAGGTATTGATAGGAGTAAGCAGTGGAGGCAATAAAATCGGTGATGTATCGTATGATATTAAACCGGTTCCGGCGCCAACAGTAAGGTTGTTCGATGGAAGAGGACCAATTGACATGAGTTTGGCTTATCCTGCACCCGGACCATCTTCATTGATTGTAGAAGCGATTCCAGAAGCAAACTTCGGTAGAACAATGGCTAAGGATGCCAAATTTGAAGTAACCGGAGGTGAAGTAATTCTCCTAAGAAATGAAGTTCCAAGAGAGAAAGTTGCGATCAACGGTAAAAACGTGGCAATCAGAAATCTCTTGGCATCAGCAAAAAGCGGTGATGCTTTGGTAGTTCGAGTTACACAGATAACAAGAACTAACTTCAGGGGCAATAAGATAGTGACCAATCAGCCTGAAATTCAAAGGTTGACAATAAAATAAATGATCGATGATGCCTTTTGGGCATGATCATAAACTAAATAAATATGAAACTTTATTCCAAAATCATCGGCCTTTTTGCGCTTGGTCTTACTGCATTCGGTGTTGACGCCAATGCACAAGCTACAAGTGTGACTCCATCCGGAGGTGGCGATAGACAGTTCAAAATGGACACGGTTTTTTCTGCGCACCCTATCCGAGAAGACGATAAGATGTACCAAATCTCTGTTTGGAGAAGGATAGACCTCAGGGAAAAATACAACCAGCCATTGTATGGTTCAGGTGATACCAAAAATGATGGAATCGTCAATCAGATATATAAAGCTATTGTTGAAGACAATGCGCTTGAAGTATTTGCAGATGACAAATTCACACAGCCACTATCCATTTCTGATTTCCAATCTAATTTCTGGTTGGCTGCAAATGGAGACAGTATCTTCGTGAAGCAATTGTATTACCTGGATTTTATGGAGGATTTTGTATTTGACAAGCATCATTCTCAAATCAAATTTGATGTCAAATACATCGAATTGGTAATGCCGTCCCAAACCAATGCAAATGCCGGTCAAAAGACAATAGGATATGTTAGGTTCAAAGATTTCTACTATCACTTCAAAGACCATCCTGAGGCAAAATGGTTGATCTTCCAAAACACTGCAAAAAACTTAACGTATGATCAGGTTTTTGATCAGAGATTGTTCAGATCAGTAGTTAGAAGGTATACCAATCCGGATAATGCCTATGTTGCGGATTTGGTAAATTCAAGTCATCCTAATCCCGAATTGCAGGCATTCTTGAATTCTTTGGAATTTGAGTACAAACTGCTTGATTTTGAGAATGGACTTTGGGAATGGTAAAAACGGTTTTCCAATAGCATGAAAAGATAAAGGCCTTCAGATTTCTGAAGGCCTTTATCTTTTAAGAAGTAATTTGATTCACTCGTTTTGCTCAAATGCAAAAGAATCAAAGAACTCTTTCAAATTGGCTGAAATAAAAATTCCCTTCAATTTGGGCATTTTCGTCTGAGTCAGAACCGTGTACTGCATTGGCTTCTATCGAAGTCGCAAACATTTTTCTGATGGTTCCCTCTGCAGCATTGGCAGGATTAGTGGCACCGATCAATGTTCTGAAGTCTTCTACAGCATTTTCTTTTTCCAATATTGCGGCAATGATAGGTCCTGAGGACATATACTTGCAAAGATCCGCATAGAACGGTCTTTCCTTGTGTACTTCATAAAATTTTCCGGCCAATTCAGGTGTCAGTTGTGTCGCTTTAAGCGCTACAATTTTGAATCCTGCCCCCTCAATCATTTTTAAAATTGCTCCGGAATTGTTGGCACCAAATGCGTCCGGCTTGATCATTGTGAAAGTTCTTTTACCTGCCATTGTAATTATTTTTGTAGGTTTAAATGTGGCTGCAAAAATACAGGAATTCATTGAATCTCCGAATAATGCTTGTAAAATCTATATTATCTGATTCAGATTTAGGCTTTTAGTGTCATTGGGATTTTTCAAAAATTATCCTGACCTTTGCGGACTATGTTCCTTTAGGGGAGTGTACAAAAGCAATCAAATGCGAGAATTAGAGTCATTTAAACATATAATTTCCTCACCCCAGAAAGTAGTCATTACCACCCACCACAAGCCTGATGCAGATGCATTGGGATCTTGTCTGGCAATGTCAAACTTCCTAATTAAGCTGGGGCATGAGGTTCAGGTGATTACTCCTTCTGATTATCCGTCTTTTCTTCATTGGATGAAAGGAAATGAAGATGTGATAAATTTTGAGGATAGGTCCAAAAGAGCAGAAGCTATTGGAATCATCCAAAAAGCCACTATGATTTTTTGTTTGGATTTCTCTTGTCCCAAGAGAATGCAGGATATGCAGTCATGGGTTGAAAGTTCCAATGCCTATAAAGTAAATATCGACCACCACCAAGATCCTAAGGATTTTGCTGATTTCAGGTATTGGAGCACTTCTGCTGCAGCCACCTGCGAATTGATCTATGAGTTGATTGTGGCGATTGGGCACCGAGATTTGATTGACAAAGATATTGCAGAATGCCTCTATGCGGGGATCATGACGGATACCGGTGGTTTTAGGCATCCGAATACCACCAAAAACGTCCATTTGATCACGGCGGAGTTGATTGGGATAGGAGCAGACAATTCCAAAATTTCCAGACTGATTTATGATACCAATAGTGTCAACAGGTTGAAATTTATCGGATTTGCAATAACACGAAGGTTGACCATTATGCAGGATTTGCAAACAGCCTACTTTGCAATCAGCAAAAAAGATCTTAGAAAATATTCCTCCCAAACCGGAGATACTGAAGGGTTGGTCAATTATGCATTGTCATTAGATGGCATCAAGATTGCAGCACTTTTTACAGAGCGCGAAGATGGCATCAAAATCTCTTTTAGGTCCACCGAGGATATTGCAGTAAATAAATTCGCAGCATCTTACTTTGATGGGGGAGGACATAAAAATGCCTCAGGAGGAAAATCTCAACTGACCCTGCTAGAAACAACAGAAAAATTCGAAACACTCATAAAAGAAAACTATAATTCCCTATTTATTCAATCTGAACTCCTTCATGAAAAAAATTAATCTCTACTTATTGCCCGCCATAGTGATGGTGTTGGCTACCGGCTTGATGTCTTGTAAGAAAAAACAGACAACCTCTGATGGCATCGAGTATACTTACATCAAAGAGGGAGATGTTGCTCCCAAAAACGGGGAGTATATCCTTTACAATCTTATTGTAAAAACGGATAAAGACTCCACATTTATCTCTACATATGATCAAAACATGCCAGGTTATATTCTTTTCAATGACTCCTTACCAAAGGAAAGTGGAATGGATGAGATTTTTCTAAGTCTCAAAAAGGGAGACAGTATTGCTTTTGAAGCTAATTCTATGAAGGTATTTGGAGAGCAGAATATGCCTTTCTTCCTTGATAAAGAGAAAAATGTAAAAATCCAGATTGGAGTTGTAGATATCACTGACCAACAGGGTGTTGAAGCATATTTTAACGCACTTCAGGAAGCTCAAATGAAGAAGCAGGCTGAAAATGCAGTGAAGCAGTTGGAAATTGATACCAAAATCATTGAGGATTATCTTGCTGAAAAAAATATTCAAGCTACCAAGACAGAATCAGGTCTTTACTACGTCATTGAAAAAGAAGGAACCGGTCCTGAAATTGAGTCAGGAGACTTGGCTTTTGTTCATTATGCGGGGTACTTATTGGACGGGACACTATTTGATTCAAGTATCAAAGAAATTGCCCAAGCTAACAATACCTATAATGAGCAAAGAGATGCGCAAGGTGGCTATGGTCCTTTGGAAGTTTCCGTAGGTCAAGGAAGGGTAATCCCGGGATGGGACGAAGGTCTTGCACTATTGAAGAAAGGGGACAAAGCTAAGTTCTTTATTCCTTCTACTCTTGCTTATGGAGATAGAGATTCAGGTGGTCCAATTAAAGCAAACTCTGTACTGATCTTCGACGTAGAAATCACAGACGTACAAAAATAAACATATGAAAAAAGCAGGCGCGTTATTATTATCATTGGTTTGGATATTTTCCTCTTGTGTTTCTGACGAGGAAAATGCCCAGATTATTTTTGACAAGGATATTCAGAAAATTGAAAAATACATAACGCAAAACCCAATTGCTTCTGTCAAGGAGGAAATAGATGGGGGGACAGGAATCAGGATATACTGGACTGAATTGTCAGGAAGTGGAGATAAGGTTTCTGTAGGAGACACGGTGTTTGTGAATTACACAGGAAAATTGCTTAGCAACTTGGTATTTGACACCTCTATCGAATCGATTGCCAAAGCGAATAACGTCTATGATGCGAATCGGACTTATGAGCCATTGGAATTTATAATCGGTTTGGGTATGGTAATTCCGGGTTTTGAATATGGTGTTTTCAACATTGAAAAAGGTGACAAAGCATCAGTGATTTTCCCATCATTATATGGTTACGGATCTCAAGCAAACGCCATCATTCCTCCAAATTCCCCATTAATTTTCGAAATTGAATTGGTAGATATCAAGGATAATCCTCTGGCAGACGACTGATAAATGAAAAATTTTAGAATTGTTTTATCCTTTCTTGTTGCCGTGTTGCTTGTAGCATCTTGTGGTACGCCCAGTCCTTTTGGTGGACCTGTGTATGATAGCGAAGGAAACCTTGCTATAGATAGGGTTAAAATCGATGACTTCTTGAGGACTGCTCCTATTGATAGTCTTTACAGAATCCATGACCCTACGGGTGTTGTCATTATTGTTCAGGAAGAAGGGACAGGGGCAATGCCTGCAGCAGGAATGTTGGTTTATACCAACTACACAGGCAAATTATTGGACGGAACGGTATTCGATACCAACCTTGAGGATGTAGCGAGAGAAAATGACGTGTATGATCCCTCGAGGACTTATAGAATTTTCCAGTTTACCCTTGGTACATCCGAGACAATCCAAGGATTTAACCTTGGCTTCAGGCAAATGACAAGTGGGTCCAAAGGAGTGCTGATCATACCTTCTCCTTGGGCTTACCGAGACAGCGGAACGATTCCGGGTGTTCCTGCAAACTCCGTATTGGTGTTTGAAGTGGAGTTCCTAGGAATGGATTAAAAATTCTGACCCCCCTAAAATCTTCCATTCGAAAGATTGATGAAAATATAAAACCCTCCCTTGGATGAATTTAAGGGAGGGTTTTTGTTTTCGCTTAACGAGAAAGTTTTGCGTGATTTTATTTGATTGCTTTGGCAACTTCTGCCGCCATGATTCCAAGCCCTTCTTTGTTTGGATGGATTCCGTCAGGAAGAAGTGGTGATTTGTCCAAAAGTGGGGTATATAAATCAATGATTTCTGATTTTGTTTTCTTGGCAATTTCCAAAAGCATCGGCCGCATTTCGTTTAGAATTACCTCACCGTTGATATCAAAATTTCCTTGAAACACAGGAACAGGTAGACAAATGTAGACCTTGCCTTTTTTTGGCATTGATTTTTTGAAGATCTCTATCATTTCAATAAAATCAGCAGTAAATTCCACTTTGTATTTCCAGTTTTGAGGTTTTGAATCGTTAGTTCCTAGCTTGATGACTAGGATATCCGGCGCAAATGACTTGGTTTCCTCAAATTGGGGCTCGTTCCAAAAAGGATAATCTCCTTTCTTGAGTAAGGTCCTTCCGCTTACACCAAAGTTTTTAACATCATATTTGTCACCAAGAATTTTTTGCATCTGAAGTGGATAACTGTCAGGATTGTCTCTTCCCGGGCCCTGGGTGATACTATTTCCAACACATGCAACTTTGATTTTGGATTGTGCTGAGGCAGAAATACCGATTGAAAGCAATAGGATTGAAAGGAAAAGCAGATTTTTCATGGGTTGGATTTTTCTTTCAATTTAAAAAGTTTTGATTCTTTAAGATCTTTTGGACAGAAAATTATGACAAGAGGATATCTTTAAAGCCAAATGGAGATTTTCAGGAAAATATTGCTTTATATCAATCTTCTTTCTCTGGATGTGGTTTTGGGTGCAATGGCCGGGATGCTGTTTTTTTCGGACCTTTTAGAAGTCAATATTGCAGGATCTGTCTACTTTCTTCTGGGACTGGCAGTTTGGAGTATTTATACTTTAGATCACCTGATGGATGCCCGGGGTGCTATCGGCAAACCCCAATCCCCTAGGCATCAACTTCACCAAAAATATCATCGGGTACTATCCGCTTTGGTCATTTGCTGTATCCTGATAGGGGCGTTCCTTTTTTTTAGGCTGACAGAAATGGAATTTATCCGTACCCTTGGAATATTGCTAGGAGTGGTAACGCTGTTTTGGATGGGATTCTTGAAAATTGCTGGACCAAAATATTCTTGGTTGAAAGAAATTTCCACAGCTTTGATTTACGTCTTGGGTATTTCATTTGCTCCAATTGCAAAAGTTGATTTTGAATTGATCGATATCAGCGTCTATGTTTTTGCATTTGTTTATTTCTTGGCAGCACTCGTCAATCTCTTGATGCTTTCTTATCAGGATGCCGAAGTAGATCAAAAAGATGGCTTTGGTTCTGTTCTGGTATTGATCCCAAAGAATGGTTTAAAAAAGCTAATTACGGTTTTGGGATTAACAGGGATCGGTGTCTTGGTAGTCTTTTCCGCGATTCTCCCATCCTATTATCACATCTCATCCATGATTTTGGGACTGATTATCGGTTATCACCTGATTTTATTTTTCTCCAAAAACCAAAGCAAAGATCAGATCAGAAGAAAATCTGAAGCATTGTTTCTGTTGCCGTTTTTGTTGCTTTTATTGTAAGGACAGATAGATTTTGATTTTTACTCTGCTGCTTTATCGATCATTTTCCTGATCATTTCATCAAAGTAAGCGCCGTTATAAGGACCGAACCAATTCATGTCCCGGACTTCATATAGCGGATAATTGTAATATTTATCCGGTGTGATATATCCGATATAGCCTCCATTAAAACATGTGATGATGAGATGAAATCCTTTTTCTGTGGCATAGTCTTCCCATTCCTTCATAAAAACTCCTGAAATTTCACCGCTTGAACTGATAAACAATGTTTTTCCGATTTGCACGATGTCAAAATGGGCATTGGTATCACCAAATACTGAATTAAAAATCCAAGGCCGGATGCGGACTTTTTCACTGATCCTAAAATGCGCTTTTCTGAGGCCAACCGGCAAATTTCCAACCTTGAGATTTGGCTCCTCTACAGGAAATACTTCATGGATATTTTCAGAAAGATTTCTGTTTAGCGCCAAGGCATATGATTCGACATCATTTGTTTGATTTCCAGTGGCTACAGGGCGATGGCTTCCTACTGTACCCGCCGCAAAAAGCGAAAAGTCATATTCTCCTTTCTCCATTAATTTGGTCAGGTAGTTGGGATAATCTCCTGATAAACCCATGAATTTTGAATTCAAAATAGTCGGATGGGCACTGTATGTCAGGATTGTTCCTTTTTTCCCATTTCGCTTTTCGAATATCAATTGCCTGATATAGGGATCGATTGGGTCTTCTGCGATCAGCCTGTTGGCGACAAGTGTATCCGCTTTGGTTTTCCTAAAGTAAACTTCCACAGTGTCTCTGCTAGCCATGGCCGATTTTAATCCTTCCAAGGTTTTGGCTTCCAAGAATTTGACGATTTTATCATCATAGCCTCCAAAAGCCAATTTTCCAATAAGCCCCGGAATATGTCCGCCAATACCACTGTGAGTATGGGTAGCGGTAAAATATACATAGTCCAATGCCAAACCTGATTCATTGATTGCCTGATTGATTCTTCCCTGTAGGTAAGGATGAACGATCATTAATTCGTAATTCAAAAATGCGACAGTAGATTTTCCATTGCTGATGACCATTGCTTTGACAAAACTGCTGTCCAGCACAAACTCATACCTTCCCCTAGGTTTATATCCTACCAATTTTGCCGGAGAAGAAGGTGTTGCATTGACCGATGACCAGCCTGCAAGCCATATTTCACCTTCTGAAGATTCAAAATTCAGGGAATCAAGGCGGGCTACAGTCTCCTGATAGTAGTCCATCTCTTTGAAATCACGCCAATCAATCCTTGTCAAAGTAGCCAAAGCTAAAAACACAACAATACCAAAAGTCCAACCAAAAACTCTGAAAATCCTTTGGGCGATTGGTCTTGGCATATTGTTAAGGGATATCCTGTTGACTTTTTTTTATTTTAATATTCAAAAGTGCCATGGGTACCTTGCACGGTTACTTTTTTACCATCATGGGGTAAGACCCGGCCTATAATTTTGGCTTCCACACCCAATCCTTCGGCGATGTCTATGACCTCTTCGGCATACCTTTCTTCAAGATAAACCTCCATTCTGTGTCCCATGTTGAATACTTTGTACATTTCTTTCCAGTCTGTACCGCTTTCTTCCTGGATGATTTTGAAAAGTGGCGGGGTATCAAACAGATTGTCTTTGACCACATGCACATTGTCTACAAAATGTAGAACCTTAGTCTGCGCTCCTCCGCTGCAATGTACTATGCCATGTATGTTTGGCCTTAAGTATTTCAATACATCGACCATGATAGGTGCATAGGTACGGGTAGGAGAAAGGACCAATTTACCCATATCAACTGAAAGCCCGGGAGCAGGATCCGTCAGGTTATATTTACCGGTATAGACCAAATCGGCAGGGACAGAAGGATCAAAGCTTTCAGGGTATTTGCTTTTCAATAGTTTGTTGAAAACATCGTGCCTTGCAGAAGTTAGGCCGTTGCTTCCCATTCCGCCATTATAAAAATCTTCATACGTAGCTTGCCCAAAGGAGGCCAAGCCAACCACTACATCTCCGGGCCGGATTTTGTCATTGGAGATGACATCTTCCCTTTTCATCCTACAAGTCACCGTACTGTCTACGATTACCGTTCGGACAAGATCCCCTACATCTGCCGTTTCCCCTCCTGTCAGGATCACATTCACACCGTGGTCACGGAGCATCTGCAAAACTTCCTCGGTACCGTTGATGATGGCTGAAATTACCTCACCGGGAATCAGATTCTTGTTTCTCCCGATCGTCGATGATACCAAGATGTTGTTGACTGCACCGACACAAAGCAGGTCATCGGTATTCATGATGATGGCATCTTGGGCGATGCCTTTCCATACACTCAGATCCCCTGTTTCCTTCCAATACATGTAAGCCAAAGAGGACTTTGTGCCTGCCCCATCTGCATGCATGATGTTGCAAAAGTCAGGGTCATTGCCAAGAGTGTCTTCCACTATTTTGCAGAAAGCCTTTGGAAAAAGTCCTTTGTCCAATTTGGAAATGGCCTGATGTACATCTTCTTTGGAGGCAGATACGCCCCTTTGCATATACCTTTCGTTCATTGAGAATTTGGGGATTGGTTGTATTGGGCAAAGTTAAGGATTCCAACGGGATTGAGGGATGGAAAAACAGGAAGATTGAGGATCGATCATCCAATTTTATTGAAATTGGCTCTCTATGTTCAGCTCTAAACCTTTATTCTTATTTGTCCCAAAAAATTAAAAATTGTTCTTTTCTAACTTCCAATTCATTCTAAATGATAATAAAAGCTGAAATTGGGATAATTTAGGTTCATTTGGATAATCTTACATTTCAATAGCCATAACCGCCCCTCTCCGATTTTTTATTTCCCTTTGAAACCTTATTTTTACGACCCAATTGAAAACGCTTTAAATATTTTCCCATATGCCATATTTATTTACATCCGAATCTGTGTCTGAAGGTCATCCTGACAAAGTTGCTGATCAGATTTCGGACGCCTTGATCGATAATTTTTTAGCATTCGACCCAAATTCTAAAGTTGCCTGTGAAACATTGGTGACTACAGGTCAGGTGGTGCTTGCAGGGGAAGTAAAATCTGAAATCTATCTCGATGTTCAAAAAATAGCTCGAGACGTCATCAACAGAATCGGTTATACCAAAGGTGAATACATGTTTGACGGAAACTCATGCGGAGTTCTTTCAGCAATCCACGAGCAGTCTCCCGATATCAATCAGGGAGTGGAAAGAGCAAATCCTGAAGAACAGGGTGCCGGCGACCAAGGAATGATGTTTGGCTATGCTACTAAAGAAACAGATAATTTCATGCCTTTGGCACTTGATCTTTCGCATAGGATATTGAAGGAATTGGCAGCACTTAGAAGGGAAAACAAAGAAATTGCTTACCTACGACCAGATGCCAAATCCCAGGTCACTATCGAATATGGTGATGATAACCAGCCTTTGCGCATCGATGCCATCGTAGTTTCGACCCAGCATGATGACTTTGATGAGGAACCTGCAATGTTGGCTAAGATCAAGGAAGACATGATCAAAATCTTGATTCCTAGAGTAAAATCGCAGTTGAAGCCTGAGATTCAGGCTTTGTTCACCGATCAGATTATCTACCATATTAACCCAACAGGGAAGTTTGTCATCGGAGGCCCACACGGAGATACCGGATTGACCGGAAGGAAGATTATCGTGGATACCTATGGAGGCAAAGGTGCACATGGAGGCGGTGCTTTTTCTGGAAAAGACCCATCCAAAGTCGACCGTTCGGCAGCTTACGCCACTAGACATATTGCAAAAAATATGGTGGCAGCGGGTGTAGCGGAGGAGGTTTTGGTACAGGTATCTTACGCCATCGGTGTAGCCAAACCAATGGGGATCTATATGAACACCTACGGAACTTCCAAAGTAGGTATGAGCGATGGGGAAATTGCCAAAAAAATCGAGGGCATATTTGACATGAGACCTTATGCTATAGAACAAAGATTGAAGCTTCGAAATCCGATATATGAAGAAACCGCTGCATATGGCCACATGGGAAGGGAAAATGAAAAAGTTTTCAAAACCTTTAAAAACCCGTATGGGGAGGCAAAAACCCTAGAGGTGGAATTGTTTACCTGGGAAAAGCTTGATTTTGTGGATAAGATCAAAAAAGAGTTTGGAATATAGGAAGAAGCGGCTTTAGGGCCGCTTTTTTTTGTTGGATGATGGGTGAAATTTCCCGTTTTTCGGCCAAACTTAATTTGAGTCTATTCGTTGATGCTGTTATTCTTAGAAGTTTCACCCATGAAATCAATCTCAGTTTTTCTCCTATTATTATTTGTTAACAATAATATCCAAGCCCAAAACAATCCAAGGATTTCTTATCGGGAGAATTTATTCGGTAACCATGTTTACCTTGCAGATGGCGAAAAGGTAAAGGCCTCAGAAATCGAAAAAATTATGGGTGCTTTTCCTGAGGATGCTGAGGCATTTTCCAAAGCCAATCAAAAAATGGCAGTCGGTGAAACCCTTAGATTGGGAGGATGGATTTTGGCTGCAGGTTCTTTGGTATATTTGTTTTCAGGCGATTTTACCCAACAGCGAGTGCTTATTTCGGGAGGAATGATGTTGGGAGCTGCCGCAATAACAACCATTGCTTTTCCTATGAAAAGAAATGGCAAAAGGGAAACTTCTGATGCGATTGAAATTTATAACTATAAAGCAGTAAGGGGAATTGGTGACCGATCCGCCCTCCAATTTAAACTATCGCCCTTGGCTGCAGGATTGACCCTCAATTTCTGAACTTATGAAAAAATTATCCTTTGCTTTGCTTTTGGTATGTCTTGTTTCCGAAGTATATGGTCAGCAGCCTTTTTTAAGGATTGACTACAGGCAAACTTTTTTGGGAGATAGAATCGATATTTTGGATGGACCCAAAGTGCTGAACAAAGAGGAAGTGTACCGATTGATGCAGACCCAACCCGAAGCATTTGAGACATATCAAATGGCCTTGAAAAAGCAGAAAACCGGCAAATTGCTGGATGGAGGTGCATTTTTAACTTCCATGGGGGTAATTGCTTTGAGTTTCATTCCTCCTCAATCAGCATCCTATTCAACGAGAAACAATCTTTTGTTACCATTGGCGATTGCCACTGTAGGAATTGGGATTGCTTCAGGATTTTATAGGAGAAGCAGTAGAAATCTGACAAGGGAAGCAGTGGATTTGTATAATTTTTCGGAAAAAAAGCCAGATCCCATTTACTTTGATGATGGGCTGACCTATTACACCATCCCTGATTTTGTTGGTTTTCAGATCCGTTTTTGAGTTCCAAAAGGAAGTTCAGGAAAACATTTCCTCGATCAGCGCATTGTAAAAATCCTTGACATCGATTCCTAATGCACGCACTTGCTGGGAGATCAGGCTGGTTTCTGTCTGACCCGGGACCGTATTGATTTCAATGAAATAAAACTTACCTGTTTCAGATTCCAGAAAATAATCAATCCTGACTGCCCCTTTGCAGTTCAATTTTTGATATACTTTTTCGATGATCCGGTTTACCCTTTCCACTTCTTCCGTAGTCATTCTTCCTGGGGTAATTTCTTCGCAAACTCCAGGTGAATATTTGGCCTCAAAATCAAAAAATTCCTTACTGCTGATGATCTCTGTAGCCGGAAGCACAGTAGTGATCCCTCTTGACCGATATACACCAATCGAAAATTCCCTTCCTGAAACAAATTCTTCTACCAATACCTGCGAATCCTCTGCAAATGCCTTATCCAAAGCTTCTTGAAGTTCATTCGGTTCTTTGACTTTGGTCATTCCGATACTGGAACCTCCGTTGTTTGGCTTGATAAATAGTGGCAACCTTAGCTCTTTCAAAATGCGGGTGATATTTTCCGAATTGTTGTCAAACAATTGGATAGACCTTGCAACAAACAATTCATCAATGTCTTGTACTATTGCTTTGGTGTAGCCTTTGTTCATCGTGATGGAGGAGGTCAGCGCGTCACAGGTGGTGTAGGGTAAGCCAATCATGTCAAAATATCCAGCCAACTTTCCATCCTCGCCCGGTGAACCGTGAAGGATATTGAATACCCCATCAAATTTTATTTTTTGATCTTGGAGAATGATGGAAAAATCATTGAGGTCGACGGGAATTTTTTCACCCGCGGCTGTTTCATGATACCAATTTCCCGGATAGATTATGATCTTGAAGATATCATATAAGCTTCGGTCTAGAGTTTTTTCAACCACCGCTGCGCTTTTTAAGGATATGACAGATTCTCCGGTAAATCCTCCGGTCACTAAGGCAATTTTTTTCTTCATGGCATGTAAAAGTAAAAATCAATCTGCATTAATCATTGCTTGGCATAAAAAAATAGGAGTCAAAATTGTGGATTGAGATTTTTTGTATTCGGTGAATTTGGCTAATAAATGTTATATTCAATCTTCGCTTTTCATTGCAAATATGTTAATTGATGGAAACAGCAAATTATTCCAAACTAAGTCTTCATAAAATGTTTTATAAGATTTGGATTCTGATCCTATTATGCTTTGCATTTCCAAAAATCATATTTGCCCAAGAAGGAAAAACCACCATTTCAGAGGGACCCTATATTTACCTTCAGGGGGACCAATTTAAAGCCAAGTGGGTAAAAAATGGGGAAATGAGAACCGCGGAAAACCTCAGCACCGACTTTTTAGAAAGAGAATTTGGTTTTGGGTTAAGTCCTGAAATATTTCAAAAAACCATGGGATCTGTTCCTAATTTTGATCAGGAATATGAAAACATACCCAACTTCGCGGTAATCTCTGATATCCATGGACAATATCCCTTGATGGTCGCACTTTTGAAAAACCACGGGATCATCGATGGAAAAATGAATTGGGCATTTGGCAAAGCCCACTTGGTCATCAACGGTGACATACTAGGACGTGGAGATATGGTGACAGAGGTTCTTTGGCTTGCTTATAAACTCGCATATCAGGCTGAAAAGTCCGGGGGGAAAGTTCATTTTTTATTGGGAAACCATGAATTGATGGTAAAGACAGGTGATTTTAGATACTTGAATGAAAAATATGTCGCCGCATCAAAGATGATGGGGATAAATCCTGCTGAATTATATTCGGATAATTCAGTATTGGGAAATTGGTTGAAAAAAAGGCCTGCAATTATAAAAATTGATGATTTTCTCATTACCCATGCTGGGATTTCTCCACAATTTCTTAAGCGGAAATTAAATGTTGAAAAAGTAAATAAGGTGTTTTTTGAAGAGGTCCTGTCTCCACAACCTACCGCAAGCCGGAATACCAAAAGCCTTATTAGATTTTTGACAGGAGAAGATGGGCCTATTTGGTATCGGGGCTACTTTATTGAATTCTCTGTTTCCAATAAAAATCTGGATGATATACTGGCCTTTTTTGAATCAAAGCATATTGTTGTTGGCCATACCTCGCTCGAAGCCATCACTCCACTTTTTGAAGGTAGGGTCATTGGAGTGGATTCAAGTATAAAAGACGGAAGAGGAGGAGAAATATTGATTGTAGAAAACGGTGTAAAATACAGGGGTAGGGTAAACGGCAGCAGAGAAATTCTCTGATTTTTTGCTTGATCCGATTTCAAATCTTCAGTTTGGTCCTCCCGGTAACGTAAAATTTTTTTCCGGTTATGTCGCTTTTTTATACTTTTAAACCCGACAATAGACATAGAAATTTATGATGAGAATTAAGTTGGTTTCTTTTTTGGCATTTATCCTGGTTTGTAACTTTGAAACATTTGCCCAACAAAAAGTCACCCTAGAGGATGTTTTTAAGAACAATACCTTTTCCCAAAAGTCAGTTCAGGGGATCAATTGGATGAAAGATGGCCAATTTTACAGTAAGCTTCAAAGGGGTCAGGCAGGTACTAAGGTCGTGAAGGTCAATGTAGCCACAGGTGAGGAAACGGCAATATTGATAGATGGAGAAGCATTAGGGGTGAATTTTTCAACTTATTCTTTTAATGCCGATGAATCAAAAGCACTGATCTCTTCTGATGTAGAAAGTATCTACAGGAGGTCAAGCAAGGGAATTTATCATGTAGTTGATCTAGAAAAAGGCACTGCTCAAAAGCTCCTCAATGGTGAAAAAATCATGTACGCCACACTTTCTCCGGAAAATGACAAAGTCGCTTTTGTCAAAGACAATAATCTTTTTGTCATAGAATTGTCTTCAGACCAACTTACCCAAATCACCGACGACGGAAATTGGAACCACGTGATCAATGGCGCAGCAGATTGGGTTTATGAAGAGGAATTCTCGATGTCAAAGGCTTTTGCTTGGTCACCAGATGGGCAAAAAATTGCTTTTATCCGATTTGACGAGTCTGAAGTTCCTGAATTCAACATGCAGCTTTGGGGTAAATTATACCCTCAGGATTATAAATTCAAGTACCCAAAAGCAGGTGAATCCAATGCCAAAGTCAGTATCCATTTTTATGACCTTGCCAGTAAAAAAACAGTGAAAGCCGATACCGGCACCGAGACAGACATTTATCTGCCTAGGATATATTGGACTGGGGAAGCTAATACATTGGCATTTTTGAGGGTGAATAGATTGCAAAACCAGATTGACTTATTATATGCTGATGCTCAAACAGGTCAGAGCAAAGTCGTCCTGGAAGAAAAATCAGAGACTTACGTCGATCTCAATTACAATGACGACCTGAGGTTTTTGGAAGATAATAAAGGTTTTATAAGGACTTCCGAACAGGATGGATTCAAACATATTTACCATCATGATAACCAAGGTAACCTCATCCGGCAGATTACCTCAGGCAAATGGGAAGTGACCAATCTGGTCGGCGTAGACGAGAAAGGAAAAAAAATCTACTATATCTCAACCGAGGCGTCACCACTGGAGAGAAATCTCTGTGTAATCAGCTTAGATGGTAAAAACAAAAAAATCCTGACTCCTGAAAAAGGCACTTACTCCATTAACATGAGTAAAGATTTCAAATATTTCATAGCCAATTTTTCAAATTCGTCCACCCCGCTCAAAGTGACTTTGAACGAAGCATCCGGTAAACTTCTCAAAGTCCTCGAAGATAATCAGGAGCTAAAATCAAAGCTATCGACTTTTGCAATGTCAGGTAAGGAGTTTTTCAGTTTCAATACAGTCGATGGTACTCCATTGAATGGGTATATGATCAAGCCGGCGGATTTTGATCCAAACAAGAAATATCCTGTCCTGATGTATGTGTATGGAGGACCAGGTTCCCAAAATGTGACTAATGCATGGGGTGGAACAAGGGATTTTTGGCATCATCATCTTGCCGCAGAAGGTTTCATTGTGGCTTGTGTAGACAACAGAGGAACAGGTGCGCGAGGCAGAAACTTCAAGCATTCTACCTATGCGAATCTTGGTAAACTGGAAACCGAGGACCAAATCGCCGGAGCCAAGTACTTAGGTTCACTTCCTTTTATTGATAAATCGAGGATAGGAATCTGGGGCTGGTCATATGGAGGCTATATGTCCTCTCTTGCATTGATGAAAGGAAATGATGTTTTCAAAGCAGCCATTGCAGTCGCTCCTGTGACGACTTGGAGGTATTATGATACCATTTATACGGAGCGCTATCTTCAGACGCCTCAGCAAAATGCCGCCGGATATGATGACAATAGCCCGATCACCCATGTGGACAAACTGAAGGGAAATCTGCTGCTTATTCATGGAACAGGAGATGACAATGTGCATTACCAAAATGCAGTAGACCTTGTCGATGCATTAATCAAAGCTGACAAACAGTTTGAAACGATGTATTATCCCAACCGGAATCACGGGATTTCGGGAGGCAATACATCATGGCATTTGTATTCCCTGATGACAGATTTTATCAGAAGAAAGCTCTAAATAGAATCAATTTTGAGCTAAAGAAAGGTTGATACAATTTTGTAGATTTTTCAGAAAAGAAAAGACGCATAAATTGGTTTTTACCAATCATTGGCTTTTTCCAGTTTTCATTGAATATAATTGTGATGCCAATCAGCAATATGGCCAAGGCAAAAAACACCTTGGTCCTGGTTCTTAGTCGAATTAACCATTAATCGACTTCAATAGCCATCCGTGTTTATTTTGTTTTTTACGCCAAATAATGGCCTTAGCTTTCGGGTTCGGAACTTAATTCAACCTGTTCGGTTATTACTTGGTCAAGATGAAAAACAGTATGTTGTATTACAAAACTTACAGGCATTCTACCAGTAATGAATGGGTGGTATTCATTCATGGGGCCGGAGGCTCGTCCTCAATTTGGCACAAACAAATCAGGGAATTCAAACAGGAATTCAATCTTTTGCTCATTGACCTGCGAGGCCATGGTAAATCCGCTGAATCCATAAGAAATATCTGGAAGGAAGAATACACCTTTCCGGCGGTGACAAAAGACATCATTGAAGTCCTTGATCATCTTAATTTGCCACCGGCACATGTAATGGGAGTTTCTTTAGGGACTATTTTGGCAAGGCAATTGGCAGAAATGGAACCCCGCCGGGTAAAGTCCCTGATCATGGCAGGAGCTATTACTAGGCTGACCTTCACCTCTCAAATTCTGGTGACTTTAGGCAATACATTCAAAAGCGTGGTTCCTTACATGTGGCTATATAGCTTGTTTGCCTGGATCATCATGCCAAGAAGGCACCATGCCGAGTCCCGAAATTTGTTCATCAATGAGGCAAAAAGACTTTGCCAAAAGGAATTTATCAGGTGGTTTAAATTGACCAAGGACATCAATCCCCTGTTGAAATTTTTCAAAGAAAAAGACCTTTCGATCCCTACGCTTTACGTCATGGGTGAGGAGGATATTATGTTTCTCGAAGCAGTAAAAAAAATCGTTAAAGAGCATAAACTTTCTATTCTCAATATTGTCAAATCATGCGGCCATGTAGTCAATGTCGAACAGCCGGAAGTTTTTAATCAATTGTCGCTCCAGTTTCTAAGAAATCAACAACCAGCCTTAAATGGATTTTCAGATTAAATAGAATGAAAAAACAAACCAAAACCGTTTTAATTATAGCCATAATACTAGTATTGGCAGTGATTTTTATTTACCCAAGGTGGGATCAGATTATTGGAAATACCAAAGAGGTAGCCTCTTCCTCCCAGCCAGGTGGACCGCAGGGGTCTGGTCAGCCCATCCCGGTCAATGTGGTGGAAATCCGTCCGGAAAGACTGGAGAACAACCTCAGCGTCACGGGTACCATTATTCCCAATGAGAGTGTAAACTTAAGGGCCGAAATATCAGGCTTGGTAAAAAAGATTTCCTTCAATGAAGGGCAGTTTGTAAAAAAAGGAACACCGCTTATTTATCTCAATGACGATGAACTGAATGCCCAATACCAAAGACTTGACTTCACCAGGAAACTTTTCCAAAGTCAGGAAAACAGGCAAAAGCAACTATTGGCCAAGGAGGCAATCAGTCAGGAAGAATACGATATTGTCCTTAACCAGTTTAATACCAACCTTTCAGACATCAAATTGGTAGAGGCACAGTTGACAAAAACAGTGATCCGAGCGCCTTTTGATGGGGTTTTGGGTTTGAGGATGATTTCAGAAGGAAGTGTCATCGGACCATCAGATGTCATAGCAAATATTGTCAATATTGACCCGATCAAAATCGAGTTTTCCATTCCTGAGCGCTATGCAAACCAAGTGAGCGTCGGTTCCAAAATTATCTTTTCCAATGAATCCGAAGGCAAAGATGTTGAAGGAACCGTATTTGCCTTTGAGCCTACAATTGACACCGGAACACGAACTTTAAAAATCAGAGCGCAAAGCCCAAACCGAGAACGTAAGTTTTTACCGGGGATGTTTGTAAGGATCAAATATATCCTCGGTGTAGAAGAAAATGCGTTGATGGTTCCGGCGGAATCTGTCATTCCTGAACTTGCAGGATATAAAGTGTTTATCGTCAACCAAGAAAGTAAAATTGAAGAAAGAAAGGTATCTATCGGAACACGTACGGAGAGTTTTGTACAGATTGTTGATGGATTGAAAGAAGGTGACTTGGTATTGAGCACCGGAGTATTGCAAGTGAGAACAGGAATGCCTGTCACTTACACTAAAATCAATTAGAAGATGGCTAGTTTATCAAGTATCAGTATCAGCAGACCTGTTCTTGCCATAGTAATGTCATTAACAATAATGCTATTTGGGATTATTGGGATCAGTTTCTTGGGTATTAGGGAGTTTCCAAGCGTCGATCCACCAATTATCAATGTAAGGACGACTTATGTAGGTGCCAATGCAGATGTTATTGAAGCCCAGATCACCGAGCCTTTAGAAGAAGCCATCAACGGTATCGCCGGTATCAAATCGCTGACTTCAACAAGTAATGATGGTACAAGTAATATTACTGTGGAATTTGATGTAGGAGCTGACCTTGAAGCTGCTGCCAATGACGTTAGAGATAAGGTTTCGGGTGCCCAAAGAAACTTACCTCCAGATACCGAACCTCCGGTAGTTTCCAAGGCGGATTCTGATTCACAGCCGATTGTCTTTTTGGCTGTACAGAGTGCGACAAGAAACCTATTGGACCTATCGGATATTGCTTCCAATATTTTTAAGGAAAGGTTACAGACCATTCCCGGAGTGAGTACCGTACAGATTTGGGGAGAAAAAAGGTATGCAATCCGTCTCCGGATGGATCCCTTAAAAATGGCTTCCTATGGTGTGACACCACTTGATGTACTGAATAAGGTTCAGAGCGAAAACGTCGAATTGCCTTCCGGAAGAATTGAAGGAGAGGCCATCGAACTTTCTGTCAGGACTAAAAGCAGGCTGAGCACGCCTCAAGAATTTAATTCCTTGATCATCAAAGAGGACCAAAACAACATCGTCAGATTTCAAGATATTGGAGCTGCTGAGATGTCGGCTTTAAACGAACGGACTGTACTCAAAAGAGACGGTGTGCCCATGGTTGGGGTAGTGTTGGTACCGCTTCCCGGATCCAATAATATTGAGATCGTAGATGAGTTTTACAAAAGACTTGAAACTATCAAGAAAGATTTGCCAAGTGATATCAGGGTCGATATTGGTTTTGATTCCACCACTTTTATCAGAAGCTCTATCAAAGAGGTTCAGGAAACTATTTTTATTGCCTTCATACTTGTGGTGTCGATTATATTCTTGTTTCTGAGAGATTGGAGGACAACTTTCATTCCGGTTTTGACCATTCCCATTTCGTTGATTGGGGTGTTTTTTATTATGTATTTGATGGATTTCTCCATCAATGTGCTCACACTTTTGGGTATTGTATTATCTATCGGACTTGTCGTAGATGACGCCATTGTCGTACTTGAAAATATTTATTCCAGAATTGAAAAGGGCGAAAATCCCGATACGGCAGCAGCAAAAGGTTCTGAGGAGATTTTCTTTGCAGTTATTGCCACCACAGTTGCCCTTGCAGCGGTATTCCTTCCTGTTATTTTCTTGACAGGTACTACCGGTAGACTCTTTAGGGAATTTGGAATCGTGGTAGCAGGAGCGGTCATTATTTCCTCGTTTGTCGCATTGACCATGACCCCAATGCTAAGTGCCAAGCTTTTGAAAAAAAGAGAAAAGCATAATGCCTTTTACAATTGGACAGAGCCCTTCTTTGTCTGGCTTAACAATCTTTATGAAGGCGCATTGGATAAGTTCATGAAAGTGAGATGGAGTGCATTTGCCGTTATACTCGTCATGGTATTTGGGATTTATTATTTTTTCAAAGTTATCCCTACTGAATTGGCACCTGTGGAGGATAGGGGTGAAATGAGGGTCAATATTTCCGGTCCTGAAGGAGCGACGTTTGGATACATGGACAAAGTCCTCGATGAAATGACAGCTGATTTTATGAATCAGATTCCTGAAGAAGAAAGAGCAGGAATTACAACAGTCACCTCACCGGGTTTTGGAACCTCAAGTACCAATTCGGGTTTTCTTAGATTGATTTTGGTTGATGCAGCAGATAGAGAGAGAAGCCAAATGGAAGTTTTTGGTCAGGTATCCGGAATGATCAAAAAATATACAGCAGTACGGGCTTTTGTCACCCAACCGCAATCAATCGGTGACAGGAGAGGTGGATTGCCTGTGCAATACGTCATCCAAGCTCCAACCTTGGAAAAATTGAAAGAAGTCATTCCCACTTTTATGGAAAAAGCCGGTCAGAGTCCTGTATTCAGTTTTTCCGATATCAACCTGAAGTTTACAAAACCTGAAATCGAAGTTGAAATCAATAGAGAAAAGGCAAGAAATGTGGGTGTTTCTGTTCAGGAAATAGCCAGGACGCTTCAACTATCCTACTCAGGTCAAAGGTTTGCCTACTTTATCATGAATGGGAAACAATATCAGGTAGTAGGTGAAATGCAGCTCGCTGACAGGAATGAACCTATCAATTTGAGAATGCTTTATGTAAGGGCTGATAATGGTCAACTGATCCAACTGGACAACTTGGTCACCATCAAAGAAAAAAGCACTCCGCCACAATTATACCGTTTCAACAGATTTGTAAGTGCAACTGTTTCCGCGGGATTGGCTGATGGATATACCATAGGAGCTGGTCTTGATGAAATGGACAGAATAGCTGGAGAGGTCTTAGACGATACTTACAGCACTGATGTATCGGGTCTTTCCAAGGAATTCAGGGAAAGTTCAAACAGTTTGATCTTCGCCTTCCTTTTTGCATTAGTGTTGATTTACCTAGTCCTTTCTGCTCAGTTTGAAAGCTTCATGGATCCGCTCACGATTATGTTCACCGTACCATTGGCATTGTTTGGTGCCTTGTTCTCCTTATGGATATTTGATTTTACATTAAATATTTTCAGCCAGATAGGGATCATCATGCTCATAGGTTTGGTGACTAAAAACGGAATCCTGATCGTGGAATTTGCCAACCAGCGGAAAGCTCAAGGCATGTCTATAGATGAAGCAATCATTGGAGCATCTGCAGCCAGGTTCAGACCGATTTTGATGACGAGTTTGTCCACTATTTTGGGTATCCTGCCGATAGCCTTGGCTCTTGGAGCAGGTGCAGAAAGCAGGGTTCCTATGGGAGTTGCTGTCATCGGTGGATTGGCATTTTCAACGATACTGACACTATTTATTATCCCGGCCATTTATACCTATTTAACATCCAAGAAAGGAAGATTAGCAAGAGTCTAATGAGAAAGTTACTTTTATTATTGGTGCTCAGTACTTGGGCAACGTTTTCTCTTTTTGCACAAGATGGAGAAATACTTGATTTGGAAAAAGCAGTTTTGATGGGTCTGGAGAAGAATTATGGGATCAAGATAGCTGCAAACAATGTGGTGATTGCCGAAAGGGACGTAAAAATTGGTATTGGAAGTTTCTTTATGCCAGTCATAGATGCCAATGCCATCCGCTCATTCAGTAACGAGGATGTTGAGCAGACTTTCGTTACCAATCCCGAAAATCCTACCAAGATTGATGGTGCAAAATCCAATACCGAAAACTATTCAATTGTTGGTTTTTACGGTTTTCGGCCTGAAACAATTTATACCCTCAGGAGATTGGGAGTCATGGCCGATATGAGTGATCTTCAAGCCAAAGTATTGGTGGAAAACACAGTTGCGGCAATTTCGAGTGCGTACTTTAGATTGGTACTCGAATCTCAGCGTTATAATGTATTGAGAACAACACTTGATCTCTCTCAGGCCAGATTGGATATTGCCAAAGCAAGGTATGAACTTGGTGGTGCCGGTAGGAGTGATTTCCTTACAGCCCAAGTAGATTACAATGCTGATTTGTCATTGTTGACCAATCAGGAATTGATTATAAAAAATGCCAAAATCAATATCAACGAATTGTTGGCTTTGCCCCCATCTACCAACTTTGTGGTAAATGATACGATTGTGATTGAAACACATTTGGGATTGGAAGATCTTATTGAAAATGCTGCTATGAACAACAAACTGTTCCTTTTGGCCCAAAGACAAGAAAATGATGCTTTTCTTGCACTAAAGGAAACACAGGCATTGAGACTTCCGACCATTAACCTAAACGGTGCATATAATAACAACACACTTAAATCAGAGGCGGGGTTCTTACTTCAAAATCAGAGGCAAGGATTTAATTATGGAGCCACAGTGTCTTTGAATATATTCACAGGTTTTACTCTCAACAGAAGAATCCAAAATGCAAGAGTCCAAAAACTGAATGCCGAACTTGCAGTAAAGGATATGGAGATCATGATGAATTCAGATATCCAACGAGCCTACAATACTTACCTTACCAATAAAGAACTCCTTGAGATTGAATACGTCAATTATGAGGTTGCCACAGAAAATGCTGACATTGCTTTGGAAAGGTTCAGGTTAGGTATTTCCGACTACCTTCAATTCAGGGATGCACAGCTCAATTTATTGACTGCGGAAAACAGGTTGTTGACGGCAATTTTTAACATCAAAGAAATGGAAATTGAGTTGATGAGGCTTTCAGGAAGGATTTTTTTCCAAGAAGGGAAAGAAAATTTTCAATTAACCATTGATTAATCGGTTTGGCCATAAATAATTGAAAATCAATATTATATAACACCAATGATTTTTCATTGGTGTTTTTTTATGCAAAAAAATGTATTTCATAACGTAAAAAATTTGGTATGTAATTTGCTTTGAACGATCTTTGTGTAAACCAAAGTCCTGAAAGGGACACAAATGGAATGAAAAAGACAGGAATCAATTTACTGTTTTTGATAATATTGACGATTTTTGGGTTTCAATGTACCCTATTTGAAAGAACCGAAACAGAGGTTAGTTTTTGGGATAATCCCGTTCAGTTGGATTTGGATGAAATTAAAAAAAGAGGCTACATCAGGGCTGTTGTCGATAATTCTTCCACCAGTTATTATATCTACAGGGGAAGAAGGATGGGTTATGAGTTTGAAATGCTTAAGTCATTGGCATCTTCCCTTGGAGTTAGGCTTCACCTTATCGTCAAATCGGACATAGAGGAAGCATTTTATTTATTAAACAAGGGTAAGGCTGACATCGTTGCAATGAACCTTGCTGTAAACGAAGACAGGAAAAAATTTGCTTCATTCACTTCACCGATTGGAACCATGGGTACAGTTTTGGTTCAAAAGGATGGTCCTTCGAAAGTAAAAGACCCAAAGGAATTGAATGGAAAGTTAGTCTACATCCAAAAAGACGCCATTTTTAAGTCTCAACTTTGTGCCTTGCAAAATGACCTTGGCATCAGTTTTTCGGTATTGGAGGAAAAAGGCAACAGTGATTACTTTGTTCATAAAATCAACAAAGGGGAAATCGAATTCACTGTGGTGGATAAGGTAGTCGCTATGGTAAATGAAACCTATTACAATGACCTTGATATAGATGTGGAGATCAGTCCAAAAGCCGACGTTGCTTGGGCAATCAGAAAAAATGCACCAAATCTTGAAAATGAAGTCAATCAATGGATTGAGAAAAAGAATAAATCCGGATATATCAGGACCTTGTATGCCAAGTATTTTCAGAATTCGAAAAATCACTATTACAGGGCAAACAGTTCCTTCTCTTCACTAGGAGGGAATAAAATCTCCCAATACGATGACCTAATCAAAAAGGGAGCAGAAAACCTAGGTTGGGATTGGAGGATGTTGGCCTCGTTGGTGTATAAAGAGTCGGGGTTTGATACCACAGCCACTTCCTATGCAGGTGCTACAGGCTTGTTGCAGTTGATGCCGGTAACTTTGGAGCGCTTTGGTGTTGAAAATCCCAATGACCCTGTTCAAAGTTTAATGGGAGGAGTAAACTACCTTAAATACCTGGATAAGTTTTGGAAGGAAAAAGTGCCCGAAAGCAATGAAAGGATCAAGTTTATCCTTTCCTCTTACAATGTCGGTCATGGACATGTTCTTGATGCATGGAACCTAGCATTAAAGTATGGTGGCAACAATAAAAGCTGGAAGGAGGTTGCCCATTACCTGACTTTAAAGTCTGACCCACAATACTACAAAGATCCCGTTGTCAGAAGCGGATATGCCAAAGGACACCTAGCAGTATCATATGTAGAAGATGTTTTGACTCTTTACGACTCCTACAGGGTGTTGATAGAGCCTTAATTTCCAGCGTAAAGAACAAACACTACAGGAATTTTGTGCAGGTCCAGTTGGGATTTTCTCCACTCCGAAACAGGTTTGGTTAGGATCATTTCATCTGGACCTGTCACATTTTTTGCAATACATAACTTTGTATCAGGATTGAGTGTACTCTTCAAATCTTCCATGAGGTGATTGTTGCGAAAAGGCGTTTCCATAAAGATCTGTGTCCTATTGTTTTTAGCAGATTCAGTTTCCAGGTTTTTTATAGCAAGAATCCTATCCTTCTTTTCGATCGGCAAATACCCGTGAAAAGCAAATGATTGGCCGTTGAATCCGGAGCCCATCAGGGCCAAAAACATGGAACTTGGACCAGAAAGCGGGACGACCTTGATCCCTTTCCCATGGGCATAGGCTGCAGCTGCCGAACCCGGATCCGCAATCCCCGGACAGCCAGCCTCAGACATGACACCCACGTCCTGTCCTTCAAAAAGAGGTTTCATAATTCTTTCCAACTCTCCGCCTTTGGTGCTTTTGTCCAAAATTTCAAATCGCAATTCCTCGATATTTAGCCCAAGCCGAAGACTGCTGATATATCGCCTTGCAGTACGCGTATTTTCCACCAAAAAATAACTTAGATTCTTCACAGTTTCTTTTACCTGAGGGCTGATGACCTTGTCAGCCGTATTCTCTGCCAGCACAGTTGGGATCAAAAACAGTTTTCCTTTACTCATAAATTTTTGAAATGGGACTGACAAAGATGCGGAAAAACTTAAACCCGATTACCAAAACCTTCATTTCATTTACATGGTTGGCAATTTTTAAACCGATTTTATTCTCTAAATTTTAAACTTCAATCTATCCGTATTTTCCATGAAAACAATGATTTTGAAAAAGGCATTTCGGGCGGTGACCCTTTTGTTTTTTATTTCCTCCGGAGTCCAATCCCAAAACATCAAAGCTCTTGTCGGAGGCACCATGATCGATGGCTTTGGTGGTCCGCCACTCCGAAATTCTGTCATCATCATCGAAAATGACCGAATTAAAGAAATCGGGCAGGTCGGGACCTTGGCGATTCCATCCGGTGCCGAAGTGATTTCCACCGAAGGAATGTCGGTACTGCCCGGACTTTGGGACATGCACGTGCACCTGATGCTCAACGGGCACAGCAATTATACCCATTGGGACAGTACCTATATCGATATCTTTGAGTCGGTCATCATGCCGTCTTCTGCTCATCAGCTCCTGATGGCGGGAGTCACAAGTGCCCGTGAACTCGGTGCTCCGCTTGAAGCCAGTATCAATGTCAGAGACCGGATCAATAAAGGAGAAATCCCCGGACCGACAGTCTATGTCTCCGGACCTTTTATTCAAAAAAAGCCATATCCAAGAACAGAGGAATTCCGATGGGGAGTGAATGGAGTCCAGGATGCGCGAAACAAAGTCAAGATACTGGTTGATGCGGGTGTCGATGTCATCAAGCTGATCGATCAGGACGAGATGACTTTTGAGGAAGCAAAAGCAGTCGTAGATGAAGCGCATAAATATGGCAAACCTGTCGTCGGACATTCCCATCGGCCTGACGAAATCAGGGTTGGATTGAAAATCGGGATTGATTGTTTTGAACATACCGGACTTTCTTCTGCGCCAGAATATCCTGCCGATATCCTTGAAATGATCAAAGAACGGACTGCCAAGATGAACATGGGACCTTTGTTTTGGACACCAACTGTGGAAGGCCTCTACAACTATGAGTACATGCGCAATAATCCTGAAAAACTTGATGACCCCTCTTGGCACCTCGATTTGCCGGACTCGATCATCAGAGATATCAGGGCTTCTTTGAGGTATCCTGGAAGAATGCCGTATTTCCAATTGACACCGGTACGCAAGCCGACCTTGGAGAAAAAGATCAACCAGCTCAAGGATGCCGGGGTGGTCATGATGATCGGAACAGATTCGGGTATTCCCATGAAATTTCATAGCCAAAGTACATGGAATGAGTTGGATGTGTGGGTCAATGAATTTGGATTTGACCCGATGCTGACCATCAAAGCCGCTACTTATTGGCCGGCAGTTTCAATGCGCGTTGACCAAGATTACGGGACCATCAGTGAAGGAAAATATGCCGACATCATTGCTGTCCGCGGGGATGTTTTGCGCTACATCAGCTTACTCCAAAATGTGGATATGGTGATCAAGCATGGGAAGAGAGTGAAATAAGGAATCAGTTCACAGTCGATAGTCCACAGATGCTTGTTTTGAACTTCAGACCAAATTTTTGATAGACAGGATTTTTGGCAAATGTTAAACAAAAAAATTATTGAAATTTAATCACAAAAGGCACAAAAGAAATTTTTCTTTTGTGCCTTTTGTGGTTTATCCAATCAACCTAAAAAAGCCCGAACTGTCTCAATCACCGCAGCGGGCTGTTCGGCGTGAAGCCAATGTCCTGCATTTTTGATATAGATGATGCTACTGTTTGGAAAAAGTCTTGCAATATCAGCTTTGTCACTTTCTTGGATGTAATCCGAATTTTCCCCTCCCATAAACAAGGTCGGATTGTCAAAGGGATGGTCGGAGTCGATTTCTTCACCTACAATCTCAATTTTCTCTGTAATGGTTTTAAGATTGATTTTCCATTCAAATCCCCCTTTTTCATTTCTCCCTAGGCTTTTGAGTAGGAACTGTCTGATCCCCATATTCCGGATATACCCGGCAAGGATATCATCCGCATCTTTCCGCGATTTGATTTTGTCAACAGGAATTGCATTAAGTCCTTCCAAAATAACCTGATGGTGAAGGGGATAGTACCTTGGCGCGATATCGGCTACGATCATTTTTTTTACTTTTTCGGGAAATTGCAGGGCAAATGCCATGACGGTCTTTCCCCCCATGGAGTGCCCCATCAGATAAGCGGCATCAATTTTCTGATCATCCATCAGTTCCATGAGATCTTCTGCCATTACCTTGTAATTCCAATCCTCACTTTGGGGAGAATCACCGTGATTACGCTGGTCGACAAGGTATAAAGTATAGTCTTTCTCGAGTTCTTTGGCAATGCTGAACCAGTTGTCCGCAGATCCAAACAGTCCATGAAGGATTATCAGCGGTTCGCCGGTTCCGGTTTTTTTATAGTTGAGTTTCATACAATTTAAGATTTTACAAAAGTTATTTCTTGGTCAAATTCAAATTACAGAAATCACCTTCTATTCCCAATCCATACCCCAAAAATCACCGCCACTATTCCAAAGTAATGCCCGGGTAACAAAACCTCCCCATCAAGCAATCCCCACATTATGGCTACTACGGGAATCAGGTAAGTGACAGAACTTGCAAAAACTGGAGTTGCTACTTTCACCATGATATTGAAAAGGATCAGGGCAATCGCTGTACCGAGTACACCAAGTAAGGAAATATATCCGGCAGCAGCTACAGCACCTTCAACATGGAGTATTTTGAAGGAAAACTGCGTAAATGCAAACAGGTAAATCAAAGCTGCAGGTAATACCATTAACAGGGAAAGTGCGGTAATGGCAACAGGTTTCAATTCTACAAAACGGTACTTGATGATATTCAGGTTAAATCCATAACAAAGACATGCTAGCAGCACATAAAAAGCGTAGGAATTGATCTCTGAAAAATCCCCGAAATAGGTTCCTTCCTTGACCATCAAAAGTATTACCACTCCGACAAAGGCAATAGCCAATCCTATTCCGTTTCTCTTGGTGATCCTTGCATTAAAAAAAAGTGCTCCTATAATGACCACAAACAAAGGCGTCATGGCATTAAAAACACCTGTCAGCGAGGAACTGAGTTGTGTTTGGGCTTTGGCAAATAGAAAGGCAGGGATAAAACTTCCCATCAATCCGACGATGACCAGATTTTTGACCTGTCTTTTTTTCAGATTCTTCAGCCTTGGAAGAGAGAGCGGCAATAAAACCATTCCGGCTGCTACGATCCTAAAGGCCCCAACTTCACCGGGAGAAAAAATTTCCAGTCCTCTTTTGATCAAAATAAAAGAACTTCCCCAAATCAGCGCCAACACAATGAGAAATCCCCATGCCCTAAAGGCGCCTTCTGCTTGGATATCTTTAGTCATGTTTTGAAACTGGGGAGGTAAGGAATGATTTTGATGGGGAAAATCGGGAATTTTTTACTGAAATTCTGCTTTAAAATTGATAGTCGGCAAAAACTTCACCTACTTCTTCCAAAAGGGCAGCTACTTCTTCATAGGTTTCTGCTGTCACCATCTGGCTTCTGTATGGTTTGAAATTGGGCATGCCACGGAAGTAATTGGTGTAATGCCTTCTCATTTCCAGGATTCCCTGCTTTTCGCCTTTCCACTTCACTGAAAAGTCAAGGTGTTTTTTGGTGACATTGATCCTTTGTTCAAGGTCTGGTCCGGCTAGTTTTTCTCCTGTTTCTAGGAAATGTTTGATTTCGTTGAAGATCCAAGGATATCCAATTGAGGCACGGCCGATCATCATACCGTCCACATTGTATTTGTTTTTGTATTCCTGGGCTTTTTCAGGCGTATCTATGTCACCATTTCCAAAAACAGGAATATGTAACCTTGGATTGTCTTTGACCAGGTTCAGGTATGACCAATCAGCATCACCTTTATACATCTGCTGACGTGTACGGGCATGGATGCTGATGGCTTGGATTCCCACATCCTGTAGTCTTTCTGCAACCTCTACGATACGTATGGTATCATGTGACCATCCCAATCGGGTTTTGACAGTGACAGGGATATTTACCCTCTTTACAATTTCTGCGGTCATGGAGACCATTTTATCTATATCGAGCAAAATCCCTGCTCCGGCACCTTTGCAGGCTACTTTATGTACCGGACAGCCATAGTTGATGTCCAATATATCCGGACCGGCAGCTTCTGCAATGGCTGCTGCTTCTCTCATGGATTCTATTTCTGCCCCAAAAATCTGAATACCTACAGGACGCTCATATTCAAAAATATCCAGTTTTTGGATACTCTTGGCAGCATCTCTGATCAAGCCCTCAGAGCTGATGAATTCTGTATACATCAAGTCTGCCCCGTTGTCTTTGCACACAGCCCTGAACGGCGGATCGCTGACGTCCTCCATTGGCGCTAGCAACAACGGGAATTCCCCTAATTCTAAGTTTCCGATTTTAACCACTTCCTAATTCTAATTTTCGTGTAAATTTACCGCAATTATGGATATATATAAAACCCAAGTACCCATCACTTCCAAAAGTAATTGGCTTTTGTCTATTGTTGTGATGGTTTTAGTCACATTTGGCGTATTAATTTTGTTGCAAGGCCTTGGGCTTTTACTTCTTCCCTTCCTTTTTGGTATTCCCCTCGAAGAGCTGACAGCCTTATTTACTGCAGAATCTGAACATCCAAACGGCCGGATGGCTTTCCTTTTTGTACAGGGACTCGGTGGAGGACTTGGGTTTTTGGTATCGGGATTATTGATTTCCAAGGTGATAGATAAAGCTGACATTGGTTGGCAACAACAGATGTCAAGGTTTAAGTTCATGGGATTTGCCCTTACCTTGGTAATCATGGTAGGCTCGGTTTTGTTTAACAGCCTTTTGATTGACTGGAATGCCAAAATCGTATTACCGGAATTTCTCAGTGAACTGGAACAGATGATGAAATCCAAAGAGGATGAACTGATGGCTTTGACCAAATATCTGACAGACTTTGAAAATGTGGGTGAGTTTCTGATGGGAATTTTGGTAATCGGAGTTTTGGCAGGAATAGGAGAGGAATTTTTATTTAGGGGAGTGCTTCAGCCCAAGCTTCATTTATTCACTGGGAATGCTCATGTGGCGATCTGGTTATCTGCTTTTATATTTTCTGCCATCCATTTCCAGTTTTATGGTTTCTTTCCCAGAATGATGCTCGGTGCAGTATTTGGCTACCTTTACCTGTATTCGGGCAGTTTGGTTTATCCCATAGTCGGACATATTCTTAACAATACTTTTACTGTTGTTTTGGTTTATTTGAATAAATTGGGCCAAGTTGAATTCAATATTGAAGAGACAGATCAGGTTTCTTTGCCAATTGCCATTCTTGGATTGGTGATTTTGGTGGTTGGATTCAAGGTATTCAAGGATAAAACCCAACATATAAAAACTGATGGATAACTGGCAGAAAGTGTTCTCTGATGGCTCGCCTGTAAGGGCTGAGATCGTCAAATCAGTCCTGGAGGAAAACGGAATCCCTGCAGTCGTGATGAATAAAATAGAATCTGTCTACCGGATACATGGACAGTATGAGGTTATGGTACCCCAGGTTGAGTTTTCAAAAGCACTAAATATTGTCAAGAATGAGATCTCCTTTTAGAGTCAGAGACAGATTTAACATTAACAATTACAGTAATCTTGGCCAAAGGGTAATCACAGGAATCATCGGAGCAGGCATCATTGTGGCAGGCTCGATCATCAGTCCTTGGCTTTATTTCTTGATATTTGGGCTGATTCTTGCATTTTCCCAAATGGAGTTTTACAAGCTTTCAGGCCTTGACGGCATGTTACCCCTAAAAAGTTTCGGGACGTTTTTAGGCTTGAGTATTTTTACACTTTCCTTCTTTATTGGCATGGAGCACCTGAATGAGAAGTATTATTTCCTGATTTTCCCTTTGGCCTCTCTTGTTTTCTTCATCAAACTATATAGAAAATCAGACAAGAAACCATTCACTGGAATTGCATATACATTCCTTGGTTTGTTTTATGTGGCTGTGCCTTTCTCCTTGCTCAATGTAGCTGCATTTTCGGTAGATGATACATTTCACTATGAGGTGATCGTAGGATCTCTATTTATACTATGGGCTTCAGATTCGGGTGCATATTTTGCAGGTACCAAATTTGGGAAAACCAAACTGTTCGAAAGAGTTTCTCCTAAAAAATCCTGGGAGGGTTTCTTAGGAGGAGCAGCATCCGCATTTCTTGTGGCGTATTTTCTTGGCAAAAACTTCAAATCCATTGAGGAGTGGCAATGGCTTGGAATGGCGACTATCATCATCATCGCTGGGACATATGGAGATCTGATAGAGTCACTTTTTAAGAGAAGTATAGAAATCAAAGACTCAGGAAAATCCTTGCCGGGTCATGGTGGGTTTATGGACCGTTTTGACGGATTGTTATTATCGGCACCATTTATAGCCGCCTTTTTGAAAATCTTCTAATTTTGCCTATAGGATATTAAAAAACTCCTTAATATTGTACCATAATCAACAGTCAACTAAATAAACCCAATATGGCTTACATTGAACCGGCTCCGATCAAGGATAAAGAAAATCCGCTGGAGTCCATGATGGAAAGGTTTCACATTGCTGCAGAAAAATTAGGCCTATCTGAAGAGGTCTACAACGTGCTAAAAAATCCCGCCAAACAAGTTATCGTTTCCCTTCCGATTACCATGGATAATGGTAAAATCAAGGTTTTTGAAGGAATCCGCGTTATCCATTCCAACATTTTGGGTCCTGCAAAAGGTGGAATCAGGTTTGCTCCTGATGTCCATTTAGATGAGGTAAGGGCACTTGCTGCCTGGATGACCTGGAAATGTGCCGTAGTGGATATTCCTTATGGCGGAGGAAAAGGCGGAGTGAGGTGTAATCCGAGAGAAATGTCTGCCGGAGAAATTGAAAGATTGGTAAGAGCCTATACCTTGGCGATGATCGACGTATTCGGGCCGGATAAGGATATTCCTGCGCCGGATATGGGAACGGGTCCAAGAGAAATGGCATGGTTGATGGATGAATACTCCAAAGCTCATGGAATGACTGTAAATGCTGTCGTTACCGGTAAGCCGCTGGTATTGGGAGGTTCGTTGGGAAGAACAGAAGCCACAGGTCGAGGTGTCATGGTGACTGCTTTGGCAGCTATGCAGAAGTTAAAGATCAACCCTTTTCAAGCTACCTGCGCCGTTCAGGGATTTGGGAATGTGGGTTCATGGGCAGCTCTTCTTTTGGAAGAAAGAGGTTTGAGGATTTTGGCTATATCTGATATTTCAGGAGCATATTTCAATCCCAATGGGATCAATATCCAAGAAGCTATTGCTTACAGAGACAGTAACAAAGGGACTCTTGAAAATTTTACAGGAGCTGAAAAACTGGCTGACGCCATGGATTTGCTTGAATTAGAAGTGGACGTGCTTGTCCCTGCAGCCGTGGAAGATGTCATTACGATAGCCAATGCAGATAAAATAAAAGCCAAATTAATCGTAGAGGGAGCAAATGGCCCCACTTCCGCTAAGGCTGATGCCATTTTGAATGACAAAGGAATCATGGCAGTTCCGGATATTTTGGCCAATGCTGGTGGCGTTACTGTTTCCTATTTTGAATGGGTACAAAACCGACTGGGTTACAAGTGGACTGCAGAAAGGGTAAACAGAAGGTCTGACCGAATTATGAAGGATGCTTTTGACCATGTTTATGAGGCTTCAGTCAAATATAAAGTACCTATGAGAATCGCTGCATACATTGTAGCCATCGATAAAGTAGCAAAAACCTATACCTTTAGGGGAGGTTTTTAAGGTCGAAAAAAAGATTTTACTATATTTGGGGCGTGAAAGTCAGCTTTCACGCCCTTTCAATTTTATAGCCCATGAGTATTCATAGAGAAGGTAGGACATTGTTATTTTGGCTGTTGCTCATCTTAGTAGCAGTCAATTTTGGATTGAACAGGTGGATTCCGGAACAGGAAACTGTCCTAAATATCGTTTTGCTGGTCAGTATTGTTTTATACCTCTTGATTTTACAGTTTTTCAGGAATCCTTTTGTCCAACTTCCAAACGAAGAAAAATTAGTATTTGCCCCTGCTGATGGTAAGGTGGTGGTCATAGAGGAAACTACCGAATCGGAATACTTGAATGACAGGAGAAAGCAGGTATCCATCTTTATGTCACCGATAAATGTCCATATCAACAGGTCGCCTATCGCAGGTGTAGTGGAGTTTTTTAAATACCATCCCGGAAAATACCTCGTCGCGTGGCATCCCAAATCCAGTACTGAAAATGAAAGGACTACCATGGTCTTGACTCACAAAAGTGGTGTAAAAATTCTTGTTCGACAGATTGCAGGTGCTTTGGCCCGTCGCATCAAATGGTACGTCAAAGAAGGGACGCCTCTTGCCCAAGGAGGAGAATTCGGTTTTATCAAATTCGGTTCAAGGGTAGATGTCTTTCTTCCTCTTGATGCCGAAATCTTGGTAAGCTTAGAGGAAAAAACAAAGGGTGGTAGGACGCCAATCGCAAGGTTGAAGTGATTTTCAACTTTTTAATTTTTTCCAATTCAAAAAAGCCAATACGGCTGTACTCAGGAATAATATAAAAGTCAGCCACTCATAGGTTCTGCTTTCAGATTTTTCTTCGATTACTAAGCCTTCCTTTTCTTCCAAGGCTCTTTTGAGCATGGCTATTTCTCTTTCCTGCTTTTGGGAAATGAATTTGTAGTCATTTTTTTCGTAAGTGATTTCGGTTTTTTCGATCTCGCTGAGCATCTTCAGTTCTTCCATGATCTGATTATCTTTTTGGATGATTCTTTCCATCCATTCGTTGGTTTCGATCATGTCTTTCTTGGTCCTATTGCCAAAAATTCCTGTTTTTTTGGACTCTGAGTCTTTCCAGGCCGCATGCATTTTTGTCCTTTCGGAGACAAGTTTATCAAGTTTGGCTTGTGCAAAAAGTGATATGGGAGCTAGCAGCAAAACGATCAAAAGGTATCTTTTCAGCATTTCAAGTTCTTTTTACTTAATCTCTTTCAAAAGTTATGCCGATAGTCAACCTACCTTGTTTTTAATTTTGTTCCGGTTTTCCGCTTTAATGTTCCTCTTCTCCTTTTTCCGTTGGTATAGAAATTATACATAAAATTGATAGCGAAAACTGCAATTGTCAGAGGTATAAATATACCTGGAGCCATAATTTTGATTCCAAAAAGGATCAATAGGGAAGCCAAAATTCCTGTTTTGAAAGTGGTGTGGCTTTCAGGGTATACTTTCCCGATCAAATAAAGACTCAACCCTTCTATCAATAGGATAACGATAATCAGGTAAGTCAACATGTCTTTCATGGTGGTGTCATTGGACCAGACCACCCAGGCCAGTCCTGCTGCCACCAGGATTAAACTTGCAGATTGTATCGATACATTTAGTCTTTCTCTCATAGGTTTTTTTGGGTTTTTCTTGTTTGATTAAGTTAGGAATTTACCATATAAATTCAAAAATCTTGCATTCACTTTTACATCGAGCTGAAATAGGTTTTCTTTGATAAATATTCAAAACTGAAATGGATCTTCAATACCCTTTAGAACTGATCGGTACTTTTGTATTTGCCATCTCGGGTGCATTGGCAGTCCGGGATCGGGAGCATGATATTTTTGGAGCGGGATTTACTGGATTCATTACCGCCATTGGAGGAGGGACACTCCGGGATGTATTGTTAGGGGCTTATCCATTGGTTTGGATTGGGGATGTTTATTTTCTGTATGCAATATTTGCAGGGATTTTTACAGCATTTATTTTCCCCAGAATTATGTTAAAACTCAGGAGAACCATGTTTTTGTTTGATACCTTGGGGATTGCTTTTTTCACTGTTTTGGGTGTAGAAAAATCCCTCAGTCTCGGAGTAAGACCTGAAATAGCTGCCATCATGGGCATGTTTTCGGCAGTGATGGGCGGTGTCATCAGGGACACACTAGTCAATGAAATCCCCATACTTTTCCGGAAGGAAATTTATGCTTCAGCTTGTTTGGCAGGGGCAGTCTTTTATCTGGTGCTGAACTATTTCGGTTTGCACCGGGATGTCAATCTGCTGATTTCCATTTCGGTGATCATTAGCATCAGACTGATTGCTGTTAGGTACAAGTTGAGCCTACCGAGGTTGGATTGAGAGAATAATGGCAGGTTTGGTATGAAAGCAGATTTTTTTCAATAAATTATTGATCATTACCATTTTGAAATACTTTCAGTTTCCAAACCCAAATGATCAAAAACCTAGTCTGTTGTTTGTTGGTTCTCTTTTCCTTGCCTGCCTGCAAGCAGGCGGGATTAAAAACCGATCCTGAATACACCATGCGTTTTGGGCACCTGGCCAATGAAAACAACATTTGGCACAAGGCAGCCCTGAAGTTTGCAGAAGAAGTTTTTATCAAATCAGAAGGCAGGGTACAGGTCAAAGTCTATCCTAACGAACAGCTTGGAAAAGAGATGGACATGTTGACAGGCATCTTGGGGGGAAGTTTGGATATCATGATTACGGGTGAATCTTTGGAAAATTGGAGTCTGCCCTTGGCAATTCTTTGTGCTACCCCTTTTGCAATCAGAGATTCGGACCACCTTAAGAAAGTAGCTAGTGGACCCATCGGTAAAGAAATCGAAGCTCATATTACCGAAGTGGCAGGTTTTAAACCTATTGCATGGTTTGAGCGGGGAGCGAGAAACCTGACCACAAATGTGCCTATCCGACACCCTGATGACCTCAAAGGATTGATCATAAGGGTTCCAAATGTTTCCCTATACGTCGCCACTTGGAGTGCTTTAAGCGCCAAACCTACTCCTATGGCTTTTTCTGAAGTTTTCACTTCTTTGCAACAATCCACGATTCACGGACAGGAAAATCCTTTTGCTTTGATCCGGAATGCCGGTCTCTATGAAGTTCAGAAATACTGTAACCTGACCGAACATGTCAAAGGCTGGGCTTATGTGGTCATGGGAAATAAGAAATTTGAAAGTATGCCTCCGGACCTGCAGCAAATTATTTTGGAATCTGCCGAAATCATGCAGGCCTATGAACATGAATTGTACCTTGAACAAGAAGAATTGGATTACCGGTTCTTGAAAGAAAAAGGGATGGAATTTATTGAAGTAGACAAAGTGGCTTTTGAAAAACTTGCAAGCGCAGCAGTAATGGCGAGTTTTACCGAAGAACAAAAAATGCTGTATAAAAGGATTCAGGATGTGAAATGAAAACAGCCATCGATAAAATATTGGAATGGGCCGTCACCATCAGTTTTATGTGGATGATTTTGACGGTGGTCATTCAGGTTGTTGGCAGATATGCTTTGCCATGGTCTCCACATTGGACAGAAGAAATGGCAAGATTCTGTTTTATCTACATGGTAAGCTTGGGTGCGGGACTTGCGGTCAAAGAAAGGGCCTATATAAATGTGTCCATTTTTCTTCATGGATTAAATTCCAAATGGAAAATTTGGATGGATTCTATAATCCTTTTTTCCATTATGGTTTTGATGCTGTTCATGTTGGTTTCTAGCATTCCTTTACTGAAAATAGTCAGCCTTCAAGATTCTGCCTCCATGAGAATCAATATGGGATTTATTTATTTTTCTATGACCTGCATGTCTTTTTTTGTTGCTTATTATTCTTTACTCGAGCTTATGAAAAACCTTGGAAAAATTCTTAGAAACCGATGACCATTCTCCTCTTTCTGATTTTTCTGTTGTTATTGGTTTTGGGTATTCCCATCGCATTTGCATTGGGTTTGGCCTCTTTTGTTTATATTCTTTTTTCGGATTTGCCTTTTATCGTCATCCCTCAAAAAATGTATGCTGGGCTCGATGTCTTTGTTTTGCTTTCCATTCCGGGATTTATTTTGGCAGGTAATCTGATGAATGCCAGCGGAATCACGAACAGGATAATCCAATTGTGTAATGCACTTTTTGGACACATCCGAGGAGGTTTGGGCTTGGCCAATGTCGGGGCCTCAATGTTGTTTGGTGGAGTTTCTGGAACAGCCATAGCTGATACGGCAAGCATCGGTTCGGTAATGATTCCGGCCATGGAAAAAGAAGGATATGATACTGATTTTTCCTGTGCTGTGACAGCTACCTCCTCGACCATCGGGCCTATTATCCCTCCAAGTTTGCCCATGATCATTGCAGCAACTTTGACAGGATTATCGGTGGGAAAGCTATTCATCGCAGG
Source organism: Aquiflexum gelatinilyticum (assembly GCF_024813435.1). NCBI lineage: Bacteria > Pseudomonadati > Bacteroidota > Cytophagia > Cytophagales > Cyclobacteriaceae > Aquiflexum > Aquiflexum gelatinilyticum. Next base: position 80,603 of record NZ_JANAEZ010000002.1, read on the forward strand.
GATTGTTCCCGGATTGTTATTGGGACTTGGATTGATGTTGGTCACTTACTTCATTTCGGTCAAAAGGAAATATCCAAAAAGGACAAAAGCTTCATTGAAACAAATGGCAATAAGTTTTTACCAGGCATTTTGGGCAATCTTGATGACGGTCTTAATTCTTTTTGGGATTATTGGTGGCGTCTTTACCCCGACAGAAGCTTCCATTGTTGCAGTGGTTTATGCTATGGCGATTGGGCTTTTTGTCTACGGAGAACTCAAACTCAGGATGATTCCAAAGATCATCCTTGAATCCGCAAAGATGACTGCTTCTTTGATGGTTTTGGTGGGGTTTGCAAATCTTTTTGCTTGGATCATGACTGTGGAGGAAATTCCCCAACTGATCGCCCAAAGCCTATTGAACATCACCGAAAATAAGATTTTGCTCCTGCTGCTGATCAACTTGCTGTTGCTATTTGTTGGTGCATTTATGGAGACCATTGCCTCTTTGCTGATTCTATTTCCTGTTTTCCTTGGTGTGGCAGTGCATATCGGCGTGGACCCGATTCAGTTTGCTATGATTATGGTGATGAATCTGGTCATAGGACTGACCACTCCTCCTGTGGGAGTCTGCCTTTTTGTGGCTTCCAGTATCGGCAAAATCCCGATGGAAAAAATTGCAAAAGCCGGAGTTCCTTTTCTTTTGGTGAGTTTGTTGGTCTTGATGCTCGTGACCTTTGTGCCCGGTATTTCTCTTTATCTGCCTTCTTTGTTTTATGATTGAAAAAGGTCCTTAGACCACGGTCGACTGTCCACAGCAAATAAATAGAACTTCAATTCGGGTTTTATATGGTTACTTGAAAAAAGAATTAAAACAACTTGGATTGAAGTTCATTGGCCGTTGCTGTGGACCATGGACTGTGGACCATGGACTTTTTTGACCTTCCCCCATTTCCTACACTTCATCCACCTAATCCTACACTTCAGTCAGCTTTAATTTTTTGGATTTGCCTTTCTCCACACTTTTGGATCAAATATCAAAGCAATGAAGGCACTTTTCACTATCTGTTTGTTTTTTCTCGTCAACCTTACTCTGGCCCAAACCACGATCAAGGGTATTGTCAAAGACAGCAAGGGAGAGACTATTCCCGGTGTGAATATTTTCTTGAAAGGAACCTACGAAGGGACATCCTCGGAGGTCGATGGAAGCTACGAATTGGCAACTGACGAAACAGGAAAGTTCATTTTGGTTTTTCAAGCCATGGGTTTCAAATCTCAGGAATTTGAAATCGACCTGAACGGGTCAGCCCAGACCTTCAATCCCATCCTCAAGGAAACCATCAACGAGATGACTGCGGTAACCATCACAGCCGGCGCAATGGAAGCTTCGGATGAGAAAAAAGCCGTGGTCTTGAGACCGATTGATATTGTGACTGTGCCCTCAGCTATGGGCGACATCATCGGTGCTTTTCAGACATTGCCCGGCACAGCCAATGTGGGAAATGACGGCCGCCTTTTTGTCCGTGGCGGCGATGCATCAGAAACTTCGATTTTTATCGATGGGATGAAAGTCGGAAATGCTTTTGGTACCACGGCTTCCAATGTTCCCACACGAACACGCTTCAATCCCAATCTATTCAAAGGCTCTTTCTTCAGCACAGGAGGCTATTCGGCAGAATACGGACATGCACTTTCGTCGGCTTTGGCACTCAATACGATAGATATGCCGATGAGAAACCAAGGCGACCTCAGTATCATGTCCGTTGGGTTAGGTTATTCGCAGATTTTGGTTGGGAAGAAAAACAGCCTCACAGCTACCGCCAATTACATGGACCTGTCGCCCTATCAGGCCTTGGTTACCCAGAATTTTGATTGGGAAAGAGCTCCTTACGGCTTTGACGCTGAAGTCTCTCTCAGACAAAAGTGGGGCAAAAGCGGCATGGTCAAGGCCTATGCCCACACCGAATCAGGAGGAATGAAAATCTGGCAGAAAATCCCCGGTTCAGAAGGACGTGGACAATTGGTTGACCTCAAAAACCATTACACTTTCACCTCCGGATCTTTCAAACAAATCGGAAAAAATGACTGGAGTTATTATGGAGGCATTTCCTATTCCAACAATGTGGATGGATTTACATTGGACCAGATAGCCATCAGAAACCAAAACCAGGTAGTCCATGGAAAAGCAGTGGCAGTGAAAGGTTTCTCAGATAAATTTTCGCTAAAGACAGGTTTAGAATCCTACCTTTTCACCTATGAGGAAGGATTGAAATCAGAAAATCTGGTCAGGGATTTCAATGATCTGCAGACCAATATTTTTACAGAGGCAGATTATTATGTCAGCAACAAGCTGATCTTCAGAGGAGGACTGAGGGCAGGACATAGCACTTTGGCAAATCAGACCTGGTTGGACCCAAGGTTTTCTTTGGCCTACAAATTCGAAAATGAAGGACAGCTTTCCTTGGCGGCAGGTCAGTTCAGCCAAATGCCTGTAGAGGAACTTAGGATCGCAAAGCCTGAAGTTCAAAACACCATTGCGAACCATTTGATCTTGAATTATTTCCTGACCAAAAATGGCAGGACCGTCCGCGCCGAGGCATTTTACAAGGATTACAAAAAGATCCTCACCTACGAAGGAACCCAATATTTCTACCGAAACATCCAGCAAAACGGTTCGGGCTATGCACAGGGTTTCGACGTTTTCTACAGAGATCAAAAAACTGTCAAAAACACGGATTTCTGGGTGACATACAGCTTTGTTGACAGCAGGAGAAAGTTTGCACAATTTACCGAAATGGTGCAGCCGGGTTTTGCTCCAAGACATAATGCCTCGATCGTAGTGAAGCATTTTGTATCGGGATTGAAATCCCAACTCGGAGGTTCCTTTGCGATCAATGACGGCTATACTTATACCGATCCGAATTTTGCAGGACAGATGAATGCGAAGACCAAAGGATTCCAGGATTTGAGTCTGAGTTGGAGTTACCTGCCAAAACCAAATCTGATTATCCATTTTGCCTGCTCCAATGTATTGGGAAGGGACAATATTTTCGGGTATCAATTTAGTCCCACACCAAATGAATCAGGCAAATACGAGAGTCTGCCCATCAGACAGACTGCGCCGAGATTCATATTTCTTGGCATATTCCTGACACTATCCAAAGACAAAACAGCAAACAATTTAAACAACTTATAAAACTAGAAACCATGAAAAAGTACACACTAATTATCGCATTGATGATGTTCGTTGCCACTTTTGCCAACGCCACAAATGAAGCCTACGAAAAGGCTATGATGAAAGAAATCCAGGCTTTGGGCAAGGCAGGACCTGTTGCAGAACTGCAGAAATCCGCCAATGCATTTGCAAGGATCGCTGATATGAATGCAGGAGAGTGGCTTCCGAATTACTATGCTGCCTTGGCTTATGCCAATATGGGATTCAGGACTGAAGGTGGATTGGAAGAAAAAGACGGATACTATGCCCAAGCCAAAAAACACATTGAAAAGGCCACTGCCCTTTCTCCAAACAATTCAGAAATAGTGGCAGTGCAAGGCTACATCATCATGGGTGAACTTGCAGCAGATGCGAATTCCAGAGGACAAAGCCTTTCTGGATTGGCGATGCAGACTTTTGGCAAAGCCATCGAACTCAACAGACAAAACCCGCGGGCAATCATCCTGATGGCACAGATGGAATACGGAATGGCTCAATTTTTTGGTCAGGGACCTGAAAAAGCCTGTGGCTTGGTAAATGCTAGTTTGGAGCTTTTTGCCAAAGAAGCTGCTGAAGCCAAAGAAGGAAACCTCAATCCGTCTTGGGGAAAAGGTATGGCGGAAGAAATGAAAAATAATACCTGTAAATGATAATCTGACCTTCCTGAAATGATTTCAGGAAGGTTTTTCTGATTTTCCTCAGATTTGTAAATTTCTGATTCCCATGAAAACCACACTACTTTCCCTAATGATCTTGCTGTTTTTTAGCTCTTTGGTTTTTGCCCAAAAGCAAAAAAAGCCCAATTCCGGTCTTGGAGTTGGTTTCCAGCTCAGTCAGTTTCAAGATGATTTTGCCTTTGGACTGAATATGACCAGTCCTGAAGTTTTAAATGGAAATGCGGCCTTTCGGCTCAAAGCCAATCAGGTCTATTTTGAGCACCTGTTGGATGGCGAGTATGTTTGGAGCGGTTACCAAAATGTCTCCTTGGGTTTTGTGGGATATGGAGGGAAAGTTGGCCAAGACATCCGCCTGTATGGTGAAGGAGGCTTGGTTGGCATATTTCCTTCCGACAGATTTTCCTCAGAATCCTTTAGGATGAGTACCTATGGAACTTTTGGCTTTGAGTTTTTCCCAACTCCGAGGTTCAACTACTTCCTAGAATTAGGAGTGATGACCTCCCGTGCCAGAGCCGACAAAATCGCAGGAAGCCCATTTTATTCCAATGGATTTGTGGCAAGTGTTGGGTTCAGAATTAATCTCAAAGATTGAAAAATACCTTTTTGTAAAAATGAAAATCTGAATTATCTATGTCCAGTCTATTCAGTAGTGAAATCGGTTTAATCCATTTTATCGCCTCCGTTTTGGCTTTGGTATTTGGCTCGGCAGTGTTGCTGATGACAAAAGGAAGCAAAAGCCATATCCGGATGGGGTATTTCTATGTGGGAAGTATGGTTGTCCTGTTGGTGACGGCCTTTATGCTCTACAACTTATTTGGCAAATGGGGGATTTTTCATTATTTCGCAGTAATCGCTTCTGTCACTTTGGCTTTGGGAATGATTCCGATTTTCCTGCGAAATCATATCAAAAATTGGGCTTATCTTCATTTCTCTTTTATGTATTGGTCGGTGATCGGATTGTATGGGGCATTTGTGAGTGAGATGATGACAAGGATTCCTGAAGTGCCCTTTTACAATATGGTCGGAGTAGCCACTGGTGGAGTGATGTTGTTCGGTGGGATTTTGTTTGCCATCAACAAACCCAAGTGGATAAAAATGATGGCCGCAATATCTAGAAATTAGACAAACGTAATTGTTCCGAACCTTAAGGAATTGAATGTGTCCTAAAATAAATTGACTATGAAAAAGAGCCTTTGGAATGTTAAGTCAGGCAATTTTCTGATTGCCGTTTTGCTGCTGATCCTTACATCTTCTTGCGCCGAGAATGTACCTATTGACGAATGTCTGACCGGAGAGACTCATGGGTTTTTTTGGGGATTGTGGCATGGTTTCATTGCGCCGATCAGTCTGGTGATCAGTCTGATTGACAAGGATGTTGCCATGTTTGCCGTGAACAATGACGGCTTTCTCTATGGATTGGGCTTCCTACTCGGCTCAGGAGGTTGGGGGATCTTGGCTTCCAAAGCAAAAAAGGATTGATACATTCAGATTCAAATAAGAAACCCTCATAATAACCCTCATTTCAAGGAAAAACCCATGAAAAAAAGTTTTTATTATTCGGCCACAATCTTCAATTCTGCCAAGCGGTTTTTCCTTTTGAATTTTGGGATTTCAACTGTTTTGATGGTGATTTCGTGTCCAAGTTGTTTTTTGTCATTGGAAGGAATATCATCCATTATTCCCGATTGGGTTTTTTCATTTTTGATGTCTTCAGCATTGAGTTTGGGGGGGTTCAAGGTGGAAGAGTATTTTGACAAAAGGATTTCTTGGATCGAAAAACCTGTTAAGAGACTTGTCTTGACAGCGGCTTCCTACATGATTTATTCTTTTATAGTCAGCTTTATTTTAGTGTTGGGGTATGTTTTGGTGACTGTGGAGGAGGTCACGCTCTCGAATATCAGTTGGATCCGGATGTTGAACAATACCCTGATGCCAACATCCATCGCTTTGGTCATCATTACTATTTTCATCTCCAGGTCATGGCTGTATGAGTGGAGATCTGCGGCCATCGAAGCCGAACAACTCAAATCCGAGAAATTTGCCAGCCAATACCAATCCCTCAAAGACCAACTCAATCCCCATTTCCTTTTCAATTCCCTGAATGTCCTTTCCAACCTTGTCTATGAAAGTGCCGACAAGTCTGCGGAATTTATCCAACAGCTTTCAAAGATTTACAGGTATGTGCTCGATGTCCAAAACAGGGAATTGGTAGGCTTGGAAAAGGAAGTGGTGTTTGCTGAAAACTACCTGAGTCTACAAAAAATCCGCTTTGAACAAAGCTTGGAATATTACATTGATGTCAATCAGATGAAAGGTTGGAACATACCGCCGCTTTCTCTGCAGCTGCTTTTGGAGAATGCCATCAAGCACAACATCGCGAGTATGGAGAAGCCTTTGAAAATCTTTATCCAACAAACTCCGGATTCGCTGATCGTCAGGAATAACCTCCAACCCAAACTCACCAAAGAAGTCGCTGATAGCGGGATTGGTCTGGAGAATATAGAAAAGCGCTATGCACTGCTTAGTGACAAAAGCCCCAAAATCACCAAGACCGGAACAGAATTTATCGTCGAGCTGCCTCTGCTCAAACTGGAAAAATCATGAAAATCCTGATCATAGAAGATGAGCGGCCTGCAGCAAATAGGTTGAGGCAATTGGTGTTGGATTTGCTGCCGAATGCGGAGATTTTTGGACACCTAGACAGCATCACTTCAGCTGTGAAATGGCTGGAAACAAATGTGTTCCCGGACCTCATTTTCTGTGATATCCAATTGGCCGACGGGCAGAGTTTTGAGATTTTTGAAAGGGTAAAAGTCAGTTCACCGATTATTTTTACCACAGCCTTTGACCAGTTTGCCATCAAGGCATTCAAGTTGAACTCGGTCGATTACCTCCTCAAACCCATCGATCCCAAAGAATTGGCGCAGGCCATCCAAAAATTCCAATCCCAACAAGTCAGACCGGGCATCGAACTCCAGCAGATTAGGGAATTGCTTTCCCCCAATTCTAACCATTATAAAAGTAGGTTTTTGGTGAAGTTTGGCGAAAAGATCCAAAGCGTGCTGACGGAGGATATTTCCATTTTTTACAGTGAAGAAAAAGTTACTTTCCTGCAGACTGTGGAGGGTAGAAAATATATTTTGGACTATACGCTTGACCAGTTGGAATCCATGTTGGACCCAAGGAAGTTTTTCAGATTGAACAGAAAATATATCGCTTCCTTTTCGGCCATCGCCGAAATCCACACCTACTCCAACAGCCGCCTCAAAATCAAATTGGCAAATTGTTGCGACAACGACATCCTGATCAGCAGGGAAAAAGTCGGGGATTTTAAGGATTGGTTGAATGGATGAAAGGGAAGTACGAAGAACCAAGTAGTAAAAGGTATGAAAGTACGAAGTACCATGTACCAAGTACCAAGTATCGGAACTGAAAGTGGTTAGAGATGAAATTAACCTCGCCTTGTCATACCGACCAAAGGGAGATTTCTTTTTGAGTACCTTGAACCAAGAACGAGTTAAACTTTTGTAACTGAATATAGGACTAGGTAAATTATCCGATAATTTATCTATTGGACTAGTAAAAATATCGGATAATTTACCTAGTGCACTAGTAAAAATATCAGGTTTTGCTATCTATGGTAGTTTGATTTTTGTGTTCTATATTTAATTCTGATCGATAGGATTTTAATTTTTTGAGGAATCAACAACTTTTAACGTTTTGATTTTTGGATTTCATTACGAATCCACTATTTTTAGTTTTATCCTAAATTTTATGAAAAACTACCTGATACTAATTTCGATTCTTTTTCTCTTTTCTTGCGGAAGCAATACCGAAAAGCAAGCTGATTTCTCTCAAATGTCTTTTTCCTTGGATACGGTGATGGTGGATTCGAAGGATGAAATACTCGATCTGAAATCAGGGCTTTGGACTTCTGATTTTTCTGAAGACAAAAAATACCTCTACAATTTCAACAGTAATGACCACAGCATAGAAAAAATTGATCTTGATTTGCTTGAATTTGTGGGGAGATTTCCATTTGAAAAAGAAGGGCCAAATGGAATTGGTGATTATATCGGACTGATCCAGTATTTACCAGAAGAGCGATTCTATATCAACTCCAACCTCAAAAATGGCATTTTCAATCTGCTGGGTGAGAAGGTTGGAGACTTGAATTTTAAGTACGAGGAGCTTCAAGGTGATTCCTTGCCGATTCAACAGCGGTTGATGTATGGTTTTGTTTTTGATGACGAGCCCAAAAAGATCTTTGGGGTATTCAGGGATTGGTTCAACAACAAAACTTCTTTTGGAATTTTGGATGTTGATAAAAAGACCTATCTGGACAAACCCATCCCAGAGTTTGATTTCTTAAAGGATTTTACAACTGTGCTAAACGGGGATCAAGGTTTCCCTATCGCTTTTTTAGGTCCCTGGGTTTGGGCAAACAACGATAACGGCAAGATAATTATCGGGAATAATGCTTCTTCTGATCTATATATTTATGATGTAGCTTCTGATTCCCTTTTGTTTGAAACCTTTGAAAGTAAATTGACAGCCAATAGAAAGACGGGGACTTATCCGGCTGAAGCGGCATCCAAAGAAGAGTTTGATGCTTTAAACAGGACTTTTGGTGAAGGAATTACTTTCATGAATCCTGTTTGGGATCCGGAAAAGCAGGTATATTTTAGGTTTTCCTATTTGCAAGAATTCGCAGAAGTGGATGGCAATGGTGTCAATGAGAAGGCCGAAGTCTATTTATCCATTTTAGATTTAGATTTTAATTTGGTCTCCGAAACAGTGGTTGATGGGTTGGACAAAAGACCTAACTTCCATTTCGCCAAAGACGGCAAAATCTGGATTTTTGAAAATATCGACGATGAGTTGGCTTTTGTCCGCTTAAGTATCGATTCCAACTAACCCTCCGATGGTTACAAACATTTGGAGGGTTTGCAAAAATCCAATCATCAAATCAAACCATCAAACCACACACTTATGAAAAACCTACTCCTCCTAATTTCTGTCTTTTGCCTTCTATCCTGCGGGACCAATACCGAAAAGAATGAGGATTTCTCCCAAATGACTTTTTCCTTGGATACGGTGATGGTGGACTCCAAAGGGGAGATTTTATTCCTCAAATGGGATTTGACCAACGCTTCCATTTCTGCTGATGCGAAAAAACTATATAATTTCAATTCAGAAACTTTTGCCCTCGAAATCATCAATTTGGAATCGCTTCAATTGGAAGCAATCAATAAGTTTGAGAAGGAAGGACCTAATGGTATTGGCAATAGCATTCATGGGATGATTGACCTGGGAAATGAAAGGATTTACATGGGTGCTTGGCCTAGTCCTTCAATATTTGACTTAGATGGAAGAAAAATTGGAGGTTATGAAAATCTTGCCTCCATTAAAGAAAAGTATTTGTCAGCAGAAGAGTATTTCATGTACGAGGTTATCGATCCCAAAAAAGAAAAAACTGTTTATGGTTTGGTCAATGAGTTCCCCGGCAAAAACTTTCAATTGGGGATAATTGATCTTGAGTCTGATTCCCTTAACACAATTCCATTAAATGCTTTTGAAAAAATGACAGGATTTACCATCACCTATGATGATGGACAGATGTATGACCTCATGGGCCCTAGGTCGTTCCTGAAAGTGATTGGAGACAAAGTTTTTATTTCCTCCGATATTTCAAATGAATTATATTGGTTTGACCCCAATCTTGACAGCCTTTTTTACAAATCCTATCAAAGCCGGCTTACCAAAAATGAAAAATCCGGCAAGCATCCCAACCTGGTGTCGGACCCCAAGCAATTCAATGCCTTGTATAGAAGTATTTATGGCGAGCCTTCCTTCCTAGCGCCTGTTTTTGATCCTATGACGGAGCTGTATTATAGATTTTCTTATGAAAGTACCTTTGAACCCGAGACCGCAGAAGAAGACATGTATCCTAAGTTGAAAGGTGCAAAAGTATATCTTTCTGTATATGACAGTTCATTAAACTTGCTGGCAGAAAAGGAAGTGCCGAAAATGAATAAAATCCCCGGTTTCCACTTCGTCAAAGACGGCAAAATCTGGATTTTTGAGAATATAGACGATGATTTGGCTTTTGTCCGCTTAAACATCGATACCCAATAATAACCCTTCAAATGTTCGAATTCCTTGGAGGATTTCCCATAAACATTCTTTAAAATAAAACCATCAAGGCTGCATCCCATGAAAAATATACTCTTTGTAATATTCATTCTTTTTATCTTTTCCTGTGAGAACACAGTCAAAGAAGAGGTCAAAGATTATTCCAAAATCACCTTGACAATGGATACAGTGATGGTAGATTCAGGAGATGAAATCATCAATCTGAAATATAAACTATATACCAGTACCATGAGTGAAGATAACAAATTCCTTTACCTGTGGAACAATGGTGAAACCACTTTGGATAAAATCAACCTAGAGGAATTGCGGTTGGAGAAAAAAATTCAATTTGAAAGTGAAGGACCTAATGGAGTAGGTAGGTATGTGGGTTGGTTAAGTTTTTTAAATGAAAATGAGATTTTATTATCCGGTTTCCCATCGCTCATGCTATTTGATATGGAGGGTAACAAAACCAGAGAATATCCAATAATCGAAAAAACTGATTTTAAAGAGGTAAATTATTTTGAAAGAAACCCAATCTTATTGGAAAATGGAGAAGTAATATATGGATATTTAGGCAATCGGTTTAACAATACTATGACTTTTGTGAAGTCTGATTTTAAAGAAAAGAAGCTTACAAAAATTGAATTGCCGGGGATTTCCGAGCTGCCTGACTATCGCATTTTATTGGAAACGGAAAACATGGGATCCCTTGCAATACCTGAGAAATTTGTGAAAAAAGTAGGTGATAGGCTCATCATTTCCAGCACTGCCTACAGCACCTTTTATGTGTTGGACCTGAAAAATGATTCTGTTTTTCAAGTCAGCTATACCCCTAAGCTTACTCCCAAAGAAAAGAAAGGAGGATATCCTGAAAAAGTTGAATCTTTGGAAAGATTCAGAGAATTAATGGCAGAGATTGATACCGAGATCAATTTTCAGTCGCCCGTGTGGGATGAACAAAACCGCAAATTCTACCGCTTCTCATTTGAAGCCCTTCCTAGCGAAATCAACGAAGGGCCGGTGTTTTTAAGTGCTGACCAAAGACCAATTTCCAAGGTTTATCTCAGTGTTTTTAATGAAAGCTTTAACCTTTTGGGAGAGACACTACTAGATGGACTCAAGAATGTCCCAAATACTGTATTCGTCCGTGACGGCCAAATATGGTCCTACGTCAATGTGGATGACGAATTGGGTTTTGTGAGGATGACCATCAATTATGAATAACTAAAACCAATAAATTTGAATCAAAATCCCTAACATATGAAACATATACTCTTTGTCCTTTCAGTTCTTTTTCTCTTTTCCTGCGGTGGAGAAAATGAGGAAAAATCAGCAGAAGATTTCAGCAACATCACCTTTTCCATGGACACTGTCATGGTGGATTCAGGAGAGGACTTTATCAATCTTAGTGGAGGTCTTTGGGTTTCGGCCATCAGCAAGGACCACAAATACCTGTACAATTGGAATCAGGAAGCTTCCGAACTTGATAGAGTCAATCTTGATCAGTTGGTCCTTGAAGAGAAAATCAAATTCGAAAAAGAAGGTCCAAATGGCGTTGGAAATTACATTTCCTGGATTTCCCTTATAGGAAATAATGAGATCGTCTTTGCTAACTTTCAGGATATGGCCTTGCTCAATTTTCAGGGAGAAAAGTTGAGAACTTACAAACTCAATGGAGAGAAGTTTGAGGGAGATTCACTTGAGGCATACGAGAGCTTCACCAGAAGGGCCATTATTTCGGATGATGGAAATATTATGTATGGCATTTTGGGCAATTGGACAGGGAAAAACTTCTACCTAGCCAAAGTCGATTACCAAAACAAAGTCTTGAAGAAACATGAACTTCCTGGATTTGAAAAATTGGCGGATTATTCAGTTACGCTCAAATCAGATCAAATGATGATGATTTCTGCTCCTGACCAATTTATCACTGAAGTCGAAGGCAAATTAATTATTTCGAATTCGGCCTTCAATACCATCCTTGTCTATGAAGTGGCAAATGATTCCTTGTATCAGGTGGACTATGATACCAAGCTAACCAGAACTGGCAAAACCGGCAAATATGTAACTGAGGTCGAATCTGAAAAGGATTTTAACAATGCGATGAATGAAATCAATCAGGAGATCAATTTCAGAAACCCGATTTGGGATAGTAAAAACCAACGTTTTTACCGGTTTTCATATGAAACCCTACCAAAAGAAAACATCCTGGATGAAGAGGAAAAACAAAAGAGCAAAGTGTACCTCACTATTCTGGACAAGGACTTCAAGGTTTTGGGAGAGACCTTGGTTAAAGAGCTTTCAAAATATCCTTCGACGCATTTTGTCAAAGACGGCAAAATCTGGATGTATGAAAATGTGGATGATGAATTGGGGTTTATAAGAATAGGAATAAATTGATAACCAAGCCTCCAAGGGATTTGAACTCTTGGAGGGTTATTATTTTTTGGAATTCCAAGGAATTGGAACAAAAAACACCATCAATCATTTCTGTATGAAATTTTTATTCTTTACAGTTTCAGTCTTTATTCTTTTTTCCTGCGGAGCGAAAAAACAGGAAAAGTCGACAGAAGACTTTAGCAACATCACCTTTTCCATTGATACTGTAATGATTGATTCCAAAGAGCAAATTTTGTACTTGGAGGAAGACCTGATTAGGTCTGATTACTGTCTCCAAGACGGGTTTCTTTATAACTTCAACGGATTTGACCACAGCATTGAAAAGATAGACCTAGACAGGTTAGAGTTGGTAGAAAAGTTTCCTCTGGAGAAAGAAGGGCCTAATGGAACTGGGTTTTATATTTTTGGTCTCACAGGTATTGGTGGAGGAAAGCTGTTCCTGACTTCGGAGACCGGAGGATCAATTTTTTCTTTGGAAGGAAAGCTGTTAAGGAAATATGATTGGAGTAAAGTTACGCCTGCAAATGGAGGTATTGCTGAGGATGAATATTTACAACAGCATATAATGAACCCCAATTTTGATGAGTTTGTTTTTGCATTGGCGATGGATCAAGTTTTAAACAAGGTTTCATTAAAGAAACTAAGCGCCGATGAAAAACTGATTTCTAACTATCGAATAGATCCCAATGAAAATTTCAAAAAATTCACTTTGGGAGATCTTACGACTTTTAACAAATGGATTCCAAGAGTTTTTATAGGCAGTCAACATGATCGGATTATTGTTTCCCATGAGTTTTCAAATGATTTTTATGTTTATTCTCCAGAAACAGACCTTCTCCAAACCGTTTCCTATTTCCCCAGTTTGACTCCAAACATGGTGACTGTTGCAGCGGAAGGCGATCTCATTAATTCCATTGATGATAGGATTCTAGCTCTCGAATCTTACCTCGGTCAAGTAAGTTTTGGACAGTTGGTCTGGGATACCCAAACAAGGAAATACTATAGACTTTCTTTCTCAAGTAAATTCAATGATAAAAAAAGAGAAAAAAGGTTGCTTCATGAAACGGTCAATGTCAAGGTATTTCTAACCGTATTTGATGAGCAGTTTAATTTTATTTATGAATTTGAAATTCCTGATCTCAAAATCCTTTCACCTTCAAAATACTTCGCCAAAGACGGTAAGCTTTGGGTTTATCAAAACTTCTCTGATGAGTTGGGGTTTGTAAGAATAGGAATAAATTGATAACCAAGCCTCCAAGGGTTTTGAACTCTTGGAGGGTTGCTAGTTATTATCCAAGTTTAAATCTGATCGGAACCCTCATACTCATCCTCACAGGTTCTCCATCCTTGGTCCCGGGATTCCATTTGTAAGGATATTTTGTGACCACCCGTAAAGCTTCCCTCGCCAATAGTTCGTGAACTTCCTCCGGATTTATAACTTCTGCCTCTTCTATATTACCTTCTTCATCCACAATAAAATGGATGTAAACTGTTCCCTCAAAACCGGCCCTTCTGGCATCAATCGGATAGATCAGGTTTTTGCCAAGGAATTCATTCCATCCTTCCAATCCTTTCAACGCCATTGGGCTTACAAAAATTGTAGGAGGTACTTGATTGCCCGATTCATCATAGTATGTTTCTTCAAATACTTCTTTATTCCTGGTCTTGGTGAGGGATCTAATGTTTCCACTTTCAAAGTATTCAGTTCTTACTTTTACTACTGATTTGATATTTTCCTGCTCGATATATTCTAACACTCCCTTGTCTGAATATCCTTTTTTTAGTGCTCTGATAATGTTTCCAAGACTATCCTTTGAGAAAACATTTTCTTCCACCATGATCTTTTCCATTGTAAACACTTTTTCAACCAAAGTTCTCTCTCCTCCATTTTCTTGTATCAAGTAAAATTGGGGTTCATATTTTTTGGTATCATAAATCGGCTTTCTGAATTTGTTCAGATATATCAATTCCTGGGCTGTTGAGCTGAAGATCAAGGAAAATGAAAATATAAAAATTGCTGCTATGTGAAAGATTTTCATTCGGATGGTATTTTTGAATTTTACTGTACTTTTTCTTCAATGTTTTTTTTCGCTTTCGGTGGCTTACAATCTTTGCAGAAATCTCCCAATTCAGCAATTTCAGCCAAGACTTCTTGATGAAGTTCTTTTAAAACTTCTGATTTTATTCCGAGATTGCTTACCTCCCCTGCCTCTGAATGCCTTTCATTCAATTCTGATTGGATTTCATTATAAATCGGTTGGAAAAAAGTCGGATTGGAAAAGGCTCCTTTATTCTCATATAATTTTTGTCTGAATTTCCTTGCATACAGTTCCACCAAGTCAAATTGGTAATTGGCAAATGCCAATAAACTGTTTGCAATTTCAAGATTCGGAGCAACCAATACAGCAGCATTTTTATTAAATGTATTTGTGACTTTTGAATTAAAGTTCTTGGTAAACATCCATTCATAATTAGTCATTTGGAATGAAAATCCCATTCCGGCAGTGGAATTGATCTGATAAGTATCCCCAAATCCGATTTTTGTTTTTTTGGAAAGAAAATCATCAAAAGTCAGTTCATATTCCGGGCTCCAATCAATGATCTGCTGGGCTATAGTAGAATAAAGAGTGACAAAAAAAAAGAACAGAACGATGAATGAATTTTTCATATTTTGGGGGATTAAAGGTGCCAATTTAGTTGAAAATTTGATATTCAAACAGTGTTGGATTAATTTTTTAATAAAGAGATAAAGCGATTTTAATTTGCCATTTTCTTGATGTAAAATGTGCTTTTATTGGAATTATTACTCTATCAGGCTAAATTCGGATAAACCGATTCCTATGGCAATTTTTCCTTCCAAAGCCCGCTTGGCGCATATTGTTTTTGAACATAACGACAGGGCTTCACGTAATTTTGATGTATTTATTTTGGTCTTGATTTTGTCAAGTGTGACGGTGGTCATATTGGATTCGGAGCCGTCGATCAACAAGAAATACCATGATATCCTTCATTTGTTGGAATGGATTTTTACAGCCTTATTCACTGTAGAATATATTCTGAGGCTATGGCTGAGCAATAGAAAATGGGGATATATCACCAGCTTTTATGGGATTGTTGACCTACTGGCGATTATCCCGAGTTACCTCAGTTTGTTTTTGTTGAACACGCAGTTTTTGGTCGTGATACGAGGGTTGAGGTTGTTGCGGGTTGTCCGGATCCTCAAACTTGGCCGCTATGTCAAGGAAGCAGAAACTTTGAAAAGTGCTTTGAGAAGCAGCAGGGCCAAAATCCAGCTTTTTGTAGGATCAGTTTTGACAATAGTATTGATAGCCGGGACCCTGATGTTTATTGTGGAAGGGCCGACAAGTGGATTTACCAGCATACCGATGGCGATGTATTGGGCCATCGTGACTTTGACTACAGTCGGTTATGGAGATATCACGCCGGTGACAGCTTTGGGCAAATTCATCTCCGCCGTCATCATGCTGTTGGGTTATGCGATAATCGCTGTACCCACAGGGATTGTGACCTCCGAACTGACCCAAGTCAAAAGGGACCAAGCCGATGGTAAAAAGAAAAAATGCGGTACATGCGGTAATTTCAATGAGGCAGATGCCAATTATTGCAAGGTATGCGGAGAGGGATTTTAGGCCTATTTAATCCATACTCAGGACTGTTCTCAGGTCTTTGATATGGCCAAATAGCAAAAGGATATCACCTTCTTCGATTTTGGTATTTCCCGTGAGTACGCCCTGTACTTTTTTTACTTTAGTTTTATTCCCAAAAATGTTAGCCTTTTCCTCCATTTTGATAATGGTGAGGATATTGATATTGTAATTTTGCCTGATTTCGGTTTCCGCTACAGTCAGACCCACGTAACGGGCCGGAGTTTTTACTTCAATGATATTGTAATCCTCTGAGACATCCAAAGAGTCCAAAACATCCTTCATCTGAAGTTTTTTTGCCATTCTTTCTGCAGAATCCTCTTCAGGATGAATGATTTCGTCCACACCGATAGCATTAATGACAGTTTCGTGGACTTTGTTGATCGACCTGCTGATCAGTCTTTTGACTTTCAGTTGTTTGAACAAAGCCGTCACCATGATGGAAGCACCAAAATCCTCTCCAATGGCGACAATGACTACATCCACATCTTTGTAGGGCAGGGTTTTGAGGGCTTGCGCATCGGTGGCATCCATCATGATGACGTGTGTGATGCTGTCCTTTAAAAATTCGATTTTTGATTCCCGGGTATCAATCCCAATCACCTCATGACCCAAATTAGTCAGACGGGTAGCGAGATAACCTCCAAAATTCCCTAAACCAACGATGATATATTTCATAACTAAAAGATTTAAATCAGCTTATATAGACACTTTCTTCAGGATACTTATAATTTTGGCTCCTCGCTTTTTTGACCACGGCCACGAGTACTGTCAGCGTCCCGACCCTGCCCAAAAACATGATCAGGGTCACCACGATTTTGCTGCCCGTAGACAAACCTGCAGTGATGCCCAAGCTTAACCCTACTGTAGAAAAAGCTGAAAATATCTCAAATGCTACATCTAGGATACTCATTTCCGGGTTGAACATCATCACCAAAAACACACCCATTCCAATAACAAGAAAGGAAAGCTGTATTACTGCAAATGCTTTTTTGATGGTGTCGCTGCTGATTTCCCTGCTGAAAACTTCCACCCTTTCTTTTCCTTTGGCCACACTTAGGGTGTTGAGAACGGCTACTGCAAAGGTACTCGTCTTGAGTCCACCTCCCGTGGAACCGGGAGAGGCACCGATCCACATCAAGATCAGATAGATTAATATTGTGGGTAAAGCCAAGGCTGACATGTCGACTGTGTTGAATCCTGCCGTCCTAGGAGTGACCGAACCAAAGAATGCAGTTACAAATTTCCCATATCCCGACAATCCCTTGAGGGTATATTCAGACTCGAAATAGTAGTAGGAAACAAAGCCAATACACAATAAAATGAAAGTAGTGTAGACAATCAACCTGATATTGATATTTACAACCCTTGGAACATGTTTGAATTCTGTGCCTTTGAAGATCCTTTTACTCGTGCCTACAAAAACATGCTTAAGATAATTGATATAGCCGACGACTACAGGAAATCCGATTCCCCCAATAATAATTGTCAGGGCGATGATCAGATGGACATTGTATTGTAGTCTAAATCCCGATTCATACAATCCATTCTGTAAGGTAGAAAATCCGGCATTGCAGAATCCGGATATAGTATGGAAAACAGAGAAAAACAGCCTGTCTCCCGCCCCTTGAAACAAGCCTTTGTCCACAAGAGAATACACAAGCAGTGCTGCGACTCCTTCAACCACAAGGGTAAATACGATGATTTTGACAAGGGTAGAATTGATTTTACCAATATTGTCCTCATTGATGTAGTCCTTGAGGAAAAGCTGGTTTTGGAGAGA
Source organism: Aquiflexum gelatinilyticum (assembly GCF_024813435.1). Taxonomy (NCBI): domain Bacteria; kingdom Pseudomonadati; phylum Bacteroidota; class Cytophagia; order Cytophagales; family Cyclobacteriaceae; genus Aquiflexum; species Aquiflexum gelatinilyticum. Next base: position 98,456 of record NZ_JANAEZ010000002.1, read on the forward strand.
ATAGCCCCCTTTGAAAAAGAATCCAAAGAAACTCGTAAATGTCATCATTCCCAATCCACCAACCTGAAAAAGAACCATGATGATGAATTGCCCCATAAATGTAAAGTCCTTGGAAGTGTCCAACACGATCAGGCCGGTCACACATACTGCCGAAGTCGAGGTGAATAGGGCATCTACAAAAGAAATTCCATCAATAGTGGCATTTGGAAGCATCAGCATTCCCGTACCAATGATGATGACTAGAAGGAAACTCAAAATGAATACCACAGCGGGATGTACTTTCAGCTTATTTATAGCCAAACTCAACCTACTCAATTCGATCAGAAAAAGGATGAAGATAAGAAGGTTTACCAAAAAAGACTTTATCTGAAGATTTGCAATCCTAAAATCTTTATCAAGCTGAATACCTGTAAGGTTCAATACTGCTGCTGTAAGCAAAAAAAGGATAATGGATATTTCGATGATTAATCTGGGAGTCTTGTATTTTTCAGATTTTGAAAACAACCGGATGGTATAGCCTAGAGAAAGTACAATCAACAAGATATTATAAAAAACCGCGAGTTTCCCGCTTTGGACGACTTTACTAAAACCGATATCGTAGACCAAAATCCCAAAAGCCAAAAAACTCAAAATCTGTAATATCCGGTCGTTCCAATAAAATCCCTTTTTGGTAAGGTTGATTTTTTGGTCAGGACTTTGAAAAAAAGGCAATTCAGGCATAGGTTTGATAAGTCACGAAATGTAGAAAAAATTTGGGGAACACGTAGAGAAATGGCGGGATTAATGAAATCTCAGGTATTCATTGGGCTGGAGAAGTACCAGATTAATTATCTTCAATCAGTTCTCCAATGCCAAAAAAACCATTTTTTGATGGACACGATCAGTGTAGATATAGAGCTTATTCTTGTCAATTTCGTACCGGATGGCATTTTGCAAACCGGCAAAATATTCTTCATCAGAAGCCTCTTCTTCCAACGTAGTGAAGTCTAATTTGTCTACGTAGATTTTCTCAGTAATGCTAAAGGAAATCAGTGGTTCGTTTGATACATTATAGCAACCTGATATTTTGGTTTTGAAACCTGTGGTCTCAAATGTTGGGAAGTCCTTACATGCTGGATTTTCCCCGGAAAATTTAGAGGGTTTTATCTCAAGAATGATTTTATAGACATTTTTCTTGTCCTCTCCGTCAAAGAAGAATTTGGCCCAACGAGCCGTACAGGTCAGGTTATCCAATGTATTGGATCGGGTATCAAAAAAACCTGCAAATTCCCATTTTCCTTCAAGTTCAAAAGTTCCCGCTTTATCGCTTAAATCAAATTCACAGACATTGAATCTTGCAGGTTTTGGGATTTCGGTGATGATTTCTTCTGAAATAATTGGATCATTATCCCTGAGACAGGAAAAAAGTATAAATGCCAGAAAAAGAAATGATACCCGACTCATAGCTGATCAATCTTGATATAAGTAATAAACGTAAGTTTGTGTCAATTTATTACATTTTCATGTTAGCTCAAAAAAAATCCCTTCAGATCTTAATCTGAAGGGATTTTGAATCAAACATTTTCTTCGCCTTCTATAAACTGCTTCTGGATTTCATCTACTTCTTCTTCTTTCTTGGGAGCCAGTTCTTCCTTGAAAAACCGCCCTTGGAATATCAGAATGATAGTAACTCCTACAAATATCGAAGCATCTGCAATATTGAAAATCGGCCAAAGGGCAGTATAACTTCCACCCCAAACAGGTACCCATTCCGGAATAAAACCTTCCCAGATATCAATGTAAAACATGTCAATCACCTGACCGTGAAGCCAAGGGGTAGGGGCATTGTATGGCGCATTATTTAGCCACACACCATAAAATACACTGTCCACAAGGTTCCCAATTGCTCCTCCCAAAATCATGGAAATACAGACGATATAAGCAGGATGAAGATTTTTCTTGATGATGTAATAAAGGTAGTATCCTATCCCAAACATGGCGATCAACCGGAAGGAGGTCAGCAGCAACTTGCCGTATTCGGATCCTATCTGCATCCCAAAAGCCATCCCAGGATTGGTGGTATAATGCAACTTAAACCAATCACCAAATACCTTAATCTGACCCGGTGTCCCAAAATCCATCTCGTAATGGACAATCATTTTGACAGCTTGGTCAATGATAATCACCAATAGGGCGATTGCAAAATATTTCAAATACTTCATCGATAGCATTATAAAGCCACAGATTTAAGGAATTTTTGTAGAATCTCCCCTATCTGTGGCGTGTTAATTTGATTTTATACTTTCTCTACCTTGACTGTCAATTCAAAATCATCCATGTCAAGTTGGGTTCCGTCACTCAAAGAACCGTTCACTTCCAACGAGAGCGCCTGTGTTTCGGTTTGGATATAGGAGGCAAAATTTGCCAAAGCAGCATTTACCATGTCATCATGTTTGGCCACTTTGATGGTGATTTTGTCCTGAACTTCCAATCCCATGTCCTTTCGGAGATTTTGGATCCTGTTGACCAAGTCTCTCGCGATTCCTTCCTGCTTCAGTTCCTCTGTCAAAGTCACATCCAAGGCGACCGTCACCCCATTATCAGAAGCAACTGACCATCCCGGGATATCCTGAGAAGAGATCAACACATCCTCCAAAGTCAAAGCAACTGTTTCTCCATCTAGGTCAAGATAATAAGTGCCGTCTTTTTCGATTGCAGAAATTTCTTCTTTTCCCCAGGCATTGATCGCAGCAGATACCTGCTTCAATTTCGGACCAAATCTTTTGCCCAATAGCGCAAAATTCGGCTTTACGGATTTTACCAAAATACCGGAAGTATCATCTATGTATTCGATATCCTTGATGTTTACCTCAGATTTGATCAGGTCATCCACATGTTGGATCTGTGCTTTGGTTTTCTCATTCAAAACAGGAATCAACACTTTTTGCAAAGGCTGTCTTACTTTGAGTTTTTCTTTTTTCCTCAATGAATGGACCAATGAAGAAATATCCTGCGCCAACTGCATGCTTGCTTCCAGGTCTTCTTTGATCAGTTTTGGATCAGCTGCATTCCAATCTCCCAAGTGGACGGATTCAGGCAAAACCTGTCCAGCTTCCCTGCTGCTTTCCGTGAGGTTTTGGTACAACCAATCAGCGTAGAACGGCGCAAAAGAAGACATCAACTGCGCAAGGCTTGAGAGACATTCATACAAAGTCTCATAAGCTGCCTGCTTGTCCTTGTTGATTTCTCCTCTCCAGAATCTTTTCCTTGCCAATCTAACATACCAGTTGGAAAGCTGATCGACGGTGAAATTCATGATCGCACGGGTGGCCTTGGTGGCATCGTAATTGTCCATGGCCGCTTCCGTTTCGGAGATCAGTGACTGAAGCTTGGAAATGATCCATTGATCCAGTTCCGCTCTTTCGAGTACAGGTACTTTTTTGGTAGGATCATAGACAAAATGATCAAGGTTGGCGTAGAGCGCAAAGAAATTATAGGTGTTTTGGAGTGTACCAAAGAACCTTCTCTGTACTTCTGCCACGCCTTCAAGGTTGAATTTCAGGTTGTCCCAAGGATTGGCATTGCTCAGCATATACCACCTGAGCGCATCTGGGCCATATTCATTCAGGGTTTTGAATGGATCCACAGCATTGCCCAATCGCTTGGACATTTTGTTGCCGTTTTTGTCCAAGACCAAACCGTTGGCAATCACATTTTTGAATGCTACCGAATCGAAGAGCATCCCCGCAATGGCGTGCAAAGTAAAGAACCATCCCCTCGTCTGATCCACGCCTTCGGCAATGTAATCTGCAGGATAATTGGCTTTGAAGATATCCTCATTTTCAAAAGGATAATGCCACTGTGCATAAGGCATTGCCCCGGAATCAAACCAAACATCTATCAAATCCGGTTCACGGAACATTTTTTCACCTTTCGCAGAAACCAACACTACCTCATCCACATAAGGACGGTGGAGGTCAATTTCTTTTCCTTCAAAAGGAGAAGCTGTCATAAATCCTTTAGAAATGGACTTCGCCATTTCTTCATTCAGTTCAGCGATCGAACCGATGCATTTCTCTTCTGTACCGTCTGCTGTTCTCCAGATCGGAAGCGGAGTACCCCAAAATCTGGAGCGGCTTAGGTTCCAATCCACCAGATTTTCTAGCCAGTTGCCAAATCGGCCTGTACCCGTTGCTTCGGGTTTCCAGTTGATGGTTTTGTTCAGTTCTACCAATCTGTCCTTGTAAGCTGTGGTTTTGATAAACCAGCTTTCCAAAGGATAATACAGGATCGGCTTGTCCGTCCTCCAGCAATGCGGATATGTGTGCTCATATTTTTCTACTTTGAAAGCCTTGTTTTCATTCTTCAGAATGATGGAGATGATCACGTCGGTGTTTTTGTACTCCTTGTTGCTCTCATCGTCTTCGAGGTAATTTTTGACATAGAAATCATTCGCTCCCAATTCCTTGTGGGCGCTGATGCCATGTTCTTTCATTTTTGCAGCAAGGTATTCACCTACCACAGGCAGGAATTTTCCTTGTCTGTCCACGACCGGAATCTCATTTCCCAAGTCGTCTTTGACAAAAACTCCGGGTATATTTTGTTGTACCAAAGTCCTGAAATCGTCCGCACCGAAGGCTTTTGCCAAGTGCACGATGCCGGTACCGTCTTCAGTGGTCACATAATCGCCCGCCACTACCGTAAATGCCGGATGCGGCAATGCCAAACCTGCAATTGGAAATAGCTGCTCATATTCCCAACCCAAAAGGTCTTTGCCTTTGTATTCCTCTATGATCTCATAAGGGATCAATTTGTCTCCGGCCTTGAAATCGGCCATGGCGATTTCCTGCGCCTTTGGATTGAGGTAAGCACCCATCCTGGCTTTTGCCAATATGACATTTACCGGTTCGAAGGTGTATGGGTTGAAAGTCTTGACTTTGACATAGTCGAGTTTTTCGCCGATGGCCAAAGCCGAATTGGAAGGCAAGGTCCAAGGCGTGGTCGTCCAGGCAAGGATGTAGGTATTGTCCTGTCCTTTGACTTTGAACTGTGCCGTGATGGAAGTGTCTTTGACGTCCTTGTAAGTGCCAGGCTGATTGAGTTCGTGCGAACTCAGACCCGTACCCGCAGCAGGTGAAAACGGCTGAATCGTATAGCCCTTATAAAGCAAGCCTTTGTCATACAGCTTCCTCAAAAGGCTCCAAAGACTCTCAATGTATTTTGGTTCGAAAGTGATATAAGGATCATCCAAATCCACCCAATAGCCTATTTTCTCGGTGAGGTCATCCCATTCATGTTTGAAACGCATGACCGTCTCGCGGCATTTTTGGTTGTATTCTTCGACGGAAATCTTCTTTCCGATGTCTTCTTTGGTAATGCCAAGCTCCTTTTCTACCTGCAATTCCACAGGCAATCCATGCGTATCCCAACCGCCTTTTCTCTTTACCTGAAATCCTTTGAGCGTTTTGTACCGGCAGAAAATATCCTTCAGGGTCCTTGCCATCACATGGTGGATACCTGGCGTACCGTTGGCAGACGGTGGTCCTTCAAAAAAAGTGAAGGTTTCGAAACCCTCTCTGTTTTCCACAGATTTTTTAAAAATGTCATTCTCTTTCCAGAATTGGAGGATATCTACTCCTATTTTGGGATAATCAACTTGTTTGAACTCCTGGTATTTTTTCACGGTATTCCTTGGGGTTTTATTTTTTCCCACCCAAAACTCCAGATTTCTGAATTGATCCTTGGGTGGATTTGTCTATATGAAAAGAGTCAAATAACTAACCCTTTCAAAAGCAGGCACAAAGTTAAGAGATTTTGGGCGAATAGGGATAGCTTCCCGCAGAATTCAGGTTTTTGACAGATAATTTTTGGTTTGAATTAATTTTTCAAAATGAGAAAAGCTTAAATTTAGAATTGTAACATCCCTGATTTTTGTGAAAAAAAGTGTTTTTATCCAAACCGATACGCAACAGTTGATCGATCGAGCCCATAATTTGAATCCTGTTACGAAAGCCAATTGGGGTCTGATGACCGCTACCGAGATGCTTGTCCACTGTAATTTGGCCCATCAGGGAATTCTCAAAGCTACCAAATCTGACAAAAGTGCGACATTCAGGCAGCTGATGTTCAAGTTTGTATTCTTCCATCTAAGAAGTGAATTCCCAAAGCTGGCCAAAGGTCCAAAGAGATTTCAAACTGTAGGAAATGCCCCTGACGCTTCCTTTGAAGAAGAAAAATCAAAATTTATTCACATCCTGAGTAAATACCCTAAAATAGATTATGCTTTGGAAGCGTCCCATCCCGTTTTTGGTCCACTGACCCATCAGCAATGGGGAATATTTGTGTGGAGGCATGTGGACCACCACCTCAGGCAATTCGGAGTTTAAAGCGGTAATTTTTTTGTCCGAATCAGGTGGCCGGAAGTGAAATACCTTTTACTCTCCGGTAAAGGGATAGCGCGTACCTGTCCGTCATTCCTGAAATAAAATCCACCAAAGCCCGAAGCAACGGATAGGGATTGACTTTGATTTCCCATCCATCTAAAGGAAAATCTTCCGGCAGCAACCTCAGGATACTTTTGTCTTTGCCTGAATACAGTTCGGTCTGATAGAATTTATGGTTCAGTGCTTTTGAAAAAACTTCCAATAAACCTTCCAAAACCTGAAAACCTGCAGCTTCTTTTTCCAAAACAGGTTTGGACCGATAGATTTTTTTCACAGAAAGGTGGGAGATTTTTTCAAGTGGTTTGGCGGATGGAATAATGTCAGTGAGTGCCTTGTCAAAGTCACCGCTAAGAATCGCCTCTTCATTGGCACAAAAAGCTTCGACCGCTTCGCTGATCAGACTTCCGATCGTCATGGCCCGCAGAATGGCCAATTTTTGGGAGTCTGTTTTGTATTTCTCTAATTTTTCAGGTTTGAATTTGTCCCCCAATATCTCGGCAAGCAATTCAATGGTCTGCTCAATACTTACCAAACCCATGGTGCAACCGTCTTCGAGGTCAATGATACTGTAGCAGATATCGTCGGCTGCTTCCACCAAAAAAGCAAGTGGATGCCTCAACCAACATTCTGCATTTATTTTGGTCAGCCCCAATTCTGAGGCGAGTTGGGCGTAGTCTTTTTGCTGGTCGGTAAAGAACCCAAATTTCTTCTGACTTCTGCGGTTGTGGTCTCTTTTGAAAATGTGGGATGGCCTTGGATATTTTGTAAAGGCAGCCAAGGTTGCATACGAAAGTTTCAATCCGTTATCCTTGGAAACCAACATCCTAAAGCCCTGGGAATTTCCTTCAAAATTTGTCAAATCATCCCATTCATGGGGTTTGACATGGGTGCGCCAAATGAAACCATAAGGATGATGCTTGAAAAAATCAGAAATAGCTTCCTCACCGGCATGTCCAAAAGGTGGATTACCAATATCATGTGCCAATGCCGCTGCTGCCACGATGGCACCAAAATCAGAGGAATGGATACCTTTTTCGGCGAGATTGGGATATTTATTGATGAGGTATTCACCGGCGGATTTTCCCAAAGACCTGCCTACGCTGGATACTTCGAGGCTATGGGTAAGTCTGGTATGGACAAAATCATTTTCAGGAAGCGGAAAAACCTGGGTTTTGTCCTGAAGATTTCTAAACGGAGCAGAAAAAATGATCCGGTCGTAATCTATTTCAAACTCACTTCTAAAAGATTCAGGTGAGGAATTTTCTTTTTTCGAAGAATCAAACCTGTCCGAACTCAATAATTTTTCCCAATTCATCATCTCCAAAAATACTAAAGCTATGTGTTTTAAGACCAATCATCGTCAAAAAATTAACCAAGAAATCATCTTGGCACAATGATTGGAAGTATGGCTACAAGTTAAAACCCATTTAAATTTTAAATTTTATGAAAAAACACATTTATTCTATCTCAGCAATGTTGGCTACAGTGTTCTTTTTGGTCTCTTGTGATGACAAGGATGACATGCAATCCTCTGCTAATGCAAAAGTGAATGTTTACCTGATTGACGCACCCGCAGCTTATGATGAAGTGTGGGTTGAGGTATTGGGAGTCGAATTTCTTCCAAAAGGCGAAAGTGAAGAAAATGGAAGTGCATGGATTACTTTGGGACATGAAGGAGAAGATAAAAAGCTTAATCTTCTTTCTTTGGTAGCTGATAACCCATTTTACTTTGGAGAAATTGAAGTCCCTGCAGGGGAAATTTCCCAAATAAGGTTATTGCTAGGCGATGACAATTACATCATGGATGGGGAGCAGCGCATAGACCTTACCACTCCTAGCGCCCAACAAAGTGGATTGAAATTGAAAATCGACAAACCATTAGAGGCAGGAATTTCTTATGATTTGGTGATAGATTTTGATGCTTCAAAATCAATTGTGAAAGCTGGGAATTCAGGTAATTATATCCTTAAGCCTGTTTTGAGAGTGATTGCGGAAGCCTCAGCGACTATTGAAGGGACCGTGTTGCCGCTGGAGGCATTCCCAGTACAGGTTTCAGCCATCATTGATGAAGACACCGTGGGCACTTTCACAGACGAGAATGGCATGTTTATGATCAGAGGATTGAAAACAGGGAGTTATTCTTTGCTCGTAGAACCTAATGAATTGTATCAAGTCAAAAAAATTGAAGGAGTAGAAACCACAATTGGGGTGGTTACAAAGCCGGAACCTATCCAACTTGATTTGGTTGTAATTGATACAGAGGATTAATCCTCATCATCTCATATATTTAATGTGAAAGACAGAGAGCCCGAAGTTGAAAAACTTTGGGCTTTTTTATTTCGTAGATGTCAAACTCCCATTGTGATAACTTTTCCTATTTTTGAAGTGTGAAAAAATTCTCTTTATTCATCCAGATTTTTATTTGTCTGTTTCTAACTTCCTGCATGACAGATGGAGAAAGAAGTACTGCGCTTGTCAACGTATTTGTGATTGATGCGCCGGGAGATTTTGAAGAAGTTTGGGTGGAAATTTTGGGCGTGGAAGTCAAAACCACCGGTACAAGGGGTCAGGACAATGCAAATCCTATCTTTTTTGAAAATGTCCAAAGCAATAAACAGGTCAACCTTTCAAGCCTTATTTTGGATAAACAGTTTTTGGTAGGTAGGGGAGAATTATTAGTTGGAGCAATCACAGAATTGACCTTAAAGTTGGGGACCAACCATTATGTCGTCATTGATGGAGCAAGGATTCCTTTGGTGATTGAAAATATTGAGAATCAAAATCCTTCCTTAACAGTCAATTACCCTTTAGATCCAGGAATTTCTTATGATATCTTTATTGATTTTGAAGTTTTTAGATCAATTACAGCCTCACCCAATCCTGCCAATGGCTTTGTTCTGAAGCCCAAACTTCGTTCCTTCACTAGGGTAGATACCGGAGAAATAGCCGGTTCAATCCTTCCATTGAAGGAAAACGCGGTGGTATACGCCATTCAAGGTCAGGACACAGTTTCTTCCACCGCAATCGAACTTTCCACCGGTAAATTCAAATTGAGGGGGATATTGGGAAATCATACCGTTTCGATCATTCCTTTTAATTCAGCTTTTCAATCTGAGACGATCACCAATGTGAGGGTTGAAAGCAGAAAAATCACCCAAATAAATGAAATTACACTCCGTCCAAAACCGTAATTCAATGACTCAGGATGAATTATACATGCGGAGAGCCATCGAATTGGCGGAGTTTGGGAGAGGGAATGTAAGCCCAAATCCCATTGTCGGTTGTGTCATTGTGCATGAAAATACAATCATTGGGGAAGGATACCATCAGGTTTATGGAGGACCACATGCCGAACCCAATGCCATCAATTCGGTTACTTATCAGGATTTATTATCGGAATCGACTGTTTATGTATCCCTTGAGCCCTGCGCCCATTGGGGCAAAACTCCTCCTTGCGCCAATCTTTTGATAGAAAAAAAGGTGAAGAAGGTTGTGATTGCAGCGGTCGACACCAATCCTTTGGTGGGAGGAAAAGGGATTCAGCTTTTGAAAGAAGCAGGAATTGAAGTTCTTTCGGGTATTTTGGAAAAAGAGGCAAGGGAGCAGAACAAGCGCTTTTTTACTTTTATCGAAAAGAAGAGACCTTATGTTATTCTCAAATGGGCCCAAACCCGAGATGGTTTTGTAGCTCGGGAAAACTTTGATTCCAAATGGATCAGCAACCAATATAGCCGACAGCTTGTCCATAAATGGAGGTCGGAAGAAGATGCAATCCTAGTCGGGACATCCACTGCCAAATATGACAACCCGAAGTTGAACGTGCGAGACTGGGATGGCAAAAACCCGGTTAGGATTGTTTTGGACAGGACTTTGAAATTGGATTCAACCTTGGATCTTTTCGACCATAGCCAAAAAACGATTTGCTACAATCAGGTCAAAACTGAAAATTCAGAGAACCTTGATTTGGTAAAATTGGATTCAGGATTTGGCTTGGAGAAGGTTTTGGAGGATTTGTACCAAAGGAAAATCCAGAGCCTAATCGTTGAGGGAGGGGCACAGGTTTTGAAAAGTTTTATTGAAAATGAACTTTGGGACGAGGCTCGGGTTTTTACAGGTCAGGTCCAATTTGGAAAAGGCATTCCGGCACCCTTGATCAAAGGTAAATTGCTTTCCGAATCAGAAATCGTGGGGGATAGGTTGGCTGTCTGGGAAAGAAATTGAAAGATAATTCAAATTATTCCTGTAAATGTCATTTCAAGTTGATAAAAATGGTTTTACAGAAAGGGGGATTATTCTTGGTGTGGCGTCATCTTGAATCCCAGGTACGAGGATGAAAGATCTCAAAAAATTAGAGACTCTTCGCTTCACTCAGAGTGACGGCCGCGACAACATCAGCCAACCGTAATCGCTCAACATTTAGTTATACCCACAAATTGTTTTAAACCATGTCCGAATCACTCTACTTACCCGAAGTCGCCACGAAGGCAGAAAAATACCAAGCGATTCTTCCACAGATTGAGGCTTTGATCTCCTCAGAGTCAGATAGCTATGCGAATCTTGCCAATGTCGCAGCAGTGTTGCGGGAAGCTTTTGGTTTTTTTTGGGTCGGATTTTACATTGTCAAAGCGGAACATTTGGTATTGGGACCATTTCAAGGTCCTTTGGCCTGTACGAGGATAGCTTTTGGAAAAGGTGTATGCGGGACTGCTTGGAAAGAAGCCAAGACCCAATTGGTACCGGATGTGGATGCTTTTCCGGGTCATATTGCCTGCAGTTCTGCTTCCCGGTCTGAGATCGTAGTTCCGGGATTTAAAGAAGGGAAAGTTTGGATAGTCCTTGATGTCGACAGTGATCAATTAGACGATTTTGACCAAAGCGATGCTTTTTACCTCGAAAAATTGATGGCCTTGGTGGACCGATACTGTTAAGTGAAGCCTACTTCACCTCCCACTTTTCGATATACTTTGGTTCAAAAGAACTCATTTTATCCAACAGTTCTACAGGATCGCTGCTGACAATCAACAAGTCCAACTGTGCTTGATGCAAAAATCCTTCTTTTGCCGAATGCTTTAGAAAAGTAATCAACCCATCATAATACCCATTGACATTGTACAGTGCCAAAGGCTTACTGATATAAGCCAACTGGTTAAGGGTCATGATTTCAAACAGTTCCTCAAATGTCCCGATTCCACCAGGCATGGCGATAAAACCGTCTCCTTTTTCGGCCATCAGCCATTTGCGGTCGCGCATGGTTTCGACGACAGTCAGTTCGGTCAATCCTCGATGAGCTACCTCGATGTCCACGAGTTTCTGGGGAATGATTCCATAGACATCCATCCCTGCTTCTAGCATGGCATCGGCTATGACACCCATCAACCCGACATTCCCGGCACCATAGACCAAAGCCATGTTTCTTTTGACCATTTCCTTTGCCAAAGCTTTTGCGCCTTCTTCGTAAACAGGATTTTTACCTTTGTTCGAACCGCAGTAGATGGTGATTTTTTTCATAAGTTGATTTTTGGACAAAAGTAATTGTATTTACCCTATTCTGCGAAGGTCTTCGAAATCCGCGGGAGTAATTTTTTGAATTCTGAGTATTTAAAGTCCCGCAGACATCGCAGATGTCCGCAAAATAAATAGAAGGTGTCCCGCGAAGATGCCAAGAAAAAAATTTACCTCAGAGGACGTGGAGGGCACGGAGAAAAAAATCATGTATTATATCACACTGAGAAAAAAAGAGCAAAACCCCTAAGAAATGCACCTTCCGGTAATAGCTAAACCATTTGGGTCATTGCGGTAAAAATTTTCCAGAATATCCAATTATCATCTGTGAAAATCTGTGTTCATCAGTGGTAAATATTTTTTCCCGCAGACTACGCAGATGTCCGCAGAACTTTTTTGGTAAATAAATTTGGATATTTTAATTTTCTCTGCGCAGGTCAGCGAAATCTGCGGGTGAATTTTTCATTACTTTCCACTGTTTACCCTTTTTCAATAATTCTCTTTATTTTCACCCCCATGAAAATCTGTTTTGCCACCAACAATAAAAAGAAAATAGAAGAGGTAAAATCTGCCTTGGGTGATCATTTTACCATTGTTTCATTGGAAGAAATAGGCTGTAGGGAAGAGCTTCCCGAAACAGGTGACACCTTGGAACACAATGCCTTCCAAAAAGCCAGGTATGTCAAAGACAACTATGGGGTGGATTGCTTTGCTGATGATACTGGTCTGGAAGTGGAAGCCTTGGATGGCGCGCCGGGAGTGTATTCAGGGAGATTTGCCGGCGAACCGAGAAGTGATGAGAGGAATGTAGACCTGCTTTTGAGCAAAATGGCAGGAAAGGAAAATAGGAAAGCGAGGTTCAGGACCGTCATTGCGCTTATTCTGAATGGGGAAGAGCATGCCTTTGACGGCATTGCGGAAGGAGAAATTATTCAACAGAGAATCGGAACAGGTGGATTTGGATACGATCCTGTATTTGTACCCAATGGATTCAAAAAAACTTTTGCAGAATTGACTTTGGAAGAAAAAAACCAAATCAGCCACCGTGGCAAGGCTGTAAAAGCTTTGGCAGACTTTCTCAAATAAATTTTTAAATTTGTACCCCATGAACAAACCATTTATTCTAGGGATTACCGGGGGAAGCGCATCAGGCAAAACTTTATTTTTAGACAAGCTGCTGCATTCATTTGAACCCGGGGAAGTTTGTTTGATCTCCCAGGACAATTATTATAAACCAAGGCATCTTCAGCCTGTAGACGAGAAAGGAATCCATAATTTTGATACCCCAAATTCCATAGATTTTGGACAATATGCCGAGGATATCAAAAAAATCCGGGAAGGCGAAACCGTCTACAGACAAGAATATACTTTTAATAATCCCAACAAAAAGCCCAAAACACTGGAATTTGCTCCCGCGCCTGTAGTGGTAGTGGAGGGAATTTTTGTGCTCTATTATCCCGAGTTGGCGGATTTGTTGGATCTGAAGGTTTTTATCGATGCCAAAGAATATATTAAACTAAAAAGAAGAATTGTCAGGGATAAAGTAGAGCGTGGCTATGACCTCGATGATGTTCTGTACAGGTATGAGATGCATGTAATGCCTACTTATGAAAAGTATATCGAGCCTTTCAAGAATGATGCAGATCTGATCATACCAAACAACAGGAATTTTGACCATGCCTTGGATGTAATCAGGACTTACTTGAGGTTAAAAGCAAAATAAGCGGAAATGTCTAAGGGTCAGTTTTTTTTAGTGTAGGCCTTTTGTAATTGCAAAACTTTATATATTTGCTCCCCCGTGAGAAAAGCAACCAAAAATATCGGCTTATTTAGACAGAGAGCAACAATTTTGTTGGTCCTGTTCTTTTGCATGCTGGTAAGCGGTACTGAATATTTTCCAAAACCTGCAGATAACGACAATAAATCCAAGCAGGAAAAATCACAGGAATCAGATTCTTCATCAGAAAATCAGACTTTTTTAAATGTTGCCGTTGACGCTGTAGTCCCGTTTGTGACTGTGGTTTCTCAACAGGTTTTTTACCTGATTTATGAAACTTTCACTATTGAAAAGCCTACAGTAAACGGGGTCAGTGTTACCCTTCCATTGAATTTTCCCTATTGGGAGATCCTATTGGAAAGGATTATTTCACCCAATGCTCCCTGATTTTTTTCATCTCAGAATACCTGAGCCGCTATCGGCATATCCAAAAATCTTAGAATAAATAATCAAACAATCAAAAATCAATCATATGCGTAACCAAGGAGTCATTGTGTTTTTGACCGTGGTAGTCACAGCTTTGTGCCTGTATTACCTGTCATTCACTTTCGTATCAAACAATATCCAGCAGAAGGCCGTGGAATTTGCCACTGACGATGCAGGGAATCTGGATTTTGCAAAAAAGCAATCCTACCTCGACTCTATCTACAGAGAGCCGGTTTATAATTTTCTAGGTGCCAAATTCACCTATAAAGAAATCAAAGAAACTGAATTGGGACTTGGCCTTGACTTACAAGGCGGTATGCACGTTACCTTGGAAGTTTCTCCTATTGAAATCCTTAAAGGTCTTTCTGGCAACAGTAAGGACCCTGCCTTCAATACTGCACTTGAAGAAGCAAATCAAGCATCTAAAACGAGCAACAGCAAGTTTGTAGATCTGTTTTATGGAGCATGGCAAAATCAGGCTCCCGGTCAAAAACTGAGTGCAATATTTGCTACCGCAGCTAACAGGGGCCGAATTTCATTGGAATCTTCTGATTCTGACATTCTTCAGATCATCGATACAGAGGTTGAAAATGCCATCGAAAGGTCATTCAATATCTTGAGAACGAGGGTTGATAGATTTGGAACTTCTCAACCAAATATTCAGAGAATCCAAGGTTCCGGCCGGATTCAAATTGAACTTCCCGGAGTGGACAATGCTACCAGGGTGAGAAATTTACTTCAAGGAGTTGCAAAGTTGCAATTCTGGGAAGTGGCTGAGGTGAATGAGTATTTGTCAGAATTAGAAGCTGCGAACAGCCTTTTGGTAGCAGAAGCTCAAGCAAAAAAAGCTGCAGTTCAGCCTGAAATTGCCGAGACAGATTCAGCTAAAGCTGCTGCAGCATTATCAGAACTTGAAAAGCAATTGGCCGGAACAGCAGATTCTACTGACGTTTCTACTTCTGTTTCACCGATTTTTTCTTTGACCAAATCCCAGCAAGGATTGGTATATGAAATCAGGGATACTGTAGCGATCAACAGGATTTTTGCCAGAGAAGATGTGAAAGCCGTATTGCCTAGAGATGTGAAATTCCTTTGGTCTGTTAAACCTGAAGTAGCGGATAACCTTGAATTATTGGAGTTATATGCCATAAAAAAGAGCAGAACAGGTGATCAAGCACCTTTGGAAGGGGATGTCATCACAGATGCCCGCCAGACTTTAGACCAGACTTCCCGTCCTGCGGTAAGTATGCAGATGAACGCTGACGGTGCCAGAAGGTGGAGAAAACTTACGGGTGATAATATCGGTAGAAGAATCGCAGTTGTATTGGATGATTTCGTGTATACTGCACCGATGGTTCAAGGAGAAATTCCTTCAGGTCAGTCAGAAATCACAGGAAATTTCACCATTGAGGAAGCTAAAGATTTGGCAAACATCCTAAAGTCAGGTTCCCTTCCTGCACCCACAAAGATCGTAGAAGAAGCAATTATCGGTCCGACTTTAGGTAAAGAGGCTCAAAGCCAAGGTATCATCTCCATGGTGGCAGGTTTGCTTTTGGTTGTGGTTTTCATGGTAGCATATTATGCTAAAGGTGGATTTGTTGCCATTGCAGCTTTGATATTCAATATTTTCTTCATCCTTGGTATTTTGGCTCAGTTGGGAGCAGCATTGACATTGCCCGGTATCGCGGGTATCGTGTTGACGATCGGTATGTCCATTGATGCCAACGTATTGATATTTGAAAGAATCAAAGAGGAACTAGCCAATGGCAGCGGTTTGATAGCTGCTATCAATGAGGGTTATAACAAGGCATTTTCCGCGATTTTGGATTCAAACGTTACAACCTTCTTGGTTGGCGCGATTTTGTACGCAGTGGGACAAGGTCCTGTTAAAGGATTTGCCATCGTATTGATGATCGGTATTGCATCTTCTTTCTTCTCAGCTGTATTTATCACAAGACTGATTGTGCACCTGATGAGCAAAAAAGGTGATGATAGCAGTATCTCATTCTCTACTCCTTTGGCTAAAGGTCTTTTGAGTAACCTGAATATTGATTTCATGAGCAAAAGAAAAGTAGCATATATTTTCTCTACCGGGATTATTGTCATAGGCCTTGCCATTGCATTGATCAGCGGATTGAAATTTGGTGTTGACTTTACAGGTGGTAGGTCCTATATCGTGACCTTTGCAGAGCCTGTGGTCGCTTCTGAATTGAAAGTGGGTCTTGATGGAGAATTTGACGGATCAGTGGAAGTCAAATCCTACGGTGCCAGCAACATCATGAAAGTGACTACTTCATATTTGATCAATGAGGATGATGATGCCTCCAATGCTGAAGTGGAAAGCAAAGTGAAAGAAGGCATTGCAAACATAATGGGACTGACTTATTCTACAGATGCAGCAAATATTCAGGATGGTCAGTTTTCTATTACAGGCTCTTCCAAAGTAGGAGCCACAGTCGCGGATGATATAAAAAAATCCTCTGCAGAAGCCATGTTCTTCGCATTGGTAGCAATTTTCCTTTACATCCTTTTGAGATTCCGCAAGTGGCAGTTTTCTTTGGGAGCGATCATCGCATTGGCGCATGACGTACTTTTTGTTATCGCAGCCTTTGCCATTGCAAGTGCCTTCGGAGCTACTTTCGAAATTGACCAAGTATTCATTGCTGCAATCTTGACAGTGGTGGGTTATTCCATCAATGACACGGTAATCATTTTTGATAGGATCAGGGAAAACATTGAACTTAGAGGTACATCCAAGTTGGTAAAAATGTTCAATGATGCGATCAACCAAACCATGGCAAGAACATTGATCACTTCACTGACAACGCTTATTGTTGTCTTGGTACTCCTTATTTTTGGGGGTGAAGTTTTGAGAGGTTTCTCTTTTGCGTTGTTCATTGGTATTGTGGTGGGTACTTACTCATCAATTTATATCGCTTCACCGATTGTGGTGGATTTGATGAAAAAAGAAATCGAAGCAGAAAGCGCTCAGGAAGTAGCAAAAAAGACAGTTTAATTTAAAGAATTTCAAAAAAATATAAGGAGTCAAAGCGATTTGACTCCTTTTTTTTGCCTTTTCCATAAAAAATACCCCAATCACGGGATTTTTTGGCATTTCTATTACTTATAATTTTGGGGAATAAAAATAGCTGATATGTCAGGGACGATTTACCTACTTGTGATTGGATTGAGTGTATTGCTTTCGCTCATTAATTTTGGTCTGAAAAAAAACAAGACTAGAGGCCAAGGTATTATTTTGGGTTTATTGATTTTGGTATTGGTATTTGAATCAATCGGTAGCTATACTGCGGATTTGAATATCAACAATTCCTTGCTTTATAATATCTGTTGGGTTTATGTAGAATCCTTGCTCTTGGTCATGTATTTCTACAAGTTTGAAATAAGCAAAACCGCTAAAAGATATATCATCACCACTTCATTTCTTTTACTCCTTTGGGGAATTGCCAATTCAGTATTTTTCCAGTCTATTTCCATAGTCTTTCAATTTTATTCTTTTTTTCCCATCAGTCTTTTTATTCTTACTCTCTGTGTCCGGTTTCTTTACAATATGCTGAATCTCCGGATTTTTAAGGATTGGAATTTGATAACTCTTCCTCATTTTTGGATCTGTACAGGCATTTTGTTTTTTTATGTTGAAGCGATCTTTGTTTTTGGACTATACCAGTTTTCTCCTCAATTCGTGATTGAAAATGTAGCTGTAATTTTTGGGTTTAACAGGCTTATGGCGGGAACAATGTACCTGATCTTTGGATTTTCATTTTTAATTCCTAAGGTATTCAAATCTTATTTTGATGAAGGAAATTCAGTGGTAGCATTATAAAAATCTATTAATTTTTTCTTTATTGGATATGTAAATCTCAAATGAAAGAAAATGACCAAAGATCATGTGGAGGCCTTTAGATTGGCATATGCAAAATCTGTAAAAAATTGCCTCAAAGGAAAAGACAAAAATGGAAAGGATATAGCAGAACAATCTGATTGGGTATTTTTGAAAGGAAGTTGATTCCTTATTTGCTTGATATGTGCAACAACCCCAAAGGCGGCGGCTTCAAATTGTTTTTGCACTATATGAAAAAATATTCTCGATATTCTGCCGGTCGACAGAAAGGACAGGGATGATTATATTGGAAGGATTTCCATCGTGATCGCTGCGGCAAATATTATCGAAAGTGAACTGCGACATAGAGACAGAATCAAAAAAATTCAACTGATTTAGCCTTTGATTTCGGTGCTCCCACGAGAAATGGAGGCAAACTTTGTTCCCTTAACTGCAAGCCATAATTCATATGAACTTATTCAATTGGTATACCATAATGATCCTTACGGGCTTGCTATTGAGTATACCCTGTTTTTTTTTAGATCTAAAAAATTTCAAAAAAGGGCACCAAATGGTTTTTTTTATTTTGGCTTTGGTGTCGATTGTTGAATTTTCTGGAGCATTTCTAGCAAGGCAAGGGATTAGAAATCATTGGGTTTATAATATTGGATTTGCTTACGGAGAAACGATTTTAATTTTAATTTATCTTTCTCTGGTTTTGAATGGCCAAAAAAGCAAAGTGATTTTGAATTTTACAGCTTTGCTATTTGGAATTTTTGGGATTCTGAATTCTCTTTTTTTTACCCCGATTGATAATTTCCATAATTATAGCCTCACAATTGGAAGTATTCTGATCATTTTTGGATGTTTTTATTTTTTCTTTGCTGTCATGACGGAGGACACCTATTGGGATGAAAAATTATGGCAGGTTCCTGATTTTTGGTGTGTATCTTTTTTTCTTCTCTTTTACAGCGCATCGATGCTTTTTTTTACATTTTTGTACAACATCATTGAAATGGAAGATGCCATGTGGAAGCAGTTAAATTTTGTTTTAAAAGTCATCGGTGGTACTATGTATCTGGTTTTTGGATTGGTTTATTATATTCCTGCTTTTTCAAAAAAATAGCTCTTTGTATTTTAATGAATTTGAAAAGTCAGATTTTAGATTTTTATTCGTCTATCATCTTAAAAAGAGTATTTTAATTTGAAATACTGATCAAATCATTTCAAATTATTCGTTTTTATTTTCTTTCTTAGGTGGCTGAAAAACAAATCAAAAAAAATATGACTAAAGAAGAATTAAAAAATTTTGTTTCTGTATATAATAAATCGGTCCGGAAAGGAATCAAAGGAAAAAACAAAGAAGGCAAAGATGTACAAGAACAGACCTCTTGGGCTTTTTTTACCAGAGAGGAAATAGAAAGACTTTTGGAGATAACTGATCCTAAATCCGGAGGAATAAAGATTTATTTCGGACAATATGACAAGGAAAACCTTGATTTGGTACCAAAAGACAGAAAAGACCGCGAGGATTATATAGGAATGGTTTCTTTGGCACTTTCTGCTGCAAATCAAAAAGAAGATGGTATTTTTGATGTTTTTGATAACCAGTCAGAAGAGGTTTCAAATACAAATTCAATCGCCAATGGTGGCAAAATCTGTCCCCCATATTGCCAGCCTCCGATAAATATTTAATCAATGTCTGATTATTTATATTCTGCTTTCTTATTTATTGGGATGCTCCTTAGTGTCCCATTATTTTTTGTTAGGGATTTCGAGTTTAGGAAATTACACCGCATCATGTTTGTTGTCATCTTTTTGATAACGATCCTTGAAACACTCGGAACTTACACAGCAAGCAATGGAATGCAGAATGTAATCTATTATAATTTGGCATTTGTTTATTTGGAGACAATTTTGATCTTATACTTCTTTCAAATTGCATTCTTATCGGATAAGGCAAAAAAAATTGTCTCTTTAGCCATTGGAGGGTTTTTCTTTTGGGCTTTATTTTATTCCATTTTCTTCCAATCCTTGTTTGTTTTCCATAATGTCTCTTATGTCATAGGAGGAGTTTTGTTGATTTCTTTTTGTATGTATTTTTTTTATGGCCTGATGAAAGAAGATTGGTATCAAGATAAAAATTTGCTTATCCTCCCAATATTTTGGATAGTGACCATGATCATGTTTTTCTACTCCGGATCATTGTTATATTTCGCTTCATTTAGGTTTATCTCAGGAGCAAATATTGAATTGATGATAAAAATCAACTACATTATCCAATTCCTAAGTGTGTTGATGTATTGGGTGATGGGAACTGCCTTTTATATCCCTTTTTGGTTGGAAGGAAAGCAACCCAATGTAAATGGAGGATTAAATACCCCTACCGAAGTTTTAAAATAACTCTAAGAATTCCCCTACCAAAGTTTTTGTTTTGCCACAAAAGTCCCTTTGGTTTTCAAATATGATTCTGCAATTTTGGATTATTCATCTTTAGTTTAAAAAAACACCCATGGAAAATGACGGCTCTGATCTTTTTTTAATCATCCTATTGGGTTTTTTCTTAATGATTGTGATGGTGTCATTTATCGTGATTATGGTTGTTTTTCACCGACAGCGTCAGATCAAAAACCAACAATTGGTTAAGGAAATCCAAGCTGAATATGAAAAGACCATTCTGAATGTAGAAAAAGAACTGAGAGAAGATATCCTTTCTTATGTTGGGCGAGAATTACATGACAATGTAGGACAGTTACTTTCTCTTGCTAAAATGAATCTCTCAAGTTCCAAACCTGAGAAAGTCAGCGAAGGGAAGGGTATAGTCAACGAAATCATCCATGAAGTCAGAGCCTTGTCGAAATCCTTGAATCTTGACTGGGTGGAAAAGATTTCTTTGGAGGATTACATCCAAAGAGAGCTTAAAAAATTGGAATCTGCCGAATTCTGTAAAGTTGCATTTCACCAATCAGGCGATATGCTCCACTTAGAAAAAGACAAGAAACTTGTTCTGATCCGAATCATACAAGAAAGCCTTAATAATGCCATCAAGCACGCCCAACCCAAAATGATTGAGATTTCAGTCGATTCTGATTCATCCCGATCTTTGATCAAGGTAATTGATGACGGCAAAGGTTTTGACTACACCGGCGAATCCTCAGGATCGGGAATTTATAACCTAAAAAACAGAATGGCCACAATCGGTGGTGAGATGAAATTACACTCTATCCCAGGTAAAGGGACAGAAATAAAACTAATATTGCCAAATCAAAAAGCTTGATTTATCTTCCTGCAACAATAATAAAGTTATGATCCGTATTGCATTAGCAGATGACCATAAAATGTTTGCCAAAGGGATAGCAAGTCTTTTGGATGATGATGACGATTTAAGGGTTGAAGGTGTTTTTTCAAATGGACTTGAGCTGCTTGAGTTTCTGAAGTCCAATGAAGTGGATGTGATCCTTACGGATATGAATATGCCTTTTTTGGATGGTGCAGGTGTAATAGAATCTGTCAAAAGATTGATTCCGAATTCAAAAATCATTGTCCTTTCCATGTATGATGATGAGGCCATTTTTCTAAAATGTCAAAAACTTGGCGCCGACGCCTATGTCTTGAAAAACGCTGATTCAGACGAATTGATCTATACCATCAAGGAAGTTCACGAAGGAAACCATATCATGAGTTTCCAGAAAGTGCTCCAACAGAATATTGATGACGGATATTCAGATTTTTATAAAGAAAAATTCAAACTCTCCAAACGTGAATTACAATTGGTGAGAATGATCAAACAGGGATTGACCAACAAGGAGATTGCCAAAGAACTCCACCTGAGTGTACATACTGTCGAAGCCCACCGCAAAAAAATCCATGCCAAATTGGGTGTAAGTTCTGTGGCTGAACTTGTAAAAAAAGCTTTTGAAATCGGGATATGAGCAAAATCAAAACAGCACTTGTAGGATATGGTTCTGTGGCTGAAAATTTCCATGCACCTTTGATTTCAGTGTGTGATGATTTGGAGTTGGTGGCAGTAGTGGAAAGAAGCCAACAGAAATCAAAAATTAAATATCCTGGTGTTCAGGTCTTCAAAAGTCTGGAGGAATTATTGGAAAATGATGCAGCGGATTTGATCGTGATCGTCACTCCCAATGAATTCCATTTTTCACAGGCAAAATTGGCTTTAGAAGCAGGCAAGCATGTAGTCGTCGACAAGCCCGTCACCATCCATTCCAAAGAAGCCAAGGAATTGAAAGAGTTGGCAGAATCCAAAAATTTGATCCTGTCAGTATTCCAAAACCGCAGGCTTGATGGAGATATCCTGTCCATCAAAAAAATCCTTAGGGAGCAGATCTTGGGAAGGATAGTCCATTTTGAATCTCATTTTGACAGGTTTAGGCCGAATTTGGTAGACAATTGGAGAGAAAAGGAAGTTCCAGGAAACGGCATCACCTATGACCTCGGAACTCATCTGATCGATCAGGTAGTGATGCTTTTTGGTAGGCCTGCTTGGATTTATGCGGAAATTCTGAAGCAAAGGACCGGTGCCGTAGCGGACGATTTTTTTGACATTACGATGATGTATGATGGGATCAATGTGAGGTTGACGGCAAGTGTTTTGGCCAATGCACCGATTCCGAGATTTTTGATTTTGGGAGAAAAAGGTTCCTATGCCAAATACGGGTTGGATGTGCAGGAGAAAGCTTTCAAAGCCGGACAAATCCCTGTAGGAGTCAATTGGGGAATGGAAAATTCAGAAGCTTGGGGCAAACTTCACTTGGAAAAAGCAACCGTTTCCTATCCAACAGAAAGGGGAGATTACAGGATTTTTTACCAAAATATCGCTGATGCGATCCATGGTAAAACATCCCTGGACGTAAAAATGAGTGAAGCCATTGATGTACTGAAAATCATCGAAGCAGCTTTTTTAAGCAACAAAGAAGGAAGAAGGGTCTACAAAGAGGAAGTATTTAGGTAATTGGTCTTTTGTTTTTTATTCTTCCCCTTGCTATTCAGTCATTTTCTTTAATTTTGCGCCCATGGCAAAAATTGAATCCAACACAGAAAATACGCAATTGAAAGATATAATCGCACATGCCAAAGAATATGGCTTTGTGTATCCTTCCTCTGAAATTTATGACGGCCTTCAGGCAGTATATGATTACGGGGCTTATGGCGTAGAGTTGAAAAATAACCTGAAGCGCCTTTGGTGGGAAACCATGACGAGGCTCAACGACAACATCGTTGGGATAGATGCAGCGATTTTTATGCACCCGACCACTTGGAAGGCTTCCGGACATGTAGACAGCTTCAACGATCCGATGATCGATAACAAAGATTCCAAAAAGCGTTATCGTGCGGATGTGCTTGTTGAGGAGCATGCAGCGGTTTATGAAAGAGCCGGAGACATTGAAAAGGCCAATAGTTTGACAGGGGCTTTGGCAAGGTTGCTTGAAGCCGAAGATTTGGACGGAGTTAGGGATTTGATCACCAATGAAGGTATCAAGTGTCCGATCAGCGGAACTTCCAATTGGACTGAAGTCCGTCAGTTTAACCTGATGTTCTCCACGCAAGTTGGTTCCGTAGCGGAGGATTCCACGACGATATATTTAAGACCCGAGACAGCTCAGGGTATTTTTGTCAATTTCCTGAATGTCCAGAAAACCGCCAGGATGAAGGTTCCTTTCGGAATTGCACAGATTGGAAAAGCCTTCAGAAATGAAATCGTTGCCCGCCAATTTATTTTCCGAATGAGGGAATTTGAACAGATGGAAATGCAGTTTTTTGTACGTCCGGGTTCGGAACTGGAATGGTACAAAGTCTGGGCTGATACAAGGATGAGATGGCACAAGGCTTTGGGAATTCCTGAAGAAAAGCTGAGAAGACATGACCACGAGAAGTTGGCACATTATGCCAATGCTGCCATGGATATCGAATATGAGTTTCCTTTTGGATTCAAAGAAGTAGAAGGAATCCATTCGAGAACGGATTTTGATCTGAAAAGCCATCAGGAATATTCCAAAAAGAAGCAGCAATACTTTGATCCGGAGATCAACCAAAATTACATTCCTTATGTCATTGAGACCTCAATCGGGGCGGATAGGTTGTTTTTGATGACTTTGTGCAATGCTTTTGTTGACGAACAGTCAGAAGAAAAGCAGCGGACTTATCTTAAATTGCACCCTGCCATCGCTCCTGTAAAAGCTGCCATCCTTCCTTTGATCAAAAAGGATGGACTGCCTGAAAAAGCAAAAGAGATCGTGGAATTATTGAAGTATGATTTCAATATCATCTATGAAGAAGCAGCCTCCATAGGAAAGCGATATACCCGTCAGGACTTGATAGGAACGCCATTCTGTATTGCTGTCGATCATCAGACATTAGAAGACAATATGGTGACGAT
Organism: Aquiflexum gelatinilyticum; assembly: GCF_024813435.1. Taxonomy (NCBI): domain Bacteria; kingdom Pseudomonadati; phylum Bacteroidota; class Cytophagia; order Cytophagales; family Cyclobacteriaceae; genus Aquiflexum; species Aquiflexum gelatinilyticum. The sequence goes on from NZ_JANAEZ010000002.1 coordinate 122,818, forward strand.
AAGACACAGAGATACCACCGAGCAGGAAAGGGTGCTGATCTCTGACCTTCATGCAAGATTAAGTCATGCATGCAGCTATAAAAGAATCTTTGAAAAGTTTTAAGAAAGCGAATTGTTAAAATAGATCCCTTTGGAAGGCAACTTGCAGAGGGATTTTTGTTTAAACCAATCAATAGCAAGATTTCAAATATCCTTTTCAGTTATTTTTTGTTCTTTTACTTGGGTAAAGAGTAATTGCAATATGAATAAAAAATCGATCATCATAGGATCAGGAATAGCAGGTTTGGCAGCTGCCATCCGTCTCAGAAACAAAGGTTTTGAAGTGAACGTTTTTGAAGCCAATTCTTATCCTGGTGGCAAACTTTCAGAAATTATAATCCAAGGTTATCGATTTGACGCGGGGCCGTCACTGTTTACACTTCCCGATCAGGTCGAGGAGCTTTTTCATATTTCAGGGAAAGATCCGAAAGCCCACTTTGACTACATCCGCCTGCCTGTTGCCTGTCATTATTTTTGGGAAGACGGGACACAGATCAAAGCCTTTGGCGATACCAAAAAATTTGCTGCCGAGGTCGAGTCCAAGTTGGGCGAACCCGCCTCGTATGTTTTTGAATCGCTTCAAAAATCGGCTTTTATCTATGACCACCTTGCGCCCTTATTTATGCATAAATCATTGCATCGGTTTGGGACTTGGGCAAATAAAGATGCGATAAAATGCTATTTCAAATTGGGCAAATTGGGGATTTTTTCGACCATGAATAAGGCCAATGAAAAGCAGTTTTCAAACCCAAAAATGGTTCAGCTATTCAATAGGTACGCTACCTATAACGGCTCCAATCCTTATGAAACTCCTGCCACGTTAAATATCATCCCCCACCTTGAATTCAATATCGGGGCCTTTTTTCCCAAAAAAGGCATGCATGACATTACCCTGAGTTTATACAGACTAGCTTTGGACTTGGGTGTCAAATTCCATTTCAACGCCAAAGTTGAGGAGGTCATTGTCAGGGACAAAAAAGCAATAGGAGTCATCGTTTCCGGCAATTCCCATTTTGCAGATGTCATAATCAATAACATGGACATGGTCAATGCCTACAAGACCATCCTTAAGAAAGAAAAGCAACCAAACCGATTGCTTGACCAGCCAAAATCAAGTTCTGCACTGATATTCTATTGGGGAATCAAAAAGGTATTCCCTGAACTCGACTTGCACAACATCCTTTTTTCAGAAAATTACAAAGAGGAATTTGACCATATTTTCAATAAAAAGTCCATCTACCAAGACCCCACAGTCTATATCAACATCACCTCTGTCAACAAGCCGGACGATGCACCCGAAGGATGCATGAATTGGTTTACGATGATCAACGTCCCCAATAACCAAGGGCAGGATTGGGACAGACTCATCCAAGAGGCAAGGAAAAGCATCATCCAAAAAGTCAACAGGATCCTAAAAACCGACATTGAGAACCTGCTCGAAGTGGAGGAAATCCTAGAACCCAGAACGATTGAATCCAAAACCTCAAGTGCAAACGGGGCACTCTATGGTAACAGTTCCAACAACAAATATGCTGCTTTTCTTCGGCATGCTAATTTCTCTTCGGAGATCAAAAACCTTTATTTCTGCGGAGGCAGTGTACATCCGGGGGGAGGGATTCCCCTTTGTCTGCTTTCTGCCAAGATCATGACTGATATGATTAAGGGATAAAAAAATCCTCCAAAGGTTTTTTCGCCATTGGAGGATTTAATTTAGGATATCCAAAATTATCTCGCTGTACCTGACTGAATAGTCTGTCCAAAGAAGATGGCATTCAAAAACAGTTTGTTAGTACCAAACCAGAATCCCCTGAAATTGGGATTGTCCACAAATCCGATTACCCTGCCTCTCCCAACTCCTGATACTCGTATCGCTCCGGAATTTTTGATCTGTTCAAGGTTACTCGGATGGATGTAACCACTTGCCAAAGGGTTGGCCGTATACACCATCGGATTGGCATAAGCGTTTTCAGAAGGAACCATAAAGAGGTTATCACCTCTGAATGTGAACATTTCCGGTTTTTCGTAACCATATCCTATTGGGTGTGTAATGTCAAGATGGACATTGAAAATCGCTCCTCCTGTTACTTTTGCCCCCATTGCCCTTTCAAAATCAGCATATTTTCTTTGCACCACGGTGTCTTTGCCCTCCTCATTTTTAAATTTGAAGGCTGCAATTTCATTTTGACCAAACCAGTTCAAAGCTCTTCCTGTTGCGATGGCAGTTCCTCCGGCCCTAACCCAATCTTTCGTTTTTTCGACGCCTGATTTTCCAAGTTGGTTGTAATTGCCGTCAGAGAAAACAATGACATTGTACCTGCTCAAATCTGTAAAATTGAATCGGTCAACCGGAAGAAGTGTCGCAGGCATTTGGAATCTTTGGTCTAACAAGTGCCAGACTTCACCTGCATCACTGCTGCTGACTCCTCCATCTACCAAGATGGCGATTTCGGGTTTTTGTAGTACATCTATACTCGGCGAACCGATATTGACTCCTCCTGTATACCCGGTGGTTACTGCATGGATTTCTATTCCGGATTCCTCAGCTAATTTTACCAAGTCATTGTATAATTGTTGGTCGGTAGCATCTGATTGTCCCTTACCCACGATGATACTTCCACGTTTCATTTTGACGTCATCAGGCAAAGTGATTTCCTCATGAGCTACCCTTACCAAATATCCTTTGTCCATCAGCGCATACGCTGCTTTTGGAGCATAATATTCGCTCCATCCAAACATGTAGCTATAGGCTCCAGGTTGACCAATGACTTTTCCTTTTGCTTTTGGTGAATTTTTCGGCACTTCTTCCACATTGGCAAGATTTAGAATCTTACTGCTCAGTGCCATATAGTCTAAGTTAAAAGCCATAGGCATTGTCCAAGCCGATACATCGTAAAACAAGCTGTCAGTAAACGAAGTCCGGGTTTCAAACAAAGACTTGATCAACCTATACTGTGGCTGGTTGAGGGGCACGATATAGGCTTTTTCCTTTTTGAATTCTACACCGTTTACAGAGATGTCCTCTTTGAGGCTAAATAAATCTATGTCGTGCTGAAGGATCAAATCTGCCAAGTGGTAGGTTCTTCCGGCATCTTCTTTGGCTCCGAAGATGTAAGCTTTATTGGTATCGGCATCGTACTCGGTCTTAGCTTCTTTGTAAAAATCTCTTAGGTAGGTATTCAATTCCACCCGCATTTCCCTTGAGGCTTCGAAAGAAGAAAGGGTAGTGGTGAACTGGTTTCTGATCGTAAAAGCAAAAGACAATGGGCCATAGATGGTTTCCTGAAGGTGTCCCCTTGAGCTTGCCTGCTCAAAAAGAATCCCGATCGAACCCTGCACATCTGGATAGGTAGATCCTTTTCCAAAGTAGAAATCATCAAAATTTTCCTGAGTGTAATACAAAGAACCGATCTTATCCAAATGCTTTGCATGGTATTGTCCGATTTTTTCGGTCAGTTCAAAACTCTTCTTTGGTGTCAAAGGATGGTTTCTAGCAGGAACGCCAGGCTGAAAGAAAAAGGTACTGTTTGCTCCCATTTCATGGAAATCAAGGTGTACGTTAGGGAGCCATTCCTGAACTTTGGCCACACGGTTTCTTGATTCGGGATGCTGTGCAGGCAGCCAATCCCTGTTCAGGTCAAACCAATAATGATTTGTTCGTCCTCTTGGCCAAGCTTCATTGAGTTCGCGGTTGACCGGATCTCCGTTCATGTTATAACTTTTGTGCGAATTGACCCAAGAGGCAAACCTGTTGACCCCATCTGGGTTCAGTGCCGGGTCCAAAAGAATGACAATGTTCTCAAGGTCCCCAGCAATTTCGTTCGCAGCTGCAAAGTGGTAAGCTGCCAAAAGGGAGGCATTTACCGCACTTGGTTCGTTGCCATGGACAGAATATCCCGCCCACATGACCAATGGCATTTTTTCAATATTCACATTGGACGAAGGGTCCCGGAGCTTTTTTCTTTCAGATTTGATCTGTTCCAACTTGCCATGATTGGCCGGAGAGGTAATAGTCAGGACGATTTGCGGACGCATTTCATAGGTTCTACCTATGACTTCAATGCTCACTCTGTCCGATGCCGCTGCGACTGCCTGCATGTACATGACCACCTGGTCATGGGTGGCATGCCAGTCTCCGACTTCAAATCCAAGGACCTGTTTTGGAGTAGGGATGGCAGGATTATAGGTGTATCCTTCTGGCAGGTAATAGCTTAAGCTATTTTGTGCCTGAACAGGTAAGATCATCCATGCCATTAAGGCAATCATAAAAATTTTGGTGGTTTTCATGCTACAATAGTTTTTGATTGGGACCCAATTTTAAGGTAATGTTTTCAGAAAAATGAGTAATTTCGTTTAAGAGGTAAAAAAATGATGTACTATGGTGATGTTTATTTTAAATTTTCCGGGTGGTCTGATGATATTCGGACTATTGTTTTTAGCATTTTGGATTTATGCTTTGGTGGATGTGGTGAAGTCAGATTTCAAAGATCCAAACATGAAATTGATTTGGATCATTGTATTGCTTTTTGCCAATCCAATAGGGCCATTTGTTTATTTTGGCTTGGCAAAAAACCAAAAAGGATCACGCCGTCGCAGCAATTACTTTAACAGATAAAATATGTTTGGACTGGGATTTCTTGGATTGGCAATATATGTCTACACCATTTATGATGTAGTGAGCAGTAAGTTTGCCGGCAATAACGACAAACTTGTTTGGGTTTTAATCGTGATTTTTCTTCCATTGATTGGAACGATACTTTGGTTTTTGATGGGCAGAAAGACGGCGAGTAGGTAATAGGATAGAGAAAAAGGAATTCATTTTAATTTATAAAACTCCATTTTTGTACGATAAAATACCGTACATTTGTGAAAACGATAATATCATGGAAACACAATCTTCCCTGAATAAAGATGAAAGAATTGAAATTCGGCTATCATCTTCAGACAAGCAAGTATTTATGAAAGCGCAAAAGCTTAGTGGGGATAAGACATTTAGTAGCTTTATCGTCAGAGTCGTCAAAGAAAAGGCAGAAGAAATTGTTGCAAAAAATGAATCAATAATTGCTAGCGAAAAGGATAAAGAGAAATTTTTTGAGGCGGTATTCGGAAACCCCCAACCAAACCAAAAATTAATCGACGCAGCCAATAAGTATAAATCACAAACAGCGTTGTTGTGAAAATTGAATTATTGGGAAAAACCCACAATAGACAGGAATTTAATTGTGAGGAAGCATCATTGACTGATTATATCAAAAACCAAGTTAGCCAAGATATTAGAAAGCGACTTGCGACTTGTTTCGTTTCAGTCGATGAAGGAGGAAAAGTTTTAGGATACTATACACTTACAAGTGAAAGTCTTGGAAGAGACCAAATACCAGAAAAATACATCAAACAAATTCCCAAAAGCTACAATGCACCTGTTATTTTGTTGGGAAGGTTGGCAAGAGATATTTCTCAAAAAGGTACAGGGCTTGGAGAATTTCTGCTATTAGATGCCTTGTTTCGTAGCTTTGTTTTATCCAACGAGAGTATTGGCGCAATGGCAGTTGTCGTTGATCCTATCAATGAAAAAGCCGTAAATTTTTATTCAAGTTATGGATTTGAACTGCTTTCAGATAGTGGAAAAATGTTTTTGCCAATGAAAGTAATTGAGAAACTAGTTTAAGTAAATCTTTTGATTCCCCAAAGCTTAAAATTTGGACATTTGAGTTTCTTTTTTTGCTAAAATTCCTCCTCACCCATAAACCCCCTTCATCGCCCCATCCAATTCGGGATATTTGAATTCAAATCCTGCGGTCTCGATTTTTTTCGAAGTGACTTTGTTGCCTCCCAAGACCATCATGGCCATTTCTCCCAAGATCAATTTTAAACCAAAACCGGGAACACCAAAACCGATAAAGGGTTTGCCTGCATGCTTCGCAGCAGCCTTGGTCAGTTCCGCATTGGTAGCGGGATTGGGTCCTACAGCGTTGTAAGTCCCTGAGATTTTTTCATTTTTGACAGCAAAAGAAAACATCCGCGCCAAGTCATCGATTACGATCCAACTCATCCATTGCTTGCCGCTTCCGAGTGGCGCGGCAATGGGGGGTTTCATCATTTCTTTGAGCGCACCGCCGTCTTTGTCCAAGACAATGCCGATCCTTAGCAAGACTGTCCTTAAACCCAAATTTGCCATTTTCTTCACTTCATTTTCCCAAGCTACCACAACCTTTGCAAGAAAGTCAGTTCCGGGTTTTTCATTTTCAGCCACAGTTTTGTCTCCAGTATCAAAACCGTAATACCCCACCGCCGACGCAGAGATAAAAGCTTTAGGTTTATTTTTCGCGTTTTTTATCGCTTCGTAAAGTAGGGCAGAGGATTGGGTCCTACTTTCCAAAATGGCTTTTTTTCTTTCATCCGTCCATCTTTTTTCGGCAACGCCTTCTCCCGCAAGGTGGATAATCCCATCCGCCCATTCGATGGCATCCTTGTCAATGGTGTTTTTATCTATGTCCCAAGCAAAAGATTTTTGGGTGTATTTCTTGGGATCCCTACTTAGCCAGGCGACAGATAGACCTTCCGATTCCAATTTTTGGGTGATTTTTTTCCCAACCAAACCCGAACCTCCTGTGATCAATATATTTTTCATGTTTCTTTTTCTCTAGGTTATAAACCAATTGAAGGGCTTTTGTTTACTATTTTTAACCTACTTAGTAAATTCTCTTTGCAACAACCCAATTCACTTCGTCAACACATATCCCAAAAACACAGCCAATATTCCAATAACCACGCTTCCAAGAATATATGTCAAAGCAGTGAGGTAATTTCCTGTTTGCAATAAATTCAGGTTTTCAGATGAAAAAGTGGAAAATGTCGTAAACCCGCCACAAAACCCGGTGATCAACAGCAAAGACCAATCATTTGGAATATGTTCATTTTTGGTAAAATAACCCATCAACAGACCGATCAGAAGGCAACCAATGATGTTTGCGGAAAAAGTAGCGAGGGGAATATCTTCAGAAAATCTCGCGGTCCATATTTTGATCAGGTAACGGAATATACTCCCGACACCGCCGCCGATTCCTACCAAAATGATTTGTTTCATGAACTCAAATTTGTGTGAATGATGATTTTTAAGAATGTAAAAAACCTGTATGGAATTAAAATTAGAGAAATTAAATGGAACAAAATCTAAAAATGGCACTGTCCTTCCTAGGTTCATGAAACATTTTCCCGAAATTTTGACTTGATTTATAGTCCAATATCCAAAAATCCAACATCAAAGATGAAGTTCAAAAATATATACCAAGTACTCTTATTCTTTTTTTTACCCATTTTCTCACTTTTTGCACAGAGCAACTTTGACCAAAAAGTACCGCTTGATCCAAGGGTGAAGGTGGGAAAACTAGAAAACGGCCTGACTTACTACATCCAACAAAACCCAAAGCCTCAAAACAAAGTGGAGCTTCGGCTTGCAATCAATGCAGGCTCTATCTTGGAAGAAGACGATCAATTGGGTTTGGCGCATTTTACCGAGCACATGGCATTTAATGGAACGAAGAACTTTGAGAAAAATGAATTGATCTCCTATCTCCAATCTATAGGGATTCAATTTGGTGGGGACCTGAATGCCTACACAGGATTTGATGAGACCGTTTATATCCTGCCTATTCCTTCTGAGGACGAAGAAAAACTGAGAAAGGGGTTTCTGGTTATGAGTGATTGGGCAGGGGGAATTCTGATGAATGAGGAGGATATCGACAGCGAAAGAAGCATCATTGTCGAAGAGTGGCGCACGGGTCAGGGGTATACCCAAAGAATGCGCGACCAATATTTTCCGGTCATTTTTCACAATAGCCGCTATGCGGAAAGACTGCCGATCGGGAAAATGGATATCATCGAAAACTTCCAATATGAAACCATCAGAAGGTTTTACAGAGATTGGTATCGGCCGGACAACATGGCGGTGGTGGCAGTTGGAGATGTGGCACCGGAAAGGTTGGAGGCTTTAATTCAGGAATATTTTGGTAAACTTGAAAACCCTGCCAATCCTAAAGAAAGAAAGCTTTTTGAAGTTCCCGAGCACAAGGAGACCTTCGTCAGTATCGTCACAGACAAGGAAGCCCCGGGAATCCAAATCCAACTTTTTTATAAACATAAAGCCCTTCCTACCCAAACCAAAGCAGATTACCGCAACTTTTTGTTACGTACATTTTATGGAGGAATGCTGACACAAAGATTGGATGAAATAAGGCAAAAGCCAGATGCACCTTTCATTTTTGCCGGAACAGGATATGGGAATTTTGTCCGTGACCTCGACTATTTCTCTGCATCGGGCGTGGTCGCCACAGGAAAAATCGAAGCAGGCATCCAATCCCTGATTGTGGAAAATGAGCGGGTGGCACAGTTTGGATTTACCCAAGCCGAACTCGACCGGGTGAAGCGTGCAGTGCTCAACAATGCCGAGAGGTCTTTCAAAGAAATGGACAAAGCAGAATCCCGGTCCATAGTGAACCGCTATGTCAACCATTTTTTGGAAGGAAATTTTGCAGATGGTGAAGCGTGGAAATATGAGTTTTACAAAGAGATCATCCCAAATATCACACTGGAAGAAATCAATGCCCTTGCCAAGCAATTGGTCAGGGATGAAAACCGTGTGATCGTCATCACTGCACCTGATTCAGAAAAGGAAAACCTGCCCTCCAAGGAAGCTGTTTTGGCGCTTTTCGATGCCATAGACCAAATGGACCTTGAACCCTACCAAGAAAAATTATTGGCAGACAAGCTGATCCAAAACCTGCCCCAACCGGGTAAAATCGTAGAAATCAAACATGTGCCTTCTATCGACATCCATGAAATCCTGCTTTCCAACGGTGTCAAAGTATTTGTCAAATCCACCGATTTCAAGAATGACGAGATCCTGTTTACAGCTACGGGAAAAGGGGGAATTTCCCTGTATGGGGAGGAAGATCACCACACAGCCTATTATGCAGGGGTCTTGGTGAATGTGATGGGAATCGGGGATTTTTCGCCATCGGACCTGAGAAAAGTTTTGGCAGGAAAAACCGTGTCAGTAACACCAAATATTGGACTGTATTCTCAGAATATTGCCGGTTCATTTTCACCAAAAGAAATGGAAACGGCCATGCAATTGATCCACCTGAATTTTACTGCTCCTCGAAAAGACCAAGAGCTCTTTGATGTCTATATCGCCAACCAAAAGACCCAATTGGCAAGTGCACAGGCGAATCCGGATTACCAGTTTTCAAAGCAGGTAAATAAAATTTTGGCAGACGGACACCCACGGGCAGCCGGGATTTTTGATCCGGAGGATTTGGATAAAATTGACTTGGACAGGGGTTTGGAAATGTATGCCGAACGGTTTTCAAATGCTGCAAATTTTGAGTTTTTCTTCACAGGAAATATTGATTTGGAGACCTTCAAGCCAATGTTGGAACAATATATCGGAAGCCTTCCTTCCAATCCTGATTCTCTTGATACATTCAGGGATTTGGGGATCCGCACGCCAAAGGGTAGGTCTGAAAGCATTCATGTCGGTACAGATGAAAAGTCTCAGGTTATCATGCTTTTCACAGGGGAGACGGATTACGACCGAAAGAAAGCTGCGGATCTTATTTACCTTGGAGAAATCCTGACCATCAAGCTGATCGAATCCCTTCGGGAGGAAATCGGCGGAGTTTATGGTGTGGGTGCCAATGGAAGCATGGGAATCTTTCCGGTGGGGAATTTTTCTTTTTCGATCGGTTTTCCTTGCAGTCCTGATATGGTGGACAAACTGATCGAAGCAGCTTGGACAGAAGTCGGAAAGATCCAGGAAAGCGGTCCGACAGACGAAGACCTGAACAAAGTCAAGGAGAAAAGAAGGATATCTTTGGAAGAAAACCTCAAGCGAAATAATTATTGGCTTGGACAGCTTTCTGCGGTGAGGACGTACAATTTGCCTTGGGAAGCATTGTTGGACGGGCAAAAAGCCATCGAGTCAATGACCAAGGAAAGGATCCAAAAAGCAGCACAGGAGTTTTTGACAAAAGAAAACCTGTTGGAGATCAAGAAATTTCCTGCATTGAAATAAACTACTTGGTCTCATAGTCTTTTTATACCTTAATTCGCTCTATGGATTTACAATGGATTTGGGAAGGAATGAAGGCGGGAGTCGCGCAGATGACCTGGCTGGAGGCTTTTGCAGTATTTTTTGGGATTGCGAGTGTGTATTATTCCATCAAAAAAAACATCCTTGTTTTCCCGACCGGCATGGTCAGCACGATCATCTATGTCTATATCTGCCTGAAGTATAAACTGTATGCAGACATGGGCATTAACGCATATTACTTTGCCATGTCGATCTACGGCTGGTATCTCTGGAGCAGACCTACTGATGGTAAGGAAGAGTTGCCGGTCACATGGCTGGACAAAAAGGGCATCATTCAATCTGTGTTACTGTTTTTCGGATCATACGCAGTACTTTTTTTGGTGTTGAAAAACATTACCGATAGCGATGTGCCGGCATGGGATTCTTTTACGACTGCTTCAGCCTTTGTCGGTATGTGGCTGATGGCCAAAAAGAAAGTAGAAAACTGGATTGCCTGGATCGTTACAGATATTGTTTCAGTGCCTTTGTATTTTTACAAAGGACTGATGTTGACTTCTTTTCAGTTTTTGTTTTTCACAATTTTGGCCGTCCTCGGTTTGATTGCCTGGATCAAAACTGCCAAAGTAGAAAAGGAGGCATATGCTTAAAAAAGTGGTCATCATCGGTCCGGAATCTACAGGAAAAAGCACCTTGGCAAAAAACCTTGCAGATCATTTTGGCTGCCTTTGGGTTCCCGAATTCGCAAGAGAATACCTTGACAACCTGGACCGACCCTACGCCTATGATGATCTGACTGAAATTGCAAAGGAACAGATTGGTCTCGAGGATGAATTTGGCTTGAAATCCAAAGATCTCTTGGTATGTGATACCGACCTGAATGTGATCAAAGTTTGGAGTAATCATAAATACGGAAGAGTTCATCCATGGATTGAGGATCAGATCAAAACCCGCAAATACGATTTATACCTATTGACGGACATCGATATTCCTTGGAAGGATGACCCGCAACGGGAGCATCCTGATCCTTTCATGAGGAAATATTTCTTTGACCTTTACCAAAAAATCCTTCTTGAATCCGGGGTTCCTTTTGCTCTCGTATCCGGAAATCAGGAAGATAGGATGCAACTTTCCATAGATTTTATCCACGAAAAATTGATTTGAGTCAGAATCAAAAATACGGGATTAGTCAAAATTTTTTCAAAGGATGATTTTTGTCAGGATAAAATTGTAATTTATGGAATAGTTTTGAAGACTTTAACCAGTATAAAACCTTATGGAACGGTCTGTTACCTAGTTTTTCAAAAACACTTTTAAACTAACCCAAAATGAAAAAAACCATCATTCTGATCTTTGCCTTGGGATTGATTTTTTCTACCCAAGTTTTTTCACAAGACAAACCTAATCCCACCGAACCATCCCGATTGACGGGATATTTCAGTGTGCTCAACCCCTTGGTCAAATTCAGTGGAGGGGAGACTACCAATAATTTTAGTGATGGCTATGTCATAGGATTTCCGTCAGGATTTGTATTGATGGGAAAAAGCAATAAAGCCGGTTTTATCTTTGAATTGGTTCCTTTGATCCAGTTCAGTGAAGGGTCAAGCAGAATGGCAAATCTGGTTTTCAATCCCGGTGTTCAGTTTCATTATCCAAAAGGATGGAACTTCAATGCCTTATTGTCGTTTGAATCTTCAGGAAGGTATGGCTTTACACCCGTAATCAGCAAAACCATCAAAACAGGCCAGTTTAGCAGTTGGTTTGTGACAGTACCGATGCCGGTGAGATTTGGAAATGATGATCCCGGTTCTCTGGAATTTGCTTTGCAATTGGGAGTCGCCTTTTGATCAAGTTAAAAATCCTAACTATAGCGCCACTCATCATTCTTAATTTAGAATTATAATAAATAAGCCTACCTTTACATTTAACTAACAGAATTTCACCTGTTTTATAAAAATAACAAATACAAATTCTACAATAAATCATTATGCGTCCGCCTCGATTTAGCACAGCAACTTCCTTTCATGCCGATCTGAAGTCCAGAATCAAAAATTACTTTACCGAAAAAAACCTAGAACCAACCGGCAACGGTTCACTCTACTTCAAGGCCATCTTATTTGTGGTGTTGTTTGTGGCTGTTTATGTCCATCTTGTTTTCTTTACCCCATTTTGGGCCATAGCACTTCTTGAAGCAATCTTGCTTGGAGGTTTGGCCTCCGCCATAGGATTCAACGTGATGCATGATGGCGCACATGGAAGCTTCAGTAAAAGAGAATGGGTTAATGAACTTGCTGGAGTCACCATCAATTTTCTTGGAGCAAATGTTTTCATGTGGAAGACAAAACACAACGTCGCCCACCACTCCTTCACCAATGTGGCAGACCACGATGATGACATGAATGCTAGACCTTTCTTGAGGTTAAACCCATCCCAAAAACACTTCAAAATTCACAAATACCAGCATCATTACTTCTTGTTTGTATATGCATTGCTATACCTGTATTGGGTATTTGTTACAGATTATAAAAAATATGTCCAGAAAAGAGTCGGTTCCGTACCCATCCAAAAAATGAGTTGGAAAGACCATGTTTCTTTTTGGGGATTCAAAGTAACCAACCTTTTCCTGTTCATTGCTTTGCCCATTTACATGGTAGGTTTTATGCCTTGGTTGGTAGGTTTCCTTGTTTTTGGTGTTTCAACCGGCGTCTTCCTAAGCGTAGTATTCCAATTGGCGCATTCCTTGGAAGAGACAGAATTTCCCTTGCCGACGGAGGCTAATAAACTTGAAGATGAGTGGGCTGTCCATCAGTTGAGGACCACGGCCAACTTCGCTACAAACAATAAAATTCTTTCTTGGCTTGTCGGTGGTTTAAATTTCCAGGTAGAACACCATCTTTTCCCAAACATCTCCCACGTGCATTATCCTGCCATCAGCAAAATCATCAAGGAGACTTGCCTGGAATACAATATTCCTTACCTAGAGCATCCAAAGATGAGATTGGCTTTCTCCTCTCACGTGAATCATTTGAAGCACTTAGGAAATAACTATTAAAATAACAAGTTTTTCTTTTGAGAAATATAAATCAAGCCATGGACCAAATCCATGGCTTTTTTCTTTTCATGAAATAGTAAGGAAGTAAAAACCCAAGAGGTTCCTTCCGGATTTTTTTTGCATCTGATGCATTTCCGATTACATTTGCGTAAAGATCATTAGGGGTGCCTTAACAAATCGGGCTGAGATCATACCCACAATACCTGATCCGGGTAGTGCCGGCGAAGGGAAATGAGTAACTCAAATTAAATTATTGAACATAGGGGACTAAAGTTCGGATTGGGATGATTCCTGTCCAAGCATGCATGCAAAACACTATGTCGATTTTTTTGATTTGGGTAAAAGGGTAAACACAAAACAGAAAATCTCCCCTGGTTTTCTGATGTTTAACCAAATGTTGCTCAGGCAATATGTATTAAATTAACCATGAAAAAATCAGTATTTATGCTAGCCATTTGGCTGGTATCATTGTCTGCCTTTGCGCAGTCTAGCCTCCGGGGAGTAGTCAAAAGCACTTCAGGAGAAGGATTATTGGGGGCCAATGTGGTCCTCTTGGGAACGGGAAGAGGATCCAATTCCGACCTCAACGGAAATTTTGAAATCAAAAATATTCCTGATGGAAAATACACGCTGAGAATTTCCTACCTAGGTTTTGAATCATTTTCGCAGGAAATCCAACTACCAAATCCTACAGAACTCCAGGTAGTCCTTTCTCCAAGCAGCTTGCTCACTGAGGAATTTATCGTGTATGCAACCCGTGCCTCCGAGAGGACTCCCACTACTTTCAAAATGGTGGATAGAAGCGACATAGCCAAACTCAATTTGGGTCAGGACATCCCTGTTTTGCTAAACTTCACTCCTTCGGTAGTCAGCTTTTCGGATGCAGGAGCTGGAGTAGGCTATACCGGATTGAGGATCAGAGGCTCGGACCAGACCAGGATCAACGTTACCATCAACGGTATCCCCTTGAATGACGCCGAATCCCATGGTGTATTTTGGGTCAACAAACCGGATTTTGCCTCGTCTGTAGAGAATATCCAGATCCAACGCGGTGTCGGAACATCCACCAACGGAGCGGCTACTTTTGGAGCAAGTATGAATATCCAAACAGACAGCCATGAGAAAGAAGCTTACGGGGAGGTGGACAATTCCTTCGGTTCATTCAATACCCGGAGGCATATGGTCAAAGTCGGAAGTGGTTTGATCAATAATCGATGGGGATTTGATGCAAGGTTGTCTCAGATAAGTTCTGACGGGTTTATCGACAGGGCGTTTTCTGATTTAAAATCCTATTTCCTTTCAGGCGGATATTATGGAGAAAACCATGTCGTCAAGCTGAACATCATTTCAGGCAAAGAGCAAACCTACCAATCTTGGGAGGGCGTTCCGGAATCACTGCTCCAGACCAACCGAACTTTCAATCCCTACACCTATGACAACCAAACTGACAACTACCAACAGGATCATTATCAACTGATTTATACCGGTACATTGGGGAGCAATTGGAAAGCAAATGCCGGATTGCATTATACTTATGGAAGGGGATATTATGAACAGTTCCGGGAAGATGATGAGCTTTCTGATTATGGATTGGACCCGATACAGATTGGAGGAGAAAGCATTTCAAGAACAGATATCATCAGAAGAAGGTGGTTGGACAATGACTTTTTTGGAGGTGTTTTTTCCTTCAATTATGTCACGGATGATGATAAATGGAATGTGATTTTTGGCGGTGGTGCCAACCGGTATGACGGAGACCATTTCGGGGAAATCATTTGGATGGGAACAGCAGGCAATACCCAAATCCGTGACCGGTATTATGACAATACTGCTGTCAAAGATGATGTCAACCTCTATGCAAAAGCCACATTAGAAGCTTCAAAAGGATTGTTTCTTTTTGCAGACATGCAATTCCGGGGAATAGATTACTCTTTTGTCGGCGTCAATGATGACAGGAGAGATATTGAGGGAGACTATCAGTTGAGATTCTTCAATCCCAAATTAGGCTTGTCCTTTGAAACCGGAAATGGAGAAACCTGGTATGTTTCGTATGCCGTTGCCAACCGAGAACCTGTAAGAAATGACTTTACCGACAGTCAGGTAGACCGAACACCCAAACATGAAAATCTTCAGAATATCGAAGCAGGGATCCGTACCCAAAAAGGAAATCTGAGCTACAACGCTAACTTCTTTTACATGAGATACAAAGACCAATTGGTTTTGACTGGACAACTGAATGATGTCGGTGCATATATCCGTGAAAATGTAGCCAATTCTTTCCGCACAGGAATTGAGTTGGATGCTGCCTATAGGTTATCGCCAAAGTGGACGATATCCGGTAACCTGACTTTGAGCAGGAATAAAATCCAGGAGTTTACCGAATACATAGACGATTATTCAGTGGAGGATTTCAGACAGGAAGTGATTGTCCACACCAATACGGATATTGCTTTTTCTCCCAATATCATCAGTGCAGCCATCATAGATTTCAGACCTTTCAAAAACTTTGAAGTAAGCCTTCTTAACAAATATGTGGGGAATCAATTTTTGGACAATACCCAAAATGAAAGCCGGATGTTGAATGCCTTCATGACCAATGACCTCAGGTTCAATTATGCATTGAGACCAAGGTTTGTCAAAAACCTTGAATTTACGCTTTTGGTGAACAATATCTTTAATCGGATGTATGAACCAAACGGCTATACATTCAGCTATTTCCTGCCACTTGAAGGAACGGCTGGAAGAGAATTGGTTACCGAGAATTTCTTCTATCCCCAAGCCGGCACCAATTTTCTTGCAGGGGTTAAAGTGAGGTTTTAGGATTTTTATTTGACCCCAAACACGGAATTGAATCTTCTGGTTTGGGGTCAATTTTCAAAAAGAAAAATCAATTGAAATTCCATTTGATTTGGGCAAGAAATTTATTTGGTTTTCCCAATCAACTTCTGATAATCTTCGATGGTTACCATCACCGCGTTTTTCTCCTTTTCATCCGCCCACAATGGTTCCCAATTGTCTATTTGCCAAACTTCAAATGTGGCATTATCGATGAGCAAAGGAGTAATTTGTTCTGCAAAT
Source organism: Aquiflexum gelatinilyticum (assembly GCF_024813435.1). Taxonomy (NCBI): domain Bacteria; kingdom Pseudomonadati; phylum Bacteroidota; class Cytophagia; order Cytophagales; family Cyclobacteriaceae; genus Aquiflexum; species Aquiflexum gelatinilyticum. Next base: position 139,071 of record NZ_JANAEZ010000002.1, read on the forward strand.
TCAAAATGAGCAAATTTATCCCCACCTTCAAAGGTAATTTCCCCTTCCTGATTTTTTTCAGGACCAAGCCACTTAAGACGGATAGGAAGATCTTCAAAATTGGGTTCTAAAAATATATAGGCTTCGTCATTGACTTGATTGAGAATGATAGAAAAAACAAGGGTTGGCTCTTCTGTATTTTTCGCACGCTTTCCATGCCGGTAGACAGTCATTCTTGCATCTCTCCGGTTTTCTATATCATAATAAGCTGAACGGACATTTTTGAAGTATAACCTCTCGGCATCGGTTATTCTCATTGGACTCGGTTCCTTCCCTGAGTTGTTGGCTCTTTTCTCATTGAAAAATGACATCACCAAAACAAAAACCAAAGATCCTATTCCGAAGATTTTTAATAATCGAACCAGTTCCGGTGATAGGGTGTCTTTGTTATTTTTTGCCAATGGAATAAACTTTATTGGTACACTATTTTGGAAGAGTAAGGAAATTGGAATATCAAATTCAAGCAAATGATCACCCTGAATAATGCGATGGATTCTAACCTTATTTCAATTTATTTCTATTTATATCAACCTTATATCCCTTTAATGTACATAGGAACCGGCATTGATATCTATCGTGCAGCCGGTAGCATGGTCCGCAAGACCTGAGCATAATAAAGTCACCATCGGGGCAATATCCTTTGGTTCGGTTAATTGATTAAGGGCAATGTCGTTCAATGCAAATTCCTCACCATATTGAGAAAGGATTTCATTGGCCATGTCAGTCCTAGTAAACCCAGGTGCTATTAGAAAAGCCTTGATTCCTTCTTTTCCATAATACCTGGCGATTGATCTGGTATAACTCACGATAGCGGCCTTGGAAGCAGCGTAAGCCAGATAATCAGGCGTATCTCCTCTAAATGCCGCACGGGAAGAAATGTTTACAATCCTGCCGTTTTTGTTTTTGCGCGCATGCTCTATGAACTCTTTGCTGATAATTGCCAATGCATGGATGTTGACGTCCATGGTTTTTTGCCAGACATCCAACCATTCTGTGGTAGGCGCATTGTCGGGAATTCCAATGGCGATACCGGCATTGTTTACTACAGCATCAATTTTTCCATATGTTTTGATGAGTTCGGGAATCCACCCTTTGACAGATTCTAGGTCAGATAAGTCACAGGGTACAAGGTGGGAAGGGTTGGGTAAAGAATCTTGAAGTTTTTTTGCTTCAGTGATATTCTTGTTGAAATGGAGTAAAACTTCTGCTCCGGAGTTTGAAAGCTGGGAGGCGATCGCTGCTCCGATTCCTCGGGAAGCTCCTGTGACAAGGATTCGGTGGTTACTCAGATCGATGTTCATATGGGTTAAGTTCTAATTGTTAACTTCAAAATTTACGGTTTCCTGAGATACCAATTTGACGGTTTGAGTAAAATCAGGGTGCAGAGGATTGATCAAGAGGTTATGTTCATCAGGAAAAGAACTTGCAGGAATCCAGCCGGAAGGGATCTGTAATGCTACAGATGCCATCTGTCTTGCCCAGTAATTTCCCAATTGCTGTGTGTTGACCGGATGTGGACGCCTTCTCCAATCTGAAGGCCAGTCAGAAGGTTCTAAATAAGGGATTTCCCCTGAGATATCCATGGTAACCAAGGACCATGATGCTCGGCTTACAGTGGGACCTTTGATGCTGAGCAATTCCAAAAAGTTAAGGGAAATTTGGTTGCAGGCATAAATCAAAGGCGTGCCATAAGGATTCCATCTACCTGCACCCATTCCAAAGCCCAAGGGGCTTCTTCCGGGCAGATTTTCTATAAGTCGGAAATATTTCAAGATGGAGATTACATAAAATTACCCCAAGACATAGCCTCCAATGCCTCCTCTACCAACTCCAAACCATAAGGATTGCGCATCATATCGGCAGGAATCCGGTCTCCCAATGAAACATTCGATGTGTGGAGCCATTCAGAAAACAATGTCTCAGAGCCAAAAATCCGGACTCCTTTAAATACGATCTTGTCCATATCCATGATACTTTTGGTTAGCAATCGGGTCAATGTTTTGTCTTCTTTTTTCCAACGGGAAAGGGTACTTGGATCCACTTCCATCAGCTCTGCCACCTCATGCTGACTGTATTCCAAATAATCAAACAACGGCTTGGTATCTGCAAAAGACATGGATACCTCCATATAGGCACTTGGCTCTGCTACCTTATCACTTGGAGCTTTGAAAAAATATTGAGAAGCAAATAAATCCAGAACATTGGAAGTATCCCGGTATCCTGAGAGTGTATTAGAGAAACTGATGGTCATAGCTGATCCATTGATATCCTCTTCAAAGATAATAAGATTTTGTTATTTGCAATAATATTATATTGCATTTGCAATAAATTTACAGAATCTTCTTAATATCTTCTGATTGTAGGTTACAGTTGATCCAACCGCTGTCTAGTTCTGAACCATACTTCTGATAGAAATTGATTGCCGGGGTATTCCAGTCCAATACTTGCCACATCATGCCGGTACAATTGGCTTCGATGCATTTTAGCATCGTACGGTCAAATAACAATTTGCCTGCGCCATGACCTCTTTCGGTTTCTGTGACCACGATATCTTCTAGGTATAGCCGCTTTCCTTTCCAGGTACTGTAGCGGTAATAAAATATTGAGATACCAATGATTTCACCCGTGCTATTTTTTTCAGCTACAAAAAGCCCAAATATGGGATTTGGTCCAAAACCGTCTTCTTGCATCATTTCCAATGTGTTGGTTACTTGCTCGGGTGCTTTTTCGTAAAGTGCAAGTTCTTTGACCAGTTCCAAAACCCTTGGCAGGTCTTCTATTTTTCCTTCTCTGATGGTATACATGATGGAAAATTACCAAAAAACACAAAGGCAAAAAATCAATTTATATATTTGGATATATGGCGCTTTGGTAAGGCGCCATACACGAACCAGAATACCTAACCTTGATAGAAGCATGTTTTTAGCGATTGACGCCGGCAATACCAACATTACCTTTGGGTTTTTTGATGAAGATTTAAAAAAATGGATCCATGAATACCGGATCAATACCCTGAAGGAACTCACTGTTCTTCAGATTGAACGCGAAATCCATTTGTTTTTCCTAGAGAAAAGTATCAAAACAGATAAAATCACTGCCATCGGAATTTCATCGGTTGTTCCAGAGATTAACCCGATTCTGCAGCAATTCTGTAAAGAATACCTTGAAAAAAACTGTTATCTCATCCAAGGGAAGAGCTATCAAAAACTCCAAGTCAGTACTTCAAGGCCAAATGAAATCGGTAGCGACCTGATGTGTAACGTGACTGCAGCATTCGATAGATTCAAATCTGCAACTATTATCGTGGACTTTGGAACCGCCCTGACCTTTACTGTGGTCGGAAAAGAAGGAAAAGTTTTGGGAGTCAACATTGTCCCTGGACTGAAAACGGCGATCAAATCCTTGTTTGCCAATACTTCGAAATTGCCGGAAGTGGAGTTGAAATTGCCCGAATCCGCTTTGGGTAAAAATACCATCCATTCCATTCAGGCAGGAATTCTTTATGGTTATTCCGGTCTTGTAAAGGGAATGCTTGAAACCATTCAAAATGAATTGGGCTATTCCTGTCACATCATTGCCACAGGAGGACTCTCTTCCATCATGTCCACTTTGGAAGGATCATTTGAAGTTATCGACCGCAACCTCACCTTAGAAGGGATCCGCCTCATCACTTTAGCTAATCAATGACCGATTAGGATTGCAGGATCAGGACAGATTAATTTATATTTTTCAATATCCCGATGTGAACATACTCCCGGAAAATCACCATGATTTCCCATCAAGTCCCACATCAGTTGAAAATGCAAATGCGGGGGCCAATCTCCGTTTTCAGGATAGGGGCCGAGATGGCAAAATTTTTCTCCTTTGGAAATGGCTTGACCAATTTTTAGATGTACCAAATCACTTTTGGCTAAGTGACCATACAAACTGAAAAATACTGTCCCTTTGATTTTATGCTGTAAAATGATGGTCGGGCCATAGTTACCAAAACCTGCATTGTCATGGAAACTGTGGACCATGGCATCCAATGGCGCAAATACCGGGGTTCCTGCCTCCCCCCAGATATCCACGCCCATATGGATATCCCGGAAATCTGATTCTTGCGTTGCAAAAACTGCACTCCTGCTGTAAATGACACGGTGTTCGAAATATCCACCATGGCCAAACCTTTTTCCGGCCTTTTCCAGCAATCCAAAAACATAGCGGTTAAAAGTTTCTGTATTGGAAATATCAACAGTTGGCAATTCTTTATTTTTAGGAGAAAAGTCCATTTTGATGGAATTGGAAGCATCCAACCATTTTCCCATTACCGGAAAAATCGAAACATCCAACAGTAAGTTTTCTAAAGAAGGCATGGCTTTCATTTTGCTGCAAGATAAAAATTTTGTCAGTTTTAAGACCTTCGCTTATCTTTATTTCCATGAATGACATTACTGTGTTTCCCACCATAGATGATATCATGGCTGCGCATCAAAGAATCCAGCCATTTATCCACCGTACACCTATCCTGACATCTGAAGCCATCAACCAAATCGCGGGTTGTGAGATTTATTTCAAATGTGAGAACTTCCAAAAAGTAGGCGCTTTCAAAGCCCGTGGTGCTGCCAATGCAGTAATGAAACTGACTGACGAGCAAAAGGTAAACGGCGTAGCCACCCACTCCAGCGGCAATCATGCTGCGGCTTTGGCTAGAGCGGCTTCAGTCGCAGGGATCAAGTCATACATTGTCATGCCTTCGAATGCACCCGAAATCAAGAAAAAAGCGGTTGCAGGATATGGGGGAGAAATCATCGAATGTGAACCCAATTTGATTGCAAGAGAAACCACCCTGAAGGAAGTGGTGGCAAGAACTGAGGCGGTTTTTATCCCTCCTTATGACTATTTGGATGTCATCGAAGGACAGGCAACCTGCGCGTTGGAAATGTGGGAAGAAGGAATTCCCTTTGATACCGTGATGGCTCCCGTAGGGGGCGGGGGATTACTCAGCGGAACCGCGCTGACTACCAAGTATATTTCGCCAAGCACAATGGTCATCGCCGGTGAACCTGAAGGCGCCGATGATGCTTACCGTTCCTTCAAAGGCAAAGAACTGATTCCGATGGTCGGTCCTAAAACAATCGCTGATGGCTTACTTACTTCCCTAGGAAAGATCAATTTTGAGATCATCATGGAATATGTCGACGATATCCTTACGGTCAATGAAGCAGAAATCATCGAAGCGATGCGCCTTGTCTATGAAAGGATGAAAATCATCATTGAGCCGAGTTGTGCGGTACCATTGGCAGCATTGCTCAAAAACAAAGAAAGATTTCAGGGTCAAAAAGTAGGGATTATCCTTTCGGGAGGAAATGTGGATTTGGGAAAATTGCCTTTTTGATTTATCCCCTACAAAATTTGATTTTGTAGGGGAATTTATATCAATAGGAAGCTATTTTTTGGACTGAAAGCGCTAATATTTCCTTATTTATTCCATCCCAAAGGACTTTTCTTGCCTCAAGAGCTTCCTTTGCCGCCTGTTCTGCCTCATTCCATTTTTGGGCATCATTACCACAGAGTTGCTCGAGCATCCTAAGCGCAAGAGGCCCGTGGTGGTCTTCATCAAGATGAATGTGCCTGTCAAAATAATATTTCAAAGTAGAAAGTTCAGAGGGTTTTGTACTGATAAGGTCATTGACCAACCTGCGGAACATATCCGGTATCAATTCCTCCCTTCCCAAGGTAAAGGAAGCGGCTATTTCATGGGCTTTACCCTTTTTCACTACCCTGTAATTTACTTCCAAAAAATGAAGAATGTGCTCAGGCAAGTCAAGTTCCTCGACAACTTTCTCCAGCTCTTGTCCCTCTGTTAGCATGGATATTAGGTCGGTAATTTTCTCAGTATTTGCTCCTGCTTCTTTCATGGACCGGAGGTATAACTCAAAATGACTGCAATAGCCACCTTTGCCATCTTCATCACTTTCCTCTGCAAGTACGATATCATTGATCAATCTGGTGATTATAGGGTCTGATGAAGGTATCCAAGGAATTGATGTTCCGGTAAGTTTCATTTGTAAAGCCTTCAAGAGGGTCATGAAATCCCATACGGCAAATACATGATTTTCCATAAATACCCGAAAATCTTTTAGGTTCTTTATTTCATTATAGACAGGATGGTTTAATAGAACCGCTCTGTATGGGGTTATTTCATTTAAAATTCTTTGAATATTTAGATTCATAAGTAAAGTTTTTAGACAAGTTTAATACCCGATCACAACATGATTTTGAATTAAATCGATTTAAAAAACACTCAGAATCTTCTTCAAATGAATTAAATAGTAAATAAAAAGACATCGGTAACCAACGAATTTTTTTTAAGCTAAAATGAGGAGCCCGAAATATGTCAGCGACAATAACTCACATAAGACAAATGCCTACAGGTATATTTGGCTCCATCTCATTTGAAACTTAATGTTGATGTCCACCTTCACCATGCACATGACCGTGGTCGATCTCCTCAGGGGAAGCATCCCTGACGGATACGATTTCTCCTTCAAAGTATAGATCCAACCCAGCCAATGGCGAATTGAAATCCATATGGACTCCTCTATAATCAATCTTTGTTATTTCACCCCTTAGCTGATTGCCTTGGTCATCCTGCATCGGAATAACCTGACCGATCCGTAGGGAATTCTTGGCTTTTTTGCCGTCTTCTTTGAAGTTGGCCTTGGGTACAATTACTTTTTTACTTTCGTCATAGTCCCCATAGCCATGTTCATAATCTATAAAAACCTCAAACTTATCTCCGGCTTCTTTTCCTTCAAAAGCAGCCTCTAAGGCCGGTAGAACATGGCCTGTTCCAAAAAGGAAATGAAAAGCCTGTTCTTTTTTGACGCTTTCAAAATGCTCCTTCCCGTTTTCCCCGTCGTCGACATGTAGCTCATAGCTGATTGCTACAACTTTATTTTTCTCTATTTTCATGATATGGTAGGTTGACAATTTTTTTCAAATTAAGCCAAAAAGGAATAAACCAGTTCAGCAAATCCGGGAAATCATTGGATTTCATTTTTATCTTTATTTGAAATTGAAGTAAAGCAACAATGAGTTGGATTAAGTTTTCAAATGAAAGGACAAATTTCCTCATCAGGAACATCCTGAAAGGTTTTTTCTTTTTGGCAATTTTGATTTTGGTTTTTTACCTCCTGAGAAGTGGTACCTCTGAGGAGGACAGGATGGTGTGGTTTGGATCAATCTACAATAACCCCTATCTGGTATTGACAGTTTTTATTGGGTCAGAAGTAATTTTCGGCATCATTCCACCCGAGATTTTTATGCTGTGGTCTATGGAAACAGGGTTTCTAGGCCCTTATTTTCTGAGTATAGGTACACTTTCTCTTATCTCTTATGGCGCGGGATTTTTAAACTTTACTTTGGGAAAAATGCTCAAAGAAAATTCAAAATGGCTAAACGGCAAAAACAAATACCTCATAAAATACAAAGAAATGTTCAACCAATATGGAAGCTATTTGGTAATCGTGGCTTCCGTCACCCCGATTCCTTTTTCGGCTGTTGCCTTGCTCGCAGGAGCCGGTGGATTGAACAAAACAATTTACCTCCTCTATAGCCTTTTCAGGATATTGAGGTATTTTGTTTACGCTTATATACTTTGGAAGATTGAGATGTAAACTTTCCAACAAATTACCTTTTGAGCTGTTGTTTGGGTAACTTTGCATTTATGAGTGTAAGCACCGAATTTCAATCTCCTTCCATAGAAAACCTTGATCCCAAGGAATACATCATCATCAAAAATGCCAAGGTCAACAACCTCAAAAGCCTGAGTGTAGCCATCCCGAGAAACAAACTTGTGGTAATTACCGGACTTTCAGGTTCAGGCAAATCCTCTCTCGCATTTGACACATTGTTTGCCGAAGGCCAAAGGATGTATGTAGAAAGTCTGAGTTCCTATGCGCGTCAATTCCTTGGCAGAATGGAAAAACCCGATGTCGAATACATCAAAGGTGTCTCCCCGGCCATAGCCATCCAACAAAAAGCAAGTACCAAAAATCCCCGGTCAACAGTGGGGACGACAACCGAAATATATGATTACCTCAAGTTGCTCTCTAGCAGAATCGGCAAAACAATTTCTCCTGTCAGCGGAGATGAGGTGAAGCACCACACCGTCACAGACGTGGTGGATTTTATCCACACTTTTGAAGAAGGAGAAAAAGTAATGATCTCCTGTCCGCTGCAGCAGATGAATGGCCGGACGATGCTTAAAGAGATGGAGCTGCTGCTTCAAAAAGGATTTACGAGGGTTTTGGTAGATGGAGATGCCTACTTTGTCGAAGATTTGGTAAGTGCTCCCTCACTCCCTAAGGGAAGTTACCAGATTTTGATAGACCGGATTTCTATCCAGAAAGATGATGAAGACAACCACTTTAGAATTGCGGATTCGGTGCAAACAGCTTTTTATGAAGGCCACGGTGAGTGTTTGATTACCATTCCCGGTAAGGAAAAGAAAACATTCACCGATCGTTTTGAATTGGATGGGATGAGTTTTGAACTCCCATCAGTCAACTTTTTCAGCTTCAACAATCCCTACGGGGCCTGCAAAAGATGTGAGGGATTTGGGTCAGTACTAGGACTTGATCCGGATCTGATCATCCCTGACAAAAGCCTCTCCGTCTATGAAGGGGCCATCGCCCCTTGGCGTGGAGAAAGTTCAGGCAAGTGGCTTGAGCCATTGATCAAAAAGGGAATCTACTTCGATTTTCCGATTCATAGGGCATACGAAGATTTGGATGAAGCGCAAAAAGAACTTATTTGGACAGGGAATTCCTACTTCCAAGGTCTCAATGACTTTTTTGCTGACCTTGAAACCAAAACACATAAAATTCAATACCGTGTCATGCTTTCCAGGTTCAGGGGCAAAACAACCTGTCCGGATTGTAGGGGGACGAGATTGAGAAAAGATGCCTCCTATGTCAAAATCAATGGAAAGTCGATCACAGATATTGTCCTTTTACCAATTGAAAAGGCGTTTGACTTTTTCAAACATATTGAGTTGACCGAGGCAGAACATAAAGTAGCAAACCGTCTCCTCAAGGAAATTCTAAACAGGTTGGAATATATTGATAAAGTAGGGTTGGGGTATCTGACATTAAACCGTCTCACTTCCTCACTTTCAGGTGGGGAATACCAAAGGATCAAATTGGCGACTTCGTTAGGTTCGGCATTGGTTGGCTCGATGTATATCCTTGACGAACCAAGTATCGGCCTCCACCCAAGGGATACTGACAGGTTGATTGAGGTGTTAAAAGCCCTCAGAGATATGGGCAATACCGTGATCGTGGTGGAGCATGAAGAAAAGGTAATGAAAGCAGCTGATCAAATCATCGATATCGGTCCGGATGCAGGTGTTTTGGGTGGGGAGTTGGTCTTTCAGGGAGATCTTTCCGAACTGATGATCAAGGGAAATACCTATACCGCCCGCTATTTGAAAGGCGAAGAAAAAATCCAAAATAAGGCCCAGAACCGAAAGTTCAGGGATACGATTATCGTCAAAGGGGCAAGGGAAAACAACCTCAAAAACCTGACTGTCAAATTCCCATTGAACACCCTGACCTGTGTCACCGGAGTCAGTGGTTCAGGAAAATCCACTTTGATCAAAAAAGTATTGTACCCGGCTTTGGGCAAAACTCTCGGAACCGTCATTGACGAAACAGGAAAGTTTGACAAATTAGACGGAAGCTATAAAAAAATCACGCAGATAGAATTTGTAGATCAGAACCCTATAGGAAAATCCTCTCGATCCAATCCTGTCACCTATGTGAAAGCCTACGATGCCATCAGGACCTTGTACTCAGATCAGACTTTGGCAAAGCAAAGAGGATATAAGCCGGCATTTTTCTCTTTCAATGTAGATGGAGGAAGGTGCGAAGCCTGTCAGGGCGAAGGAACCGTGACTGTCGAGATGCAGTTTATGGCGGACATCCACTTAACCTGCGAATCTTGCCATGGCAAGAGATTCAAAAATGAAATCCTTGACATCAAATACCAGGAAAAAGACATCGCTGATGTGCTGGATATGACGATCGATGAGGCCATGGAATTTTTCAAAGGGAAAACCCAAATCATCAACAAACTCCAACCGCTGCAGGAAGTGGGATTGGGGTATATAGGAATGGGACAATCATCCAACACGCTTTCCGGAGGTGAAGCCCAAAGGGTAAAACTCGCTTCATTCTTGGGAAAAGGAGGTACCAAACCTGGCGATCACATCTTGTTTATTTTTGATGAACCTACGACAGGACTTCACTTTCATGACATCAGAAAGTTGCTCCATTCTATCAATGCTTTGATAGATCAAGGACATTCGGTCATCATCATCGAGCACAATACCGAGGTGATCAAAGCGGCTGATTGGGTGATTGATTTGGGACCTGAAGGGGGAGAAAAAGGAGGTTTCGTAACCTTTGAGGGAACGCCGGAAGCCCTAATGGAAACGGAAGATAACTATACAGGTAAGTACCTGAGAGAATCATTTATCTAAAAATGTCATCCTGTGGTTTTGTGCCACAGGATGATAAATTTATTTGGCAAAGATCTGACTTTCGTCCTGAAAGGATTTGAACTCCAAAGCATTGCCGCAGGGATCCAAGAAGAACATGGTAGCCTGCTCGCCAATTTCCCCTTTGAACCTGATATAAGGTTCAATCACAAATTCGATCCTGTAATCCCGAAGCTTGTTTGCGAGTGAATGCCATTCCTCCCAAGGAAGGATTACTCCAAAATGCCTCACCGGCACATTTTTTCCATCCACTTCATTGGCTTTAGCAAGGGTAAGTTCTTCAGGCTTGATGTGCGCCGAAAGCTGATGTCCAAAGAAATTGAAATCTATCCACTTGTCTGTACTTCTGCCGATGTCACAGCCCAATAAATCTCCATAAAACTGACGCGTTTCCTCGATGTCTCTGATAGGAAATGCAAGGTGAAAAGGCTTGAATTGACCCATAATTGCTTAATTTCGTTTTTCGAAATAGAAAAGTAGCATTCATTTTTCATAATTTATTTAAACCATGAGCAAAAAAACAGTTTCATTGGTACTATCAAGTGGCGGAGCAAGAGGAATGGCACATATCGGAGTCATTGAGGCGCTTGAAGAATCCGGATATGAAATTGCGTCAATAGCAGGCTGCTCTGCCGGGGCCCTGATCGGAGGCATGCATGCAAGTGGCAATCTTCCCAAATTCAAAGATTGGATATGTAACCTTGACCGAATAGATGTATTCTCCTTGATGGATTTTACACTTTCAAGCAAAGGGTTTATCAAGGGAGACAAAGTTTTTGCTGCACTCAAAAAAATCATTGAAGACAGATTGATAGAGGAATTGGACATTCCTTTTGTTTGTACCGCTGTAGAAATTCCCACAGGTAAAGAACATGTTTTCCGAAAGGGAAGCATGTATGCAGCTATCCGTGCTTCAGCATCGATTCCGACGGCTTTTACTCCCGCAAAAATCCATGGTAAAGAATTCATCGATGGAAGTATTTTGAATCCGATTCCATTGAATCTGATTCCCAAGGAGAAGATTGCTGACTTGGTTTTTGCAGTTGATTTGAACGGTCCCAAAACTGCTTTTGTGGAAAATTTAAAAGAAAAAGAAAAGAAAGAAAGTGAAAATTCTAAAGTTAAGCTTCCCAATTGGCTGACAGAATACCGGCAAAAGTTTTCCACCTATTTTTCTTCCAATGAGAAAGAGGAAAAAATTAAAGGAATGAGTTCCTTAGACCTGCTCAATTATTCTTTTGATCTTCTCCAGGACAAACTTTCGGAGTTGGTATTAGAAAGACACCAAGTAGATATAATTGTTGAAATTTCACGAACCCAGGCAGGAACTCTGGAATTTCACAGGGCAGCCGAATTGATTGAAATCGGAAGACAAAAGGCCTTTGCAGCCATAGAAAAATACGAAAATGGACATTAATTCCCTCAACCGACTTCTCGGCAATATTGACATCTATCTGCTTGACCAAATTCTGAAAGGGAGATTTACAAAGGAAATGAAGATCCTCGATGCAGGTTGCGGAGAGGGTAGAAACACGATCTATTTTCTGCAGGGGGGCTACCAAATATTTGGTGTAGACAGTAATCCTATTGCCATCCAAATGGCGCGGATCTATGCCCAGACCATACAGAAGGACTATGATGTTTTCAGGTTTCAGACATCTTTGGTAGGGAACATGCCATTTCATAAAGGAGCATTTGATGTTGTCATCAGTTCAGCAGTGATGCATTTTGCCACAAGTGAAACCCATTTTTTGACAATGATGGATGACATGATGAGTGTATTGAAGCCCGGAGGCATTTTTTTCTTGAGAATGACTACAGGCCAGGGAGAAATGCAGGAAAAATCTCCGCATTTAGGAGATGGGGTTTATTTGTTACCGGATGGATCGGAGCGGTTTCTTTTGACTGATTCATTGGAAAAAGAGATTGTTTCAAAATACAAACTCCAATACATAGAACCTGCCAAGAGTGTTTTGGTACATGGCCAAAGGGCAATGGGGGTTTTCGTTTGGGAAAAAGGTTGATCAAGTTTTTGTTTTTTTTAATCTGTTGATTTTCATATATTTATTTGATGGTCATTTTGGCTTTAGCTGACCATATTGGAAAGAGATTGTGTAATACAAAAAGCTCCTATATTTTGTAATCTTATGAAAACAGTACTTCTAAATAGATCCTTAGCCTTATTTTTCTTGGGCTTATTTTTTGGAATTTCAGGTTGTAAAATCACACTTGTCCCAAGTTATGATGCACAACTCAAAGAACAGATTGAAAGTACTTCCAAAGAGATTGACAGGTTTTACCTGAATATGATGGACATGACTTCCAATGCGGAAGGTGGGCGGGCTTATGACCAATTCAGGGAGGGATATATCAATATTGAAGTTGAATTGCTTTCCCTTCTAAATAAGAATAAGGTAAGGCCACTTAATACCCACTCCACTCGGATATGTGAGATCACATTGCAAATCTGGAGAAAATACAAACAGGAACACAAGGAAGACGATGCCATCCCTGATGGCTTGATCAAATTAAACATGCTGGCCATGAATGACCTCATGTATGCTATGCTGATTGCCGAAAAAGGAAAAGCAATAGCTGATAATCCACCAAATTAACCTCTTAGAAAATGAACTTTGATATCAATGAAGTCCTGTTTCAGATGACAGATGCCATCAAGCAAAATGTGGCCGAAAACTGGGATGAAGTAAAAACTCCTGCCAATAATTTTCTTCAAAACCGCAAGGAACGCTATACTTTATTAGCTGATCTGTTGATCAATAAAGAGATATCCCAAGCAAGATTTGACTCTCGCATGGAGGATGAAAAACTGATTGCCGAGGCGGAGTTTCATGCCATTGCTGTGATTTCGAAAGCCATAGCACAAAAAGCTGCCAATGCTGCCATAGACATTTTTCAAAATGCAGTAAAAGCGGCTATAACCGTGGCAACTTGATACAGTCAATCAAAATTGAGATTTTATTTTTCGCAAATCTGATTTTTAGAATACATGGCTTTAAAAGACCTTTTCTTATCCTCTGAGCAGCTTTCACAAATAGAAGACATGGAGTCTTCTCTCATACGTCGCAAAAAAACCAGTTCGGTAGCGGGTTTTCTCACGATTATACTTGCGGTTTTACAGGTGGTTTTTTTGCTTTTAGAAAAGGGCCAAGAGCTATTTGCAATCGGATTACAATGGAAAGATTTTTTGGATTCTTTCTCTAGTCCTTACCAAGTGGTTTTCCTAGTGCTTTTTTTATTTTCGGCTATCTATTTTTTCTTGGCCAGGTATACAGGCTTGTTGCTTCAGGAATCCAAAGAGCCGTTTAGATATACATTTTGGATTGAGGGATTTCAATATTTTGATTCCGAGCTTAAGGTAGCTTCGCTTTGCAAAGGTGCCGACCAATTGAGCCTTTACCTCCACAGAGACCTGATGGAAATGCTCAATGAAAGGATCAGAAGGTTTTCAATCTTAGTAAAAGAAAGTAATTCCGGTGTATCAGAAAAACTTTCTTCTAGAAATAGAAAGTCCTCACATATCCATGTTCATGGTTCATTTGCACTTAGGGAGGATTTGGAAGGGAACTTATTTGTCCAGGTCAGCCCCATGGTCAGGATAGGACCTGAAGATGCTCCTTCTACTTTGGCAAGTCCAGTAAGATTCAGAATCGCAGAAAAAGGAGATATTGACCCTGACCTTAGTCCATCTGAATACAAACAGATTTTGGAGAGGGTTTATTCCAGGGTTTCAACAGAGATTTATGCTAGGATAGAGGAAGATGTAAAGGAAAAGATCAAACTTTTTCCTACAGATTTTCTCAAAGCTCAGGCTTTGTACTTTGAAGCAGATGATTTTGCAAAGTCCAATACAATTGATGGATATGAAAAAGCCATCGGTCTATTCAAGGAGGCTTTAGATTTATATGCAATAATCGGGATACCTTCCCATTGGTTTAGGAGGTTTTTGAGGTTGAGATGGAATTCTATCATCCACCACATTGATTTCAGGCATGCAAGGGCAATGGCAGTTATCGGATATTGCAAATGCAGGATTTACCGAAATTCTCTTGCAGGCCAATCAGGACGAAAAAGAAACCCCATTTTTTCCCTTCCTGAACTCCTTGAACCTGTAATCGAAAATATCACTGAACTATATCAGCGCGATGGACAAGTCAAGGAGCGAACCAAACTTGAATTTCTTCGCCGAAGTCTCGAATTCGGAAAACAACAGAATAGAAGAGTTTCTAATATATTTCAAAAACATTCAGAAGTGCTTTTAGAAGCGCACTTGGTTGCTTCTATGGCATCTTGTTTTTTGAACTCCCTGGATAAAGCAAAGGCACATCTAGAGTGGGTCGAAGCAATTGGACCCAATAGGACTTCTATAAATCCAATGTATCAGTTGGTCAAAGGTCTCTTGGAATCTGATTCCAATATGAAGTTGATCTACTTTCAAAACGCTATAGACCTGGACAGGAATTTTCAGATGTCGCATTGGTTTTTGGCCAATCAACTGGATTTCAATTTTAGACGCAGGGGAGAAATCACCCTTGACAGGTCTAAGCGCGTGATTCAGGCTTTTGAAAGGGTAATAGAAATCAATGCAGGAAATATAGCTTCTTTGGGTGCTGCCGCAAACCTTCTTTGGCTTGCCGGTGAAAATGAAAAAGCCAGAAAAATCCTGATTGAAGCGATAGACATCAAAGCGATTACCTCCCAGACTTTTATCGGTGAGCTCAATTATAGGCTTGCTCGAATTGCTGCTGAGGAGGGTGACTTTATGCTCTGTAGGGCAAAGTTTCTGGAAGCTATCGCTACTGATCCTTCATTAGGCTCTTTTAGCCTCTCAGAATATGGCGGATCCCACAACTCAGATTATGATTCCATCAGTTCTGAAATGCTGCTGAGATATGAAAAATTTGGGAAAACAGTTTCCTCCCATCTTAAAGCTTTTAAAGAAGAATCGGACAGCTCTGACCAAAAATTAATTCCTGAAAATGCATTCAAAACGTCTGAAGCCTTTGTTTTGAACGACCTTGGCAATGCCTACCTTAGGTATTTTCATCATTTTGGGGATCAGTTGATGTTACTCAAAGCCAAAGAATTGTACGAAAAAGCCGAGAACCTTTCTCCTGAAATAGCAGCTGTGTGGTCCAACTTGATCAATGTATTTGATTGGTTGGGAGAGTGGGAAAAAATAAAACTTTGCTATGAAAACGCCAAATTGATAGCACCGCATTGGAAGATGTTGGCTATCAAATCTGCGCCATATATTACTTCAGCAGCTTCAGAAAAGCTAATAAAGCTCCAAAAAGCCATTGACGACTCGGAGTATCGAACAAAACAAGCCGAAGCTGAAATTGACAAAATTGAAAAAGAATTAAATGAAATTTCCGAAAAGGAAAGAAACCCTAAAAAAAGAGCGGCAACAGTTTCAATAGATCAGGGATCAGATATCAATAGGATTTCAGATTTAAGGATGGAAAGGATTGATTTGGATCAATCCTCAGAATCCAAAAAATTGGAAGAAGACAAAGTCAATCTGTCAATAAAAAAAGCGAATCTCAAAAGCGAAATCAAAACCCTGTCAGAAGAGACATTTAAGCATTATCAAGAAAAAGAAAAATTTGAAAAAGAAGCCAAATTAATATTTCAAGAAGCCAAAGAAACTATAAAGAAACACAGCCGATTATCTTCTTTAATGGTGGATGATGATAATCTGCTGGTGGATTACTTTGTAAATCTACCTTCAGAACAACTTATCGAAGATGATTTTTTGGTAATTGAATCCCTCATCAATGTACTTTCGGGATCATATCTTGAAAAAAGCCAGGATAATGTCATTGCGCTTTGCCACAGACTTTTGGCAATCACTCCCCAAAATCACAACATTATTTTATCCTTAAACGCCGCTATTGTTAAAAAAATCTTTTTCAGATTATTAGACCAGCTTGAGACCTTATCCAATAATTTCTCCATGGAATCAAAAATATCCAGTGAGGATATTAAAGACTTAATGCAAATCTGGGAGCGGGAGAAATCCTTTGGATTTGACTCTGGAAAATTTTTTATCATGGATTCCACAGTGAATTTTCTCCAAAACCATCGTCAGGGATTACAGACCAAAATAGCGACACCCGAAGAAAGCTTACCATCCCACAATGGGTCCGGGATTGATTTGGATAAAAAACTGATTGCTGTTTTCATGGAATTGAATAAAGTATTTGGAAGCCATTCAGGATCAAATAAAAATATCTCCAAATCTGTTGAAAAATTGTTTCAGGATTTCGAAATCAACCGTCGTGAAATTCTTTCAATTGTTCGCATATGGAAGAATACCGAAAACGGAAGCTTCCTAAGTTTGTTCTGGTATTTTTATTACAATGAAAACAGGCATGAATCAGAAATTCAGGAAGTTGTTTCCAAATACTCTTTCAAATCAGCTTCGGTTATTAAAAATATTTTGGGAAATGTCTATTTGAGATTTTATATCACAGCCCGGGGAGATGAATTCTTAAACAAGTCCATGTTATTTTTTAATGAAGCAATTGCTTTGGATGATTCTAGACCGGAATGCCACGTAAACCTCAGTACTGCTAATTTTTATAAACTCAGCTGGAAAGAAGCCGTATTTTCCTTACGGGAAGCAATTAAAATGGACAAGAAATATTCATACAAAAGTGTTTTGGAAAGTGAGTTGGCAAAATCAATCAATAGGGCTGGAAATCAGTATTATTCAAATTCAGAATTTGAAGATGCTATTGATAACTGGAAGAACGCTATAGAATTGGACGGATCCCAAAGTTCGTATTTCCACAATTTGTCATTGGGGCTAGAAAAAAGAAACCTTAATGAATACCCAAATTCCATCAATGAAAATATAAATGCGCTTCAAAGGGCGATTACTTTGGATGGGAGCTTAGAAAATTACCGACCTAAACTGAATCAATTTAGGAGGAGATTGAAACTTATGGATTCTATTGGCAACGGCCCCTTGAAATTGGTCCCAGTGGTAACCCCGATTTTAGTGGAATACCATCCTGACTTGGATATGCTGATCATGAAAAAATCAGGGATTGAATTGCAGGAAGAGGTCACTCAGAAATTAAAGGAATTGAGGAATAAAATTGAAAATCGGTATGGGGTAAGGATTCCGGGAGTTCTATTTAGGCCAAATATTTACCTACATCCTGAAACCACCATCATGATAAGTGTCAATGAAATACCCTTGGTAAAAAATTTCATTTATCCTGATAGACTTTGCGGAATCTTAAAAGAGGAGGAAATCGGCAATTACCAGGATAAAATTGAGGCATTCAATCCTTTGCAAAACGGGAAATCATTTTGGATTCCCAAAAGTGAAATTCAAGAAAATTCTGCCATGAATTTCCTTGACCCAATAGAATACCTTTTCCTTTATCTTGAATACGTTTTCATCAGGAATTTTGGTGACCTGATAATTCTGGAAGACATCAGCATCAAATGTGAATTCAACCCAAACCAAGAAATCAAAGCAATTGTAAATTCTCCTGATCAGCTAATTGGATTGAATGAAGTATGCAAAGCATTGCTTGTCGAGCGTGTACCAATTCTGGATTTTAATGAAATCGCAGAATTTTTCTTAAAACAATTTGAAAAATCCTCTTTGGAGGAAATAATTGAATCATTAAGGATCAAAAATTCCATAAAGAAAAGACTTCCGGGCAATGATTTAATGGAGACAGCAAGTTGGCTGGGTCCAAGGTTCGAAGAAGTATTGAAAGAGAATCTCAAATTCACAGGCAAATTCCATTACCTCGCGCTCGAACCCCAGCTTTGTCAAAATTTATTGCTGAGTTTCAGGGATGGTGTTTTGGATCAAAATCCTAAAATCATCATCGTAACCGACCACAAAATCAGGATTCATTTGAAAAAGCTAATAGAGCTAGAATTTCCTGATTTGTTGGTCATGTCCCAAAGGGAAATCATCGGGGATTATGTAGCTGAACCTTCTAAAGTCATAGAATTCAAAGATTAATTTTTTGTTTTAAACCCATCTGACTATGGCCGAATCTTCTATAAAAATTGAATTGCTCCTAAATCCTGATGTCTCCAAGGAGATTCACAAGACTGGTATCAGTGAATTGGAGGGGTACTTTGAAAGGGTCTGTTTGCAAATTTCTGAAGATATGGGAATTGAGGCACCTGTTAAACTGGAATTGAGAAAAATAAAGGACCAGTCGGAATCCCTTATCATCAGAATCAACGAATTGGATTGTAGGTTTTCTTATGGGTTTCGAAATATAACTGATATAGATTCTGATTTTTTGAAATCCGAAGTACCCAAAATACTTTTTCAAAACCGGGAAAGTTTCATCTCTTCTGAAATTTCTGATGAAATTCGAAAGAGTATTGGACAGTATCGGCTGGAGAACAAGTTTCCAAATCTTTCAAGAATGGAATTCAAAAATTACCTACGGTCTTTTGTCAGGTATTTTTTTTCCATAAGAAAAGGCTTGGAACCCATAGAGTCCAAGAACAATGTCATTTTAATGGAAAATGGTGAAGAAATTTATGAGCATATCTCCAATGATTTACGTTTCTTGAAACTCAAATTATTTTTACCCGAGGTAATAAAAAATAAAAAGAATAAGCAAAGAATGAGGTTTAATGAGATGGGACCTTTGATGCAAGATGGCTTGTTTTTTGAGTTAGGAGTACGCATCCCAAAGATTGAAATAGTGTGGGACACAGCCATACCTCATAATCATTTCTGTCTTCAAATCAATGACTTTCGATTTCCTCCTTCGAAGACTATCGGAGAACAAGATGTAGTCTCGGATATTCCTCTTGATGAATTGACCAAATACCAATTAGAAGGAATTCCGATCCTAAATCCTGCAAATAATAGGACTTTGAGCTTGGTCACTGATAATGGCGGATTGCAACAAATGCTTGAAAGCAAAGGGTATATGACTTGGGATTGGGCGGGTTATGTGATCCTAATGGTCAGTGCCATAATTAGAAAAAATATTTCTGCATTATGGAATATGGAATTGCAGGATTATGAAATCGAAAATTTAAGGCAAACATATCCTAATCTTGTACAGGCAGTTTTAAAAAAATCCTCCCTTTTGTTTTTGGTAAAAACCATTAGGAATTTGTTGGAAGACCAGATTTCGGTAAGGAACTATATTGAGATACTTGAAACCTATATTTCAATAGACCAGCCCATTTTGGTGGATTCTGCAAAATACATCACTTTTATTCCTTATCAGTTCAACCCAATACTTTCCAGCCTCAATTCCAAAACATATACTTCGAGTGATTATGCCGATGCCATCAGGGTAAAATCAAAAAGATATTTGTCAAATAAGTTATCTAAGGGAAACAATACCTTACTTGCGTATTTACTTGACCCGACTGTAGAAGATAAATTTTTGAAGGATGAATTAAATGAGGCGGATAAGGATGATATTTTTTATGCCATCAATTCTGAGCTTTCTCATTACCATGATCCCAATAATTTACCATGTATTCTGACGATGGTAGAAATCAGGAGAAAAATACAAGACCTGATCAAATTGGAATTTCCAGGCTTGGAAGTGTTAGCTTATCAGGAGCTTTCACCTGAACTAAATATCCAAGCTATTTCTAGAATCACCCTACTTTGATAAGATATCAAAACAGGATTTTGAAATCCCAAAATCATTACTGATTTTAGCAGCCTCAAATCGGGATCTTAGCTCAGTTGGTTTAGAGCGCTGCTTTGACAGAGCAGAGGTCATGGGTTCGAATCCCTTAGGTCCCACTTTTTTTATTGCTGAATTAGCATTGATTATTTTACTGTTATTCCCCCTTATTTCACTAGCTATCCCCCAATCTTTGTTCCTTCAATCCAATTCTTTTGCAGGGTTTTGCAATTCCCCTTATCTTACCGCCCATTACATTCAAATATTCCTTTATGAGAAAAATTTACGCTTTGGTATTGGTCCTTTTCCTGACCTTCTCCGCATTTGCCCAAAAAAGCCCTGAAGAATTCCTTGGGTACAAATTGGGTGATCGATTTACGCCCCACCACCGTGTTGTGGCCTATTTTGAGCATTTGGCAGCTACGCTACCCAATGTTAAGCTGGTTTATTATGGTGAAACTTATGAGCACAGACCGCTCTTTGTTGCCATGGTTTCCACTCCTGATAATATGGGTAAACTGGAAGATATCCGCAAAGATAACCTTCGCAGGACCGGGGTTTTGGAGGGTACACCTTCCACCAAAGTTGCCCTGAATTGGATGCAATACAATGTCCATGGCAATGAAGCAGTGGCAACAGAAGCCGCCATGATGACTTTTTGGCAAATAGCAGATCCAAAAAATACCCAATCCAAAGAATGGTTGAAAAACCAAGTACTGATCCTCGATCCCTGCGCCAATCCGGATGGGAAAGACAGGTATACAGTTTGGTATAACCAAAAACAAAACAACAGGCTTCAACCTGATCCACAGTCCATGGAACATTCAGAACCTTGGCCAGGCGGACGCCCAAACCATTACCTCCTGGACCTCAACAGGGATTGGGCTTGGCAGACCCAACAAGAAACGCAGCAAAGACTGAAATTGTACCACGATTGGATGCCGCATCTTTTTGTGGATTATCATGAGCAGGGGATCAATGATCCGTTTTATTTTGCCCCTGCAGCACAGCCGGTCCACGATCAAGTTTCCCCTTTTCAAAATGAATTTCAGGTCATCTATGGAAAGAATACAGCCAAAAAATTTGATGAGCATGGTTGGATGTATTTTACCAAAGAACGGTTTGATTTGCTCTATCCTTCTTATGGAGATACCTATCCCATGTACAATGGAGCAATCGGAATGACCATCGAAAAGGGAGGTTCTGGCCGCGCAGGATTGGGAATGCTCAATGCCCTCGGTGATACAGTAACCTTGAGAGAAAGAATCGAGCATCAGCATACGGCAGGAATTTCCGCTGTGGAGGTTACCTCACAAAATGCGGAAAGGCTTGCAGATGAATTTGCCAATTACTTCAAAACAAGCAGTAGCAATCCAAAAGCCAAATACAAAAGCTTTGTAATCAAAGGTGACCAAAAACCGGAGCGTGTCAAGACGCTTTTGGCCTTGCTTGACAAAAATAAAATCCAATATGGCTATGCCAAAGCGGCCTCAGGTCTGAAAGGTCTGGATTATAATACCGGTAAAGCTGCGACTTTTGCCGCTACAGACAAAGACATTGTGGTCAATGCTTACCAATCGAAGTCTGTTTTGACACAGGTATTGTTTGAACCTGAAGCCAAACTGCAGGACAGCATTACCTATGACATCACTAGTTGGGCTCTGCCTTATGCTTATGGCGTGCAGGCTTATGCCTTGGAGACAAGGTTGGATGCAGGAAAGAAATTTGAAAAGACGCCATTTGAAACCAATAAGGTAGACGGAACACCTTTGGCATACCTTGCCCCTTGGAATGCAACACAACATGCCAAGTTTTTGGCGGCTCTGATCAATCACAAAATCAGGGTGAGGTTTGCAGAAAAAGCCTTTGACATCAACGGGAAGTCCTATCCCATAGGGACTTTGATCATCCACCGAAACGGTAACCAATATGTTTCCGACTTTGATAAGAAAGTAACTGACATTGCTAACAAGTTCGAGATAGCTTTGGACAGGAGTAATTCTGCTTATGTGGACAAAGGAAGGGATTTTGGTTCTTCGGAAGTCAAAATCATAGTAGCACCAAAAATTGCCATCATGAGCGGTGCAGGTACTTCTTCTTTGAACTTCGGTGAACTTTGGTATTTCTTTGAGCAGGAGCTCGACTACCCTGTAAGCATCCTTGATGCGGATGGCCTTGGCAGATTTGACCTGAGCAAATACAATGTGATCATCCTTCCTTCAAGTTGGGGCAGTTACCTTTCCGAAAACAACATGAAAAAGGTGATGGATTGGGTCAGGGCAGGCGGTAAATTGATCGCCATGGAAAATTCGCTGAATGCTTTTGCCGACAAAAACGGATTTGACCTCAGCCAATACGATACCGAAGAGGAGAAAAAAGCTGCCGAAAAAGAACAAAAGGAAATCCAGAATGTGGAAAGACTCGAACCTTATCAGGAACGTGAAAGGATGGGAATTTCTACCACTGCCGCAGGAGCCATTTATCAGGTGAAAATCGATCCGACACATCCGCTGGGATTTGGAATGGATGGCAAATTCTATACTTTGAAAAACAACGGTTCCCGCTTTGCTTACCTTGACAACGGTGTCAATGTGGGAATAATACCCGATGCTGCTGCCTATAGATTTGGCTACATAGGAAATAAAATCAAACCAAAAATGCCAAAATCAATGGTCTATGGTGTAGAAAACCAAGGTCGTGGTCAGATAGTCTATATGGCCGACAATCCGATGTTCAGGGCGTTTTGGGAATCAGGAAAGCTCTTGGTAGCCAATGCTGTATTCTTGGTGGGACAATGATTTTGAAACAAGAGCCGAGAGGCGAGAAACGAGATTGAAAAACCCTGCTTTGTGAAGACAAAGCAGGGTTTTGCTTTTTATCCCGGTTTAATATGTTTCCCAAAATAATTGGGATTAAATACTAGAACAGTCTAGTAAGGAAGTGATATTATTTGACGTAACTTTATAAGACTTTATGGGAAGTTAATAGCTGATCTTAAACACTCCAAACCTACCTTCTGAACTTGAACTACCTTCAGTTTGTCCGTAAAAACCGCGTGATGGTGATTTTTGGAATCATCATGACTGCCTTGTCAAGTTTTGGACAGACATTTTTGTTGGCCATGTATGTCCCGTTTTTGATGGAAGAATTCAAGCTTTCCAATGGATTGTTGAGTACTTTTTATGGGCTTGCTACCATCGGTGCTGCGGTTGCCTTACCCAAATTAGGGAAACTCATTGATTCCGTTCCTCTACCAAGATTCACCTTGGCCACCACTGCGACTTTTGTCATTTCCTTGTTTTTTCTAAGTATTTCTCAGGCTTGGTGGTATATCCTTATTGCTTTTTTTGGATTGAGATTGGCAGGTCAAGGACTCTATAACCATATCGCGATCACCACCATGTCCCGGTATTTTGAAGAAAACAGGGGCAAAGCCATCAGCCTGGCTTCATTGGGGCATCCCTTGGGACAGGCGGTTTTGCCTGCGATTATCTTGATTGTGATAGCGAACATAGGGTGGCGGGAATCTCTTTGGCTCAATGCGGCTTTGGTCAGTATGGTAGTAACAGTATTTACCTTATTGGTTTTGAAACCTGAACATTTGGTAAGCGAGTCGGGAGAGGTGGTGGTTACAGATTCAGATGAAAAAAAGGTGGACCGTGTCAGACAAAGAGACATCATGAAATCAAAGCCGTTTTGGCTTTTGGCTCCAAATATCTTTTTTATCCCATTTGCAGTTACAGGACTTTTCTTTTACCAATTTGCCATCATTGACTTCAAAGGTTGGAATATAGGATTGGCTGCTGCGGGACTTACTTCCTATGCTGTCGCTAGTTTTTTGAGCATCCTGCTTTCGGGTCCGCTGATTGACAAGTATAAGGCTAAGACCTTCTTCCCATTTTATCTTTTCCCACTAATGGTCGCCTTGTTGATCATTTGGATGATCCCCAATGTCTGGGGAATTTTTGTTTACAATATCCTGATGGGTTTTTCAGTGGGTTTTGGGAGCGCTACTGTTGCAGCCCTTCAGGTGGAGTTTTTTGGCCAAACCTATATTGGCACGGTCAGGAGTCTTTTTACATCCATTATGGTGTTGAGTTCGGCAATAGGACCTGCATTGTTTGGGATTTTTCTTGATTTGGGTTGGGGATTCCAAACGATTTTTCCTGTGATTTTGGGAATTCAGGTTTTGATTATGGTCCAATCATTTAGGGCTGTTCCCAAACATTCATGGGCAAAGTGGAAATACAAATACAAAAAAGTAACAGGCAAAAAAAGGAAATCCCCAAACCTTAGGATTGGGGATCGTTTTTGATCAGAGACCTCTGTTAAACATCTGGATGACCCGCAGGATTTCTGCATCCATCTCTTTGTTTCTCATAACATATTTTTCTTTGGAAATATAACCTCCCTTGATGCTTATGTAGTACACCATTTTTGTTTTGGAAGGAGCAAAAGTCACCGAAAGGTTATTAGCAGACTCGATTTTCAGGATGTTGTCCGTACTTCCCGCAAAGGAATTCACTTTATCTGTGAGGATATTGAATTTAACTCCTTTCTTATAATCAGTGACACTATTAAGAGGAAAAGTAGATTCAAGGGATTTTGGATTCTTCCTGAGGTTATCCATAATCGAAAGTAAATGCGACCGCTGTGCATCTGTATTTAAATCCACCGTAATGGTTTTTTCCTTGTAGAAGCCAAATTCATTGTAGATTTCCATCAGGTAATCAAAGAAAGTTTGCCCTGAAGATTTCAATTGATTTTCTTTTTGGGCGATCTCCACTATGATTTTGGAAAAGCCCAAAGCGGAATGGCAGACCTGTTGATCGATATTGAAAGCACAGATTGGGCTATTTTCATAGACCTTTTGAACCTCCGCCATTTTTGTTCTCAAATCTCCCGGTTCAATGATTTCGCTTTGGAATTTCAAACCTGATCTAATGGCCATATTTTCTATCAAGTCCGAAGTATGGATGGATTTTAGGCAAACCATGTCTTCATATTTCCCTGAATCTTTCCAGATTTTCAATAAAATTGCTGCCAATTGGTGGCTGTTGAGGATTACAAATCCACTTTTTTCATCCTTTTTGACAGCTATAGTCACTCTTTCGTTTGTCAAATCCGTACCGATGATCAGGTTATACCCTAAGTCGGTCGCTTGCTCGATAGCAGGTTTTAGGTTCATGAAATTGAAAACGGGATTGGGGTTTTCTTTTCCAGCATCCAACAGAATCTGATCATAGACAAGCTCAGAATCGTCTAAGAGGTTTGTAATTGGATCAATTTTTTCAAATGAGGCAAATAAGATTTTGGCTGTATCCATTTCGACAAGCTCTTCTGTTAGTTCTTGAACTGATGCTAAATTCATGATTATTCTTTTTGAGACGTTGGAATTACTATTTCAGATTTATTTCAATTACTAGGCATTCAACATAGTTTTTGCAATAAAATCAGCAAATCCAATGGCGGCAATAGGTGTTGGAGGAGTACCGGTAAGCGTTAAAAAATTGATAAAAGGTGGACTTTCCTACAAGATCAAATTTGAATTTCAAGTGCTTACATGACGTAAAGATACCAAATCAGGCTTGTAGAAAAAAGGATTAATTGATTTAGCTTTGATTGACCCAAAGTTTTGATAAATGATTTATGGCTAAATCCACTCAATCAAGATAATACACACGCTTTACCCGGCTGCTGATATTGGTGAGCAATTCATAAGGGATGGTTCCGATCCTTTCAGAAAGTTCTTTCAGGGAAATTCCGGGGCCATAGATAATTACTTCATCCCCTTCATTGGCCTCGATTCCCGTGATGTTGATCATGGTCATGTCCATGCAGACATTGCCGATGACAGGCGCCTTTTTCCCATCGATCAAGACAAAACCTTTACCGTTGCTGAATCTCCTGTCATAGCCATCTGCATAGCCCAAAGCGATGGTTGCGATCTTACCGTCTTCATCCATTTTTCCCTTTCTGCTATATCCGATTGTTTGACCTTGGGGGATTGATTTGATTTGGGAAATGGTGGTTTTCAGCGTACTGATAGGCTTGAGATGGGTTTCAAATTTCCCCGACACCTCGACGCCATAGAGACCGATTCCCAACCTGACCATATCCATTTGGTATTCAGGAAATTGGATGATGCCTGCCGAATTGAGTGCATGCCTCATAGGCTTATAATCCAAAGTACCGCTGATGGTATCACACATTTCTACAAAACTGCGAAGCTGCGCCAATGAAAAATCCCTGTGGATTTCCTCGTCTGCACCCACTAGATGAGTGTAAATGCTCTCAATGATCAATTGTGGATAACTTTTGATCATTGAAATCAATTCTTGAACATGTTCCTGTTCAAAACCGAGCCTATGCATGCCCGTATCCATGTCCAAATGGACCTTCATGGAGATATTCCTGTTTTGGCAAAATTTACCTAACTGCCTAAAAAAATCAGGACTGTACACTACAGGTTCTAGATCAAACTTTTCAAGGTGGATAAAAGACTCCTGAACAGGATTGAGCACCATAATCGGCAGTCGGATGCCTTCTTCCCTGAGTGCCACTCCCTCGTCAGTATAGGCCACAGCAAGGTAATCTGCACGTAATTGCTGCAGGTGGTTGGCGATTTCGGCTGCCCCACCACCATAGGCAAAGGCCTTGACCATGACCATGACTTTGGTGTTTGGCAAGATTTGGGTTTTGTAAAAATTGTAGTTATGGGTCAAAGCATTAAGATTGATCTCCAATGTTGTCCCGTGTATCCTTTGTTGCAGCCTATTGACAACCGCCTCAAATCCGAATTTTCTGGCCCCTGTCACCAACATCAGGTCATTATCAAAATCCTCTTGGGAAATATGGGACATCAATGCATCCGTATTTGGGAAAAACACGGATTTACCTTGGTAGCTATTGGTGACCAATTTTATTTTCTCCCCGACCCCGATGAAGAAATCGATTTGGTGGAAGTTCAGAAGTTCGCCAACTTCTGCGTAAACGAATTCGGCATTTCCGACCTGAAGCATGTCAGAAAGGACAATGACTTTCCTTCTTTTTGGCCTTTGGGCAGCCATAAAGTCCAAAGCCAACCTCAAACCGGCCAAATCATTGTTATAGGTATCGTCGATAATCAGACAGTCATTGATTCCTGGTTTTAAAGTAAGCCGCATCTCGACCGCCTTGAGATGGTTAAGGCCTTCCTGAATCAATGCCTCACCTAGCCCCAAAGAGAGAGAGGCCACAATCACATGTCTGATATTTTCCAAAGAAGCTTGGTCTGCAAAAGGCACCGAAAAAGTAAAAACACTCAAATCCGGCTTCATCAGCAGGATTTTGGATCGGTCTGATTCCTTTTTGATTGAAAGTGTATAGTCTGCTCCTGCCGTATCTGACCAAGAGATGAGTCTGTTTGAATCATATTTGGAAGTAAGCAAATCATGAATTTTTGAATGTTCCTTTCTGTAGATAATAAACTTGCTGTTTTCAAAAAGTACAGCTTTCTCAGCCAATTTTTGATCTTGGGATTCAAAACCCTCCTCGTGTGCAGTTCCGATATTGGTAAAAATCCCAATTTCAGGCCTGAGAATAGCTTCAAGTTTCATCATTTCCCTAGGCTTGGAAATGCCCGCCTCCATGATAGCAACCTGATGGTTTTGCTCTATTCCGAACACCGAAAGAGGTACACCAACCTGACTGT
This sequence comes from Aquiflexum gelatinilyticum, assembly GCF_024813435.1. Taxonomy (NCBI): domain Bacteria; kingdom Pseudomonadati; phylum Bacteroidota; class Cytophagia; order Cytophagales; family Cyclobacteriaceae; genus Aquiflexum; species Aquiflexum gelatinilyticum. The sequence goes on from NZ_JANAEZ010000002.1 coordinate 167,020, forward strand.
TGTAGCTTTTTGGACTTTTTGCCACAGCAAATTTCTGCCCCAAAACCTGCCCAAGCCATTCTTTGACAATGGTTTTACCATTGCTTCCCGTGATTCCGACTAGAGGACCGGAAAAGAGGGACCGCTCATAAGCTGCTAACTTTTGTAAAGCTTCATGTGGGTTATCCACAACAATGAAGGTACTGTCTGTAGTCAAATTATCTAAAACAGGGTTTCCTTTCTGAATCAAAAAGCTTCTCACTCCTTCCTCATATACAGATTTGATAAAATCATGTCCATCAAACTTCGCCCCTTTGAGCGCTACAAAAAGTGTTTTTGACGGTTCAAGGATATTTCGGGAATCAATGGAAATCCAAGCCACAAGCCCTTGCCCGGATTGGGAAATCACTTCACCATCCACCAATCCACTTATTTGATGAGTTGTGAGAGATTGGATCATAGAATAATATTAAGGGTTTGGCTTTATTCTTCTTTCTTTTTGAAAAATACCTGCTTGATCCATCTTGGTAGAAAAATGGCTCCTAATATCAGATAAGGATAGTAAGAAAGCATTCTCCAAAGAATACTAGTGACAAAAGTGTAGCCGTTCAGGAACTCTGCAAAGAACTGTCCAAAGAAAAACTCCGCAGTGCCGCTGCTACCGGGGGTAGGGGAAATCATCATCACGATCCACATGATTACCTGTCTTGCAAAAATCACTACATGCTCCGAAATGCTCAATGATTCATAAGCCCCGATCAAAGCATTGAGCATAAGGTACCTTGAGCTCCAAATAAAGATAGTAGCCCCAACAATAGGTAGCCAATATTTGTAATTTTTTCCTATCAGTTCCTTTGAGGCTTCGATGATTTGATTGCCGTATTCATTGGCTGAATGCTTCCATTTTTTAAGCCACCTGATTGAATAAATCTTAAGTAAAACCCATTTGAATACCCTTGGCTTATAGAATAATGCCAGAGCCATCACAAGAGAATAGGAGGCATAAAGGCCATAACTTACCCAAAACAATACTTCAAGGCTTCTTCCTAGCCTCATTTCCATCATTCTACTCGCCGGAAATATATGGCCTTGGGCAAAATAAAGGATGATGGGTGCGCCAATCACAAAGAATAAATTATCCAAAATGGCAGTCACCATGACATAGGCGATGGCCTTGCCAAGTTTGATTCCTTCCTTGTTTAAAATGAAAATCGCCACAGCGGAACCTCCCACCACAGATGGCGTCACTGCCGAGGCAAATTCCCAGAGGATGATGACATAAAGTGCACGTCCCCAAGTGAGTTGTTGGTCTGTGACTGCCCTGATCCGGTATATATATCCCAAATCCCGAAACAAAATGACAACAATGGCTAACAGAATCCACCAGATCGATCCATCAAATACACCTTTTAAGGTTTGGGCATTGATATTGGGATCGAGATAAAACATCAAAAAAACTATTCCCAAACCAATAAGTATCGGAAACCAGACCTTATTTGGGTTGAGGGTTGCAAAAATCTGCTTGTTATCTAGTTTCATATCCTATACCGAAGGAACTGTTTCTTGCTTTTCTACCCAAAAATTGTTGAACCCTTCACCTATAGTAATGGTAACCATAGATAATTGTAATAATTCCAAAATCGCCAAGAAAGTGTAAATCACAAAGATTTTTTCAGGCTTGTAGCTGATAAACTCAGTAAAAGCGACTCGGTCTTTCCATGACATTTTTTCGAGGATAAAGTCTTTTTGCTGCTCAATGGTATATGGATACTGTATGACGGTATGTTTTGTTTCATCAGTTCTTGAACTGTACTTTGACATGACCTTTTGAAATACTTTCAAAAGCTTGTACAGGTCCAAATCTTGCATTTCTGCATCGACATCATCTGCCTTAGCCAGCTGTTTGAGTTCTGAAAGGATGTTCCCTCTCTGCTGTTTGGCAAGCCTCGCCTCTTCCAGTTTCCCTAATTCGAGGATGACTGATTTGTACTTTTTATATTCCAATAAATGCCGGATCAATTCTTCCCTTGGATCAATTTCTTCCCCATTTTCGTCCAATTCTGGGCGGGGAATCAGCATTTTGGATTTAATTTTCATCAATGTAGCGGCAAAAAGGATGAAATCACTTGCCACCTCGATTTCCATTTTTTCAAGATGATGGATATAATCAAGAAAATCCTGAGTGATTTTTGAAATCGGAATATCATAAATATCCAGCTCATCCCTTTCGATGAAAAACAGCATCAAATCGAATGGCCCTTCGAAAAGTGGTAATTTGATTTCAAAACTCACTGTAAACTATTTTATTTTCTTAATTTTGCGCATTAATCTTGTCCAAAGATATCCAAATAATGGTAATTTATTCATTTGGGACATAAAAAGACCCTTTTTCAATCCTGATAAAATTCAAAGAAAATTTTGAAAAACAATTGAGGTTGACAAATGTTAATTACCTTTATTAAGAACCGTATTGCTGATGATCATCAAACCAGGAAAATTACTCGCAAAGATCGATTCACCCGCCGATCTTAAAAAGCTTTCTAAAGACCAATTGGTACAGATCTGTGATGAACTGAGACAGTTTATCGTTGACAATGTGTCTGTTTATGGAGGGCATTTTGGTGCGAGCCTTGGTGTAGTGGAGCTTACAGTAGCGCTGCATTATGTCCTTAATACCCCAGAAGATCAGCTTGTTTGGGATGTAGGGCACCAGGCATATGGACACAAGATTTTGACAGGAAGAAAAGGTCAATTTCATACGAACAGGCTTTATGGCGGACTATCCGGTTTTCCCAAAAGGAAAGAAAGCGTATATGATACTTTTGGAGTTGGGCATTCAAGTACCTCTATTTCAGCTGCCTTAGGCATGGCAGTGGCATCCAAATACAAGGGAGATTCTAAAAAACAACATGTAGCCGTCATCGGAGACGGCTCCATGACCGGCGGTATGGCTTTCGAAGCGATGAACCATGCTGGAGTTTCAGATACCAATATGCTGATTATCCTCAATGACAACTGCATGTCGATCGACCCTAACGTAGGAGCATTGAAAGATTATCTGACTGACATTACCACTTCCCATACCTACAACAAAGTCAAAGACGAAGTTTGGAATCTGCTTGGCAAGATCTCGATGTTTGGTTCCTCGGCGCAGGATATTGTATCCAAAGTGGAAGGAGCCATCAAATCCGCCGTCTTGAAGCAAAGTAACCTCTTTGAATCATTGAATCTCAGGTATTTTGGACCGGTAGATGGCCATGATGTCCATCATTTGGTAGAAATACTTGCAGACATGAGAGATATTCCCGGTCCAAAAATCCTTCATTGTGTCACAGTTAAAGGCAAAGGTTATGCCCCTGCCGAGACTGGAAACAAAACCACTTGGCATGCACCCGGGCTTTTTGACAAAGTGACCGGTGAGATTTACAAAAAAATCCCTACCACACCACAGGCTCCAAAATACCAAGATGTCTTTGGCCATACCATCGTTGAGCTTGCCGAAGAAAACGATAAAATCATGGGGGTTACCCCGGCGATGCCATCCGGTTCTTCCATGAATATCATGATGAAAGAAATGCCGGATAGGGCTTTTGACGTGGGGATAGCAGAGCAACATGCCGTCACCTTTTCAGCAGGACTTGCCACTCAAGGATTGATTCCTTTCTGTAACATATACAGCTCTTTTATGCAAAGGGCTTATGATCAAGTGGTCCATGACGTTTGTCTACAAAACCTCCAAGTGGTGTTTTGCCTGGACAGAGCGGGATTTGCAGGGGCTGATGGTCCGACCCATCATGGTGCCTATGACATTTCTTTTTTCAGATGTATCCCCAATATTGTGGTTTCTTCACCCATGGATGAGGAAGAATTAAGAAACCTGATGTACACAGCCACCAAATTTGAGGGTCCATTTTCCATCAGGTACCCAAGGGGTCAGGGGGTGATGGTAGATTGGAGAACCCCGATGAGGGAAATTCCAATTGGTCAGGCTAGGATTATTCGTGAAGGAGAGGACATTGCGATTTTGACGATTGGCCACATAGGCAATTACGCTGTGACCGCCTGCGACATGCTCGAAAAAGAAGGCTTCAATCCTGCCCATTATGACATGAGGTTTGTAAAACCTCTAGATGAGGCAATGCTGCATGAGGTTTTTAGTAAATTCAAAAAAGTAGTGACTGTGGAAGATGGATGCCTCATGGGGGGATTTGGGTCTGCAGTTTTAGAATGGATGGTAGATAACAGCTACCAAGCTCAAGTCAAAAGATTGGGTATCCCTGATAGGGTAGTGGAACATGGTGAACAAATCGAACTCCACAGAGAATGTGGCTTTGATCCTGAAGGCATTGCAAATGCTGTAAAGCAAATGGCTGAAACTGCGGTAGAAAAGTAACCAAAAAATTACCCCTAAAATTTAAATCCCGGCCATAAGCCGGGATTTTGTATTTTTGGACATATGATCAAATTTGTTTCAAACGGCAAAGGCAACCCCATCATTCTAATCCATGGTTTCTGTGAATCCAAGGAAATGTGGATAACTTTTTCAAGGGAATTGGCAAAAACCCATATTGTTTATTGTATCGATCTACCCGGTTTTGGTGAAAGTCCTTTGCAACAGGATAGCATAACATTAGAGGAAGTTGCTGTTATGCTTCATGATTGGATGGAAGAAGAAGGTATCCAAAATCCAGCCGTCATCGGTCATTCATTGGGTGGGTATGTTACATTGGCTTTGGCTGAGTTGATTGGAAATGACTTGGCAGCAATCGGGTTGTTTCACTCTACTGCATTTCCGGATGATGAAGAAAAAAAGAAGACCCGAAACAAAACCATCACTTTTATCAAAAAACACGGTGTGGATAAGTTTATTGATTCTTTCGTTCCCCCACTTTTTAGCGAACAGCACCGCATTACCCATAAAAATAAAATTGAAGAATTGACTGCCTTGGGTAAAAAAAGTTCCAAGAAAGGAGTCCTTGCCTATTTGGCTGCCATGCGGGATAGAAAAGACCGTATGGAAGTTTGGAAGAACTTCAACGGGAAGAAGCTAATGATCGCAGGAGTTTTGGATGGGGCAGTCAAAATTGAAGGTAGCCGCATGCACAAACCCTATACCGACGATTACTTTGAACTCCAAGAGGTCGGCCATATGGGGATGTTTGAGGCTGAACAAGAAACCCTAATCATCCTCCAAGAATTTCTAAGGAAACTGGGATAGCTTTAATTTTTAATAGCCACCCCTTTCTCCCTAGAAAAGAAAGCTACAATGGGATGTGGATAATTTGCACCCAAATGAACGCCATAAGACTTAAGTTCATTTTTGGCCAGGGTATTCGGTTGATGGATATCAAAACCGGGAATTTTGCTCAGTTCAGGAATCCAATGCCTGATATACTCTCCTTTTTTATCATAATTGTTGGCTTGCTTCAGAATATTGAAATACCTGTTTTCTCTTGGGTCATTGCCGACTCCGGCAACATACATCCAATTTCCCCAATTGGAACAGACGTCATAATCTATCAGTTGGCTTTCAAAATACATGGCTCCCCATCGCCAATCAATTCCCAAGTCATTGACCAGAAACGAGGCCACATTCTGTCTCCCTCTGTTGGACATAAACCCCGTTGCATTGAGCTCCCGCATATTGGCATCTACAAAAGGAACCCCGGTCTTTCCCTCTGCCCATTTCCGGAAAAGTTTTTCATCTTTTCGCCAGTTATCCACATGATTCTTGATGCCTTGTAGTCGGAAAATTTTGCTGCCGTGTTTTTTGCTTACAAACCTGAAATAATCTCTCCAAATCAATTCAAAAATCATCCAATAAGTGGAATCGTTCTTTTTTCTTTCATTTTCATAGCGCCCCACTTCTTCATAAATGTACTTGGGAGAAATACAGCCCAAAGCTAACCAAGCGGAGAACTTACTGCTGTAATCAGGCCCCAACAAACCATTTCGGGTTTCTTTATAGGTCTTCAGACAATCATTTTCCCAAAAATAGCTTTGGAGCCGTTGAATCCCGGCATCTTCCCCTCCAACAAATGGTAAAACACCTTTTTTAACAACTGAAGGTTCACTCAATCCAAATGTGGATAACTCAGGGATTTTTCCCAATTCAATACCAATTTCAGGAAATTTGATCTTTCTAGGCTTTTCAATGGACTTTCTGACCTGGCTGAATTTTTCGCACTCTTTTCTGAATTGGGTAAAAACCTCCGGTGTCTGACTGATAGGGAATGGCAAATCCTCAATATGAAACAAGGTGCTTTGCCAAAAAGTCTTGGTTTCAATTCCTTTTTTCCAAACCGCATTTTCAAGATTTTTTTCAACGGATTTTTCTTCCTGAGTCACTTCCTCTGAGTAAAAAATAGCTTCGGCCTGAAATTCAACTGCCAATTCAGGAAGCAATTCTTCGGGTTTTCCAATTCTGACTATCAGGTTGGCACCTGCTTTAATCAGGTTTTGTCTCAAGTTATCCACAGCCTCTATCAGAAACTTCGCCCTGAAAGGACCTGTTTTTTGGATTCCCAAATCTACTTTTCCAAATTGCCTTGGGTCAAAGCAATACACAGGAATAATTTCAGAAGACTCTTTCCAAGCTGAAAATAAGGCTGCATGATCATGCAACCTTAAATCATTTTTAAACCAAACTATTACTCTATTGTACTTCATTTGTAGGATGAACAGCCTGTATAATAAAAGTGTTTGGGCAAAACCCGTATATTGTAGAAGAAATCGATATAAAGTTTTCTATTAGCCACCATTAATTTTCCTTATGAAACCGTACTTATTTCTCCTATTGATTTGTTTTTTGAGCTCCCAAATTTCAGCCCAAGATAAAGAAGCCAATCAGGTTTTTTGGGAGTCATTAACAAAACATTGCGGGAAATCCTATGAAGGAATAGTAACCACTCCCATCTCTGAAAATGATCCATTTGCCGGCAAAAAACTTGTCATGCATTTGGTAGATTGTGGAGAAGGATTTATCCACATCCCTTTTTTTGTCGGGGAAGATAAATCCCGGACATGGGTTTTGACCATGGATAATGGTTTGATGAAATTGAAGCATGACCACAGACATGAAAATGGGCTACCGGACAAAATTACCCAATACGGAGGGACTGCATCCAATACCGGAATGGCAGGGACACAGTTTTTCCCCGCAGACCAAGAGACTGGCGATCTAATACCGGCTTCAGCAACCAATGTGTGGTGGATAACTTTAGATGAAAGTTCTTTTACCTACAATTTGAGAAGGATGGGGACCGACCGGTTCTTTTCTGTAAAATTTGACTTGACCAAAGAAGTCAAAAGCCCGGGGCCAGCATGGGGTTGGGAAAAATGAAAGTTAAAAAAATGGAATATTAGTTTTTATTGAATCAAAAAATGAAAATACCTATCACCATTAAAATGGGTTTAATTTCATGTTTGATTTTCCTGGGAGGGAAATCCCAAGGATTATCACAGGATCTTAATCTTTTTGATTCGGAGGAAATCCTCGAAATCTCTATGAAAGGTGATTTTGACAGGCTTTTTAAAGACACCAAGGGGGAACCGCAGTATTTTGATTTTTCGTTATCCTATGTGGATAACTCCGAAAAGAGCCCTGATATCCCTTTGAAAATAAGAACAAGGGGCCATTTCAGAAGGGAAATGAATATCTGTAATTTTCCACCGCTCTTGCTGAACTTTGCGAAGGAAACTACCATAAATACCGTATTTGAGAAGCAGGATAAACTCAAACTTGTCATGCCCTGTAGAGGGGAAAAGTATTTGTTGCGAGAATTTTATGTGTATAAATTATACAACCTGATCACCGAACAGAGTTTCAAAGTGAGGTTGGTCAGGTTGACATTTGAAGACCTATCCTCCAAGCCAAAAGATTTTGAACCCGTTCTTGCATTTCTGATAGAAGATGAAGACCGGATGGCCGAACGCAACGGGATGACTTCAATCAACCAAGAACTCATCCGACCTGAAAGTATTCCTGCACCTGATTTTCTTAGGATGGCAGTATTTCAATATTTGATTGGAAATACAGATTGGTCCATCCAATACCGACAAAACATCAAATTGATCAATGTGGATAAAGCCTCCCTGCCCATTGCTGTCCCATATGATTTTGACCATGCGGGAATTGTGGAGGCACCTTATGCCAAGCCTGCCCCTGAACTTAAAATGCTCTCTGTAACAGAACGGAGATATAGAGGCTATTGCATGGAAGACATGAAAGTATTTGATGAAACCATTGCCCTGTACAATTCAAAAAAAGAAGCGATTTACAATTTGTATGCTGAAAGCAAGCTTTTGGATGAAAAAACCATCAAATCAACTGTTAAATATTTGGATGGGTTTTATGATTTGGTGAACAATCCCAAAAGACTTAAAACTGAATTTCAATATCCATGCCTTGAAGAAGGGACTGGAAATGTAGTTATCAAAGGCCTCAAAAAATAGACCCCAAAGTCAAATGAAAAAGTTATCCACAATATTCTTTTTATTTTTTGTAACCCTGTCTTTTGCGCAAGAAAGAACTTTGGCCGAAAAACTTGGCTACACCAAAACCGATAAATTACTCATCATCCATGCTGACGATATAGGTTTGTCCCATTCTGAAAATATCGCTACCATTTCCTCTATGACCGAGGGTTTTGTGAATTCCACCAGTATTATGATGCCCTGCGCTTGGTCTACTGAAGTGGGAGAACTGATCAAAGATCACCCAAACCTTGATATAGGAGTGCATATTACCTTAACCAATGAGTGGTTCAATTACAAATGGGGACCAATGGCAGACAATGTGCCGGGATTACAAGGGCCGGATGGCTACATGTACCCCGATTGCGCCTCAGTAGCCAAAAATGCAAGTCCCGCGGAAGTGGAAAAAGAAATCCGTGCCCAAATCGAAGCTGCTTTAAGAATCGGAATCAAACCTACCCACCTTGATTCCCACATGGGCTGCATCTTCTATGGCAGGCCTGAGTTTCTTCACTCTTACCTCAAATTGGCAAAAGAATATGGTTTCCCTGCGATGGTTGTTCCTGAAATGGTCGAATCCATTATAAAAACTAACCCCGAATTGTTCAAAGACATCGATGTGGATAACTTGCTTGTCATTGATCAGGTAGCTATTGCCTCTTCAACTATCTATGATGAAAAAGGAATGGAAGGATTTTATTCGGATTTGTTCAGCAACCTGGAATCTGGTATCACTGCACTTCTAATCCATGTCGCCTATGATGATGAAGAAATGAAGGCGGTCACCGTTCGTCACCTCTATTGGAATTCTACTTGGAGACAGGCAGATTACGATTTCTTCACCAGTGAAAAAGGCCGGCAATTGATCAAAGACAACAACATCAAACTCGTTACCTGGAGAGAAATCGCATCAGTAAACTAGCTTTTATGGAAATAATTTATTTGATTGGTATCGGATTAAGCTGGCTATATAATTCCAACTTCATCTGATAATTTTAATTTACTATCTCGCAAAATATTACGGTTATGTTTAGAAATTCATTTATCAACACCTTGGGTGTTGGATTGTCGTTGCTTTTGATCACCTCCTGCGAAACCACCTGTAAAGACACCCTCTTTGAATTGGAAGAATTGTCAATGGTTCCAAGGACTATTGATGGAGCAGGAAACAGTATTTGGTACAATGATGACGCACTTCCCATCGACAGGCTGATTGTCAATATCCGAATGGTAAAACCAGTTCAGGTACTATTTAATCCAAGTCCTGAATGTCCCTTGGTTTACAAAAACAGTAATCCTGTCACTTCTTTCCAATTGGTCAGCAATGAAGATTTCAATGATGCATATCCTGCCGGTTCGGATTTGTTTGAAGTTGTAAGTTTTTCAGATTTAACAAAGACCTATACCAAAGAGGAATTTGTAGATAACTTTGTAAATGAATCCAATTTTGGCACCTTCTATTTCACATTTACCGAAAGTCCTGAAGTTTCTGAAATGCATTCCTTGAAAATTATTGCCAGGTTTCAAGATGGTTCTACCAAACAATCCTCCATCATTCCGGTATTGCTGACGCCATAAAATGAGAGTAAATAGAATCTTATCCACAATTTTTTCAATCATTTTCTTCTTCCAGGTGTTACCTGTTTTGACCTTTTCCTGCATAGAGGATTGTTCGGGTCAAGCACTGTTCCTACGATATAGTGACTTGTCGGCCATGCCTTTGGAGTATATTCCAAGCAATCCTGGTTGGAGGGTAGATGAATGGTCAAATCAAAAAAACCTGACGACAGGGAAGCTGTTAATTATGTTTGACTTGACCTATGAATCAATAGCGGAAGTTAAACAAACCACCTCGACATCGGGGTTGCCTTTTGCTTTTGCCTGTGATCCGGCAGTCAACTTTGAATCTCCTGTCAAAACATGGGAATTGAACAGCAATAAAAATTTCAACGACAATTATCCGGCAGGCGCTGTATTTAATGACATCGTTTTAATTGCGCCTAGAATAGGAGGACAATTTTTTCCATTTTCTGAATATCTTGATCCAATATCGGGAAATAGGGGTTTGGGCACTTCATTTGTTCGATTTTCAGAGTTATCCACACAGACATCTCCCTTTGATCTCACTTGTACCATCACATTAGAAGATGGAAGGGTTTTTTCAAACACAGTAGAAAACATCGTATTGAGGGTTGAATGAAAAGGCTTAACTTTATTACTTAGCCAATAAATCCAACTTCTATGAATCTTCGACCTTTGCTGTTTTTATTTGGGTTATTGCCTCTGTTTCTTTTTTCCTGTACAAGTAAAACCACCGAAAAACCCTTATTTTCTCAGTTAAATGAAGTGGAGGGCCTAATTGGAAAAGCCGAATACTTGTCCTCACCCTATGTCACCGCCGGAGACCGTGTCTATATGGTCGGCCATCAAGATGGTACATTTCCGGATTTGGGATGGCATGTCAAAGGCGAAATGGGAGGGATCTGGAACCACCCCATCAAACTCATGGATGGCTTTACGGCAGCAATCATAGAACAAGACAATTCCTTTTGTCTCGATGCAGCTCATCAGTTCATCAATTATCCCTTTGCCAACAAACACCTTTTTCAAACTCATATCCCAGGCTTGGAAGTTGAGAGGTTTCAGTTTGTCCCGGAAGGAGTGCAGGGTTTGGTCATCGAATTCACGTTTAGGAATGTGGATAAGTCCGATATTTCATTTGATTTTGAGTTTTCAGGCCATACTGACCTCATGCCGGTGTGGTTGGGAGAAAAAGCAGGCATGGTTGATTTTGAGGACCAACTTTCATTTGATGAAAGTAGACAGGCTTGGCTTGGAAAGGACCAAGGCAATGAATGGTATGCGATGTTTGGGTCAAACCAAAAAGCAATTCCTTCTGAAGGTCCATCTGCAGTTTGTAATTATGAACCACAGGGAAAAGGAAAAGCTGCCAAGTTGGGTTATGAAATCAACTTAAAATCCGAATCCACTCAAAGTATCCGGTTTTTTATCTCCGGTTCTTACACCTCTAAAGCCGATGCAGAGGAAACTTTTGACAAACTCAAGCTGAATGCGGAAACCTACCTCAAAGACAAACAAAAGCATTACAGGCAGCTTGCTTCAAAAGCCAAAATCACCATCCCTGACAAAGAACTTGAAAAAGCTTTTGAATGGATCAAATACAATACAGAATGGCTCGTGAGGGAAGTGCCTGAGGTAGGAAGAGGACTTGGGGCAGGCATGCCCGATTATCCTTGGTGGTTTGGTGTGGACAATGAATACACCCTGAAGGGCGCCATTGCTACAGGTAGAAAGGATTTGGTCTACAGCACCATCGAACTTATCCACAAACTTTCTGAAACCAATGGAAACGGAAAAATAATCCATGAAGTGAGCTCAAACGGGGTGATTTTCAATCCCGGCAATATCAATGAAACACCACAGTTTGCCTCATTGATTTGGTGGGTGTACCAATGGACGGGTGATAGGGAGTTTTTGGCTACATATTACCCAACTGTAAAAAAGGGTCTTCAGTGGCTGATGGATGAAAATGACAAAGACGGAAACCTCTTTCCTGTTGGCTATGGCATGATGGAAATCCATGGTCTCCAATCAGAGATGATCGACGTGGCTTCTTATACCCAAAAAGCCTTTGCAGATGCTGCGCATATCGCTTCAGTAATGGGTGAGGATTCGGTTTCTGTAAGTTATCAACATACCGCGGACCTGATTAAAGAGAAAATCAATAAGGAATTTTGGGTCGAGGAATTCAATGGCTACGCTGACTTTATAGGAACTCCTGCTGAAGCCATCCACCTCGTGGAGGCGGCAATCATCAGGGCGGATACGCTCAATAAACCATGGGCTGTAGAAGAATTGAAAGCTACAAAAAGAAAGTTATCCACTTATCCTCCAAACAAAAAGCAAGGTTTTGTGATTTTTCATAATTGGGTAGTCAATACACCTATGGAAATGGGGATAGCCGATTCTGACAAAGCCATCAGGGCATTGGAAAAAGGCCGAAAATTCACCAATCCATTTGGCGTCTTCGTCACCGGAATCGACAGGGATGAATCTTCTGAGATGGCTGACGGGACATTTGTAGGCAGCAAAGCCTTTTCATATACAGGTGCTGTGATGACTTTGCCTACCGGCGTATCTGCCATAGGAGAAAACAATTATGGAAATCCGGATCAGGCGCTTGATTACCTGAAGCGGATGACCAAGTCATTTGGATTTGCTCTCCCGGGTTCAATCTATGAAGTTTCTCCTGATTATGGCATGATGGCGCAGGCTTGGAACCTATACAGTTTTGGTGTGCCTATCGTGACCCAGTTCTTTGGTATTCAGCCCGAAGCTGCGAATAAAGTTATCCACATATCACCTGCCTTCCCTACTGACTGGAAGGAAGCAAAAATTGAAAATGTAGAAATCGGTGACAATGCCATTTCTTTTGAATACAAAGTGAATGAACTTGGGCAGGTGGAAGCATATCTCTCTCAGGAAAAAGAAGACTGGAGTATTGTGTTCTCTTGGCCTGCATCCATACATACCAATGCTGACCTCAATGGAAATAAAATGGAAGTAGAAAACCAAAAAGACAAAAACAGGATTACATTTACGGGCAAGGGCAATAAGATCAGGTTATATTGAGTTCTTAGGGATTTGATAGATCCCACTTTTGCAACCGCATGTAATTAACCTGACAATTTGATTTAAAATCCATTGGGTCTGATTGTCGGAAAAATGAAATTTGGCCACTAATTTTGGTAATTGTCAAAATACCATTTCACCACAATCTTTAAGATTAAAAATGATAAACAGAAGCTTAAAAACGTTTGGAAATGTTGAAGTTTCTTTATTGGATAGGATAGTGGAAGTGTTAAGCCTTTTGGTGTTGATAGGCTTATGGTCCTTGACCTATTATTTCCAACATCAAAGTCTGGATATAGTCCCTGAAGGATATGATTTTTTCAGTAATCCAAATGAATATTGGGCAAGCAGGATGACCTATTCTGTTCCTTTTGTAGCCACCATTTTATATGTAGGGCTGACCCTCTACAACAAAAGGGTTCAACATGGAGATTATGCGGTAGAAATAAACAAAGAAAATGGGCCGGCATTAAGACAGATCAACAAAAGGCTTTGGAGATGGCTCAAACTCAATATCCTGCTGATGTTTGTAGTGGTCGAATACTTTTCGTTCCACACAGGTTCCAATGCAGGCTCAGGGATCACAGGTTGGTTTATTTTTGTTTTTCCGCTATTACTCTTTGGTCCTGTCATCTACTTTTTTGTAGAATTCTCTAAAAATCAATTGAAGTAAATTTGATACTATTTTAACGATAATTGCCTCATTATCTTTTTGTCCAAGCCTTTCTGATCTCGATATTAAATCTCTTAACATGCCTGTTGTGGAATTCTAAGCACCAGTTCAGGATTTTTGATAATTTGATTTCCTTTCCAGTATCAATCAATATCTATCTTCCACACCCTAATAACCATTAACTCATAAACCCTATAACCAATAACCCTATAACCCAATAACTAATAACCAATTAACCCCCTTTTAGATATTGAACCAATAATTCAGCTTCATGACCAAAGCCCGCTGTTTTGAAATAAAAGTAGAAGGGAAATAATTGTCCGTATACACAATAAACAAATCTGAGACAGGTGCATAGCGCCATTGCAACCTAGTATTGATGTTGATATTGTCAATCTGATTGTTGTACTGAAAGAAGGTTGTCCAAAAAAGACTTTTGGTGAAAGTCAGGTCAATCCTTGGCCCGATTAGGAACAGGTCTGCATCATTTTGTGGTTCCGGCAGCCTGATGTTATTGTAACTGAAATTCATGGAAATATTGGCAATATAGCCCATCCTCCAACTCATCGTCCCTTGTATGGTTTTGATATCCCCCGTGAAATATTCCCCAAAATCACCTCTCAATGACACATATACCTTTTTTCGGGGATTACTGATATACCGAAACCCAATCAGGGAATTGGAATAATCTGTCCCTGCTAGCAATGGCTCGCCTCCGGTCCTAGTAGGATCAAAATCCGAAAACAAATACGTGTACCTGTTTGATGCCGTCACAGTCAAGATGGAGAGAGATTGGAACCGAATCCTGTAAAATAGTGAGTGAAGTCCATCTGTCACTCCCAAATCTTCATTCCACAATGTCTCCGTCTCTACACCGGGACCATGCCGGTTGATAAGTGTGGATCTTGGGAAAAATTGATATTCAAAGGTTGCGAAGCCCCTTTTGTAATCGTTTCGAGGTGTAAAACCAACAGCAGGATTATAATTTTCTCCCACTTGGGAAAAAGCCACCGAGGCGGTGATGGCCGGAGTTGCATAATTCAATGCCGCATGGGCAGTGGAAGATTTATCTAAATCCTCTTTTTCAAATGTCTTGTGGTAAAAAAACTTGCCAGTCCATTTGTTATCCTTCGAGGCAAGGTTATAGTCCACCCCGAGCAGCCTGTTGGAAAGGCTGTCATTGAAGAGGGGAATATCCAATTCCTGATTCAAAGTTTCCCTGTTGACAAAGATCACCCCGATGTTTGATCGGGTAAAAACCTTCCTCTGTATGGCTGCCACCGAGAAGTTTTTGCCAGCGATGCCCCTTTCTTCATCATTGGCAGTCTGCATGTTCATCGCTCCGATCCGCCAGTTGTCGTCAAGCTTTCCACTCAGCCTGCCCCCAAATAGTATCTGGTTCTGTACATTTTGACCGGTAGTTTCATCCCTGTCTACTCCGATCCTTCGGGAGAAAAAAGGGCGGAGGTTAGTGGCTCCAAAATCCGCAAACAAATCAGCGTTTTCAAGAAAAAACTGCCTTCGTTCCGGGAAAAAGATCTCAAATCGGTCTAGGTTGGTCACCTGTTCATCCACTTCTACCTGCGAAAAATCCGGATTTACTGTCAAGTCCATGTTCATCGCCGGTCCAATACCAATCTTGGCATCACCGCCAAAAGTAGGAGTCAACGGATTGGAAGTGCCTGTAAGGAAGTTTCTGTCAGTAGCCATCGCCGCATAAGGAATCAGGGAGAGGTTCGTACTTTCTTTTTTAAGGGGTTCAGAGAATATCAATTTTCTGCTAAAAGCCAGGTTGATCACGTTGAAGTTTCTCGGAATCGGTGACCATGTGCTTCTTTCATTGTACTTGCTGTCGATCCTGTAAAAATTCACATTCCAATTGCTAGCACCGTCATTGTACCTCAGGGTTGAAAATGGAATAGCAGCCTCTATTATCCAATGGTCCTCGTAAATCTTGGCCTCCGAATACCACTTATTGTCCCAGGCGAGGTTAAGGTCAGAGGACTGCATGCCGCCATTGGCGATCAGGGACTCCCGCTGCACTCCGAAGGGATTGATCCCAAACTGAAATCCACTGCTGTAATCATTGAAAGTGTCCAAGACAAAACTGACACCGTCATTTTGCTCCCCTCGGTAATCCCTTCTCAGGGAGGTACTCACATATTCCTGTGGAGTGCGGGGACCAAGGTTATACATCACCGCAGCGATATAAAGAAATTTTTCATCAAAGGCGATTTTTACCCTTGTTTGGGCTTTGGCGAGAGAGGTATCTGAAGGGAAAAACTGCTGAAAATCTTCCGCCCATCCTTCCTGCTGCCAGATGGGTTCATCCAAAACCCCATCCAACTTGATTTCCATTTTGATCTTGTCCGCTATGAGACCTGGTAGCGCCTTATCAGAAGTCTGGGCGAAGGACATACCAATATGTACAAAAAAGAAAAAGGTGAAAATGCGTTTCATGCAGGGGACTTTGTTACCGAAAATAGCCCATGGAATGTTGGGGGCTCCCCTGATTTATACCAAAGGCAAAAAAAAAGCATTTGAGGTATTTTATAACATTTTGAAGGGCTCCCTCAATAAGGCAGGCCAATTTCATCTTCTGCAACAAAATGATACTGGAAGCCCAGATTTTCTGTTTTACTCGCCCATGGCTGTAAGGACGATATTTCTTGAGCCCCCTCGGTCTCGGAATTCACACAGATAAATCCCTTGCCAAGTTCCAAGATTGAGACTTCCATCTGTAATGGGAACCTGTAGGCTGTTGCCAAAAAAACTGCTTTTGATATGGGCAGGCATGTCATCGTCTCCCTCATAATTGTGGATAAACTTCGGATAGCCTTCTGGAATCAGTTCGTTGATAAAGGTCTCGAAGTCTTTTCTCACCGTCGGATCTGCATTTTCATTGATGGTCAATCCGGCCGAGGTATGTTGGATAAATATATGAAGGATACCCATCTTGATCTGTCGTATTTCTGGAAAATGCATTTCTATAATAGAAGTGATGAGGTGAAATCCCCTAGGAAAGGGTTTGAGGCTTATGGTTTTTTGGATGGTCATGAGTATAATTAGGCTAAGGCTTTTTTCTATGCTTCATAAAATTAAAAAAATCCATCTTCTTTCATTTTGAAGGATTGTTTTCAATGTATTGGGCAATTCTTTGATAAGCTCCCTCATCCCTGATGATATGGTCATGGTATTTGGATTGCCATCCAAATTCAAATCCCAATCTGTTGGCATGTTTTGTTACAGCAGATTTATAAGATCTCAATATTGATGGGAGAGAATCTTTCTTTGGGGAAATAGCAGCCATATGTTGGGAGAATTCTGTAATTATGGGAGATTCCTTTCCTTTAAGGAATCCCCTTGTGGAAGAGAAATCCAATGTGGAGTCGTTGCATGCAACGACTCCACATTGGATTTCTCTTCCTTATCTAGATTTCTGGAATCCCCATCTTTATCCTGATTTCTAAAATCCCCATCTTCCTGATATCTGGAATAATTTTTCCCATTTTCTTCCTTTCTCTGATCCTCCTTTCCAAAATCATTTTTTTCTTCTTCCCTTTTTTCATCCGGCTTATTGATGATCAATATTCCATGGATATGATTGGGCATCACTACAAAGGCATCCAATTCTACATATTTGTGGTGATTTTTGATTTCATACCAAAATACATCGGCAAGCACTCCGGCCCCGGAAAGAATCATTTTCCCATTGCTCACCTTTCCAAAATAATGCCGCCTGTTTAAAGTGCAGATCGTGACAAAATAGGCTGCATTCCAGGTATAATCCCACCACTTTGCCCGGAAAGATTCAGTTCGGTATTTGTTTTTATATTTTTCAGCCATAAAAAAGACAAGGAATAGTATACAATGCTCCAATTTACCCCATCCCCATTCCTTCCCCAAATCAACAGCCGATCTTAAACGTTTAAGTTGAAAGGCAAAACTCCAATCCAATTTTAATCAAGGTTTATATTACTTTTGGTAAAAATGGCCATCAAAAAGGACATGTGGATAACTACCGGCTTTTTATTTTTGGATTGAAAATAGTGTTTTCCAAGATTTGTATTTGACTGATTTTTCGCCCAACTTTTGTTCATAAATCTATTTGCCCGATGGCTTACAAAAAATCCTTTCTGATTGCATCGATAGTATTGTTTCTTCCATTTGTCTCCCACTCCCAAGTCCTACAGTATTTCAACAGACATTTTATAGCCATAAAGGATACTGCTGTATACAAGCCTGTGTATTACCTGCAGCTAAGCGAAGGAGAACCGGATCCAACTTCCAAGTATTTCAGAATGGACAATTCCCTTGCTTTGGAACAAACCAATGAAAAAGATGCATCAGGAAAACTCATTCGAAGGAATACCGCCCGTTTTGCGGAGGACGGGTACCTCATTAGCAAAACCTTCAGGGATTATGTCAGAGACAGTATCGTGGAATTCACCTTTTTTGCAAACGGCAATCTCAAATCCTCCAAAACCACAGTAAAAAACGAAGTCCTTGAAAATCTTTCTTTTGATGAAAAAGGAACTCCAAGAACTGCCCCGACCTACGAAAATGCACTCCCGGTGGGTGGGATGGGAGCATGGAGAAATTTCCTCATCCAAAACCTCAAGTATCCAGAGCCTCTAATCGACGCTGGGATAGAAGGCAAAGCAGATATTTTCTTTGAATTAAATGAAATTGGTGAAATCACTTTCTATGAGGTCATGAATGTGGAATATGTACATCCCGATTTGGCCAAGGAAGCAATGAGGGTATTTGCCCTTTTTGCCAAAAAACCTTGGAACCCCACTAAAGTGGATGGTATTGCCGTCAAATCAACCATGATTTTGCCGGTTACTTTTAAACTGGAAAATTAATTTTTCTTTGAAGTAATGGAGCCCATCTATCATTTCAATACCTGCATATTGCCCAAATCAAGCAATTATGTAATTCTTATTTTTTTTCTGTAAGCCATAGACTTTTGTTTTGAGTCACCTTTGCGCCACGGATAAGATTCCTTATTGTGGGAATTACCCGCCCAAAAAAACAAAACAAAAACTTATGAAATTTTACCTCATTGGATTCATGATGGCTTTCATCCTGACAAGCAGCGCATCAGCCCAACATATCAACATTGGTGTCAAAGGTGGCCTGAATGTGTACAACATCACTGATGGAAGCCAATACAATCCCAAAGCAGGACTCAACTTGGGTCTCCTTGGTCATATTCACTTGACTGACCAATTTGCACTGCAACCCGAATTATACTACTCCGGCCAAGGCGCAAAAATTGATAACCTCAATACCAACCTCAATCTTGATTATATTAATGTACCTGTATTACTTCAATACATGTTTGACAACGGATTCAGGGTTCAGGCAGGACCGCAACTTGGATTTTTGGTGGCGGCCAAAACAAAATCTGGAGACACCTCCATCAATGTCAATGACCAATTTGAAAGCATCGATGTGGGCTTAGGAATCGGCGCAAGCTATATCAATCCTGCAACCGGATTTGGAGTGGATGCAAGATACAACCACGGGCTGAGCAATATCAGGGCTTCTAGCAACTCCGAATCAAGAAACAGAGGATTCCAGTTGGGTGTCTTCTACCTCTTCAAACACAAAAATTAATCTATTTTGCAAGAATATAGGGACAGCATTAGCTGTCCCTTTTTTTGTGTTTAAATTTTCGAACTGAATAGCACTCCGATTGGAATTAACTATAAGAGCTCGAAAAGTAAAAAGAAACGTTCCCTTTAAAACAGTCAAAAACCCTCCCAATCCCTCACCATCCCATCAGGGATTTCTCAGGCTAAAGGGATTCTGTATTTTCGACTAAATTTCTGACTACTGAAAACTGACCACTTCCTACTTTCTCGCTTCTTAATTCCTATTCACCTTCCCGATCCCTGAAACCTTCTCGCTGATGATGGTTGGATTGCCGGTGTAGTTGACCACCCCGATGCCATCAACTTTCAGGGTCAACTCACCTTCGCAATGAACGGAAACAGCTCCTATCCCTGAACTCGTAAGATCCACATTTTGCACCGAAAAATCAGAGGCATCAATATTCCCGATGCCTTCGTTGACAAGCGTCATTTCATTTGCCCTTCCTTTCAGCGTCATGTTGCCGACGAAGTTCAGCCTTGCATTAAGACTTTGTGCATCGAGATCCAAGGATAAATTTCCGACTCCGTTTCCTGCAATCAGCATCTCACCCACATCCAAAGTTCCTGAATTCTTGATATTGCCCACTCCTTCAAACCTGATTTCACTCAAGTCAGTAATATCGAGGTCTATCTGAAGCTCCTCTTTCATAAAAAATGCACCCGACTCTTCTTCATCCAAAGTCAATTCCAAAAGGTCTCCCGTCTGCACCACCTGAAGTTTATTGACAAGATCCTCATTGCCTGAAATCACCATGGATTCCTTACCCCCCTGAGATATATTGACACTGAAAATTCCTTTAAGCTTTAGCTTGCTGACGCCTTCTATGGCTTTTTCCTCAGTGTAACTGTTGTTATTGCTGTTGCAGGAAAACAGAAACATCCCTGTCAGAAAATAAATGATCAAAATTCCTTTGGCTTTCATATTGCTGTGGTTTAAAATTTAAAACAATGTCATGAAAATAAGGAATATCTCTGAAAATCATTGAAGTTAATGGATTGAAATAGAAGAGAATCAAATCTTATCATGGAATTCAGACAAAATCCCTGCTTTCGAGATTGGAGATTACAAGGCAGTCAATGGAATGGTATTTGCACTGTTTAACCCAGTTAATGGATTTGTAACCTTAAACGAAAGTAACCATGAAAACCAATGAATTGATTACCAAACTTCAAGAATGTGCCAATGCTTGTTTTCATTGCGCAGATGCATGCCTGCATGAGGAGGATGTCAGTCATATGGCAGCCTGCATCCAGACGGATCAGGTCTGCGGGTCAATATGCCTGACTACCAGTAAAATTCTTGCCAGTAATTTCAACGATGTAAATGACTTGATTAAATATTGTGCTAAAATCTGTGGAATATGTGCTGAAGAATGTGCCAAACATGATCATGCCCATTGTCAGGCTTGTGCCAAAGCATGTAAAAGCTGCAAAGAAGCCTGCTTGTCTTATCTGAATAATTAAACCAAAAATTGGAGCCTGATCCTGAAAAGATCAGGCTTTTTTTTGTCCTTGATCCATTCAAAATCCTTAAAAACCGAAAATTCTAAAAGTGAAAAACTTATCCTTTTTCTTAAATTTAAAAAAAGTATCCCCTCATGTCCGATAAAGCACTTAATAGAAGAAATTTCCTTTCCCAAACCATGGCCCTCACCGGTGCCGGCATTCTTGCACCCTCATTTTCATTTGGAAGTACCCCCGGCAGCACAATACAAAAAGGCGAAAGTTCCAGGAAAGTTTTCAAAAACGTCAGGATGGAAACAGGCTTTGTCCGCGACGAGATTGAAGTCATTGCGACCAAAACAGCACTTTTTTCCATGGTTGTCGAAAATGGAAAAATCACCGAAATTCTACCCAACAGTTCTGACCCTTCAGCCATCGATGCCAAAGGTTTTCTGATGCTGCCTGCCATGAAGGACATGCATATCCACTTGGACAAAACCTACTACGGCGGACCTTGGAAAGCCCGGGAAAGCAAGTTCAGAACGGTCAAGGAACTCATCGAACATGAAAAAGTGGTGATTCCAACACTCTTGCCACATTCTACAGAAAGGGCCGAAAAGCTGATCCAACTCCTCCAATCCAAAGGGACAGACTATGCCCGTAGCCATGTCAACATTGAACCCACATCCCAACTCGATTCCCTGAAAAACCTTCAATTAGCCCTTGAAAACAAAAAAGATTCATTCGGCGCCGAGCTTGTTGCTTTTCCCCAACATGGCATTTACTATTCAGGTTCTCAGGACTTGATGCGAGAAGCTGCACAGATGGACATTGACTATATTGGTGGCGTGGATCCATTTTCTCTGGATGGTCAAATCGAAAAAACCATGGATTTCACCGTCCAACTTGCTTTGGACTACAACAAAGGCTTGGACATCCACTTACACGAATCAGGAGAATCAGGTCTCAAAACGGTTCAGTACCTGATCGCCAAAGTAAACGAAAACCCTGTCCTCAAAGGCAAAACCTACCTGAGTCATTGCTTTGTGATGGGAAAATTGGATGAGAAAACGCTGAAGACGACCTGTGAAGCCCTGGCCCACGCGGATATCGGAATCACTACCACAGTTCCCATCGGTTACAATGTGATGCCCATTCCTGCTATGTTGGACCATGGCATCCGGGTCATGTCAGGAACAGACTGTGTGACCGACCACTGGCAACCCTTTGGCACCGGAAGTATGCTGGACAAAGCCAAAAACATGGCCGAACTCTATCGCTACAACCACGAGTACGGATTGTCAAGATGCCTGGGCATAGGTACCAAAGGCCTGACACCATTGGACAATCAGGGCAATCAGGTTTGGCCCAAAGTCGGTGATGAAGCAAGTTTCAACCTGGTAAATGCCTCTTGTTCCGCTGAAACGGTGGCTAGACTGTCACCTATCATGCAACTGTATCACCACGGAAAACTGGTTTTTGAAAACAGTGTACGGTAAAATCAATTAGGCAAAAAAAATGGTTTTCAATTATGTGTATCCACTTTCTTTCACGTAGCCAAACAAAAATTGGTTATAGGATCGATTATAGGCTCAGTGGACTGTGGTCTGTCGTTCGTGGACGAGTATCCGCATTCGAGATAGTCTCTTATAGCCCAAGGTGCAACATTGCGGATACTCATATTTTTAATTAAGTAGCAAGACATAAAAGATATACCCCCATGAAAATCTTTATTCCTATTCTTCTTTTGTATACGCTGGTCTTCTTTTCCTGCAATTCTGAAAGCCAAAAAGATCTCCCCCCGCCCAACATCCTGTGGATTTCCACCGAGGACATTGATCCGGCTTGGGGATGCTATGGTGATGAATACGCTACTACACCCAATATCGACGGTCTGGCAGCGGATGGATTTGTCTTTACAAGAGCAAGCGCTAACTCTCCCATTTGTGCCCCGGCCCGCTCTACGCTGATTACTGGCATGTTTGCCACTTCCTTGGGAACCCAACACCTACGTTCCGATGTGCCCCTACCCAATGACCTGAAAATCCTCCCTGAAATCCTCCGGGAGCATGGCTATTATACCTCCAACAATGTCAAAACAGATTACAACTTCAGTGCCGATGGCCGTTGGGATGATAGCAGCAAAGAGGCCCATTGGCGAAACAGGAAAGAAGGTCAACCATTTTTCTCCGTAGTCAATTTCATGATTACCCACGAAGGCCCCACCAACAATGCCGACCCCGAATCAGTAAAAAAGGACCTCAAGCTCAGACATGACCCTGCAAAAGCACCCATTCCGCCTTATTTTCCCGACACACCAAAAATGCAGGAAATCATGGCCCATGCCTACGACCTGATCAGCATATTTGACCAAGGAGTAGGGGAACTTGTCCAACAGCTCAAAGACGACGGGCTGTATGACAATACCATCATCTTTGTATTTTCCGATCATGGCTTTGGCCTTCCCCGACACAAGCGTTGGCTTACCAATTCTGGATTACACATTCCCCTCGTCCTCCATGTTCCGGAACAATACCGACACCTGGTATCCAATCTGAAAACCCGACAGGTGGATGACCTGGTGGGTTTTGTGGATTTTGCTCCTACTGTCTTGGGCTTGGCAGGCATAGCCCCTTCTTCCTATATGGAAGGCAATAATTTCCTAGGGCCCAATGCAGTGAAAAACCAGTACAGTTTTGGCTTCCGAAGCCGTGCGGACGATTGCAATGAGATGTCGCGTTCGGTTTCGGATGGGCGATACTTATATATCCGGCATTACCTGCCCCAACTTCCCTACATTCAAAATGCCATCATCTTCACCCAAGGCAAACAGGCCATGGAGGAAATCTACCGGGCTAGAAATGAGAAGGCCTTGCCTAATCACTTGGAACAATACTTTCATACCAAAATGACAATGGAGTTGTATGACCTGGAGGAAGATCCTTATGAATTGAATAACCTGGCGATGAAGCCCGAACATCAGGAACGTATCGGTCTATTCCAGAAAGAGCTGGATCAATGGATGGTCAAACACAGGGATTCCGGCATGCTCAATGAATCTGAATACATGCTTCGGGCAAAGGGAAGTTCTGTCTATGAAATCTTAAGGGATGATACTCAATTCGATCCAGAGAAAACCCTTGAAGCAATGAACTTAGTGGGCCAGATAGATGGCGGATCAATCCTACTTCGAATGCAGGATCAGGATCCCCTTGTCCGATATTGGGGCTTGATTGCTTTGGAATATGCCGGGTTGAATTCCAGCTTGTTAGTTCAGGAACTGGAAAACATATTGGATGACCCTTCTCCAATCAATGCCATTCAGAGTGCCAAAATGCTTATCCAACTCAAAGAAGATCCCAAAGCCTATCAAACATTGGGGAAATACCTTCAGGCGGAAGAGGAAACCACCGTCCTCCATGCAGCCATTGCCCTAAGATTACTGGAAGAAAAAGCCCAACCTTTGATCCCTTTAGTCAAAGATGAAATCTTTCCCAAATATCAAGGAGAGGTATGGGGCAGGTACAAATCCTGGAGCTACCCCATGTTTATCGGCATGGCCTTGGACCAAGTCAGAATCAATTGCGGCGAAGAAATTGCGGTGAGAAACTAAAATGTCCAAAAAGTCAAAACCTGCCATCCCCAAACCCTATCCCTTACCCAAAATCACAGTCCCCGTATTCTGTGAGGAAAACGGCTTCTATACCACCAAGCAGCGGTCCTACAACATGTCCCAAATCAAAGGCAAGGACACCAAACCCGAAAAACTCCTCAAAAAAGCCCTTTGGCATGCAGGACTCAGGTACCGCAGCAACAAAAGAAACCTACCCGGTAAGCCCGACATTTCATTGATCAAATACAGGTTCGTGATTTTTATCGATGGAGCTTTTTGGCATGGCCACGATTGGGAAAACAGAAAGCAAACCATCAAATCGAACCGTGACTTTTGGATTCCCAAGATCGAAAGGAACATACAGAGGGACAGCGAAATCAACCATTTCTACCGATCCGGTGGTTGGACCGTCCTCAGATTTTGGGATTTTGAGGTGGAAAAGGAGTTGGGGAGATGTGTGAAGAGGGTGATGGACATCTTAAGTGGACATGTCTAACCATATGCCCATTTTTTTTTAATAAATGAACATATCAAGTTTTTGCGTCCATTTTAAGGAAAGCCTGATATATCAATTTCAAGTGGTTGATTTTTATAGATGGGGCATACTGGAATGGGTATGATCGGGCAATTCCCTAATCCACCATCATATCCCACCAGGACTTCTGACCTTCAAAAATTGAACTGAAAAGGAAAAGCCCGGAGATCCACCATTACTACCAACTGATCCAAAGTCCCGGTTAACATCGTAATTGAAATACTAGAAAAACAAACAATAGTTTAATCCTTAGGGTTAGACTAATAAGTAAAGTAAAAAACACATCAAAATCGACAGTAGATCTTGAGTGAAAATTTAAAAAAATTATAATCCCATGAAAAAGAATCTATTAATCAATCGAATCAGACAAGGAGCCATCCTACTCGCAATGGTTCTGACTTTTGCAGCTTGTACTGACGACCCAAACCCAACTATTGATCCCGAAACAATTTTGACGGGCCAAACAAAAACTTATGTCTTAAAAGCCGTAGGAAATTCGGGGATCAGTGGAACTGCCTTGCTGGAAGAAACTTCAACAGGAAATTCCAAATTGACTATCTCTTTAACTGGAACGCCTAATGGAGGGTCCCTTCCTGCACACATTCACTTCAATTCTGCTGCTCAAGGCGGTGGAATAGCGGTCTCTTTAACTCCGGTAAATGGAACAACCGGTATCAGTGAAACAACTTTTTCCAAAGAGGATGATGGAACTCCTATAAGTTTCAGTGATGTTTTGGCCTATGATGGTTATATCAATGTGCATTTAAGTGCCACTGACCTCGCAACTGTTGTCGCTCAGGGTGACATTGGGTCAAATGAATTGACAGGTACATCCAAAACATACACGCTGAATAGTGTTGCGGACCCATCTATATCAGGCGAAATAACTTTTGAAGAAAGAATCAATGGTTTTGCTTTAGCGACAATTTCATTGACTGGAACTCCAGACGGTGGATCACACCCTGCCCACATACATGCCAATTCAGCAGCTATAGGAGGTGGAATAGAATTTACTTTCAATCCTGTGAATGGAACCACAGGAATGAGCAAAACAGACACAAGGGAAGGAATAATGGATGGAGAAGATGGTTTTACATACGAGGAAATATTGGAAGTTGATGGATACGTAAATGTGCATTTGAGCGCGGATAATTTAGGAACGATAGTCGCTCAGGGTGACATTGGGTCTAATGAATTGACAGGTACGTCCATTACTTATCCTTTGAATAGTGTTGCTGTGCCATCAATATCCGGGGAAATAACCTTTGAAGAAAGAATGAATGGTTTTGCTTTAGCGACAATTACCTTAACAGGTACACCGTCAGATGGCATGCATCCTGCCCACATCCATGCAAACAGTGCGGCTGTGGGTGGAGGTATCCTATATACTTTTAACCCCGTCATCGGTGCCACAGGAATCAGTGTAAGTGATACGAGAAAAGGAATGATGGACAATGAAGCTACGTACACCTACTCGCAAATCTTGACTGTAGATGGTTATGTCAATGTGCATTTAAGTGCAGAGGATTTAGGCACCATAGTTGGTCAAGGAAATATTGGCGCAAACTTTGAATAATAAATTAACCTTTCAAATTTAATTTTGAAAACACCCACAGAACATTTTTAAAATTGGTCTGTGGGTGTTTTTGTGTGATGCTTCACCATTTTCTGATTTTTGTTATATTCCCCTTCTTCAAGGCCATATCCAAAAAATCAAACCCTGCCATCATCAGGATAGGCCTTATATCATGAGCAAGCCATCCAATCCAACCGTGACCTTTGGATTCCTAAGATCGAAAGAAACATGCAGCGGGATGCCGAGATCAACCATTTCTACCGCTCAGGCGGTTGGACCGTCCTGAGGTTCTGGGATTTTGAGGTGAAAAATGAATTGGGAACTTGTGTGAAAAAGGTAGTGTATGTACTCAGTAGGTGAGGCTTGGGATATGCATTATCCTTCCAAGATTTTAATCTTGTATCTTCCGGATTTGGTGGACATATTTTGATCATATGTCCAATTTTTTTAATAAAATGGACATATCTGATTTTTATGTCCAATAAAATGAAAGGATTACATAGCAATTCATTGGCCTAAACAGACCCCAAGGATCGCTAAATCAACCTAACTTACTTTTTACCAATTAAACAAAATATCTACTTGATTTTTTCGTTAATACATTTTAAGAACTTACAATTGAAAATAAAAACGCCTAACCTAGCCATCCTTGTCAAAAAAAAGCCATGAAAAAAATCTACCTGTTGTTCCTTCCCATACTGCTTTTTTCTTGTATGGAATCTTCAGAAAACGTCGAAATGGAAAGGCTTCTGGGGGTTTGGATGCATGAATTCTCAAATGAGGATGAAACTATTGAATCGACGATTTCCTTTATAGCCGATGGCACCTATATTATTGAAAATAGAAGGGTCCAAAGTTCAGAAGGTTTTAACCCAGGGCTTATAGACGCCTATAAGGGCAAGTTTAGCCTAGAGGCTGGAAAGCTCACTTTTTCAGATAAAATATTTTTCTTCACTGAGGATTTTGTAAATCCTCCTGCCACTATAGAAGCCCTGCGACAGGGGGAAAATGTTAAATATCCAAAGCAAACGGCGAAGGTTTCATTTGAAGAAAACAACAAAGTCATGGTCCTTTTATATGACTGCCCCGGTCCTGAACCTGAAGAAGATGAGGTATTAGTCGAATGCCTCGACTTAGGCCCTCTGCCTTACAACCAGGTAAAGAATTTTTAAGCTCATTTATTCAAGATTCCTTCAGTTCAAACCTTTAGCAACCCTGAATTTTTATTCCCAAAATCGAAAGAAACATGCAGCGGGATGCCGAAATCAACCATTTCTACCGCACCGGAGGCTGGATCGTCCTTAGATTTCATATCCCTTTTCAATCCTTTCCAAAAATTCAGTTACATCTCTTTTATCAGTAACTTCTTCATCTGTCAATTCAAATCCATCAAATTCGTGCCATTCGTGATCAATTTCAGGATCATAGGGATGATGGTGAAGCCTTGGCAAACCCCAGTCTTGTGGAACAAAAAACTCATTTGAGATCAATTTTTCTCTTAATATTTCTGAAGCCTTAGTTGGCGAAAGAAAACTTGGATTAGGGAAAATGACAGCCCCAAATTGTTTGTAATTAGCTCCATCTCTATATAAATAATTCAACTTAAGATTGAGAGTTGTTTTTGCATTACCTATCGGTAGCTTTTCCAAAAAATCATCTAAATCTTTCTCCGATTCGAAAGATACAACTGGTTCAATCCCTGATTCAAAAAATTGGATCAATTCAATTAAACTTTCAAAAAACCAAAAATGCTTCCCTTCATAATTGTAAATATAGACCTGTTTATTCTCCTCAAACCTAACCAAGTTTAAGATTTCTATGGTTCGGGAAGGTGAAATGTATTCGGTAGAGAGCGAGAAGATTTTGTTCATAAAGTGAAAAGTTGTTTTACAAAAGTAGCACTAATTCTTTT
Organism: Aquiflexum gelatinilyticum; assembly: GCF_024813435.1. Classification (NCBI taxonomy): domain Bacteria; kingdom Pseudomonadati; phylum Bacteroidota; class Cytophagia; order Cytophagales; family Cyclobacteriaceae; genus Aquiflexum; species Aquiflexum gelatinilyticum. Next base: position 195,542 of record NZ_JANAEZ010000002.1, read on the forward strand.
TTTGTAGACTATAGTCCGTGGTACAATAGGCTACATTTTTTCAGATTGCAAGATGGACATCAAATTAGCTTATGGCGAAAAAGTCAAAGCCATCAGAAAAAGTCAGAATGTATCTCAGGAAAAGCTTGCTGAACTAGCTGAGTTGGACCGCACATACATTTCTGATATTGAAAATGGGAAAAGAAATGTTTCGATTGAAACAGTTTTTAAAATCGCTAAAGCCCTTAATTCTCCATTGATAAATTTTTTTGAATTTTAAAATTTTAAGTAATAAATGGATAGAAGTTATTACTCAAATTCTGTATCCGACTTCTTAATTGATAATAGAGATAAGATACTTGGACAGTTAATTAGAAATCATGATTTTCCTGCTGAGAACTTACAGCGAAATGCTTGGATAAAACAAATCGACATACTTAAAAGCGCACTCAAACCCTTTACAAGGGGACGCATTTATTTTGAGTTCGCAATACCCAGAATGGGAAAAAGAGTGGATAATATTTTGTTAATCGATGACTTTATTTTTGTTATCGAATTTAAAGTAGGTGACTTAGAATATCAAAAGTATGCAGTTGAACAAGTAGTGGACTACTGTTTAGATTTACAAAATTTCCATGAGGGTAGTCACCATGAAAAAATAGCCCCTATCCTAATTTCAACAAAAGCACCTAGTTTAGAAAACACGATTTCAGTAAAGGACAATTTATTTGAACCATTAAAGTGCAATCAAGTAAATTTTACAAAATTAGTTTCAGAAGTGCTTTTCTTTAGCGATGGATATAAAATAAACCACATCTTATGGGAAAACTCTATTTATAAACCAACACCAACAATAATTGAAGCTTCTCAGGCACTTTACAGAGGACATTCTGTTGAAGAAATATCAAGACATGATGCAGGCGCAAAAAATCTTACAAAATCAACTGAAACTATCAATCGTATAATTGAAAATTCAAAATACAATCATACAAAATCAATTTGTTTCTTAACTGGGGTTCCTGGAGCAGGAAAAACTCTTGCAGGACTAAATATAGCAAATGAAAGAAGAAAAGCCGATAAAGATGAAAATGCGGTTTTCCTCTCAGGAAATGGTCCTTTGGTATATGTTTTAAGAGAGGCACTAATTAGAGACGAAGTTCTTCAGGCAAAAGAAAAAGGAGAGAAATTAACAAAGAAAAAGTCTGCAATAAAAGCTAATGCTTTTATTCAGAACATTCATCATTTCCGTGATGACAATTTAATATCAAATCAGGCACCTGATGAAAAAGTTGTTGTTTTTGACGAGGCGCAAAGAGCCTGGACAAAAGAAAAGGCAACTTCATTTATGAAATCAAGAGGTAAAGATTTCGAAATGTCTGAACCTGAATTTCTAATTGATGTCATGAATAGACACGAAAACTACTGCACAATAATATGTCTTGTTGGAGGTGGCCAGGAAATAAATACAGGTGAAGCTGGGCTTTCAGAATGGGTTTTCGCTTTAAAAAATCATTATCCAGATTGGCATATATATTATTCAAGTCTTATCACAGGGGATAGTGACTATTTAAATGACGATATCTTAAAAGAATGGTTAAGTGAAAATGGAACAGAAGAAGAACATTTACATCTTTCAGTTTCCGTTCGTTCCTTTCGTTCAGAAAAAATTTCCAGTTTTGTTCACGCGGTGATTGCCGGAAATGCTAGTCAAGCCAAACTAATATTATCAGAAATCAATAATTTGTTCCCCATCCTCATTACACGAGATTTTAATGTGGCGAAACACTGGCTTCGAAAAAACGCAAAAGGATCAGAAAGAATAGGATTAGTTGGGAGTTCAGGGGGAAGGAGATTAAGGCCATTGGGTATTGATGTAAAAAATGAGATTACAGCAGAGGATTGGTTTTTAAATGATTCTTCTGATGTTCGATCCTCTCACTACTTAGAATTAGTTGCTACCGAATTTGATATTCAAGGATTAGAGATTGACTATGTATGCTTGGCTTGGGATATTAACTTTTATTTCAAAAACGATGAATGGAATTATCAATCATTTGAAGGGACAAAATGGAAAGGAATTATTAGTGAAATAGACAAATCATATTTAAGAAATGCTTACAGAGTATTAATGACAAGGGCAAGACAAGGTTTTATTATTTTCGTTCCTTTTGGTGATGATTTAGATCATACAAGGCCAAAGGAATTGTATGATAGTACATTTAATTTTTTTAAGGAATGTGGAATCCCTTCAATTTGAAAATTTTCTCATAAAACACCACATCCCGCCTAGAAAAACCATCCGCTTAGGATTCCTAAAAAAAAGTTAACAATTCAAAAAAGGGAAATTTTATTCTTTATCCCAAAATTGATCAATCTTACTTGAAACACCCCACCACCCCAATCGCACCACCTTCCTTCAGGGTATAAGTTTGGCCATTGACCACATCGATAAACTTGATACCTACGATTCCCAAAATCAGTCTGTGGCTTTGGGGAGTTTCAAAGGACAGTACCTTTTCTCCCAAGACCGAAAGGCTTTGTCTCCCATCCAAAATCTCACTTTCCTGCCAAACCACAACAGTTTCCGCATCTTCTGACAGGGACACCAAGCCGAAAATGACCTGACGTTGACCTTGCTGTTTTCCGGTAGTTGCTGAAGCCGTGACCTCTCCAAAGTCGAAGCTATAGGATTTGCCTTTCTTTATTTCTGCCATAACTGGAAACCCTCCCAATACAGAACGCAAGTTGCTATCTGCCGTAAAATTGACACCCACCAATTGGCTAACATCTCCTGCAGTGACTTTCCGCATGCCTTTGGGATTGATGGGGTCTGTCCCCAAGATGGACACAAAAAGTTTGGTAAACCTACCATTGAAATTCGGGTCCACGTTGGGACACGGCTTAGATAAAATCGCCCTTCTAAGTTTCCCAGCCACGCTACTTGCCGTCCCAAATTCCGAAGCATTTTTCCTCGAATTTTCAAAGGCATCGTCATTTTTGAATTGTTCGGTCGTCGGACCTGTCTTTGTCCGAACCATATCCACCCCCTCGCTTTGGTAAAAATCGAGGCCACCCATTTTGCCTTTAAAGCGAAATATTCCTGTCTGTCTAGCCATAGTTCCGTATACTTTCCGTTATAGTTCCCCTATACTTCCGTTATAGTTCCCTTACCCATACTCCGTGTCTGAGTTACCGATACTCCGTGTCAGAGTAGGGGATACTCCGTGTTTGCCTTACCTTAGCCTTACCTTTGATACCATGTGAAACTGACCCAGAGTGCTTGTAGGGGTGATCAAGAAACTCTGATTACTATAAACCTAGTAAAAAATATTTGAAAATCAAATTTTGTTTATTGCCTTTGTATCTTTCAAACTATCCTCCTTTTTCTAATGCTATTTTTTTAATTAATCTTAATTGATAACAGCGCGGAGGAATGATCCTGTAGCTTCGGGAGGCCGGCCTAGGCCTTGTGGGTTGATAGGATTTTGCCGTCTTGACTTTTTGGGCTACTTTTTTTTCCAAAGCCTGCCCCGTATTTATCGGGGAAAAAAAGTAGCTGTAAAAAAAGAGTTTAATTAAACTAAAGGGTTTAGAATATTTTATGCCTGATATCCTATAACCCTCTACTTTCCTTTCAACTCATTTATGGTTATAAAAAAAATTTACACCTCAACATTTCTTGCCTTCTTCCCGTCATGGTTTCAAAATCGTGACCCTATGAAAAAATCCTTTCCAATGCTCGCCATTTGTTTCCTGCTTTTATCATGCATAGAACAGGAAACGCTTGAATTAGAATCCGGTGAATTTCCCCTCGGTACCTGGACCAATATCCAATTTGAAGAAACCGGTTTTACTATGGACCGCAGCAGCAAACTTCCTGAGAATACCTACGGCTATGTTTTCCAAAAAAACGGCAAACTTATCCACCGTGCCAATTCAGGTTTCTGCGGAACACCTCCAATTGTCACTGCAGATTTTGCAGGAAAATGGACCCTCAAAGGAGATATTGTCGAAGTGGAGGTAAATTTTTGGGGCGGAAAATACAGGCAGGAATGGAAAGTAACCCAGCTTTCAGGCAAAACAGTAAAGGTCGAGCTGCTCAAGCAGGAATATTTTAACGATTAGATATCGCTATCTAGTACCCACTTTTCCTGGAAAGACTAGGTAGAATTTTTCGGATTAAAACTGATCCTCGTATGTTCTAGGCGGGGAGGAATGATTCCCTTATCATTTTGTATTGGCTACTTTTTTTGTCAAGAAAAAAAGTAGCTATAAAAGAGACGGTCTTTTTCATTTACACAATAAGAATCAATTTTAAGTTTAATTAATATTGTTATTACGAACCCTACCCAAACATCACCCTCCCCAACTCCTCAAAATCCCCCACCACCCCATCACAACCCAAGGACAGCAAAGTTTCCTTGCTTTCTGACGTACTGATCCCAACAACCTGTAATCCACCACGCTTTGCCGCCAAGATCCCTCCTTGGGAATCTTCGATGACAAGGCATTCTTCCGGCCTCAACCTGGCCTTTTCCATACTCAGCAGGAAAATCTCCGGGTCGGGTTTGCCCTTGCTGACTTCATGCCCGCCGGTGGTAAAGGAAAAATAAGAACGGATCTCGAGGCTGTCCAAAGTAAAATCAATATTGGGTTGGTCACCCATGGTGGCCAAAAGGGATTGGAGGCCTTTGGCTTTTATGGCTTGGAGAAATGCGGTCAGACCATTTACTTCCTGGATATGGGGGCGGTACATTTCTCGATAGGTTCGTTCCTTCTCCTGCCCGAGTTCATATAGCTGATGCGGATCTTCGATTTGGGGAAAAAACCGCTGCATCATTTCATCGATCGTCCCATGGTTTTGTGCATGGAATTGAGATGAATTGAGGTGGATTCCATGTTGCTGCAAAAACTCCAGCCATGCATCCCGGTGATAAGGAATATTATCCACCAAGGTCCCATCCATGTCGAAAATAATTGCTTTGGGTAGTTTCATGTTTTTTAAGATTGGAGATATGAGACCTGAGACTGAATTCTGGTAAGGTTAAGAGAGATTGTAAAATAAGAGTTTTAAAGTTAAAAAGTTGAAAGGTTTTAAAGTTGAGTCCAAAGGTCATGTTTGTCGGGTCCGTCACTCTGAGTCCCCAACATTTAGAAAATGTTCAGAAAAGGAATGACGGTTGGTCTTGCGTCATCTTGAATCCGAGGTACGAGGATGAAAGATCTCAGAAAAAAGAGACCCTTTGCTTCACTCAGGGTGACGATCAAGAGATTCACGTCATTGGTGGTGCAGCGAAGAGTCCCACTTAAAGTATATGAGATCCTTCAGTCGTACCTCCTTCAGGATGACGGGTAATTCTCTCCACCTCGGATACTTTGTACTTGGTTCATGGTACTTCGTACTTTTCCCACCTTGTATATCCAATCTTCTACCAACCAAACTTTCTAACCTTGAAACCTTCCAACCTTAAAAATTTCCCAATCTTCCAATTTTCCAATTTTTCAATCTTCCAACCCCTTCCAAACCGGATCCAGACCTGCGTCTTTTTGTTTTTTGAAATCCTTCAGTGCTGCCAAAGCAGGTTTGCGGAGCAGCAGGATGGCGATGACGTTGAGCCAAGCCATCAGACCCACGCCGATATCACCAAATGTCCAGGCCAATTCGGCTGTGCGCACCGAACCATAAAAGGTCGCCACCAGAATCAAAACCCTCAAGACATAAGTCGGCCATTTTTGCTTTCCTTCTTTTTGTAAATAACTCAGGTTGGTCTCGGCGATATAGTAATACGCCATGATAGTCGTAAAAGCAAAGAACATCAAAGCCACAGCCACAAAACCTGCTCCTATGGAAGGGAAGTGGTGACTGATGGCATTTTGGGTGTATTCTGCTCCGATGGAAACCCCAGGCATATTTTCTACAATAAATCCCCCTTCGGGATTGATGACGTTAAACTGTCCCGTAAACAAAATCATAAATGCCGTAGCTGTACAGACAAACAAGGTGTCGATATACACCGAAAATGCCTGCACCAATCCCTGCTTGGCAGGATGGCTGACTTCGGCGGCAGCGGCAGCATGAGGCGCGGTGCCCTGACCGGCTTCATTGGAATATATCCCCCTTTTTACTCCCCAGGCGATTGCCATCCCAAACACACCGGAGTAGGTAGCTTCGAGGTTGAATGCCGATCCGACGATGAGGCGGAAGACATTGGGTATTTCGGAGAAATTAAGAAAGATGATCGTCTGCGCCATCAGAATATAGCCCAATGCCATAAAAGGGACGACGATCTCAGCTACTTTGCCGATCCTTTTTACCCCGCCAAAAATGATCAGGCCAAGCAGCAGGCAGATAATGCCTCCGGTGATTTCAACAGGAATGGAAAATGCGGATTGGACACTCAGGGCAATGCTGTTGCTCTGTACACCGGGCAGCAGCAGTGACATACTCAAGATGGTGACAAAGGCAAAAAGGATTGCGTACCACTTGATTCCGAGACCTTTTTCTATGTAAAATGCAGGACCACCTCTGTATTGCCCATCTTTAACCTCACGGTACAAAACCCCCAAAGTCGCTTCGATATAGGCTGAAGCTGCCCCCAAAAAGGCAATCACCCACATCCAAAAAACCGCTCCGGGTCCACCCATGGCAATGGCTGTTGCCACGCCGGCGATGTTTCCGGTTCCGATTCTTCCTGACATCGCTATCGCAAAAGCCTGAAAAGAAGAAACCCCTTTGGAGGAGGATTTACCTACAAAAAGCAGGCGAACCATTTCCTTGAAATACCGCACCTGCATAAAACGGGTAACAACCGAGAAATAAATGCCGGCACTGAGACAAAGAAGGATGAGGGCATTACTCCAGACAATGTCATTGATAGAATAAACGATTTGCTCCATAAAGGGAATTCTGATTTTTAATGAGGTATGGTTTTTTGGGGAGGCAGGGTCAAAGAATCATAAAACCCTTTTGAGTTGCATTCAAATATATCACCTTCCGGAATTAAATTCCTCAAAATATTCCAAAAGTCCCAAATCGGTAATTTTTAGGTTTTGATCAGATCAAAAAAGTAAAGAAAAAGAGGTTTCCCAACTTCTCACCCCTTCCTTAAGGGGTCGTCACCCTGAGTGATGCGAAGGGTCTCTTATGAATGAGATCTCTGTCACCTCTTACCCATTCAGAATACTTTGTACTTGGTTCTTCGTACTTCGTACATAGTACCTTCCCCACCTCTCACCACTTACCTTTCACCCTCCTTACTTCCAAACTTCCCAACTTCCTTCAATTCCCATAAAGCACGCCAATCCCCGCTTCCTGCAAGGATTTGTTATAAGCAGGTATCGCGGTCTTCAACAGCTTTTCTCCTCTGGTCTTCAGGACTTCCCATTCTTTGGTCAGTTCATCGAGGCGGTCTCTGGAACCTTGATTTACCCTTGGGATCGAGCTTTCGGTCTGATTAATCAGGTAAAGGTAGTTGGCAGTGAATTTATTGGGGAAGTTTTCGACATCGTCATAGGCCTTGGACTTGCGCTGTATCATGTCTTCATCCCAAGCCTGCATTTCCTTCAGTAGGTTTGCTCCGGCAGTATGCAGTTCTTTTTTGGCTTCATCGCCTTTGATTTTAGCCAAAAGGGGCTTCAGTTGCTGTTGGTAAGCCATGGCTTCATTGATCATGTTATGCATGGAGGTGAGCTCGGCTTCCATCTTGGACATAAAGGCGTGGTATTCCTGATAGTCAGCAGTACTCAGTCCAAAATCCGGATTGTCCACGATCTTGGCCGTGTTGGTACTTTCTCCCAAATCTGATTTAAGGTAAAGAGAATAGCTTCCCGGAATGGCTTTGTGGCCTGAGAAACTTGCTTCCAAGTAGGCAGAAGGCACACCCGGCATGGTTGGATGCCGCATGTTCCATACAAATCTGTTTACTCCTTTTTTGACAGTCAAAACAGGTTCTGGAGAAGGGCCTCCGTCATATCTGATGAATTTGGGGTCTTTCTTGCTAGAAAAAGTCCTTACTAATTCTCCTTTTTCATCCCTGATCTCCAAGGTCAGTGCTGTCGAGTCATTCACAGATTCCGGCAAATGGTAATAAATCACCACCCCATTGGCAGGATTGACGCCTTCAAAAGGATGGGTTCCTTTGAAGTCCTCACTGTTTCCATTCAACGGCGAAGACCAGCTCCCGAGCATCGCATCATCAGGTTGGTAGAGAAGTGGTTTATCCACAGAGGGTTGAATCCCGCGGACAACGTTGAGGTCATCCAAGATCCAATAGGACCTTCCCGAAGTGGCGACGATCAGGTCATTGTGGGCTACTTTCAGGTCAGTGATGGGAGTGACCGGCATGTTCAACTGGAAAGGTTCCCAGCTCGTTCCTCCATTTTGGGAGAGGTAGATGCCCGTTTCTGTACCTGAATAGAGCAATCCTTTTACCACGTTGTCTTCCCGCACTACTCTGGTAAACGCACCGTAGGGGATTCCCTTACTGATATTCGTCCAGGTTTTTCCGTAGTCGGTGGTTTTGTACATAGCAGGAATATAGTCATTGAACTTGTAGCGGGTAGTAGCAATGTAGGCTGTAGCCGGATCATGTGGGGAAACTTCAATGGCGTTGATGAGACATTCTGTCAAGCCTTTTGGGGTCACGTTGGTCCATGTCTTTCCATTGTCACGGGTCAGGTGAACAAGCCCGTCGTCACTTCCTACCCAGATATGTCCTTTTTCGTGGGGAGATTCTATGATGTAACTGATGGTACCATAATTTTCTGCACCTACTGCCTCATTCGTGTAAGGACCTCCACCTTTTCCCTGCTTTTCCTTTTCATTTTTGGTCAGATCGGGAGAGACTACTTCCCAATTTTGGCCCATGTCTTTTGTCCTCAGGACATACTGCGATCCATGGTAATAGGTGTCGGGTTCATGTTGTGACCAGATGATCGGGGCATTCCAGTTGAACCTGTACTTCATGTTGCTGGCATTTCTGCCAAGGTATTGGATCGGCGCGATCATGATATTGGTACTTCCCAAGGATTTGTGGTCAAGCACTTCGATGGTACCGAGGTAGCTGCCTCCCAGGACGTATCTCGGATCATCAGGATTGAAAGCCAGGAAGGCACTTTCTCCACCTGCGGAGTAATTCCAATGCTCTTGAGAAATACCACCCCTTCCCAAGGCCATGCTGTTGATGACCAAAGACGTATTGTCCTGCTGTCCGCCATAGATACGATAGGGGATTTGGTTGTCGGTATTGATCCGATACATCTGCGCAGTCGGCATATTGGCTTGTGTGGACCAGGTTTTGGCACCATTGAATGAAATGGCCGCACCACCATCGTCTGACATAACCATGTTTTTTGAGTTTTTGGGATTGATCCACAGGTCATGGTAATCACCATGTGCACTTGGAAGTACTTCCCAGCTTTTGCCACCATCGATGGAGCGGAGTGCCGGGGCACTGAGTACATACACAGTATGCTCATCTTGCGGATCCGCAAAAACTTCTATATAATACCAGGCTCTTTGAACCAGTCTGTTGTCACCGCTGACCATAGACCAGTCAATGCCACCATTTTCAGAAACAAAAAGTCCACCCTGATCTTTGTCTGAATCACTTTCTATCAAAGCATACACCTTATCTGAATTGGCTCTAGAAACAGCAATGGCCATTTTCCCTTTTTCTTTGGGAAGTCCGTTGGAAAGCATTTTCCAGGTTTTGCCTGAGTCTGTAGACTTGTAAAGACCGCTGCCCGGCCCTCCGCTGATGACTTTCCATGGAAGACGCTGATGCTCCCACATAGCGGCATAGAGTACTTCCGGATATTTCATGTCCATGGACAGTTCCACGGCACCGGATTTATTGTCTACAAAAAGTACCTTCTCCCAAGTCTCACCGCCGTTGCTGGATTTGTAGACACCTCGATCTTCATTGGGTGCATGGAGCGCCCCTTGTGCAGCGACATAGACAATGTCTGGATTGGTAGGGTGGATGACGATCCTTGAAATGTGTTGGGTTTTTTCCAATCCCATTTTCTTCCATGTTTTGCCGGCATCGGTCGATTTGTAGATCCCATCGCCATAGGAGGTCATCACGCCACGGGGTGCATGCTCACCCATGCCGACATAGACGATGTTGGGGTTGGATTCGGAGACGGACACCGCACCAACCGACCCTGTCGTAAAAAATCCATCAGAAATGTTATTCCAATGCTGTCCGGCATCTTCAGTTTTCCAGACACCTCCGCCAGTGGTTCCCATATAATAGGTCAGAGGATCGCTGACCACACCGGAAGAAGTCACCGACCTACCCCCACGAAAGGGGCCTATGTTCCTGTATTTTAGGGTGTTGTTGATTTCTTTGAAATCCTGTGCCGAGAGTTGGAAGGCGCCAAGAAGGAGGATGGCAAGAATGAGTTTTTTCATCAGAAGATAGGTGGGTATTGAAGGCATTCAAGATATATAAAAATGTCGGTTTTAGAATAGGGTATTTGATGGATGACTTTTGGAGTAAAAAATACCTTTGCTTTCAGTCGTACTTCCAACCTCCAACTTCGTACTTCAAAAGATATCTCCCTCTGGTCGATATGAAAAGGTGAAGGCTAAACTACCTTTCACCTCTTACTTTTTACCGCCGTGTGGACCAAAAAAACCTTTAAACTTTCTAATCTTAGAACCTTCGAACCTTTCAACCTTAAAACCCCTTTCATCCCTCAACCCCCAAAAGCCTTCACCTCTCCATCCTCTTCTATGTGTTTGATTCCTTTGACTTTCAATTCCTGAAGGCTGGATTCATCCCCAAATATTTCCCCACAAATTACCCCGGTAAAAGAGAGGATATTGGTGATTTTACAGCCTTTTCCTTCAAGGGCTTGGGCGATATTCTGAATATTACCGATTTCATTTTCCTCTATCGAGGCAATGAATTTTGTGGGATGCTTTGCCATTTTTTACTATATCTATCTGGTTAAAATTACTGTGGGCTTTGGACAAGTCCTGCCCCTACATCAGTTTGCGGCAATCCGATGGGTCTTGCCGAGGACACAAGCAAGTCCCAAATCTGCTTGGGAGTTGCGTTTGGGTTTTTCTCCCACAACTGGGCTGCCACCCCTGCCACAAATGGGGTTGCCATGCTGGTACCGCTGATCGAAATGTAGTTTTGAGGTGCTTTATATGCGCTCATCACCGATACCCCTGGCCCGGCAATATTGATTTCCCCTCCGTCACCGTTGATGGCGCCGCAGGAAAAATCAGCAACTTTGAGGAACCTGTCTATTGCTGCTACTGCCATGATAGAGGGGCAGTTGGCAGGATGGCCGACAGGTTGGATAATATTGGAAGACCTTCGGCTTTCATTTCCTGCTGCTGCGATAATCAATGTGCCTGATCCGAGCGCTTTTTTGGCAATATCCTCATAAATCCGGGAATAACTTTGGCCGGGTCTTGTGGCCGCCCCCAAAGACATCGAAATTACCTTACATCCATTAGCCATGGCCCAATCCATACCTGCCAAGATGCCCGAGTCCGAACCGGAACCCGCATTGGACAGGACTTTTCCTATAAAAATCTTTGCTTCTGAAGATACCCCATACCTGCTGTTGTTGGAACCCCGCAATCCTCCTGCAGCTATTCCGGTACAGTGGGTCCCATGACCATTGAGGTCATTGACATCCTCTGCCGAAATAAAGGATTTTGTCTGTATTGTTCTTGTCTGAAAATCAGGATGTGCAATCAGGAATCCAGTGTCAAGTATGGCTACAGGGATGTTTTTCCCTGTATAGGGACTGCTCAAAGCCCTTACCGCCTGTACCCCCCAATACGCTGAAGCATTATCCGAATAAGAGTCAGGAAGTTTGGGATCTACAGGCTTAGGGTCGCTGGGTGGAGTAGTGACCGGGGGTTTGGGGCCGAACCCCAATAACCTTAAAAGCCATTGCCAAAAACCGCCTCCACCCGAGGCCCCAACCTCCGCCAAGGCATAAACAAAGCGCTCAGGTTCATCATAAAGGAATACACTTTTTGTTCTGGAGGCTGTCGTCAGGGTATTGATCTTTGCTTCATGGTTTTCATTGATGACTGCGACACCGAATCTTTCAAAAACAATCCCATCTGCCTGATCAAATGCATTGATATAATCTTCCTCGTGGGATTTGTATTCTGTAGAATTTGCAAGACGGAGAGAGGCATCCTCGGCCTGTGAGGCGATGTCACTGAATTTTGCATCAGGAGCAAGCATCACAAGACGCCTTCCTGTAAATTCAGGTTTTGATTGGAGCAATTCTGGTTGATCTGACATGGCTATGGGATTGAAAAGTGAATAGAATTAAAAACAGATCTAATTTACAAAAAAATATTATATTATTGATAATCAGAGGTATAATTGAAATTTAAGGTATTCGATTTCATTTTACCTCAAAGGACCCAAAGGTATCTCAATGGAATTTACCACAGCTCACGAATGGCTCACAGAAAAATGAAAATATTTCACGCAGAGACAAAAAGAGCAAAGTCTCTAAGAAATTAATCTTGCGTTCTTAACTAAACCATTGCGCACATTGTGGTTAAACATGTACCGCGAAGGCGCAAAAACGCTAAGAAAAAGCCTTAATAAAACCACCTTGTGTTCATATCAAACCTTATCGATCATTGCAGTAAAAATTGTCCAATGTTACCTCTAAGCATCTGTGAAAATCTGTGTTCATCTGTGGTAAAGATTTTTTCCCGCAGATAGCGCAGATTTACGCAGAAAAAAAGAGAATGTGTCCTGCGAAGGCGCGAAGACGCAAACAAAAAATTCAGCTCAGAGGACGCGTAAGACACGGAGAAAAAACTATAATTTATATCATGCGGAGTTAAAAGAGCAAAGCCTCTAAGAAATTCACCTTGTGTTCTTAGCGAAACCATTGCGATCAATGCGTTAAAGATTTTCCAATGTTACCTCTAACCATCTGTGAAAATCTGTGTTCATCTGTGGTAAAGATTTTTTCCCGCAGATAGCGCAGATTGACGCAGAAAAAAAGAGAACGTGTCCCGCGAAGGCGCGAAGACGCAAACATTAAATTCAGCTCAGAGGACGCGTAAGACACGGAGAAAAAACTATAAACTATATCATGCGGAGTTAAAAGAGCAAAGCCTCTAAGAAATTCACCTTGGGTTCTTAGCGAAACCATTGCGATCAATGCGTTAAAGATTTTCCAATGTTTCTAATAACCATCTGTGAAAATCTGTGCTCATCTGTGGTTAAATCTATTTTTCTATCAACTAGGACACGGGCACAGAGATCACAGCGTTTTTGTTTTTTCTCGGTTCAAGCCCTGAAAGGGCGAGATACCAAAGGGATGGGTGCAGCCCATCCTTAAATTCAGATTAGATCCTCATGAGCCCTGAAGGGGCGGAATAATCTCTTAGTCAAATCTCGCCCTTTCAGGGCTGAAGGGATAGCCGCAATTATCTACCACCGAGGGCATGGCACAGTGGTCACAGCGTCCATTTAGCATTCTAAATTCATCATTTTTAATTCGAATTCCCCACCAGCCTCTGATACATTTCTTCCAGTTTGCTGACAGCAATAACCCGAATCTTGTACTTGTCTACATCCAAACCCTTGATGGCATATTTGGAAACCATAATCCGCTTGAAACCCAATTTCTCCGCTTCTGCAATACGGTTTTCAACCCTGTTGACAGCACGGATTTCTCCTCCCAATCCCACTTCCCCTGCAAAACAGATGTCCTCCGGAACAGGATTGTCTTCATAAGAAGAAACCAGAGAAGCACAGACCGCAAGGTCCAAGGCAGGGTCCTCAACTCGCATGCCACCGGCGACATTCAGGAAAACATCCTGTTGTCCCAAGCGCATTCCCCCTCTTTTTTCCAAGACTGCCAAAAGCATATTCAACCGCTTGGCATCAAAACCTGTACTGCTCCGCTGTGGCGTACCATAGGTGGCAGGGCTGACCAAAGATTGGATTTCTATCAAAAGGGGGCGGTTCCCTTCGAGCATGGCACCGATGGCGACACCGTTGAGGACCTCTTCCCTTTGCGTCAGCAAAATCTCTGAGGGATTGGCTACCTGTCGCAAGCCTTCGGCACGCATTTCATAGATGCCGAGCTCATTGGTAGAACCAAACCTGTTCTTCGAAGTCCGGAGAATCCGGTAGGAGAGGTGTCTGTCTCCTTCAAATTGGAGAACCGTATCTACCATATGTTCGAGGACCTTGGGGCCTGCGATGGAACCGTCTTTGGTAATGTGGCCGATCAGAAAGACAGGCACGCCTGTTTCCTTGGCGAATTTCATCAACTCAGCTGTGCATTCGCGGACTTGAGAAACTGAACCTGCAGCCGATTCCACATATTGACTATGCAATGTCTGTATGGAGTCAATGATCAAAAGTTCAGGCTGAAGGATTTCTATCTGTTGAAAAATCTGTTGGGTATTTGTCTCGGATAGCACGTAGCAATTATCCGATTTGAAAGCCATCCGCTCTGCACGCATCTTGATCTGGGCCTCGCTTTCCTCTCCCGAGACGTAAAGTACTTTTACTTTTGGCAATGAAAGTGCAATCTGCAACATCAACGTGGACTTCCCAATACCCGGTTCACCCCCAATCAACACCAACGAACCCGGCACGATTCCTCCGCCCAAGACCCTGTCCAATTCAGCATCATGGGTCACCGTCCTCGGCATCTCTTCAAAGTTGATTTCAGACAGGCGCTTGGGTGTGGAGGCCCTTTTTTCTCTTGTTCCTATAGCTTTCCAATTTCCCTTGCCTGCTTCTTCCTTTTGGATGACTTCCTCTACATAGGTATTCCATTCCCCACAAGCGGGACATTTCCCAATCCATTTGGGGCTTTGCGCGCCACAGTTTTGACAGAAGAAGGTGGTTTTTGTTTTAGCCATTATTTAAGATGTGAGACGCAAGATGTGAGACAAGAGACAGATTTCTCGTGAATTGAAGATTTGGTGTAAAAGAAATTGAAATTTTTGGTTTTGAGTTTTGTGTGGATTTCTTCAAGATTAGGGATTTCTAATTTATAAGATTGCTTCTATTCCTTCGTAGAAACTATCTCAAATCTCATGTCTCACATCTTATGTCTTGTTAATGTGCTTGCAGCCAATCTTTTCCTATTCCTGTCTCGACCTCAAGTGGAACATCGATTTTGACGGCATTACACATGAGTTTGGGGATTTCTTTTTGCAGCAATTCCACCTCGTCCTTGTGGGCATCAAAAACCAATTCATCATGCACCTGAAGGATCATCTTGGATTTGAGTTTTTCCTTTTTCATCCATTGGTAAACATTGATCATCGCGACTTTGATGAGGTCGGCGGCCGAACCCTGAAGCGGGGCATTGATGGCATTCCGCTCGGCAAAGCCACGCATGGTCATGTTGCGGGAATTGATATCTCTGAGGTAGCGTCTACGCCCAAGAATGGTCTCTACATATTCATTTTTCCTGGCCTTTTCGATCGCGCCGTCCATATACTCTTTTACAGCAGGAAATTCTGTGAAATAGGCATCTATGATTTCTTTGGCTTCTGATCTCGGGATAGCCAGTCTTTGGGAGAGGCCAAACACCGATATTCCATAAATGATCCCGAAGTTGGCTGTCTTTGCCTTTCTTCTCATGTCAGTAGTCACTTCTTCCAAAGGGACTTTAAAAATCTTGGCAGCAGTAGTAGCATGAATGTCCCTGCCCTGTTTGAAAGCTTCGATCATGGATGCATCTTGGGAAAACGCAGCCATGATGCGCAGTTCGATCTGAGAATAATCGGCCGATAGGATCACATGGTTTTCATCTCTCGGCACAAATGCCTTCCTGATTTCACGGCCTCTTGCAGTCCGGATAGGGATATTTTGAAGGTTCGGATTGATGGAAGAAAGCCTTCCTGTGGCGGCGACAAATTGGTTGTAGGTGGTATGAACCCTTCCTGTTTTTGGATTGATCATGGTCGGAAGTGCATCCACATAAGTGGATTTCAGCTTCACCATTTGACGGTATTCTAGGATTGCCTCCGCAATTTCATGTTCGTTGGCAAGCTTGCTCAAAATCTCCTCTCCCGTGGCATATTGACCGGTTTTGGTTTTTTTGGCTTTGGGATCGAGTTTGAGTTTTTCAAAAAGTACCTCACCCAACTGCTTTGGGGAAGCGAGGTTGAACCGAACCCCGGCCAATTCATAAACCCTTTTTTCGATGACTTTACTTTCTTCATCCAAAAGAACTGAGAGTTCAGCCAAACTTGCAGTATCTATTTTTACTCCCTCAAATTCCATATCTGTCAAGACTTCAATGAGGGGGTTTTCAACTTCATGGAGCAATTTTTCAAGGCCATTCTCTTTGATGATAGGGTCAAATTTTTGCTTCAGTTTTAGCGTAATGTCAGCATCTTCTGCTGCATAAGCGACCACTTCGTCCACTTCCACATCCCTCATGTTTCCCTGGTTTTTCCCTTTTTTGCCAATAAGGGATTCGATGGATACAGGCTTGTAGCTCAGGTATTGCTGCGCCAGCCAATCCATGGAATGCTTTCCTTCAGGTTCGATCAGGTAATGGGCAAGCATCGTATCGTAGAGTTTGCCTTTGACTTCCATGCCGTAGTTTTTCAACACAAGCATGTCATATTTGATATTCTGACCTATTTTGGTGATGTTTTCATTTTCAAATATCCCCCGGAAAAGCTCAAGTTGTTTCCTTGCTTTTTCCTGATCTGAGGGGAAAGGAATGTAAAATGCCTCACCGGGAACATAGGCAAAGGAAAGTCCGACCAATTCGGCCTCATTGGGATTGAGTGAGGTAGTTTCGCTGTCAAAACAGAATTCATCCTGAAGCTCCAGATAAGAGAGTAATTCCTTAATGGCTGTTTCTCCCTCCACTTTATGGTAATCATTTGCCGTAGTGAGGATACTGTCATAGACTTGAGGGACTTCCGGAGTAGGAACTTCTTCTTCTGTCAATTCTTCTTCTTCTATGGCTGGGGAAACAGTTTTTCCTGAATCCACAGGTCCGAATAATCCCAACTGCTCACTGACTTTTGCCGGAGCCTTTTTCATTTTTTCTCCAAACACCCTTTGTGTCAAAGTCCTGAATTCCAATTCAGCAAAAATGGCTTTGAGTTTTTCTTCATTTGGTCCACCATAATGAAGCGCCACTTCATCAAAGTCAACCGGAACATCAATTTTGATCGTGGCGAGTTCTTTGGAAAGCAATCCCTGTTGGGCAAAGTTCTCCACATTTTCTTTTTGCTTCCCTTTGAGTTTATCCGTATTCTGAAGCAATCCCTCTACGGAACCAAATTCCTTTAAAAATTTTACTGCAGTTTTTTCACCTATTCCGGGGATTCCGGGAATATTGTCCACAGCATCTCCCATCAGTCCCAAAATATCCCTGACCTGATCCACATGCTCGATGTCCCACTTGGCACAGACTTCCTTTGGACCCATGACATCAACTCCGTTGCCCATAAATGCCGGTTTGTACAGGAAAATATGATCATCTACAATCTGTCCATAATCTTTGTCCGGCGTCATCATATATACCACAAAACTTGTCCGCTCTGCTTTTTTGGCAATGGTACCGATGATGTCATCTGCTTCAAATCCATCCATTTCAAGGATAGGGATATTGAAACCTTCCACGATTTTCTTGACCCATGGAATACCCACTTCAATATCCTCCGGCTGCTCAAGCCTGTTGGCCTTGTAAGCCTCAAACTGAATATGCCTGAAGGTTGGTGCTTTGGTATCAAAAGCCACAGCGATGTGGGTAGGTTTTTCCTTCTCCAAAACTTCTAATAAGGTATTGGTAAAACCGAGCATAATGCCGGTATTTAGGCCTTTGGAATTGATTCTTGGGTTTTTGCTGAAGGCAAAATGGGCCCTGTATATCAAGGCCATGGCATCAAGCAAGAAAAGTTTTTTATCTCCTTTTGGGGACATGAGGCAATTGGGTTGAGGTATATATAAGGTTATTCTGAAAAACCGAGTTTCAAAGATTGGCTAAATTACAAATAATAATCAAACCTTAGGAACCAAAAAACGGGTGAATGGCCACTTAAAATTCATTTTACTTGATTCTTGTTTGGCTTAATTATTGAATTTTGAAGGGATAATTCTATATTCAAACTATCTTAAGGACTCAATTAAAATCTAATCAACATGAAAAAGTTAATGTATGTACTGTCTTTTTTTGTAATGGTTTTTGCATTTGAGGTGGAAGCCTCAGCCGCTTCCAACAAAAAAGTGAAGGAAGAATTGTCACCGGAGCAAAAAGAAAGACTTTCCGAAATCGAAGTGAGGGTAGAAGAAATCAAAGCGATGGATTTCTCCGAAATGAGCAAGGAAGAAAGAAAAGAAGTAAAAAACGAACTGAAGGATATGAAAGTGGAAGCCAAGCAAATGGGAGGTGGTGTTTACCTTTCAGTGGGGGCGATCATCATTATTCTATTGTTATTAATTCTGTTGACTTAGAACCATCTGGAAACAAAAAATCCCGCAGAGATTTTTTTCTGCGGGATTTTTTTTGGGTTAAGTGGATCAGTTGATTTTTCCGTTCATAGCATCCACCAGTTCTCTTTTGAGTTTGCGCTCCCTCTCCAGTGTATTTTTTCGATGTTGGTCAAATTCCTCCAATGTGTCTGAAAGGTCTTTTTGTGCTTTTGAAATCAGCTTGTGGCTTTGGCTGTATTTGAATAAAAAAAACAGAAATGCGGCAGTCAAAGCAGCGACAATAGTCCACATGAGGTTATTGTATGCAGATTTGGAGATTGGCATTCCAAAAAATTCAAAATTGTCTCTAGCCGCCTCTGCAGTACTGAGTTGAACTTTTGTATCGGCAATTTCTTTCTCAAGTCCTGCAATTTTAGCTTGCTGTTCCCCCAGGTTTTGGTTGACAGTAACCAATTGATTTTTGAAAACATTCAGGGAATCGATGACATTGGATTTGAATTTTTCAATGCTTGTTTTTTTGATGACCTTATAGTCTTGATAATTATTGGAAGATTTCATCAGGAAATCAAACTGACTGCTGATACTGCCATTGCTTGATGAACTGATTGAATCTGGTTGTTGGGCAAACAAGGGCATTGATAAAAAAATAAACAGCGCTAGATAGATAAGATTTTTTTTCATTGAAATTGGTGTTTATAACTTTCTTTATTCGATTTTTAACTTTTCCCAGTTGCAAAGATAAGCAATAAATATGCCTGTATATTTAAAGAAAAGCAAAAAACACGGGATTCAAAATCTTTTTTTCCTGCCAACTTGTAAGTTTTTACAGATTTTTGCCCAAAAGGATTCTGCAGACAATAAAAATGGTAGAATGTCTGAATCAGTTTGTCATTTTGTTGATAATTGAAAATCACAGATCTTTTGTCTGCCGACAAGCAAATTCGGCTTAAGGAAATTTAGCAAGCGATCCACAATCAATGGGTATATATAGTTTTTCGAAGAAATGATGTTAATATCTTTTTGATTATCAACAGTTTTTGTATATTCAATCCTATTTTTAACCAAAATTTTTATGGGTTTTAAGAACTTCAAAATTTGGGGAGTCTTTTTGGTGGCGATTGTTGTCATTGCCTTTCTACTTTTTCAACAGTCAAATACCAATAAATTAGAGCTTGAAGGTCAGGCCATCAGAAATATGGAACTGGTGAAAGGTCATTTCCAATATGCCTTCCAATCCAATTTGGATAAGGTTTTGTTTAGTCTGCAAGGGAGAAAAAGCCAATTTAAGGGTGTTGTAGAAATTGAACTTGTCGAAGATGGTAACAAAGTACCTGACATCAGCATAAAGAATACTGAATTTACTTTTCCACTAAACAACCTTTTTGTAAAAATTGACAGGCATCAGTTTTTTGAAAAAATATTTTTGGCCGACACTTCCGGAAAGGTGATTTTTCCGCAAAGCGAGGTAGGAAAAATGCTCCCGGATTTTGATAAAGTTGACGCTGATCCATTTAGATTACCTGTCATCAAGCATGAAATAATCTATAAGGATGAGGTTTATCTACTTTATTTCACTCCTGTGGTGATTGAAAATATGCGGTTCTTTTTGGCTGGAGTGATCAAAAAATCATATTACGACTCCATAGGCCGTCGGGTAGACTTTACTAACCTTACCATTTTGGTGTTTTTGCTAGCCTTGATGCTTTTTTCTCTTCCCATCATATCACTTTTTGGCCTCCAGAAGGGAGACAAGCTGACCAAATTCAGGGTTTATAATGTGGGCCTTTCTCTGATTGGTATAATGGTAATGTTGGGATTTGGGTTTTCTTTTTTCAAACAGCACCACCCCATCGAAGAAGAAATCCATGAAAGGAGTGTTCTTGAAGTTAGAGAGGGGTATTCATCCTATTTGAATGAAAGGAAAGGTACAATCGAATCTTGGGATTCTGATCGGGGTGGATTCAATGAATTGATAGAGATCAAAAATGACGGTATCGTGTCCCGGCTTTACATCAATAACTTTGGATTGATTGATGACCCTTCATTTATCAACCTGAATCAAAGGGCGTATTTTCTTTTTTTTGGTAAGAAATCCTTTCCGGGAGAATTTGAAAAAGGCAAGGACCGGGTCAATTATATCGGCTCTCATTATTCGCTTGACAGTGCTATTATCGAGTCTGTCATCAGTAAGCTTGACTTTAAAAAAAACAGGATTGAAGCAATTACTTTTTCATGGGATAAATACCAAAGCCCCTATGATTCCATCAGAAGGTATATTCTTTTTAAGGAAGATGGCTTGGTCATCCATAAAAGCCAAAAAATAGATGCGCCATTGGATAACCTCAAAGAAATGCTTTCAGAGACGAAATGGAGAGAAATCACTTCCATCATGAAAGGAAACAGTGACAATGAAAGTGCATTGGAACATAGTTGGGAAATTCCGCTATATCTCGATGGCCATGCCTATGAGGCGGTTCTAGTTCCTGTCAAAAAACGGAATGAATACGACCAGCCATTATGGATGATTTATTTGGTAGACGGTCATTTGGAGCATGTTTTTTCTTCTTTGATCACTTTTGAAACTATGATTCTTCTTCTGGTTTATCTTTCCATATTGGCGTTGATTTCCTTTTTCAATAAGCTGATCAAACCGGAATCCAAATACAAGCAGTGGGAAAAGTTTGCCTATTATTACCTGTTTCCCAAACAGAAAAAGTCCTTTGAATTTATGGTCATGATTGGGTTTTTTGTAGTCTATTCATTCCTTTTGGTTTATTTTTATAACCAGCCCAATTTCCATTTTTTTGCCATGTATGTCCTCATTATTTTGGGCGCACTTCATACCAAAATGTTGATGTATATATGGCTGGGTCCTGTATGGGGTGGACCAAACCACCGGCAAGCGGTCAGTAACATACTTGCTCTTACGTTGATTCTGGTATTTCCTTTCTGGGGTTTGTTTTTTTTGGTAGGTCCTGGCACATTTTGGTTTATCCTGATATTTGTAGCGCTAACCCTCGTTGGTTCTATTTATATCAGAAAAATGATAAACAATGAAAACCAAAAAGAGGAAAGGCCTTCCGAAGAAAATCATAACACACTCCCCAAAGATCAAAGGACTCATTCCCCCTTTCATAACCTCTATGTTGCCTTTTTTATAATGTGGATTTTCCTCATTGGATTTATTCCTGGCTATGTCTTATTTTCCAAGGTATACCAATATGAAAAAAATCATTGGGAAGCAACAAAAGATACCAGGGATTCAGTTCAGCCAAATAGGTTTTGGAACTCTTATGACGAGGCAAGGAGGCTTATTTTTGGAAGTTTATCCACACAATATGAACCTGTTATTTCAGATTTTATTGCTTTGGACAAGTTGAAGGTTCAGCCAGATCCTGAAGCAAAATATGAAAGGGCTTCATTTGGGTTTTTGGGTACTTACTTCCATAACATTTCCCATCAACCATTTTTGTTTCTTTTCGTGAGTATTGTCTTTTTCACTTTCATAGTACTTGCAGTTTGGCTGGTAAGGAGCCTGACCAATAAGATTTATTTTTTAGACTTTAATTTTGATTTGATAGATTCTGGAATACGATCGTCCCAAAAGCACTTATCGCAAATATTTATTTGTGGGCTTGACTCTGACTTAAACCAGGAATGGGTGGTGGAAAAATTCAACAAAAAGCCTACGGACATTTGGGTCATTGATGCCGTCCTTAATCCCACACTTGAAAGGGGAGGAGAGGTGGAAGAGAAAATGAAAGGTAAATCAATTTGGCTTATCCAAAACCTCCATTGTATTGATCTTGGTGAGGAGATGATCAGACTTTTGCCCATCATTATGGAAGAAGCTAGACAGCAAAACAAAATCTTGGTATTGGGTTCAGGAATTTCATGGAAGGAAATGAATAAAAAGCTTGTCGACAAGTCCCAACAAATCCGCTTTTCGCAAATATTCAGCAATTTTTATTTTGAATATATACCGATTATAGCTCCTCAAAATTTCCATGATGAATCGGTTCCTGAATCGATCCTTCTTACAAACCAAAGGTCAAACAAGGCATTCTATACCAATATCTGGTCGGAATTGAGTTTTGATGAAAGGAAGGTTTGTTACTATTTCAGTATGGAGGGGTTTTTCAATTTTTCCAACAAAGAAGTCATTATTGAATTGCTTCAAAAGGGGATTCTCGTAAGAACTGAGGAACATGAAATGCCCAAACTGTTTAGTAAAACTTTTAGGCATTTTGTCGTCAGCCATGTCAGCCAAGAAGAAATCCTGATATTTAAAAAAGACGAGCAAAAGAATGGCAACGTGAGGACAATCCAAATAGCAGTTTTCAGCTTTATCCTTCTGACAGTTGCCATGATCAGTTATTTTGATAAAAATTTCCTAGACCAGGCTACCACTTTTGTGACGGGGATTGCCGGCGCATTAGGTGGGTTATATTCAATGTTTAGCAAAGCCATTCCAACTTTGAAATTTGGCAGCGGTGAATAAATCATTTCAGCTATGTCGGGTGAATTACTGAAAATGGCAGACCATTTTTTCATAGTCTTTCATACATTTTTGATTTGTTTCAATTTGTTTGCCTGGATTTGGAAGCCACTTCAAAAGTGGCATTTGGCTGTTATTTCACTGACTTTGGCCTCATGGGTTTTTCTTGGTATTTGGTATGGTTGGGGATATTGCCCGCTTACCGAATGGCATTGGGAAGTTCTCAGAAAATCAGGGATTCAAGATTTGCCTGATTCATACATAAGCTATATCCTACAAAGGTTGTTTGGATTGAATTTCAAAAGCAAAACAGTGGATGGATTTACTTTGGTCTTTGCTTTATTGGCTTTTCTGGTTTCTATCAAAGTAAATTTCTTTTCGAAGGGGTTATAAATTTTATGTTTTGATTAAAACCTTAATTTCTAATAGTCAATAATTAAAGCAAAAGAGTCAGAAAGGAAGTTTTCTGACTCTTTTGCTTTTGCATTCCTTTTTTAAATCAATCTATTTTATCCGATTTAATTTTATCTGATTGTATAAACTTCATTGGAATTTATTTCTTTATGAATTTGAAAATCCTTTGGTATCCATCTGAATTTACAAAGAGAACGTAGCTTCCTTGTTTTAGACCTATCCTTGAAATATCAATTGTAAACCTCCCTTCTTCGGTTTGAAGTTCTTGGTCAAATAACTTCAGCCCCTTCATATCAAAGATATTGACCTGGATTATATCATGCTTGAAATCCGAAAGTTCAATATGAATGACATCATCTACAGGATTAGGGTAAAGTTTGGTTGCATGTGGAGAATCAAATGCCAAGACTTCCTTTTCATCGTCTAAAACGTCTGATATATCCATTTCAATGAAATCTTCCGAATCTTCTCCGTCATCCATCATTCTAAAGGCAATTGTTTGATTTGGTAATTTTGATACCTCAGTTGCAGTCAAAGCCCTGTTGTAAAGCCGGATTTCATCAAGAGCACCGCTCCATAAATTAGCACCTTTTCTTGCTCCAATTTGAAGTTCGGAGGTATTTGTTTTGATTGTGGTTGAAGAATATGTTTTTGAAATATCTTGAACGCCGTTAAAATATATAGTGGATTTGGTTCCATCAAATGTAGCGGTTACATGTAACCATGTTTTACCGTCACTTGGATAGTTTTTATTTGAGAGGAGGGAATATGTTGAACCATTGCTTTCTCTATTAAATCTAAACTCCACCTTTCCTGATGATCTTGTTAACAGTTCATAACCATCAGTTCCTCCTTTTGAAATTATCTGCCTACCCAATTTGTCTGCAGGTCTAATCCATGCACTGATCGTTATTTGCTTTGAAATATTGATGGTGGAATTATGTGGAACTCTGCCATATTGGGCAATTGACTTATTCAGCAAAAGTGCTAAGCCACTTTTTCCGCTGATCCAGTTCCAATTAGAAGTAGAAGATTTGCTGGCATTATTTCCATTTCCTGAATGATCAATGAGCGTATTCCCACTTCCTTCATCCAATTTCCAAAATCCAACGAGGCTGTTTGTTGTGAATGACCTCACCTGAGACCAACTGGAGGTCCCTTTTTCGTTGACAGCAGCGACTCTCCAATAATATGTGACGTTATTTGTCAATTTTGGAGTTTTAAAGGAAGTCCCTGTTAAGCCTGATACATTAGAAATAAAAGATGTAAAGCCAGAACTGGTGGATAGTTGAATTTTATATGTACTTGCATACTGTGTAGTAACCCATGTTAGGGTTGGCGAAATGCTTATTTCTTTTGCGGAATTAGCTGGAGAAGTAAGTAAAGGTGCAGTCGGAATAGGAATTCCTCCAGTGACCAATGTGTTAATCTCGACCTCTGATAGGACTCTATTATATAGTTTTACTTCATCTAGATCTCCTACCCACCGATTGATGGAAGACCTTGCACCAATTTGCAGTTCTGTGGTATTTGATTTTATTGCTGTTGGGGCAAATGTTGCGGAATTGTCTTTCACCCCATTGATATAGATATGGGAATTTGTCCCATCGAATGTTGCGGCCACATGCATCCAAGTAGTTCCGTCGGTTGGGTAATTTTGGTTTGAATAAAGTCTATAAGTACTGCCTGAACTTTCGCGGTTGATCCTGAATTCAAATTTTCCTGTTTCAAAAATACTGAGCTCATATCCGTCAGGACCTCCTTTTGATAGAATCTGTTTCCTTGCCAATCCTGAAGTCCTGATCCATGCAGTGATTGTAATTGCATTTGTCATGTTGAGACTGGAGTTGGATGGCACGGTTGCGAATCTGTTGGAATTTCCATTTAGATTTAAAGCAAGTCCGTCTTTTCCCTGTACCCATGATACTCCTGAGGTCGTATTTAGAATTACTGCATTATTCCCGTTTCCTGAACTGTCTAAAAGTTTTGATCCGCTCCCCTCATTCATTTTCCAATGACCTACCAAACCATTTTCGGTTACATTACCTGAAATTGCCCAATAGAAAGTTCTTGATTCTTGATTAGGTACAGGGCTATTAGAGTCTTTTACAGTTAAGGTAACCTGATATGGACTATTCGCCGATGCTCCTGATGCAATGGTTCCGTAAATTCTTCCATTTACATCTTCAATAGTAACTCCCGGAGGAAGGTTTACCGCACTGTAAAACAGCTGGCCCACACCTCCTGAAGCGGTAAAAAATAAATTGCCATCAAGTATATCTCCGGTTTTATTCAATTGGTTTTGAATTTCACTCGTGACTACCAATGGGGCAGAGGTTTGGGTATTAATAATCTCAATGGCATTTACCAATGGATTTTGGATTTTTTTAACAAACTCAATATTCAAAACACCATCGGTAACTGTAATGTTGAATTTTTCCATTCCTCCTTTTTGATGTCCAAATTTTGTAACCAAATCCACATCAATAAGAACGTTACTACTTTCTGCTTTCACATCGAAAACCCGAGTACCAGCTGTACTTGTACCTGAATAGGAATTTCCCATGTACAGATTTACCTGATAGTCTCCATTTAAAATAGGGATATTGTAGGCCATAACCGTGGCATTATTATTATGCCTTTCATTTTTAAAGATTGATTCAAAAGTTGCCTTGTCAATATAACTTGGTATAGAGGTATGCTTATTATCAAATAACAGATTCCCGCTGTATGTTGAACCATTGGTAACGGTATAACCATCACCTGAATACGAGCCATTGATCTCATTTGCTTTCCAATTTGGTGCACCATTCAAGCCTGCGACAGCCGTTCCTCCTGCATTTATTCTGAACAGGATTTGTTGAGCGGGAATTACATCTACATTAAATGTTTGTTCAATAAACAAGGTAGACAAATCAGTAGCCCGGATAGTGATGGCCCCGAAATTTGGCTGAGAAGGGAAAGACAATGTCAAGATTTTCCCAACAATTGAAGCTCCGATGGTGGAGTTGGTATTTTTCGAAACTGTAAATTTAAGATTTTCAATCCCATCGCCATCATTGAAATATTCTCCAAGGTCAATTTGAATGGATTGGGATCCGACTTGTTTTGAAATATCCGGCAAGGTTTGGATAACATAAGGTTGTCCCCCAATAACCTTAAAGAAATCATAAGTTGCCAAAAACTCGACTCCCTGTGAGGCTGTTGTTCCAAATACACCTATTGCAAGTGGCTTGGTAATTTGCTGGACGGATTCCAGGACTTTACCTGTCAAGGATTTTGTTCCTAAACTGATCAGGTTTCGGTTTCCAATTTTGACCATTGGTTCTACAGTCCCCTGAACAGGTTTTACTTTAAGGATGAAATCTATATTCTCAGAACCAATTGGTCGATTGGAAGTAGATATGGGATATGTCAATGGAGCCGGATCAGGAATATTATTGACTTCCAAGCCTGCTAAAATTTGCGTTTTTGTAAAAACAAGTTTGAAAAAATTGCTTTGTGTCCCATCACCCATCTGAATCCCAATTTCCCCATTATGGGTTACGTCATAAAATAATTGAGGACCTGTTAAGCTCAGTAACCTTCCTGTAATTATGAATTCACCTGTTTCGTTGCCAACGTTTGCCCCAAACTGAAATCCTTTTTGTTGATTATTTGCTGTTCCGTTGGCTGAACCACCTGTTATTGCTATTTGTATCGCTCCTGCTGCTCCACCAAATATATCATTTGGAAGTGGACCGGAATTTGGAACGTCAAGCCAATAAAGCCAATTTGGATTACTGGCACCGTTATTCATGAGTCCAGTTAATCCTAATCCTAAATAGCCTAGTGGACGGTTAAGTTCATCTGTTTTGTCAGAAAATAATTCATTTTCAATTGGTAGGCTAGTTGGATTTCCCAATTGAAATGGATCTATTGAATCAGATAATCCATCACCGTCATCATCCAAATCATTTAAATCAGAGATAAAATCTCCATCAAAATCACTTGGTTTTGAAGCTGCGGAGCAGATATCCGTTCCGTTGTCTAATTCGTCTTGGTTCTTGAACCCGTCGAAATCATAATCCGCATTTGGATCAAAATCAGGATTGGATTGAAGTATGCAATTTGTTGAAATCTGTGGAGTCAAAACATGGACTCTATTGTCAAAGGTGGTTACCCAGATTGTGCCTGGGAAAATTTCTGTATCCCCATTTGAAGTAATTCCCAGTGCATTTCCGGAATTTAAATTCCATTTATTAGCCTCTAATTGCTTTAAACTACCATCAGGATTGAGTGATAAAAGATGAATGGTCCCGTTACTTTTTCCTGCTATTAATGCCCCTTTGAGGGCTCCGTTAAAACTGGATGCTTTATATTCCGCTATTCCATTTGTATTTATAGGAAATATTGTAACCACTTGTTTTTTAGGTCCGTTGGGATTTCCAAGATCCGGTGACCGATAATCCGCCTCATTGGGATTTGCCATTGCTTTTGGAACAGGAGGCCAGTTCACCGGAAGAGAATTTGCAGCATAAGAATCAAAACCGGCTTGACCGGGTGCTATCGGGGCAAGAATTGAAGTCCTAAAAACCTGATTTGGAGTATATAAAGGAGTTAGAGTTGACCAATTGGCATCATCTCCCAAAGATCTTGTGAAAAGACCTGCCCCACCCGGATTGAAGGGAAATGAGGATCCTAAGGTATATGAATTTCCTGGATTTGCCCGAATGGGATTAGGATGACCACCATAATAAGAGCCAAATGAATAATTACTAATATCCGATGTAATCATCATGAGATGGTCCTTGTTTGACACATATTCTCCGCTTGGTGAGGGGTTTGTGGAATTATTACCTGGCTCAGTACTCAAATATCTATTGGTAATAGTCAAAGGATTCCCTTCATTTTCTGGGAGGCCTCCCCAATTGGAATTGGCACCATTATCAGTTACATAGACTTTCCCACTTTCAGTTACGACAAGATCATAGGTATTTCTGTACCCGGCTGAAAAAATTTGAACAGGACCACCGGAAACAATCATTCCCATATTTAGTCCATCATTACCTCCAAAAGGGTCTCCAAGATCAATACCATTATATCCTGATTGGTTTGGATTATATATTCCATTGGCATTTGGTCGGGAAGGATCATCCAAAGTCGGGATATCATATTTATATTTCCTCCCTGATTCGAGGTCTGTTTTCAGTGGCAGGGCATCAATGGCATTCAGATCAATACTCAATACGGCTGCTGAAAGAGCATATTCTCCTAAATAAGCAAAATTTAAACTCGGTGAACCTGCATTGGTATGCCCCCCACTTGTAAGCAAGAGATATGGTTTTCCATTAATAATTGTATACTCCAGACCATTTGGAGAATGGTTTTCTTCAGATCTCGGTAAACCTCGTACAAGGTCAACTACATCCCAAGTGCTCCCTGTCCAAGTCAACCTTGAAATTATTCCTGAATTTGTATCTAAGGCTTTATCACCAGAAGGCCCTCCCCATTTGGGATCACTAGAAGAAATATAAATTATTGGGTTGGTCGCGGTCCCCACCACTGTAATACCTGTAGATTGGCGGTTACTTCTACCGTCTTTTGCCCTAGTTCCAATGTCATCATGGTTTGGGATGTTTTGAATGTCCAAAAGGGTAGTGGAAGCGACGACTTTATATTCATTAGCTATGGTTTTTTGAATGGTATAGATTTTTATCTGTCCGTTGAGTTGGGCAAGATACAGTTTCCCATCAGGACCAAACTTTAATGCAGTACCTTTGGATGGTGGTGAAAATCCATTGAACTGCAAAGTATCTAGGCCAAAACTAATTGTTTGACTAAAAATTTCCTGACTTACTGCCATGAAAACAATAAGCGCAGCAAAACTAATTTTTCTGAATAAAGAAAATGATGAGGTACTCATATTTGGCTTGGTTTTTAAAGAATCGAAACAAAAAATCAAAAAAACAACGATATTTAGTTGAGGCGGTTATTGGAGATAATGAAAGGGTGTTACCTTCCTATTTGAAGAGTTTATTTCTTATTAAAACAGGAATGAATGTATAAATAATTGTTTTGAATACAAAAAAATGTTTCTAAAAAAGATTAGAAAATCCAAAAGCCAATTTAATCCTGATTAATGTCATGAAATAACCTCTTGAAAATAGATTTATTGATTATAAAACCGTTTTAGAACAATAGCTCATAAGAAAAATCAGAGGATATATATTGTATGTAAGGCTATTTTAATGGATCACCCAACAAATCCTTTCATAGCCTGAAGCAATTCTCTTTTGGTCATGATACCTCCTTTTCTCCAAAGAATTTTCCCCCGTTTAAATAGAATGTAGTGTGGGATAGACCTTACGCCAAACTGTAAGCTTACTTGAGGATTTTTTTCAACATTCAGCTTGTAGAGTTTGATTTTTCCATCAAGCTCTTGGATTACATCTTCAAGGACTGGATTCATCGTCTGACAGGGTCCACACCAATCTGCAAAAAAATTCACTAAGATAGCTAATTCAGATTTTTGAATTACTTCCTTGAACTTCTTTTTTGCCATGGCCAAATTTATTTTCATACAAATTAAGGTGGATTTGTTCAGTTTTTTTGTTACCTATATCACATGTTGTGATTTTCCATTGAGAAGATGTTATCGAAAGCAATGATAAGGTTATAAAAACAAAAGACCTGTCTCGGAAGAGACAGGTCTTTTGTTTTTGCTTGCCGTAAATTATTTGCCTGCAGGAGTTGCAGGAGCAGCCGGTAATTCAATTCCTAATTTGGCCAGTACCAATTCAGTGAATTTGTCCTCGTCTCTAGTGTAAAGCAAGATCGGAGATTGACCTGCTGATTCAGAGAAAACGTGCGAATAGTTATTCTCTGCAGCTACTGCGTTGATAGCATTAAAGACTTTTTGTTGAACTGGTGCAAGAAGTTCCTGAAGCTTATTTTGATAAGATACTTGTGCATCTTGCTCATACTTCTGGAGATCTTGCTGAAGCTTTTGAAGTTCTTGTTCTTTTGCAGCTCTTGCATCTTCAGTCATGGTAGGTGCAGCTTGCTGATAAGCCTGTACTTTTCTTTGAAAATCCTGTGCTTTTGTCTGGATATTAGTCTGAAGTTGGGCCTGATAATCCTGAACATCGGCAGCGATTTGTTCCATTTCAGGCATGAGGTCCATCAGCAATTCCACATTGGTATAGCCGATCTTCAATTCCTGGGCTTGGGCTACGAATCCTACGCAAAAGAGTGCTATTGCGGAAAGGACGACTTTAATTTTCATCATTTTCGTTATTGAGTTAATTTATTTGTTTTCTATTCCTAATTCTTCTAATACAAATTCTGAGTAATCATGCCTTGGGTCTGTGTAAATCATCAGTGGTCCTGCAGCCTTGTCAAAGAGAATTACCAAGCTGTTTCTCTTACTAACCCTGTCTATGGCATCATAGATTTTGGATTGTAATGGTTGCAGCAATTCTGCTTGTTTTTGGTAGTACTGTCCATTAATACCAAAAACCCGGTTGTTGAATGCAACTGCTTCTTTTTCCTTTTCTTTTATTGTCACCAATCGTTCCTGGTACATTTCCTCAGTCAGAAGTACTTCTTCTGCTTTCAGGTTTGCATACATTGTTTTTATCCCTTGTTCCAAATCCTGTGCCTCTTTTTTCCACTGATTGCTAATAGATGTTAATTCATCTTGAACCAGTTTGTAGTCAGGGTGTTTGTTTAGGATATATTCAGAGTCGATATATCCAAACTTTTGGGCTTCAACTGACGTGACAGATAGGGTCAAGCCAATTATGGTGCACAAAATTAATAATATAATCGGTCTTTTCACCATTATCTAAATTGTTGTCCGATGGTAAAGTGGAATTGCGCTCCACTCCTTTGATTGGAACCGGGAATTGCGTCAAATCCATATCCCCAATCCAAACCAAGGAGTCCGAATGCCGGCATAAATATCCTTGCTCCAAATCCGGCTGATTTCTTAAGGTTATACGGGTTAAACTCCGCATAAGATCCCCAGTTGTTTCCTGCCTCTGCAAATCCAAGTAGGAAAATAGTTGCAGAAGGATTAGGAGAAACGAGGAATCTAAGTTCCATCACGTGCTTATTATAGACTATACCTCCATATCCTTCGGTTGAATTGGGATCATTTCTTGATTCTCTTCCAGGGGTGATGGACTGGTTTTCATATCCTCTAAGCCCAATGATTTCTTGTCCCAAGGCAAAGTTGTTCATATTCATTCCATCCCCTCCCATGACAAATCGTTCCAAAGGAATAATTCCTATCCTGTCACCATATGAACCCAAGAAACCCATGTGTGTTCTTGCACTGATGACCCACTTGGTTGATCCAAACAATGGAGTGTAAAATGTTGCATCAAACATCCATTTGTGGTATTCCAACCATTTATATTTTTCTTCATCCGGTGATTCTCTATCGATGTTTGGATTCAAAGAAGCGTAAGGAGGGGTTAGGGAGGTAACCAAAGAAATATTTGAACCCATTCTTGGATAGATTGGATTGTCTACGTTATTTCTTGCGACTGTAGTATTCAGTGCAATACTATTTAAAGTACCTGTCGCAAAACTTAAACCAAACTGCCTTCCAAACTCGAAGAAATCATAGTTTTGGTAGGAGAGCGCAGTGCTAAACATAAAGTAATCATCAGGCCAAGTGACACGCTTGGAAAGTCCAAGTGTCACACCGGTAATTTTGAAGAATCCTAGTTCCTGACCTCCTGGGTTACGGAAATCTAACTGTCTTTGAACTGACCTATTCAAACTAAAGCTTAATGCATTTGGCTTTTTTCCTCCAAACCAAGGCTCAGTAAGGGAAATGCTATAATTTTGGAAAGAACGCCCATTTGCTTGCACCCTAAGTGAAAGTCTCTGCCCATCACCTACAGGAAGTGGTCTCCATTTGTCAAAATTCCCAATATTTTTTAGGGAAAAGTTATTGAAAACAAGTCCTACCGTACCTACAAATCCAAAGAAACCTCCCCATCCACCGGACAATTCAATTTGGTCATTTGGTCTTTCCTCAAGCTTAAAAGTGATGTCCACTGTGGCATTTTCATAATTTGGGCGCATGTCAGGTTCGATCTTCTCAGGATCGAAATATCCCAACTGTGACAATTCCCGAATGGTCCTTACCAACAAACTCCTATTGAATTTTTGTCCAGGCAAAATCCTGATTTCCCTCATGACCACATGGTCCGAGGTTCTTTCATTCCCTTGGACGGTGACGGAGTTGACAGTTACTTGGGGACCTTCGAAGACCCTCATTTCTATATCAATAGAATCTTCTTTGATTTTGACTTCAACGGGCTCTATGGTGAAAAACAGGTAACCGTTGTCTTGGTAAAGTGAACTGACATCATCTCCTTTTTGAGGATCATAATTCAGTCTTTTATCTAATTTTTCTTTGTCATAGACATCTCCTTTTGCTATGCCAAGACGGTCTTGAAGTACGCTGTTTGGGTGTAGATAATTACCCACAAAAGTAATGTTACGGTAATAGTATTTCTTTCCTTCTTCCAAGGAGATGTCCACATTCACTGTATTGTCAGAAAACCTGTAGACCGAATCCATAAGAATCTCAGCATCCCTGTAGCCTTTGGAGTTATAATAGGCGATGACTTTTTCCTTGTCCTCTTTAAATTCTTTGGAGACAAATTTGGAAGCATTTAAGAAGTTAAGCTTGAAATTTTTGTTGATATACTCCTTCACTTTGGCATCCTCGACAGGAGTCATGTGGAATATGGCGTCAGCTGCAGATTTTGGGGTAGTATTGGAAATCCGTGAAGCAATGTCTCTTCCAAGGTACATTCTTGGGTGTTCCTTTGTTTTCTTCATTTTGGACTTTACCTTTTTGGCATCTATGCCTTCGGCTCCAAAAACCCTTACTTCATTGATTTTGACTTTTGTTTTTGGATCGACCTCAAACCTCAGTTTCACACTGTTTGGTAAGGTGGTATCTCTTTCCTGAATGACTTTTACATCGGTATTGAGGTAACCTTTATCAACAAAATATTGTCGAATATTCCTTTGGGATGTATTCAATACGTCATCTCTGACCACACGTCCACGGATTTTGATTTTATCCTTTAACTCACTTTCCTGAGTTTTGTTGACACCTGTAAACTCCACCCTACTGAACCTAGGCCTTTCCGTGAGTTCCATCAGGAGATAGACATCATCACCTTCAATTTTGGTAACAAGAATTTTTACATCACCGATAATTCCCTGTCCCCAGATTCTTTTCAAGGCTGTCGAAATCGCATCACCCGGGATTGAAATGACATCGTCTACCCTAAGGCCGGACAAAGAAATAATGGCTACCTCATCCAAAGTGGTTAACCCAACCGCTTTGATTTCGGCTATCCTGTATTTTTGTGGTTTGGAATAATTCAATTCTAAAATATCCACAGGCCTGGCAGGGGTATAGCGGCTTTGACCCAAACGGATCTGGGCTTGGGCGCTAAGGACCCATATCATAAGGCAAAGGATAGTAAAACTCTTTTTCATCAAAATTAAGGTTTAATCTGAGCTCCCGTTTTGCCAAATCTTCTTTCTCGTTTCTGATAATCGAGGATGGCGTCCACGAGATGCTCTTTTCTAAAATCCGGCCATAACACCTCTGTAAAATACAGTTCTGTATAAGCCAATTGCCAAAGGAGGAAATTGCTGATTCTTATTTCCCCGCTTGTCCTGATCAGCAGTTCCGGATCAGGGATGTTTTTGGTATTCAAGTTTGCAGCAATTACTTCCTGCGTGATATCTTCAATATTGAGTTGTTTTGCTTCTACTTTTTTGACAATCGATTTGACCGCATCCTGAATTTCCCATCTTCCACTATAACTTAATGCCAAAACAACTGAAAGACCTTTGTTTTCAGATGTCATTGAAATCGCTTCCTTGAGTTTTTCTTTTGCTTTTCGCGGAAGACTATCTGTATCTCCTATGGTAAGAAGTCTGATGTTATTTTTCATCATGTTGGGAACTTCTCCCGAAATGGTATCTACGAGGAGTTCCATTAATGCAGTAACTTCATCTTCCGGTCTTGACCAATTTTCGGTAGAAAATGCATATAAAGTCAGGAACTTTACCCCAAGTTCAGCAGAACCTTCAATGGAATCTCTCACGGCATTTATGGCGTTTTTATGGCCAAAAACCCTCATGGCTCCCTTTTGTTGGGCCCAACGTCCATTGCCATCCATGATAATAGCGATGTGATGGGGGATTTTCTCTTTGTCTAATGATTCTTTCATTTCGTAGGGATACGAAAGGGCCTTCGTTTTTTGGAGGTACAAAAATGCTATTTCTTTTTCAATATTCTATTTTTGGCAGAAATTAATAAGAATAACATTTCACCGAACTGAAAGTGTAACTTAGGGTGATGCCCAAAAAGTAATACCAGTCTTTGTCACTGTAATTGCCATAGTTGTACCCAGTCAAGGTATTGGGGTTGTTGGGGTCTGGAAAGCGTGGGATAAATGGCTCCTCTCCATACAGCTTGTCCAGAGCATCGGTAAAGGTTGCCCTTGCACCAAATTCTGCCGCAAGAATCCACTTGTCAGACAGTTTGTATTTGATTCCGATTCCAAAAGGAATAACCGGAGTCCCTACGTTATAGCCTGTCGGGTTGGGATCATCTTCGAATTTTCTTCCTTTTCCTACAAATCCAGAAAAACCCAAACCCAGAAAACCATATGGTGAAAACCTGAATTGGGCGTAGCGGTTTGTAAAATCAAGGAAGTGATATTCCATGACAACGGAAGCTTCAAAAAGAGATCCGTTGAAACCCGCATTTCTGTAAGCCATAACCGGATCAATTGGATTGATACTATCCGCTGCATTGAGCCTTGCAAATGATAACCCACCTCGGAGCGACCATACATTGTCAAAATTTCGTCTGCCAAATAACGTCCCTTGAATTCCGATCTGATTTGGATCTAGTCCCCGGATAATGTCACCCGAATAGGTGGCTATACCAAGACCTCCGCCTGCATCATATTTTTGTGCGATTGAACTTCCGGGCTTCAAAAAAGCCAGAGAAACCAAAAGAAATGACAAAGACAAAATCCAAAACTTATTCTTTTTCAAGACGATGCAATTTATGAACTAGACAACGATATAAAAACCCGTATAAGTATTTGCGGGGTTAATTTTTGTTAATGATAAGAAGTGTATCGGGTGTACTAAAACCGTATAAAACACTGTTATATTGGATATTAATGCTAATTAAGTAGCAATTATTCTTTTAATTCCGCATATCAAAGCCCCAATTGAGTTTTTGGCGAAGCGTATCGAAATAACTGTAGGAAGCGAACTTGACTAATTTTGCTGAAAATTCAGCTTTTTTCACTTTCAATTTTACACTGGCATCAATGGGAGTCGACCTTGAATCCAACGAAATCAAAAACTTCTCACTCCTTCCCTCAATTTTAAAGCTGATTTCATTGTCATCTGAGACAATTATCGGACGGACATTCAGATTATGCGGACTTACAGGAGTAATGACAAAATTTCTAGCTCCAGGAGTAATCAGCGGACCACCACAGCTCAGGGAGTATCCCGTAGATCCTGTGGGTGTTGCCACAATCAACCCATCCGCCCAATAGCTGTTGAGGTAGAGGTCATTGATATAGGTATGTACAGTAATCATGGAGGAAGTGTCCCGCTTGTGAATGGTAAATTCATTCAATCCAAAATTTAGACCATTGAATAAGGGAATATCTGATTCTAGTTTTAAAAGAGACCTAGACTCGATGGAATAGGAGCCGGAAATCAATTCCCCAATGCTGTTTTCAATGTTTTCTTTTGCTACAGTGGCCAAAAAACCCAACCTACCGGTGTTGACACCTAGGATAGGGATCTCATTTTCCCCGACAAGACAAACGGAATCAAGCAAAGTACCATCCCCACCGATGGAAATTACAAAATCCGAATCTTTGATTGTGTCATTTTGATTGATGGATTGTAGACCTTTTGTCGGGAATCCATTTTTTTTGAGTGATTTTAGCAGGGATTCCGTGAGGTTGATGTCAACGTTTTTTTCCCTTAGGACTTTGAACAGAAACCCTATCTGAGGAAGAAACTCTTTTTGAACACCTATCCCGTGTAAAGTGATTTTCATTAAAGGATAGGATTAGATCTGTAAAAATCTGAAAAGATTGTCAATACGTTCCTGCTCACCGCTGATGCCTTCCTCCTCTTGGAAATGGTCAAGAATCCGATAGCCAAACCGCTCCAGCGTGGCTTTGACATGTCTGAGCTCTGTTTTATCCAGTTTTAATGTCAATTTTATTTTGGAGTCATCAAGCGGGTCGCTTGATAAAAAGCTGCTCAATATTTTCGTGTTTTCGGATTCAATGATCCGGGCTATTTCAAACAGACTGTAATCGGTCATATTCATAGAAAGAACCAAGACAGCACCGTTGGATTGAATAGAAAGAGAATCTGCAAAAGCGCTGATGGCATCTTCCATAGTCACCACACCAAGGTAATTGTTTTCTCTATCTACCACCGCTATCATATTGGAATGAAATTCGGAAGCGACTTTGATAACATCATATATATGCTTGTCTTGGTAAACAAAACAAGAAACGTTGTCTAGGGAAATTTCCGCAATGCTGGTTTCAGGGTTGTTGATGGTAAAAACCAAATGTTCTGTAATAAAACCCAAGAACCTGCTGTCTTCTACTACAGGCAGAATATCCGTTCTGATTTCTTCCATCCAGTTCAAAGCTAATTTGACCTTGTCTTTGAGTTTCAAAGGAGGGATGAGGTTATTGATAAATTCGTAGGCCTGCATGCAATAAATATATTAAATAGGATTCGAAATATAAAACGAAGGGAGAAGGCAACAAGTTTGAAAGTATCGGTAATTACAGAAACAACCTATGTAATCCTAAAATCGATTTTGCTACAGCTAAGCCAATTTTCTATTATTTCTTTTCCAAATTCAGTCAGATAAGCCTCCGGATGATATTGGATTCCAAGGATAGGCATTGTTTTGTGAGCCATGGCCATGATTTCACCTTGGCCGGTTTGCAGAAGTATTTGAAGGCATTCAGGAATATTTTTGATTTCTAGGGAATGGTATCTTGTAACTGAAAAAGTTTCAGGTAATCCTTTCAGCATTTTATGGCTCTGCAAAGTCTGAAAAACAGAGTGAACCTTCCCGTGTACTGGTTTTTTACTTTTTACCAATTGCGCTTCAAAGTGCTCGCCGATGGCCTGATGCCCCAAGCAAATACCCAAAATAGGGATCTTACCCACATACCAATCGAGAATTTTCATAAGATTCCCAGCTTTTGAAGGGGATTCAGGACCGGGTGAAAGAATCAGACCATCCCAGGATTTTGAGGTGAGTTGCTCTAAGTCAACATCGTTTCTGACTATTTCCAACTCAATCCCAGTCTGTCGCAAATAATCTGCAAGAATATGGGAAAATGAATCAAAATTGTCAATCAGCAAGACCATCTGCTTTATTTTTCACCAAATCTTGAATCGAAGATATGGTGTTTTTGATAATAGGGGTAAAGCCATCAAATGCATCGATTAAAACGGGCGCTATCGGCTCGAGGTAGGTATAGGTCTTGGAATCTTTTGTCCAATCCTTGGGTAGTGAATAGTCAAATGAATCTGCCAGCCAAACAAAAAAGCTGAGAATAAAGACTGTTTTGAATAACCCCAAAATCCCTCCTGCCATATTATCCACAGCACCCAATATGGTAAAATCCAAAGTCTTCTTCACCAAAAATGCCAAGCCCCTGATGATCAGTATCACTCCCAAAAAGATCAAAATGAATGCTGCAAATGGCAACAGGAATGTCATTTCATTTACTTGTTTGGCAAGAAGATTTGCCCCCCAATTCATAAAATGAAAGGCAAGTATAATGGCAAATATGAATGCCACTATAGAAAGCAGACCTATAAACAATCCCTCCTTGTATCCGCTGTAAGCACCCAAGGCCAAAAAAACCACTATAAATACATCCAGGATATTCAAGGCTTATCAGGATAAAAGTTCCTTGACTTTTTGTGAAATCGCTTTTCCGTCGGCTTTTCCAGCGAGGGCCTTAGAGGCAATGCCCATCACCTTTCCCATGTCCTTAGGCCCGGTCGCTCCGGATTCAGAAATGATGGCTTTCAATTCTTCCACCAGTTCTTCATCAGTCAACTGCTTCGGCAAAAACTCACTGATAATTTCCAGTTCTGCCATTTCGACTGAATAGAGGTCTTCTCTGTTTTGTTGCTTGTAAATATCTGCCGAATCCTTCCTCTGCTTGGCAGCTTTGGTCAACAGCTTCATTTCATCTTCATTGGAAAGCTCAGCGCCTGCTCCTTCTTTTGTTTCTTCCAAGAGGATCAGCGATTTGATAGCCCTCAATGCCCTCAACCTGTCTTTGTCTCTTGCGAGCATGGCATTTTTTATTTCACTTTCTACACTTGCCTTTAAACCCATTGTCTTGTTCTTTGTGTTATAGGTGTAAATTTGTCACAAAATTATCTTTTAATCTAGGAAAATGACCAAACTGAGCGTAAATATTAACAAAATCGCCACCCTCAGGAATGCACGTGGAGGCAATAATCCGAATGTTGTAAAGGTGGCTTTGGATGCTGAGCGTTTTGGCGCACAAGGGATTACCGTTCACCCAAGACCAGACGAAAGACATATCAGGTATCAGGATGTCATCGACTTGGCTAAAGTGGTTACGACAGAATTCAACATTGAAGGTTACCCTGACCAAAGGTTTATGGATTTGATCAGATTGGTGAAGCCTGCCCAAGCTACATTGGTTCCTGATCCTCCCCAAGCAATTACCTCAAGTAGTGGTTGGGATACCATCAAGCATCAACTCCTACTTAGAGACATTGTTGCTGAGCTGCATGAGTCGGGTACTAGAGTCTCCATTTTTATCAATCCCGAATCCAAATATTTTGAACCAGCAAAAAATACCGGAACTGATAGGGTTGAGTTGTATACAGAGCCTTATGCTACGGCTTATCCCTCAAACAAAGAGGAAGCTATTAGGCCATATGTTGAAGTCGCTTTGTTGGCTAAAGAGTTGGATCTTGGTCTGAATGCAGGTCATGATTTGGATTTGCACAACCTAAAATTTCTAAAGGAAAGTATTCCATTTTTGGATGAGGTTTCCATAGGTCATGCGCTGATTTGCGATGCGCTGTATTATGGATTGGAAAATACCATCCAGATGTATAGGAGACAGTTAGAAGTGTGAGGTTTAAAAATTGGCAATTTGATTTTGTATTGCCAATTCCTCACTTTCCTTCAAAATTCTTGATTTCTTTTTTTGTCATTTCCTTTGTGATCATTTCAATAGGATGAGTTGAAACAACTTTTTTCCCATTTTCGGCTTGAATTTCACCTTTTTCATTGTCGTAAAGTTTGACAGGAAAAGATTCCCATTTCAACTCATTGTCATATTTTTTCAATCTTGATTGGATCATCCTCACGTGGGGACCGGATTCATATTTTTCTCCTGAGGACTCTGTCAAAGGTTGACCCGGGAATACAGTATCTCCTAGTTTCACTTTCGCAGATCCGGGTTTCAAAACAGACAATCTGGTGAAGGTCCCATCTTCATGGTAAATTTCAATAAAGTTGTCTAGGGAACTGTAAGAATAATTTTGACCTTTTAATTCTTCATCAATCTTGATTTGGCTTATCACTCCCTTTCTTGGAGAACATATTAAGGTTGGATTTTCAAATCTGAAAGAAATTCCAACATAGTTATTGTTATTTGTTTCGCCTTTTAAGGTATTGTTGATATCAGTCATGGGTTGAATTGTGACTTCGACACCTTCTGATACAGGAATTAAATATGCAACCTCTTCTTTTGATTTAGCCGAGTAGCTTCCTCTGTAGGATGTGTATTTGTAATTATATCCAACTCCCTCATTCACATTTATTCTTTTTAATCTGGATACAGCACCTCTGCCTGGATTTGCCACCGCATAAGTAATTGTTCCTCCTGAGGATTGAAGATTATTCAAAGTGGTGAATTCAATTTTGACAGTGTAGGGGACCAAGTCAGTATTGGTGGCAATGAGGGTAACATTTTCATTGGCATCTTTTTCAGCCTCTAATTTGACTTGTGCAGATAAATCCAACCAAGTGAAACAAAACAAAAAGAGAAAATAGCGCATACGTTTTGAAATTAAGAACTACTAGATTTCAAAAAAAGAAAAAATCCTGTACAATTAAAAATATAATTCAGGAGATTTAGAATCCATCCTTCAGACTGTTTCTCCAGGCAAAGGCCAACATGGGTAATTGTTGGTAGCTGTTGATGCCCGCTTTGACGCCTTGAGTTTTTAGAAAAAGGTCATTTGATTTTCGACTGATTTCCAGGTTCAAAGGTTTGATTTTTTCATTTTCCTTCTGGATAGAAATCAGATCATTTCGGATACC
Organism: Aquiflexum gelatinilyticum; assembly: GCF_024813435.1. Lineage (NCBI taxonomy): Bacteria > Pseudomonadati > Bacteroidota > Cytophagia > Cytophagales > Cyclobacteriaceae > Aquiflexum > Aquiflexum gelatinilyticum. The sequence continues at coordinate 236,304 of NZ_JANAEZ010000002.1, forward strand.
TGGTGGCAAAGTTTTATAAAAATCTTTGAATAAATCTTTGGACATCCTGTACATGTCATTCATTTGGTATTTCAACAACCTGAGTTGGCCGGAATACTGCAACAAGGGATCATCAGAATTGGAACAGATAACCCAGGCTATGAAATTTGCCTCCCCTTCATCCGTGACGCCATAACTGTGCGCCATTTCGTGTGCAATAGTGAATGGTTTTTCGAGATGATGCAATGTCGGATCAATATAACTTTCCCCTGTAAAAGGGAAATAGATTCCCAAAATGCCCATTTTTCTCATGAAGCCTGCTGGATAAAATTGCTTTGTCCTGGGATTGCCTGTAAAATTCAGCCCCAATAAATAGAGGTTTTCCCGCATATTGGCCCTGACCAATTTTTCCAGATCTGGATATTCTATGGTTTTTTTTATGGCTATGGTGTCTTCCTCAATATTGTAGCGAAGTTGGCTGAGAATATTTCGGGTAAGTTCAGTTTCTTTGATCAGTTGTTCCTCATTGAGTGGAATCGGTTTCAGTCCAATCTGTTGAAATATCGGAATTCTCTGGTAATTGTATCCCCAAAGAATCAGGAAAAAGAAAACTATTGCTCCCAAATAATTGAACAAAGACCTGATGGAATAGCCTAATTTATATTTCCAACCCTGAGTTTGATTTAGGCGGTAGAAATAAAAACCGATGAAAAATATGAGGGAGGCGATGAATACATAAACCGTAGCAAAAGGAAGCAGAGATAGGGAAAGGTCAATGACATTCCTGATTCCCGGAAAAAAGGACCTCGAATAAATTGCTTCGGTTTTCTCGGGGTATTTAATTGCAAAATGCCTGACCAGAAGACTGATCAGGCCCAATAATGTCCAGGTCCAATTTCCTCGCAACATCGGGAACAATTAAATTCCTTCCGCCTGAACCTCTTTGACCTCAGGAAGCATTCGAGTCAATAGATTTTGGATTCCTGCTTTCAGTGTAATCGTACTTGATGGGCATCCCGAGCAGCTTCCCTGAAGCAGTACCTTTACAATTCCTTCATTGAAACTGTGAAAAACGATAGCACCGCCGTCTTGTTCGACTGCAGGCCGGATGTATTCATCAAGGATTCCTTTGATTTTTTTTACGGTTTCAGAATCATTTTCATTGAAAAGAGGATCCTTCTCAAATGATGCCATCACGACGGCAGATTTTCCTGCTTCCAGGTATTTTTTGATATGGTCACGAATGATATCCTGGATTTCAACCCAATCAATATCCTCTTTTTTGGTGACCGTCACAAAATTTGCTGTGATAAATACTCTGTCTACGGCAGCAAAATTAAATAATTCATTGGCCAAAGGTGAAGTTTCCGTGCTTGATTGATCAGGGTAATCAAAGCTTACACCTTCATCCGTCAACATGAAATTTACTACAAATTTCAAAGAATTGGGATTCGGATTAGCCTCCATATAGATATGGACCGGTCTTTTTTGAGCTTGCAGCATAATTGATTTGTTTTACTACTTACATACCACCAAAACAAGGGATAAGTTCCTTTGTTTTTTATTTTTGGGTTTTCAATTTTGCAACTCGGAACAAATAGGTCAAAGTAAGTTCGATATTGGTAGAATTCATATCAAAAATCCGGTCTAAAGTTTCAGGTCTGCCAAATTCATACGAAAACCTCAAATCAGCTTCCAAAGTACTTTTTCCAAATAATTTGGAAAGTCCTGCTCCGGCTGTAAGTCCATACATGAACTTTCTGGGATTATCCTCCGGCATCCCATATGTCGGCAAGAAAAGAGGGCCTTCAAAATCTCTCTGTACATCGGTTGCATTCAGTAAATAACCAAAGTGTGGGCCGATTTTGATGTGAAATCTTCCACCTTTCCCGGCATAAAAGTTAGAGAGTACCGGCATTTTCAAATAATTCAATTCTGTTTGATTGGTACCTACAAGCAAGGTATCAGTTTGGATATACCCTAATGTAAGGTATTGGATCTCAATCTGGATTCCGGCATTTTTTCCTGCAAAATGTTCCATGACAAAAGCAAAAGTAGGGGCAGAAATACCGCCGGTCCTTACTGCCGGTCTTCCTGCAGAATACCTGTAAGACATGGATGAAACGGAATATCCTCCCCTGATTCCAAAACTTGTCTGCCCATTGACCAATATTGGCAAACTAAGTAGTGCAATTATGGATATGGTGAAGATTAATTTTTGCATTGCCAAAAATAGGGATTAGAATTTCAATATCTGAGCAAAAATCATTTTCCTGCTGGGAGACTATATTTTGCCTTGATCGGTTTTCCATCTATCGATATTCCTTCGATAATTATAGATTTGGGACTTTGTATGTCATTCATAAAGAATTCGATTAGAAGGCTTCCATTTTCACCGTCAGTGATCAGATATGGATTCCAGTATAGCGTAGCCCGCTCATCTGCTCCTACCGGCAAAGATTCCTGATCATTTTCATGGCTTAAACTATAGAAATTATTGGGAACCGAAAATCCCTCAATGACAAGGGTGTTCGTATTAGCTGAAGAAGCATTTAGAATAGGAGAAGGTTGCCCTCCTTTTTTGAGGTAAATGGCGATGACGCCATTTCTTCCCATATCACCCATTATGGAAGCCATTCTTGTCACCACCTCGATTCTTTCTACATCATTTTGGTTGATGGAATTGATGTTCGAAGCGGCGCTATTGCCCGGAAGGATAGCACCGTCCACCATTACCATGGGTTCCAATGAATTTGTACCTGAGGTAGCACCTCCCCTTAAAGTTACCTGACCAAAGGAATTGACATTCATACCAGGAACGTATGGTTTTAGACTTAGCAAAAGATCGGTAGAATTACCTCCCCGCATGAGAACGTCTCCTTGGATGACATGGTCTGCTTTTCCATATATGGCCATTGTTTTGTCTTTGGGTTCGTCTTCATTCACAATTACCTGTTCGAGTTCCACTGTCTTTTCTTCGATTTTTGAAAAAATTGATTCATTTGTACCCGTTATTTTTGGCATTATTACCGATTCAGGTACAAAAAAGGGAGGTTTCAATGGCGTGATGATCTGAAATTTTCCAAATGAATTTCCTTTTTTGTCCAAGGCCATAAAAGTAAAATCAAGGGGCCCATAGAAGTCCATGTCCTCGAGACTGAATTTGCCTTCCGCATCGGACTGAAGTTCAAGAGAAGCTGAAAAATTATTGAAATAGGCAGTAAAAGGCATTGATTCAGGTTTTCCTTTTTCATTGAAAAATTGTCCCGATACATTCATGTCTTTTTCAAGTGAGTAGGTAAATTTTTCTGTAGAAATGTGCTTGGGGACTTCTTTTATGGCCAATCCATTAAAAATGGTTGGATTCAAGGAAATAGGAGTGACCAAGTAATCATCAGTCACAGCTACTGAAAGATTAGCAGCAACAGGATTTCCGTTTTGATCCTTCAGTTCAACCGTCAAGCTGACTTTCTCCCTGGTCCGGTATTCGTTTTTATCCGGTTTGAAAATGGCCTCAATCTTCGAAATGGGTTCTTCAGAAGAAACGGTTTCTGTAATCCTGTCAAAATGACTCAGGACCGGCAGTGCTTTGACAAAGTAAGCGTCAGGACCATAATTCCTATTCCAATTGGTATACGAACGCAAATAATACTGCTTCTGATTGAGTGTGTCAGGTAAAAATATGTCTCCGACAGCGAGTCCATTTTCAATTTTCAGTTTTTTCTGAATGATAACATCCCTATTCTCAGAAATCAATTCTACATACAAAATCTTGCTTAGTTCCTTCTTAAGCGTTGGATTGGTGTAGTTCAGATAAGCTTTGAAAAATAATTGATCACCCTGATAGTAAAATGGTCTGTCCAAGTGAAGGTAAACTTTCTCTTGAAGGCCATTGGCATCTTTTGCCATTTGGGTATTGGATTCCAATGAAAATGGAGGAGAATAATCCATTGGCAAAAGGGTAGCCACTTTCCTTTTGTCCATATCACCGGAGAAGGTCACATCTTTCTGGTTCAGGACAATGCCGTTTGAATTGACATTGACATAATTGCCGTTGACTTCTAACCATGATATGGGATATGGTGCATCTTTGTAGGTATTGATGGTGCTGTAGCCTTTTTCATAGTGGACCTCGATCCTGCCTTTAAGGTAAATTCTATACTCGCCAGGCCTTCTTCCTGGAGTCACAAGGTTCTCAGGGTTATAGACTATGACGGATTTTCCCAGTTCATTTGAAAAAACATCAGACCGCATATTCAATGTTTCCGATCCGCCAGGTTTGTTTCCATAAAGCATAAATCCCTCCTGATTATGTAAGTTTTGGATCATGGCCCTAAACATGTTTGCAGCTGACTTTTTGTAGGTTTCTTGTCGGTTTTTACCCCAAGTTTGTTTTACGGTTTGGACACTGGTATCCATTTCCACAAATCTTGTGGCTCCTGCGATGATGTAGTATTGCGGCGTAAAATAAAATTCCCTGAGATCAAAAGTGAGGTTATATCCTAGTCCATTATTCTTGATTTCTATAGGTTGGATAGCGGTGGCCCGGAAGCTGTTTGTAGAATTGTCTTCGGGAAATTCAATAACCCAAGGATTGAGGATTTCGCATTGTGCAGCGAGGTTGTCATTTCCCAAAAACAGGTTTTTGAATCTTTTTAATTCTCTTTCCCAAGCCTTATCTCTCGTTGCTTTGATTTCGACGTCTGAAAGTTCTTGCTCAGAGGAAACCAAAGTCACATTAAGAATAAATTGTCCGCCAGGTTTGATGGAAGCGGGTTTTTGTAAGGCCTGATAGCCAATAAAAGAAAAGGCAACTTCCACTTCTCCCTCTGGAACATTTGCCAAGCTGAAGGTCCCGTCCATGTCAGTGACGGTAGACAGTGTAGTATTGTTGATAAAAACATTACAAAATGGGAGCGGTTCTCCGGTCTTACTGTCCGTAACTTTTCCTGTTATTGTCCCCGTGGTTTGTGAAAAACCTGCTAATGAAATCAAAATCAAAAAAAATGCTATTGGAAAAATTCTCATATCAGAATGTACTAATGATTAAGGCGAAATATAAAATATAATACGGTTAAGGGGAAAGTTTGATGAAAAAAAATGCACAAAATCTAAAAGATTTTGTGCATTGGTGCATTCAAAGAATATTAGCTCAAGATTATTTTTTCTTTTTGCCTTTGCCTTCTTTGATTTCTTCGATGTCCTCTCTGTCTTTCAGCTTCTTGTCATCGACATTTTTATTCAGAAATTCATTGAGTTTGTCAATAGAGAAAGTGCTTGAAATCTCTCCAAAGGTGTCAATGTTCATCTTGAATCCTTCCAAGTCTTTGTGGACTTTTGCGATTTCTTCTTTTTTAGGTTTTTTAGCCATAGGAGATTGTGATTTTTGGGATTTGTCAAACTACCTGCAAAGTATCTAAGGCAAATTTAATCCTTTTGGAAAGCTCTTCCTTTCCTAATATACTGAATACAGCCATCAGATCAGGACCGGCACCTACTCCTGTCACTGCCAAGCGAACTGCCTGCATGACCTTTCCTAATTTGATGCCATTTGCTTCTGCTGATTCCTCAAGAAGGGCCTTTGCTTTTTCAGGAGTGAACTCAGAAGAATAAGACGCGAGCTTTTCAATATATGTACCCAACACCATAACTACTTCGGCGTTCCATTTTTTGGCTGCGATATCTGTATCAAATTCGGAAGGGGCAACCAACATAAACTTCCCTTCTTTCCAAAGGTCAGCCGGAAAAGTGGCTCTTTCCTTCATGACTGCAGCTATTTTAATTGCTTTTGCTTTGTCAATAGAAAGCCCATCTTTTTCAATATCAGCGATTAAATATGAAGCCAATTCCTCATCGGATTTTGCCCTGAGGTATTGTTCATTGAACCATTTGGCTTTATTAATATCAAATTTTGTTCCTGATTTTCCTATTCTTTCGATCGAAAATGCCTCTACCAATTCTTCTAAGCTGAAAATCTCTTTGTGATCTCCAGGATTCCAACCTAAGAAGGCGAGGAAATTCAACATTGCCTCAGGAAGGTAACCGCCTTCTCGGAATCCCATGGCTGTTTCACCTGAATTCGGATCTTTCCAATCCATCGGGAACACTGGGAAACCATGTTTGTCCGCATCTCTTTTGGAAAGCTTGCCATTTCCGTCAGGCTTCAGCAATAGCGGTAAATGCGCAAATTCCGGCATGGTATCTTCCCAGCCAAAGTATTTGTAAAGCAAAACGTGCAATGGTGCAGATGGAAGCCATTCTTCACCACGGATCACGTGTGTGATTTTCATCAGGTGGTCATCCACAATATTTGCCAAATGATAGGTCGGCATTCCGTCGGATTTCATCAAAACCTTATCATCCAAAGTGCTGGAATGAACCATCACCCAACCACGGATCAGGTCATGCAATCTTACTTCTTCTTTTCTTGGGATTTTGACACGGATGACATAAGCTTCACCCGAAGCCAATCTCGCTTTGACCTCATCCTCAGGAAGAGTAAGGGAGTTTTTCATCTGTGTTCTGGTGATGGAATTATACTGTGGGGATACAACCCTTGCTGCAGTGAGTCTTTCCCGCATGGCATCTAATTCCTCAGAAGTGTCAAATGCATAATAAGCATGACCTTTTTCGATCAAGTCAAGGGCATATTGCATGTACATCGGCTTCCTTTCCGACTGCCGGTATGGTGCACTTTCTGCGGGGTTCCATGGGCTTTCGTCAGGAGAGATTCCGAGCCAATCCAATGCATCTTTGATATATTCTTCAGCGCCGGGGACAAACCTGTTTTGGTCAGTGTCCTCAATTCTCAAAAGGAATTTACCCCCTGTTTTTCTAGCATATAGGTAATTGTATAAGGCGGTTCTGACGCCACCGATATGTAGAGCTCCTGTTGGAGAAGGTGCAAATCTCACACGTACTTCTTTGTTCATGGTATTGGATTATATTTTAACAACCCTTGATAGAACAAACGGTTGTAAGGTTCAATCTATTTTGAGGGTGCAAATATAGGAAAAGATAGGGATTGGTCTAAAAAAAAAGGGAACCCGTTTGGATTCCCTTTTTGTTAAAAAGACAATTAAGCGTCTTTTCTGTGTCTGATTTTTTCTTTGATTTTGGCAGACTTTCCTTGACGGCCTCTCAAATAGTACAATCTTGCTCTTCTCACTTTACCTTCTCTCATCAATTCGATTTTGTCGATGGCTGGAGAAATGATAGGGAAAATTCTTTCCACACCCACACCGTTTGATACTTTTCTTACAGTGAAAGTTTCTCCGTTTGTATTTGGATTTTTTCTCTGGATGACGGTGCCTTGGAATTGCTGGATACGCTCTTTGTTACCTTCAGTGATTTTCACGTGGACGTTGATGGTATCTCCTGCTTTGAAAGAAGGGAATTTGGCTCTCGCCTCGCTGTATTCCGCTTCTACAATTTTAAGTAGTTCGCTCATAGCTATATATTTTATGTGCTTATAGCGACTGCGCCTCAGCGCAATCTTTTGTTAGACTCAATGGTATTACTTTCTTACGTATATCGCCTCAGATTTCTTTTCCTTCGAGAAGGTCAGGTCTTCTTTCTTTTGTCCGGCGAACCGATGCTTCAAATCTCCAGGTATCTATTTTGGCCTGATGTCCTGACATTAATATTTCCGGTACTTTCATTCCCTCATAATCTGCGGGTCTGGTATATACCGGTGGGGCCAAAAGCCCATCTTGAAAGGAATCTGTCAATGCCGAGCTTTCGTCATTGAGAACTCCGGGAATCAACCTGATAATGGCATCCGTCACTACCGCCGCGGCCAATTCGCCTCCTGAGAGGACATAATCACCGATGCTGATTTCTTTGGTTATCCATTTCAGTCTGACCCTTTCGTCGACACCTTTATAGTGTCCGCATAGGATAATGAAGTTTTCTTTGAGAGAAAGTTCATTGGCCATTTGCTGGTCAAATTTCTTTCCGTCAGGTGTCATGTAAATGACTTCATCATACTCCCTTTCGCTTTTGAGTGCTTCTATGCACTTGGCGATGGGTTCTATCATCATGACCATTCCGGCACCGCCTCCAAATGCATAGTCATCGACTTGCTTCTGTTTGCCGCCGGCATAATCTCTCAGGTTGTGGACCCTTACTGTAGCCAAACCTTTTTCTTCCGCTCTTTTGAGAATCGAATGTGAAAAAGGGCCTTCCAACAATCCGGGAACAACTGAAATGATGTCAATGCGCATCAGTCTTCCAAATATATGTCAATCAATCCATCGGGCAGGGAGCAGAAAACTTTCTTTGCTGCTTTGTCGACTTTCCGGATGATCTGGTCTTGAATGGGTATCAAAACCTCTTTTCCTTTATGTTCGACGCCCAATAAATCCTGGGTTTCCATGTCATAAATGACTTTAACCTCTCCGATAAGTCCGAGGGAATCATCGACTACCTCAAATCCTACCAACTCATGGTAATAATACTGGTCTTCTCCAAGCTCTGGAAGTTCACTCACCGGAAGGTATAAAGCCGATCCTACGAGTTTGCTTGCATCATCTACTGTGTCAAAATCCTCAAACTTTGCTAACACTTTGTTATTCGGTTGAGAAACAAAATGCTCAATAAAGAAAGGGACCAACCTAGTTTTTTGCTCGATAAAGACATGCTTCAGTTCTTCATAATCCTCAGGAAAATCCACATCGAGGACTACCATAACCTCACCATGAAGCCCATGAACTTTGGACACGTAGCCCAATTGGAAACAATTGTCTTTGTTCATGGTGTAAAAGGGTATTAAGCTTGGGTTTCTTCTCCTTCAGCAGATGCTTCAGGTGCTTCAACCTCAGCCGCCGGAGCTTCTTCTACTTTTGGAGTAGCAGCAGCGATGGCGTCATCTTCTCTTTTCTTGATTGCATCAAGACGGGCTTGGTTTTTAGCTGTTTCAGCCTCAAATGCCTTGGTTTTTGCGTCTTCTTTTTCTTTGGTCAATCTGTCCACTTTACCGCCGATGGCAGCTTCTTTGGAAGATTTCCAAGTTTCGAATTTTGCATCAGCCTGATCTTGAGTGATCGCGCCTTTCAATACACCGATTTGAAGGTGTTTTTGCAACAATATACCTCTGTAAGAAAGCATAGCCTTTACTGTATCAGTCGGCTGCGCACCGTTCAACAACCATTTAAGAGCACGCTCATTGTTGATGTTGATGGATGCAGGGTCAGTGTTGGGGTTATAAGTCCCGATTTTCTCGATAAAGCGTCCATCTCGTGGAGCTCTAGCATCAGCTACTACAACGTCATAGATGGCCATTTTTTTTCTGCCTCTACGCGATAATCTGATTTTTACTGCCATATTAATTTGATATTTAGTGAATTGATGGATCCCGTCCATCTTAAATTTTGGACTGCAAAGATAGCGTATTAAAAATGAAATGAACAAATGACCCTAATATTATTTGCGGAAATGAAGGGAATTGATTTAACTTGCGACCTGATTTAGAAGCGAGAGAGTAGAAGCGAGAAGCGGGTGAAGAAACAAAGCCAGATTTACATAAGGACTTTTGGAATTTTGTTTTCAAACACAAATTGCAAATCTAGTATCTTGTATCTCAGATCTAGCGGTCTAAATATGGCTTCGTAGTTCAATGGATAGAATAGTTGTTTCCTAAACAATAGATATGGGTTCGATTCCCGTCGAGGCTACCAACAGAAAAACCCTTCAGAAATGATGGGTTTTTTTATGGCTTGATACTAAAAACTTCAAACTCCCCATCGTTTTTGACAAAGAGAATCCATCTTTCATTTTTGACCTTGATGGACCGGATATGTTTGATATCTCCTTGGATACCGAGTTCCCCATTTTCCATAATTGAAAATCCACCCTTTCCGTTTCCTTTTAAAGCCAATCCATGACTCCCCTGATAAGCACCAAAATAAGGCGAAACGGCTGTCATATTTCCCCCCAACAGCAAATCCAATATTCCATCACCATCCAGGTCTTCCATCAAAATTGCCTGAATTGGAGCAAATTGGGCTTCAGTGGGCAGGGGTTGAATGGTGAATCCTTTTCCAACATTATTGAATAAAATCACGGATTCGAATTTTTTTGCTTCGAAAAGTTTGGCTTCCGCTAACTTGAAGTTCTTGAAAATCTGCTTCACTGTTTTGCCGGCAAAGTCTGAATGCCTGACAAAGTCTTTTTTGAGTAAAGGAATCTGTTTTACCAATTCATCCCTTGTGGCGATGGTATATTCTTTGCCGTCTTTATGGTAAGTCAGGATTTGTTCCAAACTGCCGTTTCCATCAAAATCCTTGACATACATCCTGACGGGAGCTTCTTCGGAGGTTTTTAGCCGGCTGTTCAATCCAAGATTTCCCAGCACCAAGTCCGGGAAACCATCACCGTTCAAATCCCCAATTTCAACCGTATTCCACCAGCCTGAAGTATTGGCTAACCCAAATTTGTCTGTTTCATTAATCAACCTCCCATCTCGGTGCATCAAAATGGTGATTGGTATCCATTCACCCACGACAACCAAATCCATTTTTCCATCCTGATCCAAGTCTACCCACGATGCTGATTTGACCATTCCGATAGCGCTTAAGTCAGGCGCAATTTGGAGAGTGATATCTACATACGTTCCATTTCCGCTGTTCTTAAGGATATAGCTTCTGGGAAGCTGTCCATATTTCCCAATGACATTTCTTCCTCCTACAAATAAATCCTCCAAACCGTCGCCATCCAAATCATGTGGAAGAGCAACCGAATATTGGCTTTCAGGATCAATGGGAAGATCAAGGGTAGCGGAATACGAACTTTGATTTTGGTGTAAGAGAATTTTATTTGAATGAGTGCTTGAAGGGTTATTTCCTCCATTCAGCAAAAGTAAATCTGCGTTATCCTTTGATTCACGTTGCAAAAAGGCAGCATAGGTTTCTTCCGATTCCAGATCTTTTTTTAGAATCTCTTGTTCTGATTGAAGGAATTTTCCGTTTTTGTTTTGGATAAACAATCGGGACTCCTGACCCTTTGCTCCCCCAATAAAAATGTCTTCCAATCCATCCCCATTGGAATCGCCGATGGCAAATGCAAGCCCTTCTTGGGAAAGTTTGTGCGGCAGCAGCGGCTCTTTATTGAAATCATTGTAATAATCTTCTAAGTGCAAAAACTCTAAGCCTGTTTCCTTGGAACTGAGTTTTTGAAAAAATGGAAGCGGTTGTTTTGGATCAGGAATTGGGGCAAATAATGCATTTTCCTCTTTTACAGTAATCAGTTTGTTTACTTCCAAATTCAGTAAAGTTTCTCTTTTTCCTGATGGCCAAATAGCTTTTAGGGAATCGATGCTAGTGGCTTTTCCCAATCCCAAATTGATCTCCGGCGCAACGGAGGATTGAAAACCCCTAGCAGTGAAGTTTTCCTGAATGATTTTTGATCCATTAATGTAGGCCTCCACCCGTGCCCCGATTCCAAATTTATTGTTTCCTGATCCCTCAAACCTGATTTTAAGAAATGATTGTGTTTCTGTTTCTCCGGATTGATTCAACTTATTTTCAAAAACTGAGGAAATCTTATTGATATGATTGACAACCAAATCCAAGTCTCCATCATTGTCCAAGTCAGCATAGACCGCACCATTGGAAATCGTAGCTTCGGATATTCCCCAAGCCTTACTTACATTTTCAAATGTCAGGTTTCCTGAATTTTTGAAAAAATAATTGGGGACTTCACCGGGAGGCATCTGACCAGAAATTTTCAAATCGCTGATATCCGGTCTTTGAACCAATCCATCTTTGATTTCCGGATTGGTGATGAAGTTGATATAATCCATGTCATTGGGTCGCCGTGCAATGCCATTGGAGATAAACAAATCTTTCCATCCATCATTGTCAAAATCTGCAAACAAAGGTGACCAGCTCCAATCCGTGGCATTGATACCCGCCAATTGGCCGATTTCCGAAAAAGTACCGTTTGCATTGTTGAGCTGCAGACTGTTTCTTGTAGTTTGTCTTCCGTATCCGAAATTGAGTTTGAGTTGGTAAATTTCATAACTGTCTTCACCCGCTGACATTTTTTGGACGATTTCATTTTCTGGTAACATGTCCAGGCTGATAATATCAATCCAGCCATCATTGTTGAAATCAGCCAAGTCGTTGCCCATCGAAAACCTGCTCATGTAAGATAATGCATCTTGGCTTGATTCTTTGAAGGTCCCGTCTTTTTGGTTGAGATAGAGGTAGTCGTTTTCATTGAAATCATTGGAGACATAGATGTCTGGCCAATCGTCATTGTTGACATCGGCTATTCCGATTCCTAACCCGTATCCTATCTGGCTGGAAAAAATCCCTGCCTCATTGGTCACGGGAGTAAACCTCTGTTCTCCTTTTTCTGCGTTGTTTCTGAAGAGTCTGTCTCCTTCAGGACCGCTATCCATATATCGAAGAGTAGCCCTGCCATAACTATTCTCGGTATGTACGGCATGGTTGAGAAGGTACATGTCCAAATCACCGTCCCTGTCATAATCAAAAAATGCGGCTTGTGTACTGAATCCCTGAAAATCCAATCCATATTGATTGGCACTTTCGGTAAAGGTCAAGTCACCATTGTTGATGTAAAGTTCGTTTTTGCCTTTAATGCCTTTCCAATCTCCAAGCCGGCAGACATAGATATCAAGTAGACCGTCACCATTGATATCCGCCATACTGATTCCTGTTTTCCAAGGGCCAAATGAACCAATACCACTCCGGTCAGTAATGTCCTCAAAAACCATATTTCCTTTGTTCAAATAAAGTTTGTTGGGAAGCTGATTTGCAGAAAAATAGAGATCCAACAACCCGTCATTGTTAATATCCCCGACAGCTACCCCGCCTCCGTTGTAAAAATAAAGGTATTCGATGATATTGAACTCCTCCGTTTCGGTGAGTTGGTTGTTGAAATCTATTCCGGATTTCTCCGCACTTAATTCAACAAAAAGTGTGGTTTGCTTTAATGGGTCAGTTTTTTTGGAACATGCTGTCAGGATGAAAAAAGCAAAAATCAAAAATGGCAAACAGGCATATTTCATCTGATATTTTTTTCATTGATTAAATCCGTTTAAGTCAATTGGAAGGTTCTTTTTCCTCGAGTTGACTTTTTTCAAATTCTTCTTTGAGCCTTTTTTCCACTTTCAAATCTGAGAAAACAGCCTGTACATGCTGTTCGTCCTTGACAAATAAGTTGATTCTTCTTTTGCCGTCGATTTTGTAATAGACTTTCCCTTGGGTAGGATGGTTGATCAATTTAAAATCATCACCATAGACCTCTTTGTATTTCTCCAAAACTTTAGGAAGCAATTCTTCAGCCCAATATTGTCTGTTCCATGGTGCCCATGCTACGTAAGAATAGGTAACTGGCATCTCGAAAATTTTTTCTTCTATAAATGTTGGAAAAAACCTCATGCTGATTTCGCTGTCATATTCACCGACAATTCGATATTCAACATTGGTCGTTCCACCTGGCCCTTGTGTGATTTTTTGTTGTTTGTTCAATTCAGTACAATGGTCAAAAAAATCCTTTTGAGCCATGCCTAAGTGAAATCCCAAAAAAAGACTGTCTGATTTACTGAAACCATCATCGGCTGCGGTATTAAATGAAGAGTCGCAGCTTTGAAGAATTGTACAAAGTATAATTATAGGGAGTAAGATAAATCTGAAACTATGCATAGGTGTATAAGGCATCAATTTTCTAGACAAGATAAGCCTGTTTCTTTATTTTCGGGCTAAAATTAAATGAATTTGAATCTATTCTTCAATCCTATTTGAAAGAATTTTGGAGAATAAAATAAAAAAAAAGCAAGCTGAAATAAATCTTCAGCCTGCTTTTTAATAATATATCAAACCCTAATTAATTGTATCCTGGATTTTGCACCAATTTTGGGTTGGCAAGAAGCTGAGGTGCCGGAATCGGGAACAATTCCAAGAAGCTACCCGGAGTATGTACTCTTTTTGGTCTGTTCATACCTGCAAAAGGCCACCATGCATCTCCATACTTTTTGAATCTGATCAAGTCCTGTCTTCTGGTCATCTCCACATACATTTCTCTGCCTCTTTCTGCCAAAAGATTTTCATCTGTCAGGGTAGTGAAAGGATCAAGATTACCGGCCCTGGCTCTGATCTGGTTGACTAAAGCCAATGCTTCTGAAGTTTGTCCCAATCTGAATCTGGCTTCAGCCAAAGAAAGAATCACATCAGAAAGTCTGAAGACCACGAAGTCATTGCTCATATTATTGGTTCCACCTCTTTCAAATTCATATTTTGCAATTCTAGCACCCGCCTGACGTAGACCTCCCGGAGATATTTCGTTGAGATATGGCATGAAAGTAAGTGGCGGGCCATTTGGATCGCCGTTTCTTCCTGTAGGGTCAGTAGGTTCTACTCCCGGATCAATCAAAGTAGATCCATCTGCACGAGTTTGTGGACCAACCAAGAAATTACTTAACCTTCCATCTCTAGTACCTGTGGTTTGGGCCAAAGCCAAACCTGTCCAAACCGGTCCTTGTACCCCTGGATTTTTGACAGGGTCTACATAAGAGTTATAGAATTCTTCTACAGTCTGATATCCATTCCAAGGCTGTTGGGTGAGGTTGAAGGTTGATTGGCTGACAATGTGAAGTGTCATCATCACCCAGTTAAATCCACCTGCAAAAACCTTGTCATAAGGATAGACGAATATGTTTTCGGTCGATTGGCTGTTGTTGATAGCAAAGTTATCTCTGTATGATGGCATTAAGCTGTAAGGTCCACTGTTTATGATTTCAGAAGCATCAGCTGCAGCAAGTGCCCACTGTGCAGTACCGGTATATACTTCAGCGTTCAGGTAAAGCTTCATTCTGATCATCAGTGCACTCCACTTTGTCATCCTTCCATAGGTTGTACCATCTTTCGACACAGGTAGCAGAGGAATAATTTCATTCAGCTCGGCCAATATAAAATCATAAACCTCTTTCCTTGACTTAGTAGCAGGGGCTTCCAAATCAGTAAAGTCAGTTACAATTGGAACATTTCCAAAAGCATCCATTGCCCAATAGTAATATAAAGCCCTTAGGGCCCTTAGCTCGGCGATAAATGCCGGAGAGTTAGGGTTGTCCAATTGCTCAAAAGAAAAGATCAACCTGTTACAGGTATTGATCCCTCCAAAAAGGAAGTTCCATGAGTTTTGGAAGAAAGGATTATCAGGTTGGAATTCATGTTGGTGCAATTGTAAAAGCACGCCTCCGTCAAACCAGTCACCACCTTTGTGTGAGACTACAATTTCGTCAGAAGCAATTTCATTAATGGACCATAGGCCTGAGTGGTTACCTAATCCCCCTAAGGAAGTATAGGCTTGTCCAAGGGCAGAAATAAATTCTTCCTCAGTTTGGAAGAAGTTGTCGGCTGTGACCTCGCTGAAGACTTCCTCTTCTAAATCGACACATGATGAAGCGAAATAACACATTCCCAGGCCAATCAAGAAGTATCGTATGTTGATTAAATTTTTCATGATATCTTTTGTTTTAGCTTAGAAACTTAAATTAAGGCCGAAAGTAGTGATCGTGGTAGTGAAATAAGTTGCTCTACGCTCGATACCTGGAGCAAGCGGATCATTGCCTGATTCAGAATCACCATATCTTACCTCAGGATCTACACCGGTATATCCGGTGATCATAAACGGATTTTGAACAGAGAGGAAAGTTCTGATTCTTCCGATTGTTCTACCCGGACCCAAATTAAAGTTATAACCAAGCGTTGCGTTATCCAAAACCACAAAGTCAGCTTTTTCTACGTGAGTGCTGTTATATTCCGCTTTGGTGATTTTTGGATCGAAATATTTGGTGTTTACAATATTCCAGTTTTGTACTGTAGTACTTTCGGTATTTTCGTAGAAACCTCTGTAGCTATTGATCAGATAATGACCGAATGAACCTCTAAAGAAGAAATTCAAGTCCCAGTTCTTATAGTTAAAGGTGTTATTGAAACCAAAATTCAAAGTGGGATAAGCGGTTCCCAATTGGGTTCTGTCATCATTACAGTTACAATAAACAGGATTTCCATTGGCATCAACAGCAGTACCATTGATTACTTTCATGATTGGAGCACCGGAATCACTTACCCCCTCTTGGATTGGTCCCCAAATTTGCCCGAGTGGGCCATTTTCCTGGATTCTTATCAATTGGGTAAGGTTTTGTCCAGGAGAACCAAAGTTAGATCGGTAATTAACTTCTCCAAATGATAAATCTCCTGAAGATAAGCTTCTAAGATTTGTTTTTAATGTGGAGAAATTGACACCTGTAGTCCATCTAAAATTAGATTTTTGAATAGCCTTATAATTCAACATCACTTCTAGACCTGAATTCTGCATTTCACCAATGTTCAGTTGAGTGGTAGAGAATAGATTTGGTGGAACCGGTACATTGATCGGTAAAATCATTCCTGTAGTTACTCTTGAGTAATAATCAATGGTACCATCCAATTTGTTGTTCAGAATTACAAAGTCCAAACCCACATTGTATTCGTCTTTGGTTTCCCATGCCAAATCTGGGTTTGCATTGGATACCGGTCCATATGACGGTACAAATTGTCCGTTATAGAAGAAGTTACCCTGACGTCCAAATCTTAATAATGAAATGTAGGATTGACCTGGCTGTGTACCTGTTCTACCATAAC
Organism: Aquiflexum gelatinilyticum; assembly: GCF_024813435.1. NCBI lineage: Bacteria > Pseudomonadati > Bacteroidota > Cytophagia > Cytophagales > Cyclobacteriaceae > Aquiflexum > Aquiflexum gelatinilyticum. The sequence continues at coordinate 252,932 of NZ_JANAEZ010000002.1, forward strand.
TTGCTCTGAATTTCATAGCACTTACGCCTGTCATGTCAATCAAGTTGGCAATGTTTACACCCGCACTGATCGCAGGAAACAAACCCCATTTGTTGTTCTCTCCAAATCTTGATGATCCTTCATACCTTGCACTGACGGACAAAAGGTAAGTATCTTCAATGTTGAAGTTGGCACGGCCAAAGAATGCTACCAATCTGTTCGTATTGGCATAACTTGAAACTGTTGCCAAACCATTGGCAAAATCAAGAGCTGCACCGATGTTGTTATATGTAAATGCATCTGTCAAGAAATTTCCTGCTTGGGTGAAGTTACCCTGATTGAAAAACTCCTGAAAAGAATAACCTGCCAAGAAAGCCATTCCGACTTTGCCTACAGTTTCATCATAATTAAGAGTAGTTTCGAAAAGGTCATTTAGCCTCACATTATTTTCTATTGTAGCTAAACCGTTTCGTCCAAAACCTCCTCCAAATTTCGCAGTCTTAGGAGAATAAGATCCTCTCCAGTCTGTTTCTCTCTGGCTGGCATAGAATACTGCACCTCTAAATTTGCTGGTGAAATTATACTCACCACGAATACTTGCAAGAAGTCTGCTATCTCGTCCATCTGCAATATTCTGTTCTGCGATGGAAACAGGGTTGAACCAATCGAAAATATCCCGCTCATAATAACCTCCAAAATTTGGACTCTGTGGGTTTGGATCCCTAACAGGTACAGTTGGGTTGCTTATGATTGCATATCTGAAAGAGTTTTCGTTACCCAATTGTCTGTCGATGGAGGTGTTGGAAACGTTTACTGTAAAGATGGCTTTGTCCTTTAATGCTTTTTGGGTCAAATTGATCCTTGCATTCAATTGATCAAAACCTGAATTGATGCCTACACCATTTACATTCCTTGAGTTGATAGAAACCCGGTAGCTAGTACTAGCACTGCCACCTCCAAGTGAAAGGTTATTGATAAAGCTTAATCCTGTGTTGGTCACTTCATCCATCCAATCAGTATTTCCTCCAAGGTCTCTTGAACCTGCAATTTGCTTGTATTCTTCAGCATTCATTACACTGATGGTTCTTGCGACATTTTCTACGGCAGCACTACTGTTGAATTCAACAACGGTTCTTCCGGTTTTTCCGGTTTTGGTAGTGACCAAGATAACACCGGCTGAACCCCTAGTACCATAGATAGCAGCTGCCGATCCATCTTTTAGCACATCCATTGACTCGATGTCATTTGGATCCACGGTACTCAAAGAACCACCGATCACACCATCAATTACAACAAGTGGCTCGGCATTTTCTCCAATTGAAGAGATACCTCTTAAACGCATGTTGAAACCGGCGTTAGGATTGCCACCTGGTCTGGCGATGTTTAGACCTGCAACTTTTCCCTGGAGCAATTGACGGGGGTCATTTACTGTACCTTGGTTGAAATCCTCAGCCTTGACACTAGTCACAGCACTTGTAATTTCCTTTCTTTCTTGGGTACCGTAGCCGACGACAATTACTTCGTTGAGGGCTTGAACAGATACTGCCAATCCAACATTGATGACAGACCTGTTAGCGACAGGCTGCTCTGCGGTGACGTATCCGATAAAAGAGAAGACAAGAATTTCCTCAGCGGCGGCCGCTATAGAGTAATTCCCATCCAAATCTGTAATTGCACCTCGAGTTGTGCCCTTTACCAAAACACTGACTCCCGGGATTCCTTCTCCCGAATCAGCATCCGTTACTTTTCCAGTGATTTGACTTTGCTGTGCAAAACTGAGATTTGGGATACTCATGCACACAAGGCAAAACAAAAGGAAAACAAAATTCCATTGTTTTTTCATGGGTTAATGGGGTTTGATTGTTTGTTTTTTTAATTGATGCTTCCCTATCTTTTTTCATTTCAATAATCATTCAATTATGGATTTTAAAAGAGAAAGGATAGAAAATGCAGTTTAATTTGAAGTTAAAAATTCTTAAAAACAACAATTTGCAACAATAGATTTGCTTATGGCAAATTTAATACCACATTCTTTTCAAAAATAAAGCTTTAGCCAAAGATTATTTCGGTTAATAAAGCTTAATAATATGATAATTATCAATAATGAATAAAAATATAATATGTAATAAATAGTTTAATTACATTTAAATTAGAATAAATTTAATTAAAATTATTTAAATGTATTTTTGACATTTTTTTTATCTCGAAACTTTTAAAGTGCAAAAAAATGCAACCTGATTTTTCTCTATTCAAGCTCAATTTTTTCATTGGCATTCTTAAAAATGAAATGTTTAAAACAATTTTTTTTCTATTCTTGTAAACAGAATCCTAATCAAGGAAAAAGGGAAAAACATGGGATTATTTTCAGCAATATTAGGCAATGCAGGTCACGCAAATAAAGAGGATCTTATCAAAGATTATGGGAGATTACTGATCGATGGTGAGGAAATTGAAATGGGCTTCAAACTTATCAGAGATGTTTTTATTTTTTCTACCAAGCGATTAATTTTGATAGAAAAACAAGGAGTCACAGGAAGCAAGGTGGAATATAAGTCGATTTCCTACAAAAGCATTTCAAGATTTAGTGTGGAGACGACAGGCACATTTGATTTGGATGCCGAATTGAAAATCTGGGTTTCTAGCGAACAAGAGCCAAGCATCAAAAAACAATTCTCAAAATCGGTCAATGTCTATGAGGTACAGAAGGTTTTGGCTACTTATGTCCTGAAATAAATTGGGTTTTGGACCAATTAGCTTTTTTCCAAATCAGAAAATAATTCAAAAAGCTATTATGACCAAGCTTTTCTTAAAAATCCAAGCCAATTACCAAACATGACTTTTTCTATGTCCTGAGCAGAATATCCTCTTTTGGATAGCAATCCTGTAAGATTTTGGAGGTCGGCAATACTTTCCACATCATAAGGACATTGTTCCCTGCCAAATGCCCCATCCAGATCAGAGCCAATTCCTATATGGTTGGCATTGCCGGCAAGTTGACAGATATGGTCCATGTGCTCAATCATCTTTTCCAAATTGCAGCCCATTTCTTTTGGATTTGACTTTCCTCTGACCCAGTTTGGTACCATCATCCATGCATCCAAAGCACCACCGATTACTGCCCCCCTTTCAATCAATGCTTTGATCTGTTCATCGGAAAATTGTCTGTTATGATTGACCAAAGTCCTACAATTATTATGGCTTGCCCATACATGCCCATTGAAATGATCCAAAGCTTCCCAAAAGCTGTCATCGCAAAGGTGGGTAGCGTCCAGAATAATATTCAACCGCTCCATTTCTTTTAGCAGCTCCCTTCCGTTCTTTTCCAATCCACCTGTAGCATCTGTACCATTGGCATATCTGCCGGGACCATAATGTGCCGGACCCAAAGCCCGGAGTCCCGATTCATAAGCTTTTTCGAGGTAACTGACTTTTATTATTGAATCTGCGCCTTCAAGAGAAAGAATGTAGCCGATGGGTTTGGTGGTCCAAGGAAGTTCGTGTAACCAAAGGTGAAGGTGTTTTTCCAAACTTTCAAGATCTTTGATTTGGGTCATTTCTCCTTCATCCTCCATGGCTTTGTACCATGCCAACTGACCTTGAGTCTGTGCCCATGCCTGCTCCGGTGAGTGCCATCCCGGTAAAGGATTGCCTTTTGCAACATACCTAGCAATCTGTGTGGCAACTACCAATCCTATATTTCCTTTTCGAAGTTCAGGAAGTGAAACCACAGCATTTCCCCGATCGGGCTTATCTTTCAAACCTTTCTCCCGAGAATTGATCTCCGATATAGATTTTGTGAGGTCCCTGTTCCATTCAAGGGCATTCATGCTGAGATCGAGGTGGGCGTCTATTGTGAACATTTTTTTAATTAATAGAAATACTATGGAAATACAATGGGAATATTATTGAAATACAATGGAAATAAGGTAGAAATAAATTGAAATAGGTTTGGGTCTTAAGGTTTGAAAACGACCAATCATTTTTTCTAATTTAAAGTATTATTGAATTTCAATGAGCAAAAAACTTCAAATAGCGTTTGAATTAGGGCCTATATCCATTTATATCAACAAAATATCGTGCAGCATATTTCAAGGTATTTCACGAAGTATATATCCATTTATTTCGCAAAGCATATATCAAAATATTTATTCCAATTCAAAAAGTGCCTCAATCTCTACAGGAATATTATCCGGCAAAGAACCAAATCCTACAGCACTTCTTACGCCGATGCCGTTTTCAGTTCCCCAAACAGCTGCAAACAATTCACTGCAGCCGTTGATGACATATGGATGTCTTTCAAAATCTTGAGTACAGTTCACCATTCCCAATACTTTGATGACGCGTTTGACTTTATTGAGCGAACCGATATTGGCTTTAATCGTGGCCAACATGGCGAGGCCAACTTGTCTTGCTGCCATTTTCCCTTCCTCCATATCCATGTCTTTTCCTACACGGCCGATGATAAGGGTTCCGTCTTCCTGAACGGTACCGTGTCCTGAGAGATATAGGTATTTTCCATCAATCAGACAGGGCTTATATACACCAAGCGGCTTCGGGGGAGGAGGTAAAGTCAGGCCTAATGCGGCAAAGTTTTCTTCAGGGGTTTTCATGAATTAAGAATTGAGATTTGAGACAGGAGATTTGAGATTCGTGAAGTATGATAGAAATGAGGTGGAAATATTATTAAAACAAAGTTAAAATAAGGTAGAAATAAATTGAAATAGTGTCCAGAACTAAGCTTTGATTAGGATCAATCATATTTTTGAATCTAAAGTTTCATGAACTGAAATATCCATAAGCCAAAATCTTCAAATAGAATTTGATTCAGGACCTATATCAACTTTATATCGCGATACATCTAACCCTTTATATCAATTCAAACAAATATATCCAAGATCAATACCCCTCCCAAACCCACTACCGCTACAATGGTTTCCATCAGGGACCAGGATTTGATGGTATCTTTGACGCTGACATTGAAGTATTCTTTATACAGCCAAAAACCGGCATCGTTGAAATGCGAAAACATTAGACTTCCTGCTCCGATCGCCAATACCAACAAATTTGGATCAACATTTCCCCCACTGACCATGGGCGCAATGATGCCTGCGGTAGTCAGTCCTGCGACAGTCGCCGAACCCACGCAAACCCGGATGATGGCAGTGATCGACCAAGCCAAAATCAATGGATGGACATCCCATCCCTGAAGTGAATCAGCTATCGTCTGACTGACCCCTGAGTCCATCAATACCTGCTTCAATGCCCCTGCCCCTGCAATGATCAACAAAATCATAGCGACGTCTTTGGAGGCCACGACATACAAATCCATCAATTGGGGAATTTTAAAATTCATCTTAATTCCCAAGGTAAAAGTAGCTAGCAACAAAGAAATCAACATCACCATTCCCGGATCACCTACAAATTTGAAATAGGGGAAAAGCGGATTGTCCGGAGACATCTGTAAGCCGATAATGGTAGTACCTACCAAAAGGAAAACAGGGAAAAGCGCGGAAAAGAAACTGTTGAAGGTACCGGGTAAATCCACTTCATCCCTTTGTTTGGCCTGAAAGGTTTGCAATGGTTTTGCATCAATATTTTTCAAAAATTTAGCGAAAAACGGACCTGCGATGATGATTGTCGGGATGACGACGATAAGGCCATAAGCCAGGGTAAGTCCCATATTGGCCCCAAACTGAGCAACCAATGCTGCAGGCGAGGGATGTGGTGGCAAAAATCCATGCGTAACCGAAAGGGCTGCCAACATCGGTATGCCAACATACACAGCAGGCAATTTGTATCTGTACGAAACAGAGAAAACCAAAGGGATGAGAAGCACGAAACCCACATTGTAGAATAACGGGATCCCTACCACCAAGCCTGTAAGCATCATGGCCCAAGTCACGTTTTTTACTCCAAAAATTGACATGAGGGTGTCTGCAATTCTCTGTGCTGCACCGCTTTCCGCGACCAACTTGCCCAGCATAGCACCCATCACGATGACGATGACCAAATCCCCAAGCAATCCGCCAATGCCTTTTTGAATGGAACCTGCGATTTGTTCAGGAGGTATTCCCAATAGAAATCCTGCCAATATTGAGGAAATCAAAAATGCCAAAAACGGATTCAGTTTCAGCCAGGTAATCAATAAGATCAATACCAAAATGCTGACAAAAACAAACAATATGGTCATAGGTTTCAGTTGGGTTTGTCGGACAAGTTAAAAAATTAATCTGTATGGCGGCTTTAGCACTGATCCATAATTTTACAAATGGCAAAAAATCAGGATTTATTTCTTTATAAGCTTCAATACATACTTTTTCTCTAATGAGACAAACTCAATAAGGTATACGCCTGGTTGGATCTTTTCCAAAAATTCCTCCATTTGTATTTGGGAATATTCCTCAAATAGAAAATGCAGCCCTTTCATATCTGAAATTCTAACAGAAAATCCCTGCTTATGGACTTCCTCTGGAAGTTCGATTTGGATAGGACCGCTTTCATAGGGGTTGGGCCAAATTGTTGCTTTCATTTTTTGATTATTTTCTTTTTTCCCTTCAAGCTTAAATACCTTGCTGAAAGATTTTTTGCCATCAAAATCCACTTGCTCCAATTGGAAGTAAACATGCTTGGAAACTGTTTTTTCAAAATAAGAGAACTCATAGTGCTGAATTTCATCAGCATCTCCTTTTGAAGCTATTTCACCGATAGTCTCGAAATTTTCAATGGTTCCAATGGACCTATTAATATAAAATTTTTGATTATTTGATTCCTGAGCTGTGGACCATGATATTTTTATATCCCTTTGGTTGAATTCCGCTCTCATTTCCAGCCAATTCACCGGAAGTACAGAAAGAAGCCGGAAGCTTCCGACCGTAAATGTGTTGTTGTTTATAGCTCCGAATTCAATATCCCTTCTTGCCCAAAGCAATGAAGGATCCAATCCGGGTAGGTGATTACCCTGGGCAGCTAATCCATTACCGGTAATCCTCAAGTCATCGACGTCATCTACTATAAGATTATCAGCCGAAATCCGCATTTCAATGGGATTAGTACTCGGACTCAATCCCGAAAATTCAAAATAGCTGTTCAGCTGATATAGAATTGGAGTCCCGTCTATATCGTCATAATTAGGATCATCGTTTCGGCCGGGGATTTCTAAGAAACGGGCTGAAATATTTCCTCCTGGAGAATTACCAAGTAGCTGAATTTTTCTTGTTCCACCCTGATATAGGTCTTCAAAAGGAAAGGTGGCATTTTCTGCGGTCAAAATTGAAGGGATATTATTGTAGTACAAATGATTGAGGTTGAGCCATTTTCCTCCTTGGTAGGACAAGGATCCCCCTCCTGATGTATTCACATACAAGTCAAATCCACTGAAATCCACCTGACCGTTTTTCATGATGAAATTGGTTTTGGATTTGACATCAGCATAGAAAAGTAAACTTCCTGAAGGCTTATTGACCTCCAATTGGTTGATATCCATATCAAACCCTATCACCTGTTGTATCCCTGATCCCTGAAACCTGAGGTAGGAGGGATTTTCTACGATATTTCCTCCGGTCAACCTTGCAAAATCCCCGTTGAGAAAAAGTGAGTCCGGTAATAGTTTGTTAGATGGATTTTCAAAAAGGATGTTATTGTAGGTTTTCGGATTTCCTGAAGTAGCAAAAGTAGTCCTGACTAAGCGCTGGTTTCCGGAATTGGAGCGGTAATACACATTGCCCTCAAAACGGAATTCCGCAACATCCATGGTAGGGTCATTGGCCAATAAAACCAAATTTGCTCCGGGTTTTAAATGAAAAAGGGCGGCGGGGATAGATGTTGATCTCCTTATTATTTGGTCCAAGGGTGCATAACACTGAGAAATAAAAGTAGCCCCTGGTTCAATGACAAAATTTCCATAAGGGCCAGATCCGTTAAAAACAGCTTGATTATTGAAAGAAAAAGTTGAGCATGCAGCGATTCCCATGGTATTGACAGTTTGAATCACTGTTCCTGATTGAATGATAAATGCGTTGGCCTTGAAAGCAGAATTTACTGTTAATGTTGCTCCGGGATCAGGATTGAAAACTACTATAAACCTACTGTTTGTGTTTGTTGCACTCCAAGAAGGACGATCTACCACTGTTCTTGTGCTTCCTCTGAATACTATTTTGCCTGTTTCTGGATAAATCCAATCCGTTGAGGCATTAGTCACATTATTCAAAATAAAATCAGCTCCCAATCTTTCTATGGCCCGCAATGCCCCATAAACCTGTAATTCAAAAGTCTGAAGATTCAGTTTTCTGCCAGGGCTTGCTGCGCTGAATAAATATACGTTTTTGGCTTCCTCATTTGCTGTCAATCTCATTTCATGTCCCTGATCAATGAAAATATTATTGTTCCTTTCAGGCTTTGCACTTGCCGCAATCCAAGCCACCCCATCCCAAATCTCCCAAACTGCAGGATTGTTGTAATCTCCGGAAGCTATACTTTTGTAGTCATTGAGTTCGTGAATGATTTGTCCCTGTGCGATGATTGGATTTACAAATATGAAAAAACAGATTACAAGATTATTCCCATAAATTCGTGATGAATTTAATAAGGCAAAGACGGAAAAACGTTTGCAAAAAGCCATATTTGAAAAATTTTGACTTATCCATGAAATTTAGTTTTATGCCTGCTCAATTGAAAAAATTCTTACTCACTTATTCGTTTATTTATTCGACTATTTTTTTTGCCTCTGCACAGGATTACCAAATCAGTCTTTTGACCTGTGATCCTGGAGATCAGCTTTACTCTGCTTTTGGGCACAGTGCCATAAGGGTTTTGGAAAAATCTACAGGGGAGGATTTGGTTTTTAATTACGGCACTTTTGATTTTAATACTCCTTATTTTTATGTCAAATTCACACAAAGGACTTTGGATTATATGCTGAGCGTGTCGACGTATGAGCGGTTTATTGCGGAATATAATTACTACCAAAGAGATGTCAGGGAACAGGTTTTGGATCTCAGCCCAGAACAGATTGAAAGGCTTGTCGAGTTTCTCCAGATCAATTATCGCCCACAAAACAGGTTTTACCGCTACGATTTTTTCTATGATAATTGTGCCACAAGGATCAGGGATGTAATGGACAGGGTTTTGGGAAAACAGCTTGACTGGAACGAAGAGCAAAATCCCGAACGCAAAACCTTCAGAAACCTGATCGATGAATATGTATATCCTTTGCCTTGGGCAGATTTTGGGATTGACCTGGCCTTGGGGTCAGTGATCGATGTCAATGCTTCTGAAAGGGAAAAACAGTTCCTGCCGGATTATATGGAAGCGGCTTTTGGGAAAGCCTTGATTGTCGGTGATGGTCCAACAAGGTCTTTGGTCAAAGAAAACAAAGTGATCTTAGAGTTTCCTGAAAGGCAATCTCAAATGGACTTGTTCAACCCATACATTCTTTGGTGGGTTTTTTCAATTCTCGTGATGGCCTTGACCTATTTTGGCTTCAAAATGAAGAGACTTTTCATCGGATTTGATATCGGATTCTTTACGGTTTTGGGTTTATTGGGACTCCTGATAACCATGCTTTGGTTCTTCACTTTCCATTCCCAGACCAAATACAACTGGAATATCCTTTGGGCTTTCCCCGGACATTTGATTCTTGCTTTCATGCTAATGAGAAAATCCATTCCTGCTTGGGTGAAGAAATACCTGCTTTTTGCACTCATTTCGGCAAATGTCGGTTTGGTGTTTTGGATCTTTGGATGGCAGTCTTTTCATCCTAGCATTGTGCCTTTGCTTTTGGTTCTGATTCTCCGAACCAATTTCTTGTATTATAATCTGGAAAAATTCAGACTGAATCCGAAAGGATAAAATTTCAGGAATCAAAACTATTTACCACCTGAAACTTGTTATCCACTTTCAATTGAGATCAAATGGAATTCAAATTAGTTTCGGAATACAAACCAACCGGTGACCAGCCGCAAGCCATCGAACTTCTTACCCAAGGCGTCAATGCCGGCGAGCCATCTCAGGTTTTGCTTGGTGTAACAGGTTCCGGGAAGACTTTTACCGTAGCCAATGTCATCCAGCAAGTTCAGAAACCTACTTTGGTACTGAGTCATAACAAGACCTTGGCAGCCCAACTTTATGGGGAGTTCAAACAATTTTTTCCTGAAAATGCAGTAGAGTATTTCATATCCTACTATGATTATTACCAGCCCGAAGCCTTTATTCCTACCAGCGGAACGTATATCGAAAAAGACCTTTCGATCAATGAAGAAATCGAAAAACTGAGATTAAGCGCCACTTCGGCTTTGCTGTCAGGACGGAGAGATGTTATCGTCGTTGCCTCGGTTTCCTGTATTTATGGTATCGGAAATCCCGAGGAATTTGGGAAAAATGTGATCAGGCTTCAGGAAGGTGATAGAATTCCAAGGAACCAGCTGCTTTTCAAATTGGTGGATATACTTTACAGCCGTGTAAATCATGACCTCAGCCACGGCAATTTCAGGGTAAAAGGTGATACGGTGGATATTTTTGTTGCCTATGCGGATTTTGCTTACAGGATTTTCTTTTGGGGAGATGAGATCGAAGCCATCCAAAGGATCGATCCCGCCACCGGAAAGAAATTATCCGATGAAAAAATCATTTCCATTTTTCCCGCAAACCTGTTTGTCACAGGAAGAGATGTAATCGATACAGCAATCCACGAAATCCAGGACGACATGATGGCTCAGGTGGCGTTTTTTGAGCGGGACATGAAGCTGATCGAGGCTAAGCGATTAAAGGAGAGGACGGAATTTGACCTTGAGATGATCCGTGAATTGGGCTATTGCTCAGGGGTGGAAAACTACTCGAGGTATTTTGATAGGAGAAAACCCGGAACAAGGCCTTTCTGTCTTCTTGATTATTTCCCCGACGATTATCTATTGGTAGTGGATGAAAGCCACGTCACTTTGCCTCAGGTAAGGGGAATGTGGGGGGGAGACCGATCAAGAAAGGTGAATCTGGTGGAATATGGATTCAGGTTGCCTTCGGCATTGGACAACAGGCCTTTGAATTTCGATGAGTTTGAAAATCTTATCAACCAGGCAATTTATGTCAGCGCCACGCCGGCGGATTATGAGCTGACCAAAACCGAAGGAATTGTGGTGGAACAGATTATCCGTCCGACAGGTTTGTTGGATCCGATCATCGAAGTGAAGCCAAGTGCCAATCAGATCGATGATCTGTTAGAAGAAATAGATGAACGAATTAAAGCTGGTGACCGGGTTTTGGTGACAACTTTGACCAAAAGAATGGCCGAAGAACTTCAGAAATTCCTCGAAAGAGCAGGAGTAAACAGCCGCTACATTCACTCTGAGGTCAAACCACTGGATCGAGTTGAGATCTTGCGAGAATTGCGTCTTGGGATTTTTGATGTGTTGGTCGGTGTGAATTTGTTGAGAGAAGGATTGGATTTGCCTGAAGTGTCTTTGGTGGCGATTTTGGATGCAGACAAAGAGGGCTTCCTAAGGAATGAAAGGAGTTTGGTACAGACCATCGGAAGGGCAGCAAGGAATGAAAATGGCAAAGTAATCATGTATGCTGATAAAGTCACTGACTCCATGCAGCTTGCTATTGATGAAACCAAAAGGAGAAGAAGCCTTCAGATTGCCTACAATACTGAGCATGGGATTGTCCCCAAAACCATTAAAAAATCGAAAGAAAAAATCATGGGTCAAACCACCGTGGCCGATAACAAACGAAATGCAAAACTATACGAAGATTCCATCGATTCTCCATCATTGATTGCAGCCGATCCACTAGTACAATATCTCAGTAAGGACAAATTGGAAAAACTCATTACCCAAACCCAAAAGCAGATGGAAAAAGCAGCCAAAGAACTCAACTTTATGGAAGCTGCAAGACTGAGAGATGAATGGCAGGGAATGAAAAACAGGTTAGAGGATCTGAATAGGGGAGTTTGATGAGAGAGACTAGAGGTTAGAAGCGAGAGACGCGAAGGCAGAAATTCGGATTTTTGAACCAAGTACAATGTACCAAGTACCAAGATCGGGGTATCCCTATAACTTGACAACCAGACATTGCGAAGCAGACAACAATTAAAACCACAACAACAATTACAACTTATCTCACTTCGTACTTCCAACTTCCCACTTCTTAAATGACCCTCCAAGAAATCCATAAAATTGCCCAACAAGGAGAAGGCTTGAAGGTAGAGTTCAAGAAAAAAGCTGCTTTTCCTGAAAAAATCGTCAGGGAAATCATTGCATTGGCTAATACTGAAGGAGGATATTTATTGATTGGTGTTGACGATGATGGGACAGTAAGTGGACAGCGGTTTATTGAAGAGGAAGTTTTTGTGATGCAAAAAGCTATAGCACAACACCTTCAGCCCAAGTTGGAGTATCAAGTGGAGATTATCAAACTCAATCCCAAAAAGGGAGTTGCTGTTTTTAGCATTCCAAAATCCGCGGATCGCCCACATTTTTTGATGGAAGAGAATAGGAGAAAAGCCTTTGTCAGGGTCAAAGACCGCAGTATCCAGGCAAGCAAGGAAATGTGGGAGATATTGAAAAGAGGGAAAAACCCAAAAGATATGGTTTTCACTTATGGGGATAAGGAGAATATCCTGATGAAATTCCTAGGAGAAAAAGAAAAAATCACTTTGAATGAATTTCAGTTTTTGGCCAAATTACCTAGATTTTTGGCATCAAAAACTTTGGTCAGGCTTGTTTTGGCCAATGTCATCAAAATCGTCCCCCAAGAGAAAGAAGACATTTTTATACTCAAAGAATCATAGGGGCAAGGAAGTGCCCAGCCGTTGGTTAAATCCTGCGATCCCTTGCAAGCCTCCTGAATGAATAGCCAAAATATGGGATCCTTTCTCAAAAAAATCCTTTCTGATCAGGTCAATAATCCCAAACATCATCTTTCCTGTGTAAATAGGGTCCAAAGGAATTTGGGTCTCCGAATAAAACCATTTTATAAAATCAAGCAGTTCAGCTCCTGACTTTCCATATCCCCCAAAATGGTATGCGTCAAAAATGCTGTATTTCCCTAAAGGATTGATGAGGTTTTCCTCTAGCAGGTGATTTGTTTCCGAATGGATAAAATCCCCTTTCAAGGAAGAAAATCCCAACAAATGTTGGTGAGACAGTATACTTTCTGCCAAACCTGCGAAAGTTCCTCCTGTTCCGATAGAACAGCCAATGTGGGTAAATTCTGCATCTTCCTTTCCCAAGATTTCCTTTGTTCCTTTTATCGCCAAGGAATTTGTTCCTCCCTCGGGGATCAGATAAAAAAACCCGAATTTTTCTTTCAGTTTTTCAATAAATGAATCTTCTGCCTTTTTTCTATAATCCTCCCTGTTTATAAAGTCGAGTTGCATGCCTTCCGACTTTGCAAAAGATAGGGTTGGGTTCGAAGGGATTGTTTCTTCGCCTCGGATGATTCCAATTGATTTGAATCCTTCAACTCTTGCTGCTGCGGCTGTTGCATGGATGTGGTTGGAAAATGCCCCTCCAAAAGTCAACACGGTGGAAAATCCCGACTTTTGGGCTTCTTCAAGGTTGTATTTCAGTTTATAGAATTTGTTCCCGGATACGAGGTTATGGACCTGATCCAACCTCTTGATTGAAAGCCTGATTCCATTTTCCTCAAGGAGAGGTAGATGAATTTCTTGGGTTGATATGGGATTTGGGAGAAGCAATGTTTTTTCAATATTCCTGCAAATAACCAAATCTTTGGCAAATGCCCTTATTTTTGCAGGATGGCAGACATGATGGATCAGGATAATTTTGATGAGGAAGAGTTGGAAGTAGAACTCTTTGAGCACTTTAGTTTTACGATTGACAAAGGCCAGACCCCGACTAGGGTAGATAAATTTTTAACTGACAGGTTGTCAAATGCCACCCGAAACAGGGTTCAGAATGCAATAGACGCAGGTTTTGTTCAGATCAATGGGAATCCAACCAAGGCAAATTATAAGGTTAAGCCTTTGGATGAAATCAAGGTTTTTCTTGAAAAACCGCCTCGGGACACTGAGGTCATTCCGGAGGATATTCCTTTGGACATTGTATTCGAAGATGAGTACCTGATGATTATCAACAAACCTCCTGGGATGGTCGTCCATCCTGCTCATGGCAATTGGACAGGAACTTTGGTCAATGCTTTGGTTTACCATTTTAACCAACTACCTACCATGCCTGGTAATTCTGGTAGGCCTGGATTGGTCCACCGGATAGATAAAGACACTTCCGGATTGCTTGTGATTGCAAAATCTGAAACTACCATGACAGATCTTGCCAAGCAGTTTTTTAACCATGATATAGACAGGACCTACTTGGCTTTGGTATGGGGAGAACCTGAGGAGGACCAAGGGACTATCATCGCCAATGTGGGTAGGAGTGTCAAGGACCGAAAAGTGATGGACACTTTTCCTGATGGTTCTCAGGGAAAGCATGCGGTAACCCATTGGAAAGTGATCAAAAGGCTGCGCTATGTGACCTTGGTGCAATGTAACCTGGAAACAGGCCGTACCCATCAAATCCGCGCCCATATGAAATATTTGGGTCACCCTTTATTCAATGATGCCATGTATGGTGGAGACAAAATCCGAAAAGGGACGCAGTTTTCGAAATACAAAATGTTTATCCAAAATTGCTTTGACCTCATGCCAAGGCAGGCTTTGCATGCGATGTCCTTGGGATTTATCCATCCCGTGACCAAAAACAGGATTTACTTCGAAACCCCGCTTCCTGCAGATTTTTCGGCTGTTCTTGAAAAATGGGAGAACTATGTCAAATATGAAGAGTAATTTTTCACTATTGTCCTGTTTTGGAGGGACTTAATTTGCCTTTTCCTTGCATAATTTGATTTTAAGCTTGACGATTTGACTAAAATCCGGAAGAAAAATATGGAGTCATTATGTTTGAAGTGGAAGAGGTTGGGTAAAAAAATTATAAAAGTGGACGGTAATTACATGAAAATTTAATAATTGGTTGGTTGGAAACCCAAAACCCATTATCAAGTATTCAAAAAACTGGTTTCCGCAATCGATGTAGATTAATGAATGATTAAAAAATGTATCTTAAAATAAATATACTGTAAATTTTTAGCTAAATATTTATATTATTATTAAAGAATCAGATTAGGTGTTAATTTTGTCATGTAATCAATTGGAAAAAAGTCCAGTTGTATTGTAGGATTGAAAGAGTGGTGGGGATTTCCCCGGAGGTTCGAATCCTTCTCCTACATCTGGTTATTTTGGGTTTATTGTTAATTGACTAAAGCTGTGAGATTTTGTTTCACAGCTTTTTTGATTTTTAGGCCGTTAAAGATTCTTCAATAAAATCGAATAAATCGCTTCAAGATTGTTCAATTGGTAATTATTTATATTTAATTTTAAATAAAATATAAAAAAACGTATATTTATTTAAATTAATTTTAATAAATGGATCGGTTTGTTAATTTTGACCCGCTACAAAGCAAAGGGCTTTGAAAAATTACATCTTGTAGGATGTTGAAACTGGCAGACATGCCCTCCTGTCTCGGGGGTGGAGTACCTGATTCTTATCAGGATTGGACAAAGCACACAAAGAGCTCTTTTGTTGCCTAACTTCTCCGTGGAGGTTCGAATCCTTCTCCTACAGCATCATTTATATTTGGGCTATTTAATTATTGAGACACTCGCGATTAGTCAGCAAATATCGGATTGTCTCTTTTTTTGTCCTTTAGGAAGTGTATCCTTTCATTTAAAAAATTTATCAATAGGTGCTTTTTTTCGCATTTTTGACTTCGAAATCATTTTTTTTTAAATCAGAATTGCATTTCACTTTATCGCTTTCTAATTATCGGGGATATCAAAATCTCTCCTAGAGTCGGATTATTTTCTGATCCTTTTGTATTACTTTTAGTAACTGTTTTAGGTTTATGGAAGAAAATCAAAATCAAGAATCTCTGCCTCCAAAAAGGAAAAAAAAGTACTTGCGCTTGGCAGGAATAACCCTTTTGGTTTTGTTTTCACTTCAGGTAGTTTTTTACTTCGGTTCTGATCTTTTACTTCGCAATTTCCTAAAAGAAAAAGTCAACGTTGCCTCCGGAAATAAATATGAGATTGACTTTGAGGAGTTTCATATTTTGTTTTTGCAAAGGGGAATTACCTTCAAAGGATTGAAGTTGAATCCGGTCGAAGGTCAGTTTCAAGACTTAGACGATATCCCATATTATCGGATTTCAATTCCTGAAATAGACATTACAGGACTCAATTACCGTTTTTTTAAAAAGGAATTTATCATTGGGACCATAGAATTGGTCAATCCTGATGTGGATTTTAAGTTGGTTAAAAAAGATACTTCCGATGTTTCAAAGCCTACCGTGTCACCTATTTCCATACTTCAGGAGGAAATCAGGAAGTCATTTTTGAGTTCTCAAGTCAAGGAAATAAGGATCAACAGGCTAAAAATAGACGAGGCAGACTTACTTTTAAAAAATTTCATTTCCCAAAAGGCCATCAAAGCTGAGAACACAAGGCTTTTGATGGAGGATATCCAACTTTTGCAGGAGAGAGTACCGGCCACACCTTTCAATGCCAAGGGTTTTTCTTTTGGCTTTGATAATTTTGAAGTTTTGTTGGCTGACAGCATCCATACTATCCAGGCCAAAACGGTCAATGTATCTTCCCTAGAACAGTTCATCAATGCGAAGGAGGTCAAAATTATTCCTGATTTCAGCAAAACAACAAAAACTTATTTTCAACTTGATCTCGATGAACTGCTGTTGAAAGATGCGGATATCAATAGGGTTTTTTATACTTCAGAGGTTGCCGTGGGGCAATTGAAAATCGAAAATCCTGAATTTAACCTTTTCACCCGAGAGGTCTTAAAACAGGACCGGGGTACGGAACCCTTTGATTTATACGCTTTGATTGATGGTTTTTTGGCTTCTATTCAGATCCAAGATTTAGAGATTGAAGAAGGGAAGTTTGGTAAGAGATTGGCTGAGGACAGGGATACCTACATGATAAAGACAGACCGGATTGACTTCAAAATGGAGGACTTCTATGTCGGTCCCGATATCTCTAAAAAACAGGATCAGTTTTTTTACGCTGACAATGCTTCTGTAGAATTACATCAGGTTGAATTTGCTCTCAATGACAGCATCCACCTGTTGGTGGGAGATTTTGTCAGACTTTCCTCTTTCGATGACAGGATAGAGATTGATGGATTTAAACTTTACCCAAAAGAAGGACTTGAATTTGATGGTAAAAAGGCACATTTGGATATCAGCGTATCTAGCTTGGCTATTTCAGATGCCAATCTTAAGAAAGTCTACAATCTTGGCATTGTAGATTTGGAAGAAGTGATATTAGACGAACCGGAAATATTTCTTAGGAACATAAAAGGCGGAAAAGAGAATGAATCAAAATTGGATCTCAATGAGATTTATAAAGAATACCTTGACGGGATTTATGTAGAAAGATTTGAAATTCGGCAAGGATCTCTCGTTCTTGACAACAGGGTCAGATTGAGACAGGACAGTCTTTCTTTTGGAAAAATAAACCTGGTCTTGGAAAATTTTGCACTGGACGAAAAGACTGAAAATGCTGAATCCAAAGGCGTGTTTTTGGCAGAAAACCTACAGCTTGAAATTGAGGATTATGCCCTCAAACTTGCTGATAACCTACATATCTTCAAAGCAGACAGGATTTTTTTGGATACCAAAGGATATTTGATCGAAATCGACGGTTTTGCAATCCGGCCACTTTATCAGACACAGATTCAAAAGACTTTGGATAGATATGGCAAAAGTGCGACTTTGGATATTTATGTTCCAAAATTTATGGCCAAAGGAGTGAATATTCCCCAAGCGTATTTTGATGGCATTTTGAGGATCAATGAGATTTTGATTCCTTCTCCTGACATTAAACTCTATCGATACAAACAAAAAATTCAGGATGGAGATGGAAATGAGCTAAGGAGAGGAGAAATTTTAGAGTTGTTGACAAATTATTTTTCTGAAATCAAGGTGGACTCGATCAATGTCAAAAAAGCAAAATTGAATTACCAAAACTTTATCGCCGATAAGACAAGAAGCTTTTCAGAGGATGAATTAACGGTTTCTGTCAAGAATTTTTTTATAGATGAGTCAACCGTATCTAACAAAATTAACTCCTTTTTTTCTGAAGAATTTGATCTGAATTTGAGCAATTATGTTTTCACCGTAGGAAATGGGAAATATACCATTCAGGCTGATGGGATCAACTTTAACACAGCAAGGGAGGAGATCATTACGAGGAATGTGAGGTTAAGTCCAAGCAGTAACTTCTCTGATAAAACCAAAGTGACAGCTAAAATCCCTGTACTTTCTTTCAAAGGAGTGGACTTGGAGGCCTTTCTTTTTGACAATTCACTAAGACTTCAAAAACTTGGATTGCTTGGGTCTTCGGTGGAATTGCTTATTGACAATGATTGGAAAGAAGAGGAAAATCAAGCCATTAAAAACAGAGTTAGAAAAGAAAGAAACCTTCCAAAAAACATTGGAAATGTTGCTATTGATACCATTGAGACTATCGACGCCAAATTCAGTTTGGGATTTAAGGAACAAGGCACACAAAGCGAACTTATAAATACCCAAATTAACCTGAATGTGTTTGATTTTTTGCTGGATTCAGCAAACATCCAAAAAGGAGAAATTGCCGGATTTTTTGACGGAATTACATTGGAATTGGATGAATTTTGGTTGACACTGAACGACAGTGTCCATCAGGTGACTTTTTCGAAAGTTGAACTGGACACCAAATATGATGGGATTTTGGTAAATAACTTCAGGGTGATTCCAAGGGACTTGGGTGGAGTTCCGGGATTTCCGGTTTTTTCAGGCCATATTCCAACAATCCTGATTAAAGCAAAATCACTATCAGAAATACAGGGAAGCAAAGATCTTTGGCTCAAACAACTCAGGTTATACAAGCCCGATATGGAAGTGTTTCTTGATGAAGTAAAAATGCCCAAGAAGGAAAAACAACAAAAGGAAGACAATAAGGGATTGTTTGAGTTTTTTATGGTAGATGACTTTGAAATAGTGGAAGGAAATTTTTCGGTTTTTGATAAAGACGGTTCGAAAAAACCCACAAAATTCGCTGCCGCCAATTTTGAGGTATTCGGAACCAAGATAGATTTACAAAATCTGGATAAGCTCGATAAAGCCTCCCTGATAAAACAAGACTTCAAATTTTCCCTTCCCAATTACGAAATCCTGTTGAAAGACAGTCTAAACAAACTTAACATAGGACTGATATCAGTTGATAACAATCAAATAAAAATAAATGACCTGGTTTTCTCTCCAAGGGTAGGTAGGTACCAATATGGACGGGCAGTTGGAAAACAGACTGATGTCATGAATATCCATGTCCCTTTATTGGTTTTGGACAAACCTGATTATAACAGGTTTCTAGAAGAAGAGATTTTGGCTGCCAAATCCCTAAAAATAACCGATGTCGCTGCTACCATGTTTAGGGATAAAAGATATCCGCGGGAGGAAGGTATTTTCCGTCCCATGCCACAGGAGTTGATGAGCAAAGCAGATATCGAATTAAGGCTTGATACTTTTGTGATTGAAAATGCCACCATCAGGTATTCAGAGTTTTTTGAAAAGGGAATGGTACCTGGAGAACTTTATTTTACAGACATCAACGCCGGCTTGTATCCATTTCATTTGTCCAAAGGTGAAAATGCCTATCCTTTGGAGGAATCTTTCTTGCTAGCTACTACGAAATTAAATGGTGTGGCTGAATTGAACCTTCAAGGCCATTTGTTTTTCCAAGAGCCATATCCGATGAGAATCAATGCACAGCTTGGGGAATTTGACATGAGGACATTAAATTCAATTTTAGAAACCAATGCTTTTGTTACCATCAAAAGAGGCACAGTAAAAGGTGCGGATTGGTCATTTGTCGCTGATAATGACAAAGCTGTGGGTCAGATGGAGTTTTTATACTCGGATTTGCACCTGATTTTATTGAATCACAGGACTCTTGAAAAAGCAAAAGGCAGAGATGCGATCCTGACTTTTGTTTTGAATTCATTTGCCGTAAGGTCAAACAATCCAAGAAGATACCTCAGAAATCCGATAGATGGGAAGATTTATCAAGAACGGGATAAAGAAAAATTCATTTTCAATTATTGGTGGAAAACAACTTTTAGTGGCCTCAAAGGAAGTCTAGGTCTTGGGCAGGCAAAACCTGAAAAGCCGAAAAAGGAACCTAAAGGAAAAAAGAAAAATGAAGGGATAAAGGAGGAGGAGTGATCCGAGTCAGTTGACAGTATTCGGTCGCAGTGGTCAGTTTGCAGTTTTCAAATCCAAAATACAGTGGTGGTGAAGGACCTAACTTTTTAACTTTAAAACCTTCCAACTTTCCCAACTTTCAACCCTTAGTCCCTCTCACCATCTCGTTTTTTCCCGGAGGGCCGGGAAGGGTTTCGACAGTCAGTCCCAATTCTTGAAGATCCCGTTTGAGTTTTCCTGTCGCACTGTAAGTGACAAAAATTCCACCCGGATTCATCGCGTCAACTACCTTATCCAAAATTTCTTTCGTCCAAAGCTCAGGTTGCTTTTTGGGTGCAAAGGCATCGTAGAAGACCAAATCAGAAGGATAAAGAACTGCTTTTTCTAAGGTAGTCTGGTCCTTTTTCATGTTGAAATATTCTGAGTATACCAAACCCTGGTCCCAAGGTGAAAGGTGCAGTTTCTTGAAAAAATGGGCATAATGGTAAATAGTAGTATCTACCTCGGTATAATTCAGTTGCTCAAAAATCTCTTTTTCCAAAGGAAATGGCTCTATGGAATGGTACAAAACAGGGACTTTGTATTGCTCGGCCCAAACAAGTGTCAGCCAGGCATTGAGACCTGTTCCAAACCCTACCTCAAAAATCCGGATTGGAAATCTGTCAGGATTGCGCATAAACCAAGCCTCGAGTCCATAGAGCATAAAAACATGGATGGATTCCCTGTATGCTCCATGAAAAGAATGGTAGGATTCCTTCAGTTCAGGTAGATAGAGTGAGTGCGAACCGTCCTCGGTAGTGATGATTTTGACCTCTCTTCCCATGTATTAGACTTTATGGATAAGTACCACACAATAAGCGGAAATTCCCTCTTGCCTTCCTACAAATCCCAACTGTTCAGTGGTAGTGGCTTTGATAGAAATATTTGAAATGGGTGTTCCCATCACTTCAGCAAGGCAGGCTTTCATTTCGGGAATATGCGGGTTCAGTTTTGGAACCTGAAGACAGACAGTGGAATCTATGTTACCCACTTCGAATCCTTCATTTCTGACCAGCTGCATGACCTCTCTGAGGAGAATTTTGCTGTCGATCCCTTTGTATTTGGGGTCTTTGTCTGAAAAATGGTATCCAATGTCCCTCAAATTCGCCGCACCCAAAAGTGCATCACAAATTACATGGATGAGTACATCTGCATCTGAGTGCCCTACAGCGCCTTTTTCGTGTTCCAATTTGATACCTCCCAGCCAAAACTCGTAGCCTTCCCGGAGTTGATGCACGTCATAGCCGAAGCCGATTCTGAAGTTTGTCATAAAATAGACTTTAGATGTTAGACTTGAGACACAAGATAAAACCTAGTTACTTTCTTTTTTGGCTTTGTAATAAACTACGGAAGAGTTTTCTTCTACAAGGATTTTATTCGCCTGATTAATAATTTCCTCCGAAGGAATCTTGATTTTCTTTTCGTATTCCAATTGTTGGTAATCAGGGTTGCCGAGGTGGGCATTATACGCCAGACTCATGGCCCTGTTCAAAAGTTGCACAGATTCATAGGTTTTCATGGCCTCTGCCTGATTTTTGATTTTGATCAGGGTGTTTTCAGAAACTGTCGAACCGAGAAAGTTAGCCACGACTTCATCCAAAGCCTTTTCGGCAAGTTCCGCAGGCTGGCCTTTTTCCATTTTGCCTGAAAAAACCAACAATCCCGGGTCCACCGTTCCGAAGATATAAGCCCCGATGGAGGCAAACAGATTCCCGTTTTTGACCAATTTCTGTTCAAGAATGGAAGATCTGCCTAACCCAAGAATATCTGTAATCAGATCGGACTCAAGAAACCCATCCTGTAATTTTCCCGGCATGTGATACACTTTGTATAAGGCATCTGTGGGAACATCAGCTTCCACGTATTTCACTTTCTTTTTTATCTGTGGAGGTTCCTGAACAACAATATTTTTTTGGATTTTTCCTGAGGGAATATCCCCAAACCATTTTTCAGACAAAATTCTCACCTGTTCCAAAGTCACATCACCTGCCACCACCATGACTGCATTATCAGGCCGATAATGCGTGTAGTAGAAATCTTCAACGTCTTCTTTTTGATAATTAATGATATCCTCTAAATTTTTGCCGATCGTTGGCCATTGATAAGGATGCTTTTCGTATGCCAAGCTACGTATATGGTGGTGGACATCTCCATAAGGTTGGTTGATATACCGCTGCTTAAACTCCTCTATGACCACTTTCCGTTGTGCTTCAATGGTTTTTTCAGAGAGATTGAGTTGGAGCATCCTGTCAGATTCCAGCCAAAAGGCGGTTTCGATATTGGACGCAGGCAGGGTGATATAAAAGTTGGTAATGTCTGTATTGGTAAATGCATTACAGGAACCGCCCACCTTTTCCAGTTCTGTGTCAAATACTGGGACATTCTTTGAACTACCAAACATCAGGTGTTCAAAATAATGCGCAAGCCCTGTTTTTCCTGCAACTTCATTCCTTGACCCTACTTTGTACAGAATGTTTAGCACGGCGATTTTTGTACTCCTGTCCTCATGGACGAGCACTTGAAGGCCATTATCCAGTACAAATTGTTGGTAGTTGATCATTTCAAATTTTGGGCAAAGCTAAGAAATAAAAGCAATTTGGAGGTCAATTGTTTTAGGAAAGCAGTTCTCCTTTGTATCCGGCGGTTTCAAGTGCATGAATGATTTCAGTAGCACCTTTTTCACTTTCTACCGTGAGGATTCTGTCTGGATGGGTCAAGTCCACCTGCCAAGATCCGGCTGCGATTTTTTCCATTTCCGGAGTGATGGTAGCCACACAGGCACCGCATTTGACGTTAGTTTTGAATTGCTTTTTCATATTAATAGATTAAAGATTTGAGACCTGAGATTTGAGACAAGCCCTTCGGTTTCGCCTAGGGACCGAAAGGTCCAAGAAATCGGATGGCTTGAGACAAGTCTTCGGATTATTTTCTAAGCCGAAGACTATTGCTGACTACTGAGACCGAACTCAGTGCCATTGCTGCCCCTGCAATCATGGGATTGAGCAGGAATCCGAAGGCGGGATACAAGATTCCCGCCGCAATCGGAATTCCAATAATATTGTAAATAAAAGCCCAAAAGAGATTTTGACGGATTATTTTGACTGTTTTTTTCGTGAGATGAAGGGTTTTTGGAATTTGAGAAAGGTCTGAATGGACCAAAGTAACTTCTGCAACTTCCATCGCAATATCGGTTCCCTTCCCCATCGCAATGCTTAAGTCCGCTAGACTCAATGCCTCGCTGTCATTAATCCCGTCCCCTGCCATGGCCACGTGAAGACCTTTACTTTGTAATGCTTTGAGGTAGGAGGCTTTATCCTGAGGTAACATTTCTGCTTTGAAATGTTCTATTCCTGTTTCTTTTGCTACCCAAGAAGCTGTTTTGGTTTGGTCTCCGGTGAGCATGTGGATGTTTATTCCCATTTGTTTCAATTCCTGAATGGCCTGAATCGATGTTTGTTTGATCGGATCAGCGATTTTGAATACTGCAACCAATTCCCTGTTTTTTGCAGCAAAAACCACAATAGCACCCTCTTCCAAAGCTTGGGAAGATTCTTTAACCAAAGGTCCGGTCATCTCCACTTGCAATGATGAAAGCCATTTGGAAGTTCCGATATGGAAGGTGTCTTCACCGCTCTTGGCACTGACTCCTTTACCTGTTTCACTCCTGAATTCTGACAAATTGTTTTCGGGGATTGTTTTCTCAAAATAATCCGAAATGGCAATAGCCAAAGGGTGCTCGCTTTTGGATTCTATGGCTTTGATGGCGGAAGCATCTTTTTCATTCCAGTTTTCACTGAAATTAGTGCCGATGACTTTTGGATTTCCTTCGGTAATAGTCCCTGTCTTGTCCAGGATTAGGGTATTTATGGATTTTCCTTTTTCCAAACTTTCGGCATCTTTGATCAAAATCCCCATTTCCGCTCCTTTGCCCATTGCGGCCATTATTGCGGTAGGAGTAGCCAAACCCAAAGCGCATGGACAGGCAATTACCCAAACAGTAATCAGAGCCAGCATTCCTCGCAGCCAGGAATCTTGTACTCCGCTGAATCCCCAAACAAAAAATGTCAGGAGCCCGATTGCCAAGACTACAGGAACGAAAATTCCAGCGACTTTATCTACCGTTTTTTGAATAGGAGCTTTGGATCCCTGTGCTGACTTTACCCTTTGGATGATTTGGGCAAGAAAAGTTTCGCTTCCAATTTGCTCAGCAACAAAAGTGAAACTACCGGTACTGTTAATGGTTCCGGCAAAAACCTTGGCATCTTTTTCTTTGAGAACTGGAAGTGGTTCACCGGTAAGCATACTTTCATTGACATAGGAAGAGCCCTCTAAGACTTTGCCATCCAAGGGAATTTTTTGACCTGGTTTGATCAGAACAACTTCACCGGTTCGGACTTCTGCGGTCTTTTTAGGGATTTCTTTTCCTTCTTCCAAAACTATGAGGTCGCTTGGCTGAAGGTCCATCAGCTTTTTGAGTGCTGCTCCTGTTCCGGCTTTTGCGCCGGATTCAAGGGTTTTTCCCAAAAGAATAAAAAAAATGATCACTGAGGCTGCTTCAAAATACACATGTACCTCTAGTCCTTTTGAAGCAAGGAATTCAGGGAAAAAGGTGTTGAAACTACTGTATATATAAGCTATACCAGTACTCAGGGCCACGAGTGTATCCATATTGGCTTGTCTGTTTTTTGCCAATTTCCAGGCTTGGATAAAAAATTGCCTTCCCATGACCAGTAAGACCGGTGTAGTCAAGGTCCACATAATGTAATTGCCATAAGGCATTTCCATCCAAAACATGCCGATCAGAAAAACAGGCAATGCAAGTATTCCTGCATAGGTTGTTTTTTTCTTAAGCTTTTGGTAGGCTTCGAGCTGCATTTTTTCCAGGTCTTCACGCAATACGTCTTCGATCATCAAGCCATATCCTGTGGATTGGATTTCTTTTTGAAGTTTTTCCAAAGACACTACCTCTTCTTCCCATTCCAGCAATGCTACATGGTTGGCATAATTCACAGAGGCTGATTTGACTCCAGGACTATTGGAAAGCGTTTTTTCTACAGAAAGTGCACAAGCCGCACAACTCATTCCCGTAACCGGTATTTCTTTCTTTTTCATTTTCTTTAAATTTTACAAACAGTCCCAAATCCTCAACTTCCCACTTCCTAACTAGTACTTCATACTTTCACCTTCCTACTTCATTAACTCGTAACTCGTACTTCATAATTCACTTCCTTCCTTTACCCTTCACCCTTTATTCTCACAAATTTAGCCTATCAAACCTGCAGGGATCTCATATAATTTTTGAAAAAATTAAACAGTAAATCTGCCGTTCTTGTATTAAGAAAAAAAATGCGAACTTTATCATTTGTTGCGAAGTTACACTGACTTGTATCGCCAAAGAGAACGTTGAACCCCAAATCCATGATAAAAAGCACAGTTGATCCGGATTGTACCGGACAATTTTCGGCCTTATTTTTAGATTATATCCATCAAAAGCCTGAGGTTTCCCCATTTTTTAATCAGTATCCAACAATCGGAAATTTCAAAAAACTGATGGATGGGAAGAAATTCAAAGATTCTCACAGGAAAGTTTTGTTGGAGCGCCTCAACTTTCAATACCAAGGAATTAAGCTTTCTGAGGTTACAGATCGACAAATTCAATCGTTGGCAGATTCTACCACCTTTACAGTAACAACAGGACATCAGCTCAACCTGTTCACGGGCCCGCTTTACTTTATATATAAAATTGTATCGACGATCAACCTCGCTGATCAATTGAATCAGGCGTATCCTGAAAAGCATTTTGTGCCTGTTTATTGGATGGCAACTGAAGACCATGATTTTGATGAAATCTGCTATTTTAAACTTGATGGTAAAAAATACCAATGGAAAACCAACCAAAACGGAGCTGTAGGTGATTTTGAATTGGATGAAAGTTTCAAAGCGTTTTTCAAGGATGTTGTCGGGTTTGTTCCTGATTTTTTTAAAGAGGCTTATCAAAGCTCTGAGAAATTATCGGAGGCTGTCAGGAAATATGTCCATCATTTATTTGGGGAAAAGGGTCTCTTGATTGTAGATGGCAATGATGCTGCATTGAAAAAGATTTTTGTACCCGTGATACAGGAAGATTTATTCCAGCATACGCCACAGGTACTCGCAGATACCCAAACAAAAAAACTGGAAGAACTTGGATATAAAAGCCAGATATTTCCCAGGGAAATCAACCTTTTCTACATGGATCAGGGGATTAGGGAAAGAATAGAAAAATCAGGCACTATATATAAGGTGTTGAATTCAGAGATTTCCTTCACTGAAAAAGAGTTGATGGAACTCGTGGAGACAAATCCGGAAAGGTTCAGTCCAAATGTGGTTCTTCGTCCCATTTACCAGGAAATGATCCTTCCAAACCTTGCGTATTTGGGCGGTCCTGCAGAAGTGGTGTATTGGCTTCAGTTGAAAGGGATCTTTGACCATTTTGAAGTTCCATTTCCTGCTTTGATGCCAAGGAATTTTGCTGTTGTTTTAGATGGGGCTATTGATAGGAAAATCCAAAAACTTGGGCTTTCAGATGAAATGCTTTTTCAGACTGTAGAAGAATGGAAAAAGAATTTCATTTCAGCACACGCTTCCATGGATATCAAACTTAAACATGAAAAAGAAGCGTTGAGCTTGGTTTTTGGGGAAGCAGGAAAAACAGCCTCAGTACTAGAGAAAAGTCTTGGAAGTGCATTTGAAGCTGCTGAAGTAAGGGCCCTTAAGATTTTGGATCAACTTGGCCAAAAAGTAAGAAAAGCAGAAGAAAGAAAGTGGGACATTAAAATCAAACAGAGAGAAGCAATCTTCGCTTACATGAATCCGGGTGGAAGTCCGCAGGAAAGGGTGGAAAATTTCATCAGATTTTATCTTGAGGATCAGGATTTCATCCCAAAACTCCATGAACTTTTTGATCCTTTTGATTTTTCATATATGATATTAAAGCCGGATCATGGATAAATCAGCCATCAGAAAAGAACACCACGAACTGAGAAAGGCAATTTCAATTGAAAAAAGAGAGGATTTTTCTGAAAAGATTTCCAACAAGGTACTGGATTATCTCAAAGCGAATTCCTCCATCAGGCATATCCATATTTTTCTTACCATTTCGAGACTGAACGAAATCAACACTTTCCCATTAGTAAAAAAGCTAAAAGATTTGGGATACTTTTTGTATACCTCTTATGTCAATCCAGAAACGGGCGTTTTGGACACATTGGATATCACTCATTCCAAAGAATTTAAATCAGATGCTTTTGGTATTCCACTTCCATCAGATTTTAAAAAAGGACAAAATGCAAACATTCAATTGGTCCTAATTCCCCTTTTGGCATTTGACGTGAAAGGCAACAGATTGGGTTATGGCAAAGCTTACTATGACAAATTTTTAGCCACCTTTCATCATAAAATAATTAAGGCAGGTTTGTCGTTTTTCCTTCCGGTTAAAGAAATCCCCACTGAAGCACATGATATTGGGCTTGATATTTGCATTACACCCGAAAAGACATACTATTTTAACCATCTTTGATGGAAATTATTTAAAGAATTAATTTAATTCGCCCATTCTTAAACTTAAATCCATTTGAAAATTTATGAAAAAGTCCATTCTATTTCTCGCTGTTTTGATTTCCTTGGCTTTTGTCAATGAATCCATGGCCCAGTATAATACCGGTATCGGGCTTAGACTCGGTTCAGGAAACGGTATCACTGTAAAGCATTTTATCCAAAATGGAGCTGCCATCGAAGGTATTCTCTATACAAGGTGGCAGGGTTTTATCATCACCGGCTTGTATGAGGTACATAAGGATATTGATGGCGCAAAAGGTTTACAGTGGTTTTATGGTGGTGGTGCCCATATCGGTTCTTGGAATTCAACCAAGCGCAATACACCTTGGGGTGATAATGGAACAAGTTCAACAGTAGTAGGATTAGATGGCATCATTGGTTTGGATTATAAATTTGATAATGCACCCATTAACCTTTCACTAGATTGGAAGCCTGCATTCAATATCAGCGACAATGGAGGACTTTGGTGGGATGAAGTGGCATTATCAGTGAGGTTTGCTTTTTAATTGAAGTAGAAATTATAGGAATTACACTTTCTGAAATTAATAAGGATAAAGTATAAGCCGTATTGCTTGTACTTTATTTTTTTGTTCTAAAGTGTACAAACAGGTTCATTTTTCGATGAATGTATTTCCAAATTTTATTTTGTCGTTTTGTGGGTTATTTTTTGACTTATCTTCTGATTCTAGATTCAAAATTGAACCTTCATTTTCCTGAATTTTAAAAAAAATTAATCTGAGGTAAAAATATTACCCCGAAATACATTTTTCTGTGGATTATTCTAAAAAACATGATGGAAAACGCCATAATTCATCAGGGGATAAAAAATTTTTTGCAATATGTAAATCAAAGAATGATTCTTTTTTATTCTATTGGTTCTGATTTTATGGAAAATAAGAAATATCCCTAAAAAATTATCAATTAGTTAAAATTTAGCCTTATACAATAACAAATATGTATTTAAAGTAATTTTTTTTTAAAAAAAGCAAAATAATTTTTTCAAACTTATTCAGAATAAAATTTTGCGTATTGATCCTTGAATCTATTTTAATAAAACTGATCGTTCGAAATAAATTTGATTTCCAAATTTTCCACTTTTTTGACTGCTTTTGTAAGTATTTACCCTAAGGGATCATTTTAAATTCATTAATTTAACTTTAACAATAATTAACATTGATGATATGGACTTAAAATATGTTAAAATATTAAATAAACAATAAAAAGATATACAAAACAAATATAAATTTATGGATTTGACTCATTTTGAAATGTGGAGGAAATAAATTTTCTTTACACATCAACTAAACTAAAATACCTTATGAGAAAAGCTTTACTCTTTGTTATTGCGCTTTTCACCATGACACTCAGTATCGAGGTGTCGGCGCAACAACGGGTAATTACCGGAAAGGTAATTTCCGATGAAGATGGTCAGGGCCTCCCAGGCGCTACCGTCCTCGTGAAGGGTACAACAGTAGGTACTACCACCGATTTGGATGGTAATTACTCTATTAATGTACCGGAAGGATCTAATGTATTGATTTACTCTTTTGTGGGTTTGAAAACCCTTGAAGAAGCGATCGGTAACAGATCCGTTATCAACGTAACGCTCACTACTGATGCGTCCCAACTATCCGAAGTGGTAGTTACGGCAATCGGTATTGAGAAAGAAAAGAAAGCCTTGGGCTACGCGGTAACCACTGTAGGGGATGAGCAAATCCAAAACAGACCGGAAGCTGACGTTGCAAGGGTTCTTCAAGGTAAAGTGGCAGGTGTGAATATCACTGCTACTAACGGTAACTCAGGTGCTGGTACAAACATCATCATCAGGGGTTATTCTTCAGCCACAGGTTCTAACCAGCCTTTGTTTGTTGTAGATGGTGTTCCATTCAACACAAATACTAACGCTCAATCAGGATTTGGTTCAGGTGGTGCTACTACTTCAAGCCGTTTCTTGGATATCGATCCAAACAACATTGAAAACATCTCCGTGTTGAAAGGTCTTTCTGCTACAGTATTGTATGGTGACCAAGGTAGAAACGGTGTTATTTTGGTAACCACCAAATCAGGTTCCAGAAAAAGAAAGCAAGCTGAAGTAACTGTTAACCAGTCTTTGTTCTCAAACAACGCTGCTTCACTTCCTACTTTTGGTCAGGTATATGGTAATGGTTTCCAGCAGCAGCCAGGTTTGTTCTTCTCTAACTTCGGTCCTAGATTGGACATTGGTTTGCAGATCAATCACCCTGTAGCCAACTCTTCATTATCAAGTATTAGAAGTGCTTTCCCTGAGTTTTTTGAGAAAGATGCCAATGGAAATCCTACAACTACGCCTATTAAGTATGATTACAAGGCGTATGATGATCCTAGCAAAACTTTCTTCCAAACTGGATTGGTAAGTAATACTTCCGTACAGATCCAAGGCGGTTCTGAAAGCACAGGTTACAGTGCATCTTTTGGTTACACTTCAGACGAAGGTTTCCTTCCTGGTAACAAGTTGACCAAGTACAACTTTGGTTTGGGTATCAACTCTGCTATCAGCGAGAAATTCACCATCAACTCTTCCTTTACTTTTGCTAGAACAGGTGTAGATTCTCCTCCTGTAAACGCGGCGTTTGGTTCAGGTCCTAATGGTGGTATCCCTTCTGCGTATGCCCACATTTTGTTTTCTCCAAGATCCCATGACTTGGGAGGCTTGCCTTTCGAAAACCCTGTGGATAGAAGCTCTGTTTATTATAGAGCAGGTAATGATATCCCTAACCCACTTTGGGTAGTGAAGAATTACAAGAATACATCTGAAGTAAACCGTTTCTTCAACTCTACTTCTTTGAACTATGACTTCAACGACAACTTCTCAGTAACTTACCGCTTAGGTTTGGATACTTATACTGAAGTACAGGAAGCTAAATATAACAAAGGTGGAGGTGCAGGTGTAGCTTTGGAAGCAAGACAAGGTTATTACAGAACTATCAATATCCAAAATACCATTTGGAACCAGGATTTGATTTTGAACTGGAGAAAAACAATTTCTGAAAAAGTGGGAGTAAGTGCACTTTTGGGTGGTAACTCAAGATATGACAACTACCAGCAGAACGGTATCTCTTCAACAGGCCAATTGGCTTTTGACCTTTTCAGACACACTAACTTCCTGACTTCTGCAAACATTGACCCACTTGGCGCAGGCCGTATGGATTATTTGGTAGAAGAAAGAAGGATGGGTGTTTATGCCAACTTTACTTTTGATTACAGCAACTATTTGTTCTTGAATGTTTCAGCTAGAAATGACTGGACCTCAACAGTAGAGCCTGAAAACAGAAGAATCCTTTATCCAGGAGCTTCAGTTTCATTTATTCCTTCTGATGCTTTCAATTGGAATTCATCCACTGTGAATGACTTGAAATTGAGATTGGGTTATGGAACCTCAGCAGGTTTCCCAAGACCATATCAGACAAGAAATATTTTGGGTCAGTCTTCAAGAGCCTTCCAAAATTCTGGTGGAACTTTATTCCAAACACAATCTTTGAGCAACACTTTAGGTAATCCAAACTTGAAGCCTGAATTGCATGAGGAATTGGAATTTGGTATCGAAACAGCCATGTTCAATAACAAAGTGAGATTTGACATCTCTTTGTACCAGAAGAACACCAACAATTTGATCACTTCTTCACCTATTGATCCTTCAACAGGTTTTACCAACACAACCATCAACATCGGTAAAATCAGAAACAGAGGTATAGAATTCCAAGGTACTGCCACTCCAGTGACTACTGCAAGTGGATTTAGCTGGGAGACTATCGTAAACTGGACTGCTTACAGAACGGTTACCATGGAGTTGGGTGAAGGTCTTGAAGAAGTTGTTTATGCAGGTTTTACCAACTTGGGTAACTTTGCAATCCCGGGACAGCCTTTCGGTATCATCAAAGGAACTGTTTTTGCCCGTGATGAGCAGACAGGTCAGCCTATTGTTGATAACGTAGGTACTTACCTTGAAGATACTGAAATCGGAATCTTGGGTGATCCAAACCCTAAATGGACTGGATCATGGATCAACACCTTGAGATACAAAGGTTTCTTCATGAACTTCATGTTGGAATACAGAAGAGGTGGTATCATCTTCTCTAACACAGTTACTGCTACACTTGCTAGAGGTGTGACCAAAGATCCAGTGGTGGACAGAGAGATGAGTTTCATCCTTCCGGGTGTGAAGAGAGACGGTACTCCAAACGATATTCAGATCACTGCTTCTAACTATTTCTTTGATGGATACCACGTAGGTGCTGATGAATCAAACGTATTTGATGGTTCAGCTGTGAAATTGAGAGAATTGTCATTCGGATATGACCTTCCATCTTCACTTCTTTCCAAGACTCCTTTCAAGCGTGCCTCTATCGCACTTAGCGGTACTAACCTTTGGTTTAGAGCACTTAACTTCCCTCCAAACATGAATTACGATGTGGACGTTTTGGGTGTAGGTGTTGGTAACGGTTTGGGCTTTGACTTTGTAACGGGTCCAAGTTCAAGAAGATTCGGTGGTACTTTAACATTGGCATTCTAAACCACTAAATTTTACGACAATGAAAAGAAAAATATATAGTCTGATTGTTGCATTTACAATGGTATTTGCTTCATCATGTGATCTTGATTTATTGGATTCACCAAACGAGGTAACGGCCGCTACTGCGGATCCAAGTTGGGTTCTCAATCAAGTGCAGTTATCTTATGCAGGTATGTTTGAAGGAATCAGTAATACCGGTGCACAACTAACTAGAATTTTGGCCCAGCCAAACGTAAACTACCAAAATGCCTACAATGCTACCGCGTTGAATGGTGTTTGGAGTACTTCTTATGCAACTATTTTGAGTGATATTCAATTTATTGAAAATGAGCTTAATACTGAGGAAAGACCTATTCCAAGACACGTTGCAATTGCAAAAGTGATCAAGGCTATGGTTTTGATGCATTTGGTGGATCACCTTGGAGACGTTCCTTATTCAAAGGCACTCAATCCATCTGATTTCGCTCCAACTGTTGACAGTGCTGAAGATGTGTACAAAGTGGCTTTGGATGAATTGGTAGCAGCAAGAGCAGCTTTTGCAATTGCTACAGCAGCGCTTCCAACTGATTTGTATTACAACAACAACGTTACAAGATGGCAGCGTTTGGTAAATACTTTAGAATTGAAGTATTACCTCAATACCAAATTGGTCAACAGTGGTTCAGCAGCAAGAATTGCAGCATTGGTTGCAGAGGATAACTTGTTGAAGGATGGTGATGATTTCGTTTTCAGATATGGCACAAGTCAAACTAACCCTGATTCAAGAGCGCCAAAATTCGGTCAGTACGGTGGTGGCGGTGGTGACTATCAAAGTACTTGGTACATGTACCACTTGACTGAAGCCAAAGGTTTTGATGACCCAAGAGTAAGGTATTACTTGTATCGTCAGACTTTGACAAATCCAACTGATCCTGATGAATTGAGATGCTTGGGTGAAATTGCTCCAGGCCACTATTTGGCAAACAATTTCCCTTTCTGCTTACCTGATTTCAGTCCTACAGGAAGAGGTTATTGGGGAAGAGACCACTTGAACAATGAGGGTATTCCACCGGATGGTTTTAGAAGAACCATGTATGGCTTGTATCCTGCAGGTGGTAGATTTGATGAGAACTCTGCTTCTCCTGTCAATTCACCAACTTTAGGTGCAGGTGGTGCAGGTCTGCAGCCGATTATGTTGTCTGCTTATGTTGACTTTATGGTAGCAGAAGCTATCCAAACTCTTGGTGTACCAGGTGATGCGAAAGCAAGGGTTGAAAGTGGTATTCGTAAGCACATGAACTTTGTAAGGGCATTTGCACTCGCTTCTTCTCAGGGTGGTGTTGTGACTGCGTTCCAACCTAACGCTACTTGGACATCACTCGTTGATTCTTATGTTGCTGCTGTCAACACTGAATGGGATGCGGCTCCTGCCAACAGAAAAATGACCTTGATTGCAAGGGAATATTGGCTGTCTCTTTTCGGTAATGGGGTAGAATCTTATAACCTTTACAGAAGAACAGGCCAGCCTGATGGCATGCAACCTGGTCTTGCTGTTGACCCAGGGTTATTCCCAAGATCTTTCTTGTATCCTACAGTATTTACTGTAACAAACAAAAATGCTCCGGCACAGAAAGCCAATCTTGGTCAAAGAGTGTTCTGGGATACAAATCCTGAAGGTAACGGCTGGATTAACTAACCTCTAAAATTGCTAAAATATGAAATTGATAAAATATAGTTTAGGAATGTTAGTTACCATGTTGGTTTTCATAACCTCATGTACTGACTTCGTTGACCCAAGGATTCCTTATTCTACATTTGATACAGGTGCTTATCTTAGGACTGTGGCCCGTACAAGTGATACCTTTAACTTCTTTGATTTGGGTAACTCCAAGTTTGACATTACCGTTGAAGCTGTTGATGCTGAAAATGGTGCTACTGTCGAATCTGTAGAAGTAAGGGTTAGACGTAGAAGACTGATCCCTGGAGTAGGTTTGGAATATATTCCTGTTGGAACAGGTACTACTGTAAATGATGTACTTGTCAAAACGCTTTCTGCTTCAGACTTTGCTTCCACTACCGAGAGCAAATTTTTGAGAGCCGGTATTGTTGTTACTTCTGCAGAAACATTGTCAGCTTTGGGATTGACCCAATCGCAGATAAATGGTGGTGATGTGTTTGAATTCCGTCTTAAAATGACTGACAAGTCTGGACGTGTATTCAATGATGTCAATGCAAGTGCGGATATCAAAGGTGGTGCTTTCTATGCATCCCCTTTCTTATACAACGTTTCTGTTGTTTGTCCTACTGCTTTGGCAGGAACTTATGAATTCACTTCTTCTGAAATGAGTTCTCCATTTGGATCTTGCCCCGGTACTATCACAGGAACTGTAACATTTACTGCTATTGCAGGTACTACTTCCTATGGTGTTTCTGATGCAACTTTTGGATTCTGGGATTGTTATGGTGATACCTTTGGTGGCAACGTCAGGTTGAATGATGCCTGTGGTTCTTTGTCTTTCTCAGGTTCTGATAAGTATGGAGATACTTACACCTTTAACTTCATCAGTGTTTCACCTGCTGAATTGGTATTCACATGGGTAAACACTTCTGCTGAAACAGGTAGAGTTGTATTGAAATCCAATGCTGGTAAGCCATGGCCTCCCGGATTGAGATAATATCCATTGATAAAAATTAATTGAAAAAAGTAGCACCTTAGGGTGCTGCTTTTTTTTTGTCAATCGCGATTTGTGTCACATTCTTGTTTTGTTTTTTTAATTTGTATAACCGTTTTAACGGTTTTTAAATGTCTTTTTTTGGGTTTACATTTGTCTTGTTGACAATAAAACCAATGGATAAATTCTCCTACATCTCAAATGCACATGTAGCTTATATCGATGAGCTCTATTCTGATTATAAAAATAACCCTGATTCAATAGACCCGAGTTGGAAGGTATTTTTTGATGGCTTTGATTTTGCCATTGCTAAATATGGCGAAGACCATGATTCATTACCACAATCAAAAAGTGCTGAGTTAGCAAAAGAAGCAGTAAATGGTTCATTGCTTACCCCAGGTACGATTATGGATATGGAGCAATTGCCCAAGGAAATCAAAGTCCGGGCTCTGATACATGCATATAGATCCCGTGCCCACCTAAGATCCAAAACCAATCCGGTAAGGGAAAGAAGGGACAGAAAAGCTTTGTTGGATATTGAAGATTTTGGTTTGGACCAAAATGACCTCCATACAGAATTTCAGGCCGGGAAAGAAATCGGTATCGGTACAGTGAAGCTTTCAAAACTGATTGAATCCTTAAAAATCATCTATGAAGGGGCTATCGGTTTCGAATATACTTATATCAGAGATCCTGAAATGTTGGATTGGTTGAAAACCAAATTCGAAAAAGAAGCTTTGTCTTTTAATCCTAGTGTGGATGCTAAAAAAAGAATCCTTTTCAAATTGAACCAAGCTGTAGTTTTCGAGAATTTTCTTCACACCAAATACCTTGGTCAAAAAAGATTTTCTTTGGAAGGAGGCGAAAGCACCATCCCATTTTTGGATGCAGTCATCAATACAGCTGCAGAATTTGGAGTTGAAGAAGTAATGATAGGCATGGCGCACAGAGGCAGGCTCAATGTGCTCTCCAATATCATGGGTAAAACTTACGAGCAGATTTTTTCTGAATTTGAAGGTACTGCCAAGCCGGATCTAACTATGGGAGATGGTGATGTGAAATACCATATGGGCTATTCTTCCGACATCATTACCACAGGGGATAAGAAAGTGAACCTCAAGCTTGCTCCCAACCCTTCACACCTTGAAGCAGTGAACCCGGTCGTTGTTGGGTTTATGAGGGCTAAGATTGATTCCCAGCATAAAAACGATTCAAATAAGGCGCTTCCGATTCTCATCCATGGCGATGCCGCAGTTGCCGGACAAGGGATAGTTTATGAAGTGACTCAGATGGCAGGATTGAAAGGATATAATACTGGAGGTACCATTCATTTTGTCATCAATAACCAAGTTGGGTTTACCACAGATTTTGATGATGCTAGAACTTCTATTTATTGTACAGATGTAGCCAAAATCATCGATGCTCCGGTTATCCACGTAAATGGGGACAATGCCGAAGCGGTGGTATTTGCCGCTAATATCGCAGCTGAGTTCAGACAGAAATTCAAGAAAGACATTTTTGTCGATATGGTATGCTATAGAAGGCATGGTCATAATGAGTCAGATGAGCCTAAATTTACCCAACCTGAACTTTATAATATTATTTCCAAACATCCCAACCCAAGAGAAATCTATGTCAAGAGATTGACTGAAAGAGGAGATATCGATGCAGAGATAGCCAAGGTCATGGATGAAGAATTCAGGCAATTGCTTCAGGACAGACTGAATCTGGTCAAAGAAAAACCTTTGCCTTACCAATTCACCAAATTCGAAAGGGAATGGCAGTCATTGAGAAGATCCACTCCTGAGGATTTTGACCAATCTCCTGAAACTGGTATTTCTATTGATAAAATAGAGAAAGTAGCAGAGGCTTTGACTACAATTCCAAAAGGATTCAAGCCTATCAAACAAATTGAAGTGCAGCTCAAACAAAGGAAGGACATGTTCTTTACTGCCAAATCCCTCAACTGGGCAGCGGCCGAATTGTTAGCATATGGTTCTCTTCTTCTCGAAGGCAAAACAGTAAGAATCACCGGTCAGGATTGTCAGAGAGGAACATTCTCCCACCGACATGCTGTGGTCCACGATGCAAATACCAATAAGCCCTACAATTTCCTAAAAGAACTGAAAGACAGCAAAGGTCAGTTTCATATTTATAACTCCCTGCTGTCAGAATATGCAGTACTCGGGTTTGAATATGGATACGGAATGGCTAGTCCACATTCTCTTACAATATGGGAAGCTCAATTCGGGGATTTTGCCAACGGTGCGCAGACAATGATAGACCAGTTTATTTCTTCAGGAGAATCAAAATGGGGTAAGATGAACGGTATTGTCATGCTATTGCCTCACGGTTATGAAGGTCAGGGACCTGAGCATTCCAACGCCCGACCCGAAAGATTCCTTCAACTATCAGCAGAATACAATATGGTGGTGGCCAATATCACAGAGCCATCTAACTTTTTCCACCTTTTGAGAAGGCAGCAAGCTTGGGATTTCAGAAAACCATGTGTGGTCATGTCTCCCAAATCCTTATTGAGACATCCAAAAGTGGTTTCTCCTTTGGAAGAGTTTACAAAAGGTGAATTTAGAGAGATTTTATTGGATCAGTCTGTTAAGGCCAATGATGTAAAAAGAGTCCTACTGTGTTCAGGAAAGATTTTTTATGACCTGGATGAGGTAAGAGAAAAAGAAAAAGTGACTGATGTGGCAATTATCAGAATTGAGCAATTACATCCTTTTCCGAAAAAACAGATATTGGATGCCCTTAAGGCATATAAAGATGCAGAAATCTTATGGGTGCAGGAAGAACCTGAAAATATGGGGTATTGGAACTACATGTTGAGAATGATGTACAAGGAACTTCCAATGGACATTATTTCCAGAAAACCATCTGCCTCACCTGCCACAGGTTACAATAAAGTCCATGTCGAAGAACAGGGCAAGATTGTCAGGAAGGCTTTGAAACTTTCATAACCTGAGTGGTATTAAGAAAACTTTGGCCATTCTTGGCATAAAAAAACAAAACAATGAACCTAGAAATGAAAGTCCCTACCGTAGGGGAGTCAATAACCGAAGTTACCATTGGTCAGTGGTTTAAAAAAGACGGTGACCAAGTCCAAATGGACGAGGTGATCTGTGAGTTGGAATCTGACAAAGCCACTTTTGAGCTGACAGCGGAAGCTGCAGGTACATTGAAAATCAAAGCCCAAGAAGGGGACACTTTAGAAATCGGGGCAGTTATTTGTGTGATTGATACAGAATCAAATTCAGAAAGCAAAGAAGAAAAAACAGCAGTTATGGAAACAGCAAAATCAAGCCAAGGAGGCAAAACAGGTGAAATCAAAGACATGATTGTACCTACAGTAGGAGAATCAATCACTGAAGTGACTTTGGCTTCTTGGTTAAAAGCAGACGGTGATTATGTGACTTTGGATGAAATCATCGCTGAAGTTGATTCCGATAAGGCTACTTTTGAATTGCCTGCTGAAGCCAATGGAATTCTTCGGCACGTTGCCAAAGAAGGAGACATTTTGGAAATTGGCGGCTTGATCTGCAAGATAGAAGTTGTCGAAGGCGGCGCTCCGGCATCAGCTGCCTCTGCCCCGGCAGAAGCAGAACAGGCTAAAGCAACTCCTTCAGGTAACGAAACCTATGCTACCGGCCATGCTTCTCCAGCTGCCGCCAAGATAATCGCCGAAAAAGGAATCAGTTCCGATGATGTCAAAGGAACAGGCAAGGATGGACGCATCACCAAGGAGGATGCCATCAGCGCTGAAGGCAAACCAAAAGAAGCTCCAAAAGCTGCTGAGGCAAAACCTTCAGCTCCGAAAGTAGAAGCACCTTCAGCTCCAAAAGTTGCAGGATTCAGGGAAAGCAGGAGAGAAAAAATGACTTCTTTGAGAAGAACTGTATCCAGAAGATTGGTAGCAGTGAAGAATGAAACTGCAATGTTGACCACTTTTAACGAAGTCAACATGGGACCCATCATGGATATCCGTAAGAAATACAAAGACCAGTTCAAAGAAAAGCATGGTGTCAACCTTGGCTTTATGTCTTTCTTTACCAAAGCTGTTTGTGTGGCACTTCAGGAATGGCCAGCTGTCAATGCCATGATCGATGGCAACGAAATCATCTACAATGATTTCTGCGACATCTCCATCGCAGTTTCTGCTCCAAAAGGATTGGTGGTACCGGTGATAAGAAATGCTGAAGCTATGAGCTTTGATCAGATTGAAAAAGAAGTAGTAAGATTGGCAGGCAAGGCTAGAGACAACAAATTGTCGATAGAAGAGATGACCGGAGGTACTTTTACCATCACTAATGGCGGTGTTTTTGGTTCCATGATGTCTACCCCGATCATCAATGCACCTCAGTCTGCAATCCTTGGAATGCACAATATCGTGGAAAGACCAATGGCTGTAAACGGTGAAGTCAAAATCTTGCCAATGATGTATCTTGCCCTTTCTTATGATCACAGAATCATCGATGGTAGAGAGTCAGTCAGTTTCTTGGTGCGTGTCAAACAATTGCTCGAAGATCCGACAAGACTGCTTTTTGGAGTTTGATAAAGTTGGAAGTAGGAAGTAGGAAGTAAAAGGTAATTGGTTTAACCGTTAATTCCTTCTTTACTTTCGTCTTTTTACTACAGAATATATAAAATTTGGTGTAAACAAGTCTCACATCTTGTGTCTCACATCTAAAATCTATTTTAAAAATGTACGACGTCATAGTAATCGGTTCAGGCCCGGGAGGATATGTAGCAGCTATCAGGGCAGCACAATTGGGTATGAAAACCACCATCATTGAGAAATACCCCACGCTCGGAGGAACATGCCTCAATGTAGGCTGTATTCCTTCCAAAGCACTTTTGGACTCTTCCGAGCATTACCACAATGCCGCCCATACTTTTAAAACCCACGGCATCAACCTTGACAACTTGGGGGTTAACCTGGAACAGATGATTGCCCGCAAAGCCGAGGTGGTCAAGCAAAATGTGGATGGCATCCAGTTTTTGATGAATAAAAACAAAATTGATGTACACCACGGTTTGGGTTCATTTGTAGATGCCACAACCGTCAAGGTGACGAAAGACGATGGTTCATCTGAAGAGATCAAAGGAAAAAACATCATCATAGCCACCGGATCTAAGCCCGCTACTTTGCCATTTATCAAAATCGACAAGGACAGGGTCATCACCTCTACCGAAGCTTTGAAGCTTAAAGAAATTCCCAAGCACATGATCGTCATTGGCGGCGGAGTGATTGGTATGGAATTGGGTTCTGTCTATGGCAGACTCGGAGCAAAAGTATCGGTGGTAGAATACCTCGATGCCATCATTCCTTCCATGGACCGTACTATGGGCAAGGAACTTCAGAAGTCACTGAAAAAATTGAATTTTGACTTTTATCTGAAGCACAAGGTAACTGCTGTAGAAAACACCGGTAAAGAAGTAATCGT
This sequence comes from Aquiflexum gelatinilyticum, assembly GCF_024813435.1. Taxonomy (NCBI): domain Bacteria; kingdom Pseudomonadati; phylum Bacteroidota; class Cytophagia; order Cytophagales; family Cyclobacteriaceae; genus Aquiflexum; species Aquiflexum gelatinilyticum. Next base: position 293,470 of record NZ_JANAEZ010000002.1, read on the forward strand.
CAAAGCAGAAAACAGCAAAGGAGAAACCATCGAAATCGTAGGAGATTATGTCTTGGTTTCCATTGGAAGAAAAGCCTATACTGAAGGACTGAATGCCGAGGCGGCAGGAGTGAAGATCACCGAAAGGGGATTGGTCGAGGTGGATGCACATCTGAGAACAAATGTGCCAAATATCTACGCCATCGGAGACGTGGTCAAAGGCGCGATGTTGGCACACAAGGCAGAGGAGGAAGGCGTCTTTGTAGCAGAAACTATCGCCGGACAAAAGCCACATATCAATTACCTTTTGATTCCTGGGGTAGTTTACACTTGGCCGGAAGTGGCTTCCGTAGGATATACCGAGGAGCAACTCAAAGAACAGGGAGTCAAATACAAAACCGGGAAATTCCCTTTTATGGCCTCAGGCCGTGCACGGGCTTCCATGGATACGGATGGCGTAGTCAAAGTTTTGGCTGATGCCAATACAGATGAGATCCTTGGTGTACACATGATCGGACCAAGGACTGCCGACATGATAGCCGAGGCGGTCGTTGCGATGGAATTCCGGGCATCGGCTGAGGACATTGCAAGAATGTCCCATGCGCACCCCACTTATACAGAAGCTTTCAAAGAAGCCTGCCTGGCCGCAACGGACAACAGGGCTTTGCATATATAGAACCTAAACCTTTGAGGTCTTTTTTTGACCTCGAAGGTTTTTAAAAAATAAAAAACCTTCAATTTTAAATGGAGGGCATCTTAACCTGTCAGCATTCAATTCTGACAGGTTTTTTTGGAATCTATTTAAAGTATTTTTTTTATGTGTATCCGTATGTATGCAAGTCGCCAAACAAATAGTCGTTGGAGAACGATTTGGTGGTACTATGGACAGTGGACTGTTGTCCGTGGACGAGTATCCGTATTCGATAAAGCCTCTTAAAACCGAACGTGCAATATTGCGGATACTCATATTTTTTTTCTATTCACCATATCCTCATTTACATCACCTGCTGGGAAATATCAATCAATATCCAATATCCATGAATATCCATTTTTAAGGTTCATTCAAGGATAAAAGATTGAAAATCCAATTATCTTCGAATCCATGATAACAGTTGATAATATCCTCAAACTCGGTGATCCCCGCCTCTATGAAAATTGTGCGCCACTGACCCATGACGAACTTCCTTTGGTAGAAAATTGGGTGAAAGACCTGCACGAAGCCATGCAAGATATCCGGAGGAAATATGGGTTTGGGAGAGGGATTGCTGCACCGCAATTGGGAATTATGAAACGGCTTTTTTACCTCAATCTTGACAAACCCTACATCATCATCAATCCCGAAATCACCTATCCAAGCAAGGACATGTTTGAGCTTTGGGATGACTGCATGAGTTTTCCCAATCTGCTCGTCAAAGTCAAAAGACACCAATCCTTGACCTTGGAATACTTGGATGAAAATTGGGAAAAGCAATCTTGGACCGTAGAAGGTGCCATCTCAGAACTTATCCAACATGAATACGATCACCTAAACGGCGTACTCTGTACCATGCGGGCCATTGATGATAAGTCGTTTAAGTGGAAGGAGTGAAGTTTTTCAGGTTTTGGCTCTTTGACCAACAGCCCGGAAGTGGGCTGAAATATTATGCGATAGCCATCGGGATGCAATTGGAATTAAATCGCCTATCCCAATCAATAGGGAAATCCTCTCCTCCAACAAAAGATAGTTCCAAATATTCCGATTTACAAATCGTCTCCATTCACATAATCTTTCTGCCCTTTTTTTGGATATGGTCGGGCTACTTTAAATTATTTCCCTAATTTTGGACCAATTTAGCCGTAAGTAATTAAACCTCTTAAAACCTCTTTTGGAATGCCTAAGGAAACAAGCATCAAGCACACACTCATCATCGGTTCAGGCCCCATTGTCATCGGTCAGGCTTGCGAATTTGATTATGCCGGTTCGCAGGCTTCAAGGTCACTCAGGGAGGAAGGCATCAAAGTCACTTTGATCAATTCCAATCCTGCGACGATCATGACGGATCCGGTGACTGCCGACAATGTGTATTTGTTGCCTCTCGACAAAAAATCCATCATCAAAATCCTGCAAGAGCATCCGGATATTGATTCTGTTTTGCCGACTATGGGTGGACAGACAGCGTTGAACCTTGCCATTGATTGCGACAAGTCAGGCATTTGGAAAAAATACGGTGTCAGGATGATCGGCGTGGATATCGATGCGATCGATACAGCCGAGAACAGAGAAAAATTCAAAGCACTGATGGAAAAAATCGGTGTAGGTGTCTGCAAAGGAGATACCGCTACTTCTTTTCTTCAGGGAAAAGAAATCGCACAGGAGATTGGATTTCCTTTGATTATCAGGGCTTCTTATACACTCGGAGGTGCTGGCGGTGCATTTGTTGAAAAAGAAGAAGATTTTGAAAAAGCCCTTGTCGCCGGACTTCAGGCTTCACCTGTTCATGAGGTGCTCATCGAGCAAAGTATCATGGGCTGGAAGGAGTATGAACTTGAAGTCATGAGGGACAATATCGGCAACATGATTGTCATCTGTTCCATCGAAAACTTCGATCCCATGGGCGTACATACCGGTGATTCCATCACTGTGGCGCCTGCTATGACTTTGCCGGATACGGTTTACCAAAGGATGAGGAATTACGCCATCACGATGATGAACAGCATCGGGAATTTTGCCGGAGGCTGTAATGTACAGTTCTCTGTCAGTCCTGACAATACCCAGATCATCGGGATCGAAATCAACCCAAGGGTTTCCCGATCGTCTGCATTAGCCTCCAAAGCCACCGGATATCCAATTGCCAAAGTAGCAGCAAAATTAGCAGTTGGGTATAACCTCGATGAGCTGACCAATTCCATTACTGGAAATACCTCTGCGTTTTTTGAGCCTGCGATTGACTATGTGATTGTCAAAATCCCAAGATGGAACTTTGACAAATTCAAAGGTTCGGACAGGAGATTGGGACTGTCTATGAAAGCCGTCGGAGAAGTGATGGGCATAGGGCGCAATTTTCAGGAGGCTTTGCAAAAAGCCTGTCAATCACTCGAAATCAAGAGAAACGGCTTGGGAGCAGATGGTAAAGAACTCCGTGACCAACAGAAGATTTTATATAGCCTTGCCAACCCAAGTTGGGACAGGCTTTTCCATATTTACGATGCCTTCAAATTGGGCATTTCATTCAGAACCATCCATGACCTGACCAAAATAGACAAGTGGTTCTTAAGGCAGATTGAGGAATTGATCCATATCGAAGACCAGATAGAGAAATTCAATATCAATACCATCCCAAGGGAATTGATGGATACAGCTAAGAAAAAAGGTTATGCTGACCGTCAATTGGCTCATCTATTGGGTTGTTTGGAAAGTGAAGTCTTTACCAAACGCTACGATGAAATGGGCATCAAGCGGGTTTACAAACTAGTAGATACCTGCGCCGCTGAATTTGATGCACAGACACCTTACTACTATTCTACCTTCGGGGAGGAAAATGAATCTCCGGTTTCCAACAAAAAGAAAGTGGTTGTTTTAGGTTCAGGCCCCAATAGGGTAGGACAGGGGATTGAGTTTGATTACTCCTGTGTCCATGGTGTGTTGGCAGCCAAGGAATGCGGCTACGAAACCATCATGATCAACTGTAACCCCGAAACTGTTTCCACGGATTTTGATATCTCTGACAAGCTGTATTTTGAGCCGGTCTTTTGGGAACATATCTATGAAATCATCCTGCACGAAAAGCCCTTGGGTGTGATCGTACAGTTGGGTGGGCAGACTGCTTTGAAGCTTGCAGAGAAGTTGGATAAATACGGAATCAAGATCATCGGTACAAGCTTCGAAGCATTGGATTTGGCAGAAGACAGGGGAAGATTTTCCACCTTGCTGAAGGAAAATGAGGTTCACTATCCTGAATTCGGAACTATCCACAATACTGACGAAGCCTTGGAATTGTGTAAGACCATCGGGTTCCCGCTTTTGGTGAGACCTTCCTATGTATTGGGAGGTCAGGGAATGAAGATTGTCATCAATGAAAAAGAACTCGAAGAGCATGTTGTAAAAGTGCTTAGAGATATTCCAAATAATGAAATCCTTTTGGACCATTTCTTGGAAAATGCGATTGAAGCAGAAGCAGATGCCATTTGTGACGGGGAGAATGTATATATCATTGGTATCATGCAACATATAGAGCCTGCAGGAATCCACTCTGGAGATTCTTATTCGGTACTGCCTCCATACAATCTTGGAGATTTTGTCATGCGACAGATTGAAACCTATACCAAAAAAATTGCCTTGGCACTCCGCACAGTCGGTTTGATCAATATCCAATTTGCGATCAAAAACGACAAAGTCTATGTCATCGAAGCCAATCCAAGGGCCTCAAGAACAGTTCCTTTTATCTGTAAGGCATATCAGGAACCTTATGTCAATTATGCCGTAAAGGTGATGTTGGGCGAGAAAAAAGTGACTGACTTTGAATTCAATCCGGTCAAAAAGGGTTATGCTATCAAAGAACCGATTTTCTCTTTCCACAAATTCCCCAATGTCAACAAAGAATTGGGTCCTGAAATGAAGTCAACGGGTGAAGCGATTTACTTTATTGACGATTTGATGGATGATTATTTCTTGAAGATTTATTCTGAGAGAAACCTTTACCTAAGTAGATAAAGAGCCAAGAACCGAGAAGCGAGAACCGGGATTTGTCTCGATTCTCGCTTCTAAAATCTAAAAGTCTAAAAAATGGGATTTATTTTCAAATTTCTTCTTATAGCGATTGCCCTTTCCTGGATCTTCTCCAAGTTGCTACAGTTCTTTGTAAAAAGTAAACTCAAGCAGTTTGTAGACCATGCCAATGACCTAAAGCGGGAGGATGATAGGAGGAGAAAACCGCCAGGAGCAAATGTAAATGTGGACCATATTCCAAAGGAATACGAACAAAAAAGGTCAAAGGAAATCAAAGGCGGTGATTATATCGATTATGAGGAAGTGAAGGAATAATCCTTCACTTTTTTTTATAATCCTTTAGTCTTTGATAGATTCCCATTCAGATTTAAGACTGTCCAGGATTTTGGATACTTCCATGATGGTGGTGTTCACCACCGATTTACTTTCTTCCTCCAAATCGATCAACAATTCCACAGCCGAGGAAGTAGCTACCAGTTCCTTGAAGTCGAGATTTAGCCCCACTCCTTTGAGTGCGTGCCCAGTTTGCTTGACCCCGTGGAGGTGGTTTTCTTCCAGATTAGATATCAAGGTTTTTTGAAGCTTTTCGATATTTGAAATGCTTACCTCTAATAATTCTTTAAAAAATTCAGGATCAGATAATCTGTATTCTTCAAATTTGGACGAGGCGATAACCTGTGTTGCGCTAGGAGCAGATCCGAGGTGTTTTTCAATCATTCCGGAAATATCTGAAACCAAAACAGGCTTGCTGAGGTAATCGTCCATGCCTGCCTCTAGACACCTTTGATATTCCCCTTTCACTGTACCTGCAGTCAAGGCAACAATAGGAGTCCTGACCTCAGTCTCAATCTTTCTGATTTCTTTTGTAGCTTCATAGCCGCTCATTTCCGGCATTTGAATGTCCATAAAAATCAGATCAGGTTTTTCTTTTTTATATTCTTCCAAAGCTTCCAGACCATTGTATGCCTCAAAGATTACAGAGGTAGGAAGGAGTTTTTTTACAATCGCTTTGGCCAATAGCATATTGACCGGATTGTCATCTACCAACAAAACTTTGAAGATAGAAGAAGATACTTTTTCTTTTTTAGAAGTGATAGGCATACTACTGCCATTCATTTTCTCTTCAAATTTTGGTTGTACCGTTTCTTCAGAGACAGAAAGGTCAAGCTTGAAATAGAATTTACTTCCTTTACCAAGGCTGGTTTGAAGTTCAAGTTTACTATCCATCAATTCCAGCAACTTGCTGCAAATGGTAAGGCCCAAACCTGTACCTCCGTATTTTCTTGTGGTTGAATTATCTTCCTGTGCGAATGCTTCAAAAATTGTCCGTTCTTTTTCTTTTGAGATCCCGATTCCGGTGTCTTCCACGGAAAAGACAATCGGCATGATTCCATCCTCAGTTTCGGTACCATCAAGGGTAACCCCCAACTCTATGTAACCTTGATGGGTAAACTTTCCGGCATTACTGAGCAGGTTTATCAGTACTTGTTTGACCCTTGTAGAATCTACAAAAACAGATTTGGGAAGTTTTTCATCCAGATTCAGGTTGAGTTTCAGATTCTTTTCGGTAGCGATCGGCTGAATGATTTTCAGGGTATCTGAAACCAAGTCCTTGATATTGACCCATTCTGGGCTCAATTCCAGTTTGCCGGCTTCTATTTTTGAAAAATCAAGAATGTCATTGATCAGGTCCAAGAGCAATGTGCCTGACTGTAAGATAGATTGAAGGAAACCCCTCTGGTTTTCGTCCAGATTGGTTTTCATCAATAAATCCGAAAAGCCAATGACTCCGTTGAGCGGAGTTCTGATTTCGTGGCTCATGTTTGCCAGGAACTCTGATTTTGCAATACTTGCCTCATTTGCCGCTTCCATAGATTGTACGAGGTTTCTTTCCATGTTTTTCCTCTCTATGGCATTGGAAATACTGTCCGCAAAGCTTATCAATAAGGCTGTTTCTGCTTCACTCCATTTTCTTTCATTGGTACAATCATCGAATCCGACAAATCCCCAAAAGTAATCTTCCACATAAATTGGAATCAAAAGAATGGATTTGATATCCTGACTTTGAAGAAGTTCTTTAAGTTCAGGGTCTGTCTCCATTTGGTCTACTATGGCTTGGTACAGTTTGTTTTGAGCCATTACCCGCGATCCTTCACCAAACAAACCTATGGGAAGACCCTGCAGGTTAGGATTGTCGATTTCTGCCGGTACTCCCAATGCGCTCCACTCAAATCTTTGTGAACTGAGTAGATTTCCGTTTTCATCGAGGCTGTTCTCAAAAAGATACGCCCTGTCTACTCCTGCCCCGTCCCCTAGCAAAGTAATGGCTTTTTGGGTCGCTGTCGCAAAATCGTGGTTCGAAAGTAGTTCCTTCGTTGCAAATGCAATCGAGGTCAGCATTTTTTCATTCCTGATCAGGTTGCTGTTTACATTCTGTAAAGTCAGTTCATTAGCCTTAATCAGTTCTTCTGTTGATTTCTGCTCGGAAATGTCCCTCAAGAATAAGTATTGAAAATTGGGTGTTTCCAGATCAAAAGAATCTTTTTCAATATTTTTAAGGTAAACTTCAAAGATTTTCTTCTCTTCGGGGATAGCGATTTCAATTTTATAATTAGGGGAATTGGCAGTAAACAGGCCCTCAAAATCTGAAGAAATTGAGATCAATTGGTCTTTTTTGTAGATTTTCTGAGGGCTTAGCTTTGAGAAAAATTTTCTAGCCGCATAATTCAAGGCTACTACATCACCTAGTCTGTCCAAAATCAAAATTCCGTCAGAGATGTTTTCGAAGATAGTTTTAAAGGCAATTGGATTGGCTCTGAACAGTTGGTATTGAAACAACGCCCAAAATAAAGTTACCCCGCTGATGGCAAGACAGAAAGGAACAGGATCCAAGCCGAAAGGATAAAAACCAAAAACGACAAATAAATAAGCAATCCATGGTATCAAAGTTCCAAAAAGCATGATCAACACCTGGCCTCTGTAAATTTCAGGAATTGAAAAAAGCATTCTGAAAAGCAGAAGGTTAGAGAATATGATTAGTATCGAATTGTAACTGGCGTACATCCAATGCAAAAGACCCCGATCCAAATAAACTGACAAAAAGTAGGAATTATGTGCGGCAGATATTTCCTTGTAAAAAAGGTTGTGATAGTCATTTGTAAATACCATTAAAAGAAAAAATGCTGAAATCCCAAAAATCAAAACCAACCAATTATTGCTGATGAACTTCGCGCGGTCAGTATATTTTAATACAAAGAGAAATAAAAAGGGAGTGACAAATGTGCCTCCGATAAACTCAAGAATGTAAAATAACTTGATCCCTTCGGGGGTAGTGGAAATTAACTCGATACCGTAAAAGAAAGAATAAAAAAAGCAACTTAACATGAAGAATGAAAAATATCGTTCTCCATGTTGGTTGTCTTTACTGAAGGAAAAAAATGCCAAAGTCACAAATAGCAAACTTGTCAGAAATATCGGAGTGGCAAAGGGATTATAAGAAAATTCGAGGTTCATAAATCGCTAAAATTCAAAAGAAGAAGGAATTTAACTATTGGGATTTTGTAGATTAAACTTAGTAAAAATAATTCTTTTACCATCTTAAAAAAACAATATAAGGTAAAATTAAAATTTTTAAAATAAACCTACCGTACAACTTAATTTTTGATTATAAAATTTAAGTAAAATGAATTTAATAGTACTGTTAATTTTGCTTTGATTTCTTATGTATTAGTTGTTTTAATATCAAACATAAATATATTTTAACAATTGACTAGTGCCAAATTCCTTATTCATTTCTTCTGAAGTGATTCCTCCCCTTAATTCTTCTTTCAAGAAACTATATATGTCAAAAAGTCCATTTTTTTGTAATTTACCAAGAGTTCGTAAGACATAATTTCCGATTTCAGGCTTTTTTTACCTTTGGTTAACATTTTGATTGATGGGCAATTGTAACCTAAATGCAAGAAATAATCAGCTAATTAACCAACCTAACCAACTATAATATGGACTTTAAACAATTCACAATAAAATCACAGGAGGCCATCCAAAAGGCTGCTGAACTGGCTTCAGCCGAACAGCAACAGGCGATTGAGCCAGTGCATATTCTTAAAGGAATATTCTCGGAAGATGAGAATGTCACTGATTTTTTGTTTAAAAAGCTTAATGTCAATAAAGGGCTTGTTGCACAAAAAACAGATGATATCATCAAATCTTTACCAAAAGTAAGTGGACAACAGCCCTACCTTTCCAATGCTTCCAACCAGGTTTTGTCCAAAGCAAAGGATTATCTCAAGACATTCGGGGATGAGTTCGTGGCCATTGAGCACCTGCTTTTGTCTATATTGGGAGGATCGGATAAGACCGCCCAGGTCCTAAAAGAAAATGGTCTATCCGAAAAACCGCTAATTGAAGCAATAAAAGAACTTAGAAAAGGAAATAAAGTGACCGATCCAAACGCAGAATCAAAGTATAGGGCTCTGGAAAAATATTCTAAAAACCTGAATGAACTGGCAAAGAAAGGAAAGATTGACCCTGTTATTGGCCGGGATGAAGAGATCAGACGAGTTTTACAGATTTTGGCAAGAAGGACCAAAAACAACCCCATTCTCCTCGGTGAACCGGGTGTGGGTAAAACTGCCATTGTGGAAGGCTTGGCCCAACGTATCGTAAGTGGAGACGTGCCCGAAAACCTCAAAACCAAAACTTTGATTTCACTTGACATGGGTTTACTCGTGGCAGGTGCCAAATACAAAGGTGAATTTGAGGAAAGATTAAAAGCAGTCATCAAGGAAGTGACGGACTCAGAAGGTGAGATCATCCTGTTTATCGATGAAATCCACACCTTGATAGGCGCGGGCGGAGGAGGAGAAGGTGCGATGGATGCTGCCAACTTACTGAAACCGGCTTTGGCAAGAGGCGAATTGCATGCCATCGGTGCTACCACTTTAAAGGAGTATCAAAAATATATTGAAAAAGATAAAGCCCTCGAAAGGAGATTTCAGGCTGTCATGGTCGATGAACCGGATGCTGCTGATGCGATCTCAATTTTGAGAGGAATCAAAGACAAGTATGAACTCCATCATGGTGTCAGAATCAAAGACGATGCGGTTATTGCAGCCGTGGAGCTCTCTCAAAGGTATATCTCAGACAGGTTTCTTCCTGACAAGGCAATTGACTTGATGGATGAAGCTGCCGCAAAACTGAGAATGGAAATTGACTCACTTCCACAGGAATTGGATGAACTCAACAGGAGAATCATGCAGCTTGAAATCGAAAGGGAAGCCATCCGAAGAGAGAACAACAAGGATAAGGAAACTGTCCTGAGTAAAGAAATCGCTGAACTTTCTGAAAAAAGACAGAATGTCAAAGCAAAATGGGAAAGTGAAAAAGCCGTGATCGTAGGTATCAGAAATGAAAAAGAGAATATCGACAAACTCAAACTTGAAGCCGAACAGGCTGAAAGAGCAGGAGATTTCGGTAAAGTTGCAGAAATCAGGTATGGAAAAATTGTAGAGTCTGAAAAAAGATTGGAAGGTTTTAAATTCCAACTGGAGGAAATGCAGCAAGGATCTCCGTTATTGAAAGAAGAAGTCGACAATGAGGATATCGCGGCGGTTGTTTCCAAATGGACGGGAATCCCTCTTTCCAAAATGATCCAAAGTGAAAGAGAAAAACTCCTTCACTTGGAGGATGAGCTTGGAAAAAGAGTGGCAGGACAGCAGGAAGCCATCGTTGCTTTGTCTGATGCTGTCAGGAGAAGCAGGGCAGGATTGCAGGACCCAAGAAGACCTATTGGATCATTCATCTTCATGGGTACAACGGGTGTCGGAAAGACAGAATTGGCCAAAGCCTTGGCTGAATATCTCTTTAATGACGACAATGCCATGGTGAGAATAGACATGTCTGAGTATCAGGAAAGGCATTCCGTAAGCCGCTTGGTAGGAGCGCCTCCGGGATATGTGGGATATGATGAAGGAGGGCAATTGACTGAGGCGGTGAGAAGGAAACCTTATTCTGTGGTGCTTTTAGACGAAATCGAAAAAGCCCATCCCGATGTTTTCAACATTCTGCTTCAGGTCCTGGACGATGGCCGATTGACTGACAATAAAGGTAGGATTGCCAACTTCAAGAATACGATTATCATCTTGACCACCAATATCGGGTCACACCTGATTCAGGAGCGATTTGCCGAAATGGAAGAATGGAACAAGGAAGAGATCATGGAAAAAACCAAATCAGAAGTCTATGATTTGCTCAAAAAATCCGTAAGGCCTGAATTCCTCAACAGGATTGACGAGACGATCATGTTTGAACCTTTGAATAAAAAGGTAATTCGAAAAATTGTCGATATCCAATGGCGAGAGATCCAAAAACGCTTGGCTGAGTCCAATATTGAGATAGAGGCAACCAAAGAAGTTTTGGATTATTTGGGAGAAGTTGGTTTTGATCCAAATTTTGGTGCAAGGCCATTGAAGAGGACTATCCAAAAACTGATCTTGAATGAACTATCCAAACAGATTCTTTCAGGATATATTAAAAATGACTCGGCTGTCTTGGTGGATTTGGATGCTGACCATCAGGTCTATTTCAAAAATGTAGAAAATGTCGAAGTAGTCTAATCGACTAAAGCGGTAAAGGTAAATTTGATGCAAAAACCTGCACGGAATTTGATTCCGTACAGGTTTTTTGTTTGGTATTCAAACCAATACCTTTGGTTGGAGTTTTGATTTTATACCGTTTTAGATATAATATGCTTTTCACCCAAGAGAATTCATTGGAAGAAATATTCCAATCAATAAAACATGAATTAAACAGAGGAGCTTTGGATCCAAAGCATCCGTTTCGTTTTGTTACACTTGCCACCAAATCTGAAAATGGTATTGATGCCAGGTATCTTGTTTTGAGATCAGTGGATGAAGCGTTGAATTTTTATCTTTTTACTGATGCCCGAACCTCAAAAGTACAGCAGTTGACTGTTTTTCCTGATGCAGTTCTTTTGTTTTATCACCCGGGCAAAAGGATACAGGTTAAAGTGAGAGGAAATGCAGAGGTCAGAATAAATGATGGGTTGACGGCTTCATTTTGGTCAAAAGTCCAAGGCGATGCCCGAAAAGCATATAACCAGAAAATGGCTCCCGGCACTACAATTAAAGCTCCAAAAGAAGCATTTGACTGGCAAGAGCCCTTGACAGAATCCAATTTTGCCATCATCAAAATAAAGCCTGAAAAAATTGAAGCACTTCAGTTGAATCGCATGGAGCATCTCCGCATTGTCATGAATTCAAAAGAAGGAAATTGGGATATTTCTTGGATCGCTCCTTAAAAAATGAAAATGAAGCCAATGCTGGATTTGTTGAATAATTATTTTGTAAATTCAGGATTGACAAAACAATAAACAATGGAAGAAATAATACCTGTAAAGAAAGAAAAGGATAAAACCGAAAGAGAAAGACAGACTTTCTATCGGGTAACTTTCAAAAACAACTGTAACCTCCTACAGATCGCGGATAACAAAGCCAATATGATCATCAGCATCAATGCGCTCGTCATTTCCTCGATTATTGCCATCACAGGATACGGTACGATTTCCCACCAATTGGATGTACAGGGACCCATGACGCTTATCCCCATTTTGTTATTGCTTTCCACTTGCCTTGCCTCAACCATTCTCGCTGTCCGTGCTGCAAAACCAAAAATCTTAGGCAAAAACCAAAAGACCCAAGAAAAAGGAAAATCAAGTATGCTGTTTTTTGGAGAGAGTGCTACCTATAACCTTGACGAATACCTCAAAGAAATCGATAGGATTTTACCATCGAAGGAGGAAATAAACCAACAAATGTCAATTGCACTTTTTTATCAAGGCAAAGTTTTGAACAGAAAATATAACCTCCTAGGACATGCCTACAACGTTTTCATCCTAGGATTGGGAGTAGGTGTGGTTACATTTTTGGTCCATCTGATCGTGGCTTCATGATTGGATGGGACTTTGGTAATGAATTCAGATTTTCACAGTATTTAATATATGAATGACTTATGGAAAAATCATTTTTAGTACCGGCATTTTCGATTTCTAAACCAACCAAAATCCTGAAAGTACCTACATGGATTTTTCCCGCTTTCTTAATTTTTGCCTTTTTGGGATCAATTTCAGAATCCAATTCTCAGGAAGATGACGTATCAAAACTTTTCAGGACAGAAGAGATATTGGATATCAGGTTGGGTTTTTCTTTTAAGGATGTGAAAAAATCCGATAAAGAAACTTCCGTTTCCCAAGAATGGCTGTATTACAAAGATAATTCCGGTGAGTGGGATTCACTCCAGGTTGAATTGTTTGCCAGGGGTAACTTCAGAAAAGACCATTGCTTTTTCACACCCCTCAAAATTAAGATAGACAAAAAGGAAAGGGAAGGGACTGTTTTTAAAGGAAACAAAACATTGAAATTGGTAATGCCATGTCAAAACAACAAAGCAGCAGATGACCTGACTTTAAAAGAATACATGATCTACAAAATGTATGAGGAGGTCTCTCCCTATCATTTCCACACCAGATTAGTAAACCTCAGCATTTCTGACAGAAGCGGTAAGCAGGAAAAAACGTATCAGATCAAGGCTTTCCTGATAGAAGATGATTCTGAAATCGCGGATAGGTTTGAAGCCTCCATGAAAAAAGACGTTCAGCTGAATCCCTACAGATTCAAGGACACGGTTTCGATCAGACAGGATTTTTTCCAATACATGATCGGAAATACAGATTGGTCCACTGTAGTCCAACATAACATTGCTGTCATGCAGCTCGCCAACAAAGATTACATTCCCTTATGCTACGACTTTGACATGTCGGGATTGGTAAATGCCCCCTATGCCGTGGTCAATCCGTTGATTCCGATCAATTCCGTGACCGAACGCTACTATTGGGGGGTCTGCAGAGAGGAGGAGTTATTTAAAAACACCAGAGAATATTACCTGTCCATAGAGCCAAATATCTGGGATTCCTATGGGAAAATAGCTTCATTATTGAGTACGAATGAACAGGAAGCCACCAAAAAATTCCTGACTGCCTATTTTGATATCCTCAAAGACGACAAAAAATTCAGGGACAATATTTATTCCAATTGTAGGAAATAAACCATCTGACTCCATTCATCTTCCTTTCCACGATGGCTTGTTTTGCCTTTATGCAAAAGGGCTTTTGATTAAAAAATCCCGAATAGAATCAATGTATTTTTTTCAATTCATCTTATAAAAGAATTTTAGGAAAACTTTACTGTAAAAGCAGAATAACTATTGTTTGGTTATTGAATACTTCCTACTTTAGGAATAGGAAGTCTGTTTTTTGGACTTTGTCAAGCCAACACTGCCCGCTGCCCCGATACCTTAATCTAAGATGGAGTCCAGAGACCATAACAAACGGGGCGTATCCGAAAAGCCATACGATTAGGAAAAGATTTTACCCAACTAGTGTTATGGATTATTTCATCAGTGCAATGAAAAATTATGCGACTTTTACCGGAAGAGCAAGAAGGAGCGAGTATTGGTTTTTTTATTTGTTTTATTTTATTTTTCTTGTTTTGGCTGTAATACTTGACAATTTGCTTGGCATTACCATCGAGGACACCGGAATCGGGCCTCTTTACTTTGTATCGATATTAGCCATGATCATTCCGGGCTTGGCAGTAACAGTGAGAAGGCTTCACGATGTGGGGAAAAGTGGATGGTTTTATTTCATCGTACTCATTCCGATTATTGGGAGCATTTGGTTATTGGTATTGATGGTGACCGACGGTCAGCCCGGCCGAAATAAATATGGCAAAAATCCCAAAGGAATTGGGAATGAAGTGGCACTTTCGTAGAATCTTCTCAAAAAATCAGAAAAGCATGATGCCGCAAGGGTATCAGGCTTTTTTTTGGATTTCAAGTAGGGCTTCTATAAAGCAGTAAATAAAAAAAGACCCACATTTCTGTGAGTCTTTGGTGGAGGATAACGGATTCGAACCGATGACCCCTACACTGCCAGCGTAGTGCTCTAGCCAGCTGAGCTAATCCCCCTTTTTTAATTGATCTGCAAATATAGAAATGCTTTTGGATCAGACAAAAGAAAATCGCTATTCGGCCGAATAATTTACACGTGTCAGAATACTCCTTCCCAAGGTCACTTCATCAGTATATTCCAATTCTCCGCCTACAGGGATTCCCCTCGCTATGGTACTGACTTTGATGCCAAACTCCTTAAGTCTTCTGGTTATGAAAAATGAGGTGGTGTCACCTTCCATGGTAGCGGGAAGGGCAAGGATGACTTCTTTTACTTTTTCATTTTCCGGACTTTGGGCGATTCTGTTGATCAGGCTTTCGATCTTTAAGTCATCGGGCCCAATGCCCTGTATGGGAGAAATTACCCCGCCGAGAACATGGTATAAGCCATTGTATTGGGAGGTGTTTTCGATGGCAAGGACATCCGGAATGTCCTCTACCACACAGATGATGCCTCTCTCTCTCCGCTTACCTGCACAGATGCTGCATACATCGGAGTCGGAGATGTTATGACAAATGCCACAATATTTGATGTCTTTTCTGAGGGAAAGCAAAGATTTTGTCAACTCTTCGGTGACATTTTCTTTTTGCTTGAGGAGGTGAAGTGCAAGCCTAAGCGCTGTCTTTTTGCCTATTCCCGGCAAACGGCTGATTTCATTGACTGCTTCTTCAATCAGTTTGGAGGGGAAATTCACTTTTCCGGATGGGTTAGACGATGGCTGCTTGGATGCCGGCATCCAAAATTGCCTCGCACATGGGTTTTAATTTGGAACGGCTTCCTTTTTTGACGGTACATTTTCCTTTGTAATGAATAATCAAAGTGCACTGTTCAGCCTGTTCGGGGCTATGCTGACATACTTTGATAAGGATCTTGGCGACATGTTCAAAGGTGTTGATATCATCATTGAACACTACCAACTCACACTCTTCAATGTCGATCAATTCCTCCAAAAGGACTTCAACCTCTTCCAACATGGGATATGCCTGTGTATGGTAATTCATTTTGCAAATTTAATAATTATGGGCAATTTAGCGAAATCTACCCTTAAGCCACTATGGACCCAAAGTTAGTTTTAATCGTCATAACATCATATTTTGCGCTCTTGTTTTTGATTTCTTGGTTTACCTCAAGAAATGTTTCCACTGACACTTTTTTTACAGGAGACAGACAATCACCTTGGTTTTTGGTTGCATTCGGGATGATAGGTGCCTCGCTTTCAGGAGTGACATTCATATCCGTACCCGGAGAAGTGGGCAATACGAGTTTTCATTATTTTCAGGTCGTCTTGGGGTATACCTTGGGGTATTTTGTGATTGCAAAAGTGCTGCTTCCATTGTACTATCGGTTAAACCTTGTTTCCATTTATTCCTATTTGGATGAGAGGTTCGGATTTTGGTCATATAAGACGGGAGCTTTTTTCTTTATCCTTTCCCGGACATTGGGTTCTTCTATCAGGGTCTTTCTTGTGGCAGGAGTTCTGCAATTGGTATTGTTTGACAATTGGGGCATTCCGTTTTGGGTTTCTGTATTGATTACAGTATCCTTGATTTGGTTATATACTCACCGTGGAGGTATCAAAACAGTGGTTTGGACTGATACCTTGCAGACCCTGTTTATGTTGCTTGCAGTGGTCATCAGCATTTACCTGATAGGAAAGGATTTGGGAATTTTGACAATCAAACAATACATAGGAACCATTACCGATGATCCCCGGTCCGAAATTTTCAATTGGGATTGGAAATCGGGCACAAATTTTTTCAAGCAGTTTGCCTCAGGTGCATTTATCACCATCGTGATGACAGGATTGGATCAGGACATGATGCAAAAAAACCTTACCTGCCGCAATATTGGGGATGCCCAGAAAAACATGTTTTGGTTTACCATCATCCTGGTGGTAGTCAATTTACTCTTTTTGTCATTGGGAATTTTGTTATATCTATATGCTGAAACAAATGGGATAGCGATCCCTTCCAAATCAGACGATTTATATCCTTTGCTGGCGACTTCTTATTTCAGCTCTTTTGTTGGAATTGTTTTTATCTTGGGTATTACAGCGGCTGCCTATTCGAGTGCAGACTCCACACTTACAGCCTTGACAACTTCTTTTTGTTATGATTTTTTGGAAATCGAAAAAAAATATAAAAAAGAGGATCAGGTTAAGATCAGAAAAAGGGTTCACATCGGTTTTACCGCCCTGATGTTTTTAGTGATTTTGATGTTTAGGTGGATCAATGACCAAAGTGTCATTAATTCAGTTTTTGTCATTGCAGGGTATACCTATGGGCCGTTACTTGGCCTATATGCATTTGGCTTATTTACCAATTGGAAAGTCAAGGATAAATTCGTGCCTTACCTTGCTGTTGCAGCACCCCTTTTGACCTTTACGATCAGCCAAAATTCACAACACCTGCTTTGGGGTTATAAGTTTGGTTTTGAAGTTTTGATCCTCAATGGGCTTCTGATGTTTTTAGGTCTTTATTTGATCAGAAAAAAATAATCAGAGTTCTTGTTTTGCGATCAGTTCATTGATTTTCTTCAATCTTTGAATATTGCTTTCCAATTTCCCTGAACTGCCATCCAAGTCCACCAATATTGAAACCAATCCGCTTTGTTTTTTTTGTGTTTCATGTCCATTATTGACGGATGGAATTTTTGAAATCAATTCCTGTACATCTACTTCATACAAATCGGCAAGTCGGATAGCATCTTCCATTTTGAGATTGGATCTGCCTTGTTCATAGCGAGAATAAGCTGTGTAATCCTTTTTGCCAAGGTATTCGGCGATGTATTCCTGGGTATAACCTCTAAGCACCCTGTGCTTCCTTAGGTTTTCTGCGATATGACTTTTCAATGCTGTTTCCATAATCAATGAATTTTGATTGGATATTGCAAAAAGCATACACTTTTGTGCCAACTGGGTAAAAAATCTGTGAAAAAAACGAATAATACGCTCAAATGCCTTAAAAAAGAGCATTTATTCTTCTAATTTTATTTCATTGGGACTCCAGAAATGTTTTTCGAAATCCTGTATTTTATCATTCACTATCCTGATTCCTTCGGATTCCAAAAGCTGTTGCATTCTTTCTGGCGGAGAGAAGTGGTGTTTTCCGGTCAGCAATCCATTTCTGTTGACTACGCGATGTGCGGGTACATCAGGTTGAGAATGACAGGCGTTCATGGCATAGCCGACCATCCTCGCACCGCTTTTCAATCCAAGATAATTGGCAATGGTTCCATAAGAAGTCACCTTCCCTTTTGGAATCAACCGGACGACCTGATATACCAGATCAAAATAATTTTCCTTTTCAGTTTTCATTTACTAGATCTAAAAGGTGCTGATGGAGTTCTGATTTTATTTCATTTTCCTGATGGATTGCGGCTTCTAATGAAACTTTGATGGTATAGACTTCCTTTTGGATGGCCACCAATTCAACTTTGATATTAGCGACTTCTTTTTCCTTTATTCTTTTTCCAAAACCCGCCAATAAGTTCGATTCTATTCCGGCAAGATTAAACTTTAGATGATAGGGCAATTCCATATGAAAATCAATTTTTCTGTGGTCCAATCTGCTTAAATTGGTCACCTGAACGCCAAGAACAAGGTTGTTTGGGATAATGGTTTTGTATCCGTCGTCTTTTTTGATCACTACATTCAGAAGGGTGATGTCTTCAATAACCCCTGTGTTTTCACCTATTTTGATGGTGTCACCCAGAGAAAACTGATCGGTAAACATGATGATCAAACCATTGATGATATTATTGACGTAATCTTTGGTAAGGATGGCTATTGCTGCAGCCACGATAGTCAGGCTTGTAAGAAATTCCAAGGGTCTGATATCAAAAGCAAGCATCAATGCTATGACAAAAACCACTGAATTGAGTATATTCGAAATCCAAGCTATTCCAAGGAGGAAGTTGCTGTGGATCTTTTCGTCTATGCTTTTTCTTAAATAAATGCGGGCGGTAAGCAGTCTGGCCAAGGATATGAGGATATTGCCTCCCAGTAAAAAAAGCATTGCTCGGTGGATACTGTTCAGATTGGGATATCGGCTGAGGTAATCCTGAATTTCGGGAATTAACCTTGCACCCAAAAGAAGTAACAGGTAAATGACCAATTTCAGAATAAAGACCCTTTTCTTTTTGGACTCGATGGTTTGAAGTAGGGATTTTTGTATTTCCATGGAAAAGAAAAGTATAGGTTAACTTTAGTAAAAGTAATAGAAACAAAAAAAAGATTGATTTATGGAAAGGAATTTAATTATCACGGGTGCTGCAGGAAATCTGGGTAAAGCAGTCGTTGAAAAATTTAAGAGGGAAGGTTATAGAGTAATTGCGACCGTTTTGCCTGGTTCGGGCGAGTCCGTAGAGGAAGCCGACGATGTCTATGAGGTGGATGTCACGGATGAAACGGCCGTAAAGGATTTTGCAAATGATTATGTCATGCAATATGGAGAGGTTGATGCTATTGGATTATTGGTTGGGGGATATGCAGGAGGAGATATCGAGCATACCGGTTTGGAAGACTTGGATAAAATGATCAAACTCAATTTTTATTCAGCATTCAACATGGTCAAAAACTTTTTGCCTTTGATGAAGAAAGCGGATTTTGGAGATTTTTTATTCATTGGGGCCCGTCCTGCCCTGCAACCTGAAGATGCAAAAAACGTTGTGGCATATGCATTGAGTAAAAGACTCGTGGTAGAACTTGCCAATTTTGTAGCCGAAGATGCGAAAAATAAAAAGGTTAGGGCACATGTCTTTGTTCCAAGTATCATCGATACGCAGGCAAACAGGGAATCAATGCCTGATGCCGATTTTTCAAAGTGGGTAAGTCCTGCTGAGATCGCAGAAGCGATGCACTATGCAGTCAATAATCCTTCTTTAAGGAATATGACATTCAAACTATATGGTGGAATCTAAACCAAACTTTAAATATGAATATGAAAATTAAACTCATTCTGATTGCCTTTTTAGCAACTTTAGGGATTTCAAATGCCCAAACTCAAAATGATAGCAGGCAATTGCGCGATTTTAATGTTGTAAAAGTTTCCAATGCCATCAAGGCCGAATTGGTCAAAGGAGATGTTAATAAAGTAGAAATCACTGCGAGTGGAATTGATGTCGGGAAAGTAGAAACCTCAGTGGTAGGAGATGCATTGGAAGTGAGGTTGGCAAGGGGCAATTATAGAAATCATTCCGTAAGAGTCGTAGTGACTTATGTGGATATTCAGGGAGTAGAAGCTACATCAAGTGCACAGGTAGTAGCCAAAAGTAAGATCGAAGCATTGGAAGCGTATTTGGCTACTTCTAATAATGCCTATCTGGAGGCTAACGTTGAAGCGGATAAGCTAAATCTAGAGGCAGCTACCAATTCAAGGATTTTCATAAAAGGAAATGTCAAACAACTTGAAGTAAACGCCTACACCAATGCACAGGTGGACGGAATGAATCTCGTGGCTCAAAAAGTCAATGTATTGGGCAATACCACGGCGAGTATCAGTTTTACAGCAACGTCTTCCATCAATGGTTCTTTGGCTACTGCTGCCAAAATTGTATATGATGGCAATCCATCAGAAGTGAATGTCAAAACAGGCACAGGAGGAAGCATCAAGAAAAAATGAAAAGGATCTTTATAGCTTCGTTGATTGTATTTTCTTTTTCTTCAACAAACCTTTTTGCACAGCAAAGTGAGGAGGTAAGGCAAGTGATTGCTTCTATGTTTGAAGGGATGAAATCAAAAAACACCGATTTGATCAAAGCCGCTTTCCATCCTGATGCGACGATGCAGACCGTAAAATCAGGTGAAAATGGATCAGAATTGGGTTCTAATTCGGTTGCGGATTTTGTAAATAGGATTGGTTCTTCTCCTGCCACAACGATCTTGGACGAACGGATTCTTGACTATCAAATCAAAGTCGATGGGGACATGGCAGCTGCTTGGACACCTTATGAATTTTATGTCAATGACAATTTCAGCCATTGCGGGGTCAATTCATTCCAATTGATCAAAACAACCGAAGGTTGGAAAATCACTTATATCATCGACACAAGAAGGAAAGAAGGCTGCAAATAAATTCAAATTTTGGATATGAATCTATTTGAAATGAATATCAATTGATTCTACAAAAAACAAAAAAAGGAGAGGTCATCCCTCTCCTTTTTTATGTTAATCTTATTGCTAAATATTTCATTCTTTGATTTCAATTACTTTGAATTCCGTTCTTCTATTGGTCTGATGTTCTTCTTCGGTTTGGGCATTTTCGATAATGAGTTGTCGCTTGCCATAACCTTTAGCCACTAACCGGCTCGCATCTATCCCCTGAGAAACAAGGTAAGCCACCGCAGATTCAGCCCTTCTTTGTGTCAGGGCATCGTTGTATTCATCTGTGGCCCTTGCATCAGCATGCGAACTCAGTTCTATTCGGATACTTGGATTGTCCTTTAAGATCTTGACCAATTTGTCCAACTCCAATGCTGCATCAGCACGGATGTCCGCTTTGTCAAGGTCATAATAAATATTTTCGAGCACAATGGATCTTTCCAAAATCAAAGCATCCAAAACTACTGTGGTATCGAGTGTGATGTTGGTTACCTCTTGGATCAGGTCTTCAGTTCTTGGGGTTTTGCCGACTGTGGAGTAAGTGATACTCTTGCTGAAATAACCGCTTTTGGAAGCAATGATAGAGAAGTTTGCATTTAGAGCAAGCGTAAATCTCAACCTTCCGTTTTGGTTGGAAAAGTCACCACCAATATTTTTATTAGCTCCGTCATACAATACTACCCTGGTCTGAGGCAAAATGACCTCAGTTCCGTCGTCTTTCTTTTCTTTGGTGGTCACGTTTAAGAAAACGTTTACGATTTTTGGTTTTGGGGTTTTGTCTTCAAAGAAGTAAATGTCGTCATCTCCCAAACCGCCTTCCCTATTTGAAGAAAGGAATCCTTCTGTCGGATATTTGGAAAAAAAGATTCCAAAATCATCGGCCACAGAATTGATGTTGGGACCTAGGTTAGTTACTTCCCATCCTTTTTCGGTTCTTTCAGCTACAAAAAGGTCCAATTTTCCAAAACCGGCATGCCCGTCAGAAGCAAAAAATAGCTTTCCGTCAGGTGCGAGGTAAGGAAACATTTCATTGCCCGGAGTATTGATTTGGTTTCCCATGTTCACTGCATTTCCAAAATCCCCATTGGCGAGTTTGGTTGCTTTATACAAATCCAAACCTCCTTTGCCATCAGGTCTCAAAGAAGAAAAATATAACTCGTTGCCTTCAGGACTGAACGCAGGAGTAGTGTTGGTATAAAATTCATCTTCGTTTACAGGCATCCAAATTGGTTGGGTATATCCTCCTCCTCGGAAGTAGGAAACAAATAGCTGTACATCAGGCAGGTCTTTCGTTGAAGTGGAGTTTCCCCTAGCATAGACAAGGGTATTTCCGTCCGGGCTTACCGCCATTGAACCTTGGTTGAGGTTTTCTTCATTCCTGAATTCTGGCAATTGTTGTACACTTTGAACATCTACTTTGATCCCTTCTGCTCTCGTCCTAAACATTTTTAGGTACGGTGTGCCTGTGGCAAGGTACATTCCGCTGCTTTGTCTATTGCTTGTAAAATACAGCAAACCATCGTTTACTACAGGGGAATATTCAGCAAGCGGTGTATTCAACAACTTGTAATTTTCCACTTGCATGAATTCCCAATAATTCTGGATTTCACCTATTTTTTTGAGATTGGCAATTTCCAAGTCTACGATCTGAAGGTTTTTGTCATCTAATGTCAGACCTTTGGCTTTTTCAAACGCTTCAGTAGCTTTTTCATATTCGCCTTGGCCTTTTAGACTTTGACCCAATCGAAAGAAGGTTTCATAAGATTCTTCGGAAGCGGCGACTTTTTCATAGTATTGATGGGCTTCCTCAACTCGGTTTGTAAGTCTATAGCTTTCTGCTACATAAAAATTGGCTTGCTTGTTTTCAGGTTCTTTTTCAAGAACCTTCGAAAAAGTGTTGATTGCCACTTGGTATTCGCCGGAAGCAAACTGGTTTTGGCCTTTTTGGTACATACTTGTACATGCACCTAGCAGTATGGGTATCAAAACAAGAAATAAAGCAATTCGCTTCATAGATATCTTGGATAGTTTTCTAAACGATTTAAATATAGGGGATTTATAAAATTAATTTTCAAAGAATTTGCCCAACCAACTTTCTTTGGCTTTGATTTTCCAGTTTTTTTCCAAATCCGACTTACTTTGGACCACAGGATTCAATACGATTGTTTCGGCCTGAAGGATTCCTTCTGTTACTTTTGATTTGATCCCGAGGATAGAATTTACTTCCAAGTCCCCTTCACTTTTGATAAATGAAACTTTCCCTTGATTGAGCAGGTCGATGTCCATTTCATTTTCTATGTCCCTCAAAACTCTGACTGAAGAGTCTATCGAGCAGCCACTTGCGCCTAATTGGCTTTCATCTACAGCTAATATGATTACCTGATCAAACACGATTTCATATGATGTGGGCATCAAAGCACCATGGGTATTCCATTGCTCACAAAAAGCAGACAGTTTCGATGATAAAATCTCCACTTCACTTGCGTTCAATTTCCTGTTTGATGTATATGTCCAGATTCTGGAGTGGGCAGGCATCTGATCAAATGGTTTGTACATAATCTCTTTTGGTTGACATTTAGGGAAAAGGAATTCTTAAGGCTTTTGTTTCTTTAACCTAACGGTAATTTTTGAGAAATTGGTTCTTTTGACCAAACAAAATTCAAAAATAAACCCCAAATTTTAAACTTGGGGTTTGGGCGCAAAATTTTAAACTTTTTTAGATGCCCATGTCCTTGGCCAGCATTTCTGCCAGGTCATACACTTTTACCTCATTTTCTTTTTCTTTGTTTTTGACACCATCGGACATCATCGTCAGACAAAAAGGACAGCCGACAGCTATGGCACTTGCACCTGTTGCTAAGGCTTCTTCTGCTCGTTCCACATTGATGTCTTTCTTTCCTGGCTCAGGCTCTTTAAACATTTGTGCACCGCCGGCTCCGCAGCACAGCCCTTTGGTCTTGCAGCGCTTCATTTCTACAAGTTCTACATCCAATGCCCTGATGACATCACGGGGTGCTTCATAGACATCATTTGCTCTCCCAAGATAACAGGAATCATGAAATGTGATTTTCTTTCCTTTAAATTCCCCACCACCTTGAAGGACAATTTTTCCTTCATTGATCAGTTGTTGGAGAAATTGGGAATGGTGGATCACTTCATAGTTTCCGCCAAGGGCAGGATATTCATTTTTGATGGTGTTGAAGCAATGGGGACAAGCCGTCACCACC
This sequence comes from Aquiflexum gelatinilyticum, assembly GCF_024813435.1. Lineage (NCBI taxonomy): Bacteria > Pseudomonadati > Bacteroidota > Cytophagia > Cytophagales > Cyclobacteriaceae > Aquiflexum > Aquiflexum gelatinilyticum. The sequence continues at coordinate 317,508 of NZ_JANAEZ010000002.1, forward strand.
TTTTTGACTTCATAGGCATTCATCACCTGAATATTGGAAACCGCCTGCATCTGGAATAGGAATTCATTTCCTGCCCTTCTTGCAGGATCTCCTGTGCAGGCTTCCTCAGGTCCGAGAACTGCAAAACTCACTCCGACTTTGTTTAAGATTTTTACAAAAGCTTGCGTGACCGCTTTGTAACGCTCGTCGAACGAACCTGCACAACCTACCCAAAAAAGAATTTCGGGAGTTTGACCAGAAGAGGCCATTTCGGCCATGGTTGGTACTTTATATGTTGACATTATTTTAGATTTTAAACATGAGATTTTAGACATGAGACTGATATGACCAAAGAAATTGACATCTTGATTCTTGTCTCTTGCTTCTATTTTATTTCTTCATCCTTGACTTTTTCTGCCCAATTGAACCTGTCAGAGGGAGGAAATTTCCATGGAGAAAAGGCCGTTTCCATATTTTGAAACATGGCGTTCCACTGTGCAGGCGCTGCGGATTCTTCCATGGATACATACCTTCTCATCTGAAGTATGATAGACAGCGGATCTATATTGATCGGGCAAGCTTCTACACAGGCATTGCAGGATGTACATGCATTGATTTCCTCTTTTGTGATATAATCTCCAAGCAGCGATTTGCCATCTGCCAAGCCGGGACCGCCTGAATCGATGCTTTTACCCACTTCCTCAGCTCGGTCCCTTACATCCATCATGATTTTCCTAGGAGAAAGCTTTTTGCCGGTGATATTGGCAGGACACTCTGCTGTACAGCGACCGCACTCAGTGCAGCTGTAAGCATTCATGACATTGACCCAAGAGAGGTCATTGATATCTTTGGCTCCAAATCTCCCTATTTCAGTAGGGGGTTCCTGATTCGTTTCTGAAGCTATTCCCAACATCATATTGACTTCGTTGGTTACCTCAGGCATGTTGATCATTTCACCTTTGGGCTTGAGGTTGGAATACCATGTGTTGGGGAATGCCAGGAAAATATGCAAATGCTTGGAATAAGTCACATAAACCGCAAAAGCCAAGATTCCTACGATATGAAACCACCAGGCAAAACGCTCAATGAATACCAATGATCCATCAGACATTCCCTGAAAAATCGGCTGAAGGAAACTACTGAAAAACAAGCCATTCAATAGCGTATAATGCGGAATTCCGCGGGAAGCCAGGATTTGATCCGTAGCATTCATGGTGAGAATGGCAAACATCAAAATGATTTCAATAACCAGAATGAGATTGGCATCCATGGCAGGCCAACCGTTCAATTCAGGTTTGGTGAAGCGCTCGACCTTCATGACATTTCTCCTGATCAAAAAGGCAACACAAGAAACCAACACGGCGATGGCCAGAAACTCAAAAATATTCATTGCCACTCCATAGGCTGATCCTAGGAAAGGAGCAAAAATCCTGTGCGTTCCGAATATCCCGTCGATTACAAATTCCAACACTTCTAGATTAATGATGACAAATGCCACATAAATCATCAGGTGCAATATTGCAGGGATGAATTTTTTAAACATTTTCTGCTGACCAAAAGCAACAAGCAACATGGTTTTCCAACGTTGCTCAGGGAGGTCATTTCGTGTTTCTCTTTTTCCTAAGAAAATGTTTCTTCGGAGATAGCTTACTCTTTTAAAAAGAATATAGCCTGCTACCGCAAAAACAAGGAGAAAAATTACTTGTGGTAAAATGCTCATATTGTTTGTATTAGCGTTTTTGGGTTGGAATAAGTCTAAATTTTTTAATCAAATGGTTTGTATCAATGGTTCAAATACCTACATTTGCATCACTTTAACGGAATCGGTGATATAGCTCAGTTGGTAGAGCATCGGACTGAAAATCCGTGAGTCGGTGGTTCGAGTCCACTTATCACCACATGCCCTGAATATTTCAGGGCTTTTTTTATGCCCAATTGGTATTTTTTATGCTCATGATTGGTTTTCATTTATTGAAACTTTGCATTGCAAAATAATAAATAGTAGGCATGCATACTATTTTTTGATTAATTTAAATTCAATCTAAAGTTTGAATATTTTTTACAACTTGCTGTAACATTCCAATTTCCCGATCATTATCTACCCGAATGAAAACTTTTTTTGAAGCACACATCTGGTCGCTAAAAAATAAACTGTATCGCATGGCTTTCCTCTGGGTCAAAGACCGGGATGTGGCTCAGGACGTGTTGCAGGTTGTTTTTGAGAAAGCATGGCTTCGAAAAGAGGAGCTTCAAAAAATGGAAAATCCTACCGGATGGATGGTGAGAAGTCTAAAAAATGAAAGCCTTCAGCACTTTCGGGTTTCAAAAAAGTTTGATTCCGTAGGAGATTTTGATATTGAATCAAATGAAGAAGAAAGTCACGATAGAAGTGAGGAGGTGAGGATGGTTTTCAGGTTTTTGGAATCAATTCCTGAAAAACAACGTGAAATATTTCAGTTGAGAGAGGTAGAAGGATTGACTTATGAGGAAATCGCGGAGTACCTCGAAATTTCCATGGATCAGGTGAAGGTCAATTTACATAGAGCGAGAAAGACTTTGAAAGAATATTTGTTAGAGCAGCGAAATGAAAAATAGGCTAGATAGTTTGTTAGATAAATATTGGGAGGGAGATACTTCCCTTGAAGAGGAAAAAGAAATAAAAACCCTTCTCCAAGAAACGGAGGATTATGAATCTGAAAAAAGATTTTTCCAAGGGATTAAAATTTTTGCAAATCAAAAACCTGAGGAATTTGCATTATTGGAGAAGAGAAAAAAAGGATTTGGGTTGTGGTTAAAAATCGCAGCAATATTTATCATCTTCCTCGCTGTAGGTGCTGCTATTTTCAGATACCAAGAAAAAAAGGCTGAAAGAGAGGCTTTTGAACAGGTAATGCAGGCTTTCAACATGATTCAAACCAATATGCAAAAAGGAACCCAAAGCCTTGGAGTGATGGGTGAGATGAAGCACTTGAATACGACACAAGAAATATTCAATCTAAATGACATAGAAAAATGATGAAAAGAATAATCCCAATTATAGTACTGACACTCTTGGTGACAGGGGTCAATGCACAGGATGATGCCATCTCCAAATTTTTTTCCAAATATATGGAAGACGAGAATTTTTCAAGGGTATACATCAGTCCAAAAATGATGCAGATGGCCGGTGGATTTTTGAAATCTGCCAGCGATGATTCAGATCAGGAAGCAGAAGATTTGGGTGAATTGATATCCAAAGTAAGGGGGATAAGAATCCTTTCCACTGAAACAACCAATGGGAAAAGCCTTTACCAAGAGGCTATGAATACCCTTAACAAAAACAAATATGAAGACCTGATGGATGTGGCTGACAAAGGATCAAATGTCAAATTTATGGTCAGGGAGGAGAATGGCTTGGTCAAAGAATTTCTGATGATATCCGGTTCAGGCGAAAGTTTCACTTTGCTGAGTATGTTAGGAAATTTTACATACCAAGACCTCAATATGCTAGCAGAAAAAACAAACATGCCTGGCATGAAAGAGTATCAAGACGGAAATAAAAAGAAATAAACAAACTATAAACCAATGAAAAAACTACCCTTAATTATCTTTCTTGCCATGTTTACCCACTTGTCCATGGCCCAAAGTAAAAGTGTTGATGCACTATATCAAAAGTACAAAGCCAATGAAGATTTCTTTCATATGGATATAGGAGGTAACTTTATGAATTTTGCCGAAGGATTCAATGTGAAATTGGATGAAGCTAAAGTAGAAGGTATCGTTAAATCCCTTGAAAGGGTTAAACTTTTCAAACTTCCCGAAAACAGCCCTACAGGTCAGGCAGAGTTCAAAACTTTGCATAAAGCTTTGGAAAGAGAAAAGTATGAATTGATGATGGAAACTTCAGATAAGGGAAATGGATTATTGATTTTTACAAAAGGAGACAGGATGATAAGTGATGTGGTCGTCCTTCTGAATGACAAAGAGGGTGACCTGATGGTGGTAGAATTGCTTGGAAATTTTGATTCCAAGGCTTTGGCAGAAGCCGGAAAAGGGATAAAATAAAGCTGAAAAAGTTAAAAATACATTAACCTACAAGGAGCAAAGTAACAGTACTTTGCTCCTTTTTTTTGATTTTGAAGGTATTTGGAATTATTTCTTTTTGATTTTATATGTCTATACATAAAAAAATATTATTTGGTTTTTTCCCGAAATACAACATATCGGTTTTAAATGACATCGATTCCGAGAAAATAAAAGTTAATTGTTGAATCATTAAAATTTATTTTATTTTATTACCAAATATTCAATAAAAATAATTTTTGTTGAAATATTTGCAATGAACGAATATGTTGTCTAAGTTTGTATCGAAGTCAAATACAAAATGACTTCAACTCACCCCCGAGTAACCGACCTCAAATTGTTTAAAAATGGAGAAATCCAACCGAGGTTAACATCATAAAAAATTTCTTAAACCAACTAAATTTTATTACCATGAAAGCATTCATTGCAACAATGATTCTTGCTGCAAGCGTTTCAGTAAGCGCTATAGCAAACGAGACAGATTTTGAGAAAACTGCAAAATCACCGGTAACACTTAGAAAAGTGGATGAAAGCAAAGTTCAGCTAATTTATGGCCTGAACGAAGCGAAAACAGTAACAGTAAAGATTTTTGACGAAAACAATTTCCTTGTCCAAAAAGACAAAATTGTGTCCGATAATGCCTTTGCGAAGTATTATGATTTTTCAAAACTAAAAGCAGGAGTTTATTCTATGGCAGTTTATGAAGATAATGTTGTCATGGACAAATTGGAAGTGGACCTCAATGTGGCAGTGCCTTCTCCTTTGGTCTATACCAAACTTGAGAAACTTGAGAACAACAGTTACAAGTTACTTGTAAATGCACTTCTTCCTTCTGATTTGTCAGTTTTGGTCTTTGAAAATGATAGATTAGTCCATGAAGAAAAAGTTGACAATTCCGTTGGTTTTCAAAAACTATACAGAATGGAGAGAGTTAATCCTTCTGCAAGGGTTGAATTCTACGTAAGAAGCAGCGATGGCTTTGCCCAATTGATGGCGGCGAAGTAATCTTGATTACTAAACCAACTATAAAAAAGAAAGGCCTTGGAGAGATCCAAGGCCTTATTTTTTGCTTATTTTACTGATCAAAGGAAATATTTGAGTTGAATGACTTCTTTTTCAGTAAGGAACCTGTATTTTCCTCTAGGTAAGTCTTTCTTGTCCAGACCTGCGAAAATAACCCGATCCAAAGCTTCCACTTCGTATCCGAAATGGGCAAAAATCCTTCTTACAATCCTGTTTCTGCCAAGGTGGATTTCCAAGCCTAGAATAGTCCTGTCTTTGGACAGCACTTGCATGTCATCCACTTTTGCTGGTCCATCTTCCAAAGTTATTCCTTCGAGGATTTCTTTTTCGTCATTTGCGGTCAACGGCCTGTTTAAGGTAACCTGATAGATTTTCTTCACATTATTGGAAGGATGCGAAAGTTTTGCGGCGAGTTCACCATCATTTGTAAACAGCAACAAACCTGTTGTATTTCTATCCAATCGTCCTACCGGGAAAACCCTTTCTTCACATGCATTGGAAATCAAGTGCATGACCGTTTTCCTGTCCATTGGGTCTTCTGTAGTCGTAATAAAATCCTTAGGCTTGTTCAAAAGCAGGTAAACCGGCTTTTCGGGATTGATGTTTTTGCCTTTGTAAATTACTTTATCGGTCCTGTTTACTTTATGACCCAATTCTGTTACCACCTCTCCATTGACTTGGATTTCTCCGTGTTGGATTAAAACATCCGCTTCTCTCCTGGAACATATTCCGGAGTTGGCGATAAACTTATTCAACCTGAGTGAATCGGATTGAATTTTTGGGTTATGATTTTTCTCCAGTTTTTCAAAATTGTATTTTGGCCTTTCTCCAGAGATATCGTCAGTAAATGGCTTTCTTATCTTTTTTTGAAATCCTGATTCTTTTGGAAGGTCTGCCTTTAAAACCCTTTCATAAATGGGTTTTTCATCCTTGCCTCTTCCCCTGTATACACTTTTGAAATCTTCTTCAGCGGCAGGTTTTTTGTTAAAATTTCCCTCTGAGTCTCTTTTTCCAAATGCAGGTTTATCTTCTTTCGAAAAACGGTTTGGTTTTTTGAAATCAGTATTTTCGGCCGATCTATCTGATGAGCTTTCTTTTTTTCTATCAGGGAATTGTCCGTCATATTTTGACTTTTTTGGCCCTTTTTTTTCAGAGAGATCTCTTATCCCTTCAAACTCCTCTTCATTTTTATCCAAAAAAGGCTTCCGTTCTAATTTGGGATATTCGTTTCTGCTTTCTGCCCTTTTTGCTGCCCTCTCCTCATCCAATCTAGGTTTTCTGGGACCTTTTTTGTTTGAAGTTTCATTGAAATCTTCGAACTCATCAAATTCATCTGATCTCTTTTTAGCCAATGGGGCATCGTTTCTGCTTCCAAACCTTTTTTCAGGTTTTTCGCCTTGTGATTTTGAAAAAGGCTTCTTCTCGGAATAGTCTTTTTTTCCTTCGTATCTCCCTTTGTCACCATAAGGACGTGATGAACTTTCATCTTTGGAATAACCCGGTTTTTTGTCAAATTTTCTTTCCCCGTCAGGTTTTGGACCTCTGAATTCTTTTTTGTCAGAATAGTCTTTTTTTCCTTCGAATCTTCCTTTGTCGCCATATGGACGGGAAGTACCTTCACCTTTGGAATAACCAGGTTTCTTGTCAAAATTTCTTTCTCCGTCAGGTTTTGGTCCTCTGAATTCTTTTTTGTCAGAATAGTCTTTTTTTCCTTCAAATTTACCTTTTTCCCCATAGGGGCGGGGTGAACCTTCGCCTTTGGAATAACCAGGTTTTTTGTCAAAATTTCTTTCTCCGGTTGGCTTAGAACCACCGAAATCTTTTTTGTCAGAATAGCTCTTTTTTCCTCCGGAGTTTCCTCCCTTGTAGAGCTTTGGGCTGCCGTCGTTTCTTGAGCCCGAACTTCTGTTATTGTCTTTTTTCATTGTGTTGCAGCATCTCTGCTGTATTAAGATGTAATCTTTTTGATTCAGGTACTAAGTCGCTGAATTTAAAAGGGATGCAAAGATAAGAAAAGTTAGATTATAATCAGAGTCCGGTTCCACTCTTTTGAAAAAAGGCCTCTACTGCGGCACGAACGGATCCATATCTCAAAAGCAGATCCCCGGCTTCATTCTCAGGGCTGCCTGTTGCTTCCATGATCATGCGGATTCCTCTGTTAACCAGCTTTTTGTTGGAAAGTTGCATATCCACCATTTTGTTGCCTTTCACCCTTCCTAATTTGATCATCGTCGAGGTTGAGATCATATTCAACACCAGTTTTTGGGCTGTTCCTGCTTTCATTCTTGTGCTACCTGTGACAAACTCTGGTCCTACAACTACTTGAATGGGAAACTGAACCTCTTTTGAAAGTGGAGAATCATCGTTGCAGGTGATGCATCCTGTAAGTAAGCCTGCTTCTCTTGCTGCTTTTACTCCTCCTAACACATAGGGTGTTGTTCCCGATGCTGCGATACCGATGACTGTATCTTCTTTGTTGAAACCGAATTTTTGGATATCAGGCCAAGCTTGATTGGAATCATCCTCCGCATTTTCGACTGCCTTTCTGATGGCTGTGTCACCGCCTGCAATGATACCTACAACCCAATCATGGGGTACGCCATAAGTTGGCGGGCATTCTGAAGCATCCAGGATTCCAAGTCTTCCACTTGTACCTGCCCCGATATAAAAAAGTCTACCGCCTTTTTTCATTCTTGGAACGATCTGTTCCACCAAGGCTTCTATTTCTTTGATTTGTTTTTCGACAGCAAATGCGACTTTTTTATCTTCCTCATTGATTTTTTCCAATAATGAAAAAATATCCATCTGTTCAAGATTGTCATAGAGAGAGCTGCTTTCGGTAGTGTTCATAGTAGTTCTTTGTGGTATAGGGTTAATCCTGCAATCGGTCCTTCCAAAATTAAATTGACTTGAATGTCTGCATCATAAGCAGCATTTCTCAAAATGTCACTGTTGTAAAATGCAATTGAACCGACGAAGCTGACAGGTTTTTTTTTATAATCATCATATTTCATGACTGTTTTTTTGAAAAAATCCTGAAAAGAATTATAATAAAGCATATAGCAATATGGATCTGCTGCATGCTCGGTGATGAATCTGCAAAAACTCGCCATGTATCTGCCGGGAAATGGTCTTTGGTAGACATTTTCTATGATGGTTTGGTTATCAAGCTGAAATTTCTGCAAGACTTTTTCTCTGAGTTTTTTCGGCATCTCTTCATGGATAAAATCTTGAAGGAATTTTCTTCCTATATATGCACCTCCCCCTTCATCGCCCAGAATATACCCCGGTGCAGGTCTTTTGTTGATGATAATTTCACCATCATAATCGCAGCTATTGGATCCAGTTCCCAAAATACAGGCAATTCCAGGTTGATTGCCACAGGTCGCTCTGGCAGCAGCCATAAGGTCATGGTCCACATTTATTTCAGCTTTTTTGTAAATGCTCCGGAGTGCATTCGTTACCTGAAGCCTGTTTTTTTGAGAAGTACATCCGGCACCGTAGTAATAAATGGTGTCGATCTGACCTCTTAGGTTCAATAAATAATCGTCTTGTAGCTCATTCGCCATTTCTTCAGCCGTTTGGTAATTTGGATTGAATCCAATACCCCGATGTTGACTGATTTCACCATTTTTGTTTATGACTCTCCAGTCTGTCTTACTGGCTCCGCTATCCGCTATCAATATCATATCATTCTGTCAAAAGCCCAATAGTTTTAAATTTTCTAAATACCTCAGCTGTATGTGGTGCATCCGGAAGTTCATCGGTAAGGTCTTGGCCTGCCCAATGCTCATAATGCTTCCCGTTTTTCCAAAGTCTGGAATCTGATACATCATAAATCTCTCCTCGGTATGCCACCCAAATTTCAGGTTTGTCCTGACCATTGCGAAGTGCCAATTGTTGCCTTGTATAAGTTTTCATCAAAGAAGCTTTAACTGGGCATTAATCCATCTTTCAGGGATTTCTCCCGATTGGGCCAACTGGTAGTCTTGGTAGCTACAAGGAATGATTGTATTTCGATCAAATTTATCCTGATCTTGATGTGGAATTTCCATCCACCATTTTTCACTTCTTTTGCTTTTGTAAAAAACCAAGGTCGATGGTTTTAGGTCTAGAGATACAGTGTACTTAACATAGTCATTGCCTTTGAATGATAGGGTGTCTTTTCTGTCATAGAATCCCTCAATGAAATACCAAACCATGGTAGCGATGACAGAGGCAGTCTTATTTCTGTTGTCGTCATAGTAGGGTTGGTATCCAAAAACCCCAAAAGAGGAAAGTTTTTCATTCATACCTGCAAACTTACAGATCTGACAAGCCTCCTCTCCTGAAATCCCAAATGGCTGGGCATCTGCAGCACCGGGTGCATCCGAGGATTGAATGGCACAAACATCAAAGCTCAACAAATCTGAATTTCTGATAATGGGTTCTATTTCCTTGAAATTACTCCGCAGATGTCCCAATCGGATATGGTCAAAATATAGCTTCTCCATCACTCCGGTAAGGTCTTTGTCAACCAAAAAACTCTGATAGCCTATGTGGCTGTAATTGAAAAGGAAGTTAGGCTGGTGCAAAATAATTTCCTGTGAATGGTTGTCAGATGGCATTCCTTCCTCTTCCATGTCTACTTTTGCATCGACAGTCACCATAGAAACAAGCTTTTCCAAGTTTTGATAGGAAAGATATTGGCCCATATCCAGGTCGTGTGTACCTCCTATAAACACCGGCAAAATCTGTTTTTTGATTAAATATTCACCCACAACAGCCATGATTTGTATGGATTCTTCTCTGGTTTGCCCCATTTTCAAATCCCCCAAGTCCGCTATTTTGTAAAGTCCGTGTCCTTTTTTTAAGTGGAAGAGTTTATCGCGAACCTCAGAAGCACTCCTTTCTATACTTTCACCTTTTGGTATGCCCCGATTTTCGACAAGCCCTATTATGGCTATTTGTAAGCCTTTCAAATCTGGGAAAGTTTCTCCGTGAAAGTGAATAAAATTGAAAAAAGAATTGGAGCTGTATTTCTGCGTGGTGATGAATTCAGGTATTGGATCAAAGTATTGTCTAATATTCATGGACTTGATGTAAAGGCTATCCAAAAATAATTAAAAAATCCAGAGAGAAATAAAAAAGTCCCGCTATTGCGGGACTCTATCATTTTGGATTAACCTCCAAAGTCATCAAACCTTATATTCTCTTTAGGAATCCCCATGTCGTCCAACAGTTTAAGAACTGCTGCATTCATTAATGGAGGACCGCAAAGGTAATATTCGATTTCATCTGGTTCAGGATGGTTTTTCAGATAGTTGTCATAAAGCACTTGGTGGATAAATCCTACATATCCGTCGGCTTCAACATCATTGAGGTTTTTTTTGATTTTCCAATTATCCTCTGGTAGGGGCTCTGATAGACCGATATTAAAGGTGAAATTTGGGAAATCTTTTTCAATGGCACGGAATTGGGGGGTGTAAAACAATTCCTTTTTTGACCTTCCTCCATACCAATAAGACACTTTTCTGTCGGTCTTTTCAGTGTGAAACAAATGGAAGATATGAGATCTTAATGGAGCCATACCTGCACCACCACCAATATAAATCATTTCCCTTTGTGTTGGGTTGATGTGGAATTCACCATAAGGACCTGAAATAGTTACCTTATCACCGGGTTTTCTTGAGAATACATAAGAAGAACACACACCGGGATTGACATCCATCCATTTGTTGTTGGCTCTATCCCAAGGCGGGGTTGCTATACGAATGGTTAGCATTACGATGTTTCCTTCAGCAGGGTGGTTGGCCATTGAGTATGCTCTGAAGAGCTCTTCATCATTTTTCATCACCAAATCCCAAAGACCAAATTTATCCCAATCACTTTTGTATACATCTGCAGGGTGTCCTAAATCCGGATGAGGAGTGATGTCCATTTCTTTGAAATTGACTGTAATTACAGGCACATCAATCTGAATATATCCACCGGATTCGAAATGAAGTGTTTCACCCTCTGGTAATTTCACTTTAAATTCTTTGATGAAAGTAGAGACGTTATAGTTGGACATAACTTCACATTCCCACTTTTTGATTCCGAAGATTTCTTCTGGAATCCTGATCTTCATGTCTTGTTTGACCTTAACTTGGCATGAGAGTCTCACATTGCCTTGTTTTTCAGCACGGCTTAAGTGTCCTTCTTCTGTAGGTAGAACTTCACCACCGCCTTCTTCGATGACACACTTACACATGGCGCAAGTACCACCACCACCACAGGCAGATGGCAAGAAGATTTTTTTGCCTCCAAGTGTGCTCAAAAGGGTCGAGCCCGCTGACGCAACAATCGGGTTACTTTCGTCCCCGTTTACAATGATTTTGACATCACCTGAAGCAACTAGCTTAGACTGGGCAAACAACAGGATAAAAACGAGTAGCAATATGATAAGCGTAAATGCTACTATTGAGGTAATAATTACTGAACCCATTTAATGATTATTTTACTTTTTAATTTCAGTATTAAGCCCGAATCGGGAACACAAATATATTTATTAATCAATATAATCGACCAAAAAGACCCTGATTTTTGAGGTAATCCTTTTTTCCGATTTGAATGGATAACTTCCTAATTCCTCAGAAGGTTTAGAAGTGTAGTCAATCTGTTTTTCAACTGCCTCCTATCGATGATAAAATCCAAGAACCCGTGTTCCAACACAAATTCAGAGCTTTGAAATCCTTTTGGCAAATCTTTGCCGATCGTCTCACGGATAACCCTTGGTCCTGCAAATCCAATTAATGCCTCCGGCTCAGCAATATTAAAATCTCCCAACATGGCATAGGAAGCAGTCACCCCACCTGTGGTAGGGTCGGTCAAAAGAGAAATGTAGGGGATAGCAGCTTTTTCCAATAATGCCAGCTTCGCCGAGGTCTTTGCCATCTGCATCAGGCTGAATCCAGCTTCCATCATCCTAGCACCGCCTGACTTAGAAATCATCAAAAATGGAATTTTATTTTTTAAGGAATGGTCGATAGCTCTAGCGATTTTTTCACCCACAACAGAACCCATTGACCCCCCGATAAAATTGAAATCCATACAGGCTACGACAAGATCCAAGTCATTCATCTTTCCGACTGCCGTCCTGACCGCGTCATTCAACTCTGTTTTTTGTATAGTCGCAGTAATTCTGCCTTTATAAGGTTTGGTATCCACAAAATTCAGTGGATCACCTGATTTCATATCTGCATCAAGTTCTTTAAACTTGTTTCCATCAAAAAGAATTTCAAAGTATTCTTTTGAACCGATTTTGACATGGAAGTCATCATCAGGACACACATATGAATTATTTTTGAGCTCTCTTGTATGGATGATATTTCCTTGGGGTGTTTTAAACCACAAACCATCCGGAGTGTCTTTTTTTTCCTCTGTTGAGGTTTTTATTCCTTTGTCTGTCCTTTTGAACCAAGCCATATTATATTTTATTTAGACCAAAAGCTGCGTTTCGGGGAGTACAAATTTATAGCTATTATCCATTAAATAAAATTTGGTAAGGAACTTCATTTTTTCAAACTGGTCTATGCAAGTGGTTGAAAGAGGGAAATTCAGTACTTATTATACTCCCGGGCTTAAAACCTGAGAATAATATTTGTTATTTGATTGAATTGAAGGAAATTCAAGGTTTATTAACCCAATTAAAAATGACCTTACCAGTTTTATTAATCATATCGGGAGTTATCCTTGTGGTAGCTTATTTTACTTACGGGAAATTTGCTTATAAAAGGTTTGGCCTAGATGACAAAAGAAAAGCTCCATCTCACCTTTACAATGACGGTATTGATTATGTCCCAAGTAAACCCGTTGTGGTTTTAGGGCATCATTTTGCGTCTATTGCCGGGGCGGGACCTATCGTAGGTCCAATTATAGCAGTGACATTTGGTTGGATTCCGGCTGTGATTTGGATTTTGGTTGGAGGGATTTTCTTCGGTGCTGTACACGATTTGGGAAGTATGGCTGCATCCTTGAAAAACCAAGGAAAATCAATCGGAGTGATAATTCAAAACAATATTGGGAAAAGCGGTAAACAGCTTTTCATAATTTTCAGTTTTTCTACACTGATTCTGGTTATTGGTGTTTTTTCGGATATTATTGCCAAGACCTTTGTCAGTAATCCCGGTGTGGCTTCTGCCTCCATTTTATTCATGGTGCTTGCCATTGTTTTTGGTTATGTCAACAAATTCTTTGGAGGAAGCAAAACTGCATTTATCATCAATACCACCATTGGTGTCGTGTTAATGTATTATTTTGTGTATTTGGGAATGCAGCTTCCATTTGCTCTTGATTACCAGCTTTGGGTTTATTTGTTGCTTGGATATGCTTTTTTTGCTTCAGTAACTCCTGTGACTTTTTTGCTTCAACCAAGGGATTATTTGAATAGTTTTTTACTATACGGGTTGATGATTTCTGCTGTTATCGGAGTATTTATCTCCAATCCTGAAATCAAAATGGACAACCAAATCCATATTTCAGCAGATAATTTGGGGTATTTGTTTCCGGTTTTGTTTGTGACCATTGCCTGTGGTGCGATTTCAGGTTTCCATTCTTTGGTCGCTTCAGGTACTACCTCCAAGCAACTTGACAAAGAGAGTGATGCCAAAATAGTCGGCTATGGCGGGATGTTGATTGAATCTTTTTTAGCAATTATCTCGGTTGGCGCAGTGGTAGTTTTGAGTAGGGGAGAATACCTGAGCAGACTTGGGAGTGAAGGGCCTGTAAGCTTGTTTTCAACAGGATTGGGAGGAATGATTTCTACGATGGGAATTTCAGAACAATTTGCAATAGGTTTTGTCGCCCTCACTGTTTCTGCTTTTGCCTTAACGACTTTAGATACCTGCACGAGATTGGCTAGATTTACTTTGCAGGAATATTTTGAAGATGTAAAAAATCCTGTGGGGAACAAACTTTCCCAGAACAGGTATTTGTCCACTTCAGTAGTTGTTATTCTTTCGGTTCTGTTGTTAGCATCTGGAAGCTTTACTACTTTATGGCCGATTTTTGGTTCTGCAAATCAGTTATTGGCAGCTTTGGCTTTGTTGACGATCGCGGTATGGCTGATCAGGCAAAAGGTTGATGCTACCTTCGTGACCATCCCGATGTTCTTTATGTTTACTGTTACGTTGACCTCTTTGGGACTATTTGCTTGGAATAATTTCAAGCAGGAAGTATATGTGCTGTCAATAATTGCTGCCTTACTTTTTGTCCTTTCGATTGCTTTGATTGTATTGGCATCTAAGAGCCTTAGAAAGGAAATAGATCAGCCTGTCAAAGTTGGATAAAAAAAACAGCCCCGGTCTACTTGGATAGCAAATGACCGGGGTTGTAAAGTAATCAAACCCTTTTTAATTATTTACTGAGCGCCATCATTTTTTGCCCGATTGACCGCATATGCACCTACGTTTTTACCTTGGGAGATTCCCACATCAGCGTCGAACCTGTAATGGATTCCTCCATAAAGTCTGGAGACTGCAGCTTCTTCTGCCCATGCCCTGAATTGTGCTGCATCGGCAGGGAAGAAATGGGCGAGTACTTCAGCTCCTGCGGCAGAGAATGTACTATGGCCTGAAGTATATGCGGGGAAGTTTGGAGTACCAAGGATTGTTTTGAATCCTGAAATTGTTTCAATCGGTCTTGGATAATGGTAGTAGTATTTTGCATCCCAACAAGCCACTCCCGCGTCCATGATGGCGGTATTCATATAAGCAAATACCCTTGCAGACCGAAGTGGATTGAGTTTGGCCTTCACAATTGCTTCTTTAGCAAACTTGTTCCAATGTCCAGGAGGTGTATAAGAACCTATTCCATCTTCCCACCAATTGGCAATCCTACGCTGACTGATGGTCATATGGGCTGCAAATTTTTTTATTTCTGCGGCGTTGGTTTCAAATTCCTTTGATCCCGGAGCAGGTGGCGGTCCTGGCCTTACTTCTTCTACCGAAGGCACATTCCACATTTTGACTTGACCAAAAAGTGGTGTCAATCCAACAGGCCTTTTTGGAGTTTCCATATTTTCCCATTTCCATCCAAATCTCTCGAAAGCTGCATTGGCTATGGAATCTGATACATTCTTTGGAGTTTGGGCTTTTGCCATGCCGTCCGAAGAGGCACGCTGTTTTGCTAATTTGATGACTTCCGATCCGATGATATTACCTGCATCTATATCGCTTTGGACATTGATACCAGCATGGACAAGACTTTCGATATGCTCTTGGTATTTATCCTCAAGATAATTGGCTTCAAGGGGAAACATTAACTTCAGTATTTCTTTTGAGACAGTAGCTACCGTGGCTCCATCTGATGGATAGGAAGGCAGTTGGCTTGACGCATATGCCGGCTTTATTGTATTGTCGGTCAAGTAAGGTGCGGGTCTGTTAAATTGGAATTTGTAATGCCATGTAACTACCAAGGCATCAAATTGGGCTACGCTTAAATACGCCAACATTCTACTTGTATAGGGAGGATGGGCAAATGGAAATGCAGGTGGACCTACAGGATTGGCCGGATTTGGAAGAGTATAGGTACCATCAGCATTTGGACCTGGAATCAAGTTATACTTAGCTGCCAATTCTAAGGCAATTTCATTCCATCTCAAGACCGGATTGTTTGTCCAATATTTGACAGCTTGGGTTTGTGCAGGTGTCAATCCTGACATCTGTTGTTTCAATGCTGACAATTCAGCTTGGTATTGTAAGGAGTTCGTTGACTCAGGTTGAGGAATGTCGATTTGGGATGGATCGGTTACCAGAATTGTTTTCCAAGATCCTCCTTGTGCATCGAGATTTTCAAATTGATATCCTTCAAATTCGAGGTAATTTGGAGTTTCCTCTATACAGGAACCTGCTGTTAACAAAATTAACGTCAGATATAGATAAGATATATTTAGATTTTTCATTGCTTCATTGAGATTAAAATGCTTTGAACTGATAAGTGAGTCCGATACCAAATGTGGTGGCTTTACCCATGTTTCTGCCACTGACTGTTTGATTGAAATAGGCTAGAGCACCCAAACCCCGATCAGATTTGATGAAATATTGGACCCAAGCTCCAACTTGGCTTACTTCCATTTTGTTGGTTGGCTGAGGCCTGTTGTACGAACGGATGTCATCTCCTGTGAGGCAGTTGAGACTCATGAATGTCGCTTCCATTCTAAGCCTGTTATCAAAAGCCCAATACCCAACCGCTGCATGTAAATTCAGTGCATTTGGGACATTCATAAAAGTTGAATACACACTGCCATTGTCATAGTAGTAATCCCTTTCCACTTCAGTCTGTCCACGCCATAAGTAAGCAGCAGCAGCCCTGAATACAATTCCATTATCCATTTTATAGCCTCCTATACCTCTTAAACCGATTTCGGGAGCTCCTGCGCCAAGGCTAAATGGCATGTAATCTGAAAGGTAATTACTGGCGGGGGTGCTAAAGTGTGCATTGGTGAGAAAAAGAAGTTTACCCTTTCCCACTTGTTTTTGAAGCCAATCCACTTTTGCAGCGATGCTTAGGTCTTGGATTCCTGACTGTCCTGCCTGGGTTCCACCCGAAGCTTTAGTATTGATATAGGGTAAACTTGCTATAATGTTGATTTTTTTCGAGATGCCCATGGCTATCATTGGCATTATTGTCTGACGGGTAAAAGTGCCGATATTGGCGTTTTCACGGAGATATGTGCCTTCCCAATATTGATCCCATGAGGAATGTTCATATATCAATGCTGTACAGATTTCTCCCTTGCCCATCATGACTTCATCCCAAGGGGTTTGGGCGTAAGAAGCCATGCTAAGACATATTGTTGTCGCCGCTATTGCAGTTAAGCGTATAAATATTTTCATCTTTTGATGTTGGTTAGAATGATAGATTATTTACCCCTATTCTTTAGAAAGGGGTTTCGGGCAGCTTTTTTCTTAAAATTCAAATCATTAACAGACACATCAAAATGAAACTGTACCTGCCTAGATTCTCAAAAAATGAGAACTTGGGTATAGAGTCAATGCTTGTCTTAAGAAGAATAGAAAATGTGAAGCCCAAAAGGTTCAAATCAGGCTAACTCAGGGGGAGGGGAATTAAGATGGAAATAATTGTTTTCGTAAGATGAAAAAATGAAACCTATGAAATCTTGTTCAAGTTCTGAAGCAACCGGAGAATAATCGAAATCATTCGATACCGGAGTATAATCTTTAATGAAAAGCTTTACCAATAAAGAATTATTTCCTGCGTCTGGGAGATCGTCTTGAACCAGAGAACTTACCCACTGCTTGATGGTATTGTCCAATATTCTTTTGGCGGTATCAGGGACATAAACAATCTGAAGGGTGTCGTTTACGTATCTTTGTTTGATTGCTCTGAAAGTTTTTCCATCTTTTTCAAATGAGGTGTTTGTTGGTCTAAAATCCTCTTCATCAGCCATGTAGGGCACAGAGAGGGGGATTTCCATTAACTTTTCTTCCAAACCCTCCTGATTGTCACTGTAGATTTTCTCCATCCAATCGCTTTCGATTTGGAAGCGAAAAGAAAAATAAGCCACATAATATCCAAAATGGTACAATGCGAAGCAGCACAAAAGGAATATGGAAATGACTTTTTTCAATAGAATTGATTATAGGAATTTAAATTTAGACTTTTTTTCCAAAAAAAAATGATCCTTGTCAGGTTTTTATAATCTTACTTTTAAGGCAGGTTGGAAAAAAAATCAAATGCCATCAAAATCAATATTAAGATAATAGCAATTGTTCCATACATCTTTAAAACTTTTAGTCTGTTGAATCTATCTAAAAACCATAGGACCAAAACAGGCCGATAAAGACCTAAAAAAAGGCAAATAAATGAGAGGCAAATCAGAATTTGGATTAATATGTGTAATGCATTCAACATAAGGCTCAAAAATAAAAAAAGGAACAGTTTACACCGTTCCTTTTTCTTTAAATCATTATAAATGTTTTACTTTTTCTTTTTGATTTCCTGCATCATGTAGCCTTCCATGGTATCATCGATTTCGATATCATTGAAATTTTTGATGGAAATACCACATTCGTAGCCGGCTTTCACCTCTGAGACATCATCTTTGAATCGCTTCAATTGGTCGATTTCTCCATCATGAATTACGATTCCTTGACGGATGATCCTGATTTTATTCTTTCTGGTGATGAAACCGTCGGTGATATAAGACCCGGCGATAGTTCCGATTTTAGATATTTTGAATACCTCTCTAACGAGCACGTTACCTGTAATGATTTCCTCAAACTCAGGCTCAAGCATACCTTCAATCGCATCTTTGATCTGGTTGATGGCATCATAGATAATGGAGTAATGCCTGATTTCAATTTCTTCCTGCTCCGCAAGTTTTTTGGCATTGGTAGATGGTCTCACATTAAATCCTAGGATGATCGCATCTGAAGCGGACGCCAAAAGGACATCTGATTCGGATATCTGACCGACACCTTTGTGGATGATACTGACAGATACCTCTTCTTTGGAAAGTTTCAATAAGGAATCAGAAAGTGCCTCAACTGACCCATCCACATCACCTTTGATGATGATGTTGAGTTCTTTGAAACTTCCGATTGCGAGCCGCCTTCCGATTTCGTCCAAGGTAATGTGCTTCTTCGTACGCATACTTTGCTCCCGAAGAATCTGTTCTCTTGAATTGGCGATTTCTCTGGCCTCTCTTTCAGAATCGTAAACTTTGAAAGTATCACCAGCCTGTGGAGCACCTGCCAATCCCAATACTTGAACTGGTGTTGAAGGACCCGCTTTGGTAAGTTTCTTTCCTTTGTGATCTGTCATCGCTTTGACACGGCCATAGTGTGGACCTGCAAGCATAATGTCTCCGATATTCAAAGTTCCTGCCTGAACCATTACTGTAGTCACGTATCCACGACCCTTATCAAGAGAAGCTTCTATGACAGTACCAACTGCTTTTTTGTTGTAATTGGCTTTCAATTCAAGAATTTCAGCTTCCAACAACACTTTTTCAAGAAGGTCATCTACTCCCAAGCCTGTTTTTGCAGAAATGTCTTGGGACTGGTATTTTCCACCCCATTCTTCTACCAAAAGATTCATATTGGCCAATTCCTCTTTGATTTTATTAGGATTGGCATTTGGTTTATCAATTTTATTGATTGCAAAGATCATTGGAACACCTGCTACCTGAGCATGGTTGATCGCTTCTTTGGTTTGAGGCATGATGCTGTCATCAGCCGCAATTACTATGATAGCAACGTCGGTAATTTTGGCACCCCTTGCTCTCATGGCGGTAAAGGCCTCGTGACCCGGAGTATCCAAGAAAGCGATTTTGTGTCCGTCAGCAGTAGTTACATCATATGCACCGATGTGTTGGGTAATTCCACCTGCTTCATCAGCAGTTACTTTTGATCTTCTTATAAAATCAAGCAATGATGTTTTTCCATGATCGACGTGACCCATTATGGTCACTATAGGAGCTCTTTCTTGAAGATCTTCTGCAGTATCGGCGATTTCTTCTACTTCAAACTCTTCATCAGGTTTGGTAAATTCCACCTCAAATCCGAACTCATCTGCAATGATGGTAATGGCTTCAGCATCAAGTCTTTGGTTGATGGAAACAAACATACCTAAAGAAAGGCAGGCAGAAATTACTTCATTTACAGACACATCCATAAGTGAAGCCAAATCATTGGCAGAAATAAATTCTGTTACACGAAGAATTTTAGAATCTTCGATTCCTTCCTGTTCTTCCCTGTACCGTTCCGCTTTCTTGTCTCTCCTCTTTGATTTTCCGCCGCCTGATTTACCACCTCCCTGCAATCTTGCAAGGGTTTGTTTAATCTGATCTTGGATTTCCTTTTGAGTAGGTTCCGCTTTTTGTATTCTATTAGTATTTTGCTGAGGCTGCCCCGGTCTTTGTGGACGCTGTTGCATTGGTTTTCTATCCCTTTGGCCAGGACCGGAAGGTTGTCCTCCTTGTCCTTGTCCTCCTTGACCTTGACCGGCAGGTCTAGGCTTATTGGCATCTGTCTCAGGACCTTTTGGTGCAGGACCGCCTTTTTTATCAATTCTTTTTCGTATTCTTTTTTTCTTATCCTTTCCTTTCTCGTCAGAAGAAGCTACAGGTTTCCCTTTTTTCTTTGATTTGTCATCAGGAAGTTCAATTTTACCCAATACAGTAAGCCCCTTCAAAGCATCTGCTTTGGCTGCTATCACTTTCTCCTCAGGCTTAGGTTCGATTATCTCAATAGGTTTTTCTATTTTTTCGACCTTCTCTACAACTGGTTTAGGTTCAGGGTTTACGACTTTTGGTTTTTCCTCAAGAGGTGCTTTTACAGGAACTGGAGATTCCTGGACTTTTTTAGTGATGTCTTCAGTGTGAGGCTTCACAGCCTGAGGTTTCGGTTCCACTTTTTCTTGGACCGGCTTTTCTTCTTTTACAACAGGAGTTGCTGGAGGTAATACAGGTGCTTGAGGCTGAGGTTTAACCTCTTCCCTTTTTTGGGATTGCTTTTGGGCATCAAGGTCAATTTTTCCCAAAACTGTTATTCCCTGTAATTTGGGAGCTTCTATTTCCACTTTCTCAAGTGGCGGTTCTTCAGTTTTTGGAGTTTCAATGATAGGCTTTACCGGCTCAGGTTTCTTTACTTCTGCAACAGGTTCAACTTTCTTTTCCTCTTTTACTTCAGATTCTGCTTCTATGGTAAAAGTTTCATGATGCCTCTTACCTATC
Organism: Aquiflexum gelatinilyticum; assembly: GCF_024813435.1. Taxonomy (NCBI): domain Bacteria; kingdom Pseudomonadati; phylum Bacteroidota; class Cytophagia; order Cytophagales; family Cyclobacteriaceae; genus Aquiflexum; species Aquiflexum gelatinilyticum. The sequence goes on from NZ_JANAEZ010000002.1 coordinate 338,290, forward strand.
GAAAGGTGAGAGGCCTCTTCCTTTTCCTGAGCAGAGGATTTAAACTCCTTTGCCAGCATATCAAATTGCTCTTGGCTGATTTTGGAGTTGGGATTATTTTCGACATCGAAGCCCTTCTTAGCCATAGATTCCACAATAGTAGAAATGCCTACATTGAGTTTTCTGGCTATCTGGCCCAGTCGCATCGTTTTTTCTTCTGACATACACTAAAGCACTTTCTTAATTTGATGGCAAATATAGGCCAATTATTGGGTAAATCTGACCTAAATTACTGTTCAAATTCTTGTTTTAATATTCTGAATATTTCGTCAATTGTTTCTTCTTCAAGTTCTGTTCTTCTCAAAAGATCTTCTTTTGTTAGTGAAAGAACGCTCTTTGCAGTATCCAAACCGGTTTTTTTCAATTCGTCAATAACCCAATTGTCGATTTCATCACCGAATTCCTCAAGATCCACATCCTCCTCTTCATAGTCATTGAGTTCTCTGAATACGTCTATTTCAAATCCGACCAATCTTGAGGCAAGTCTGATGTTAAATCCACCTTTTCCGATGGCCATAGAGACTTGGTCCGGCTTCAAGTAGACTGAAATTCTTTTATTTTCTTTATCAACAGTCAATGAGGAAACCTTTGCGGGGCTCAATGCTCTTGATACATATAGGTCAAGGTTATCGGTGTAGTTAATTACATCGATGTTTTCATTCTGAAGTTCCCTGACGATTGCATGAATACGGCTTCCTTTCATACCGACACAGGCACCTACCGGATCAATCCTGTCATCGTAAGATTCTACAGCTACTTTTGCTCTTTCACCCGGTTCTCTTACGATTTTTCTGATGGTAATCAGACCGTCAAATACTTCAGGAACTTCATTTTCAAATAATCTTTCCAAGAAAATCGGAGATGTTCTGGAAAGAATGATACGTGGGTTGCCATTTACCATTTCAACTTTATGGACAATGGCTCTGACGCTGTCACCTTTTCTAAATCTGTCTTTTGGAATTTGCTCTCCTTTTGGAAGGATCAATTCATTGCCTTCTCCATCGATAAGCAGGGTTTCTCTTCCCAAAATTTGATAAACTTCGGCTGAAATGATTTCACCTACCAATTCTTCATATTGATTGAAGAGTAAATCTTTTTCAAGGTCTTTGATTTTTTGGATCAAAGTCTGTCTTGCCATCATCACAGCACGTCTTCCGAATTCTTCCAATTCGATTTTCTCATAGACATCTTCACCGACCTCAAAATCCGGCTCTATTTTTCGGGCATCAGTAAGGCTTATTTTATCAAAATCCCAAATATCTTCGGAATTGTCGTCAACAATTTCCCTGATTCTCAGGATTTCGAGGTCACCTTTGTCTGCATTGATGGTTACATCGAAATTTTCATCAGTTTCGAATTTTTTGCGAATCATCGCCCTAAACACGTCTTCTAGTATGCGGATCATGGTGGGACGGTCCACATTTTTAGACTTTGCAAATTCTGCAAATGATTCTATGAGTACTTTAGCATCCATTTTGTTTATTTGAAAGAGACTAACACGATTGATTTTTTTATCTCGTCGAGGGGGATGTTGATTATCCTGTCCTCAGCTTTTTTTCCTTTTTCCTTTATTTTGCAAAGAATTTTTACTTCTGAATTTCCTACTTCCTCGAGTTGCCCTTCCAGTTCTTTTCCGTCATTTAGGGTCAACTTCAATTTTCTTCCCACATTTTTGGTATATTGTCTTTTGGAAGACAGCGGAAAGTCCAAACCCGGCGAGGAAACTTCCAAAATGTAGGCCTCAGACAAAAGCTCCTTTGCTTCGATTTCCTCAGCTACCTGTCTGCTTACCTTGGCACAAGCCTCGATACTGACACCGTGGTCGGCATCTATGAGGATTGTCAGTTGAGATTTTGGACCTTTCTCTACCAGTTGGACTTCTACTAAATAGTAGGACTCATCCGGAAGATGTTTAGAAACAATCTCTTCAAGTGTACTTTTTAAGCTCATTTGTTCAGGTATATGAAATAAAAGAGGGGACTTGTGTCCCCCCTCAATTCTGGTAATACAATGCAAAGGTAATAAATTTATTCCCACAAAAAAAAATTGGATTCTTGTAATAAATTGGGAATTAGATAATAATTTTGCCCACCCACGTTAGAAGTTCTGCGCTTCATTGCTAAATTTATAAGATTATCTATCATCAACTCAATCAAAAAATAATGGGATTATTCGATTTTTTTTCAAGTGATATCGCTATTGACTTAGGTACTGCAAATACCCTTATTATACACAAGGATAAAATTGTGGTTGATGAACCATCAATCATTGCGATTGACAGGACAAATAACAGGGTCCTTGCAGTGGGAAAGGACGCAATGAACATGCATGAAAAAACGCATGAAAATATCAGGACGATCAGACCACTCAAAGACGGTGTGATCGCAGATTTCTATGCAGCAGAGCAGATGATTAGAGGATTGATCAAAATGATCCCCGGTCATAAGAAAGGTATGTTTCCAAAATCCCATAGGATGGTGATTTGTATCCCATCAGGAATTACTGAAGTGGAAAAAAGAGCCGTCAGGGACTCTGCTGAGCATGCCGGAGCCAAAGAAGTGTACATGATATACGAACCTATTGCGGCTGCCATTGGGATTGGGATTGATATCGAAAAGCCGATGGGTTCGATGATTGTGGATATCGGAGGAGGTACTACCGAAATTGCACTAATTGCCCTTTCAGGAATAGTTGCAGACCAATCAATCAGGGTCGCAGGAGATACCTTCACCAAGGATATCCTGGATTATATGAGAAGACAGCACAATTTATTAATTGGTGAACGTTCAGCTGAAAAAGTAAAAATTGCTATCGGATCCGCATTGACAGAACTTGATGATGCTCCCGAGGATTATGAGATCAGGGGTAGGGATTTGATGACAGGAATTCCAAAGGTAATTAAGGTTTCCTATTCCGAAATCGCTTTTGCCTTGGACAAATCAGTTTCTAAGATAGAAGAGGCAGTATTAAAAGCATTGGAAATTGCCCCTCCGGAACTTTCTGCGGATATCTATGATAATGGAATCCATCTTACCGGAGGAGGGGCACTTCTGAAAGGTCTTGATAAAAGGCTTCACCAAAAAACTAAATTGCCGATCCACATTGCTGAAGACCCACTTAGGGCTGTAGTCAGAGGGACAGGTACAGCACTGAAAAACATCAATAATTTCAGAACAGTTCTGATGACTTAATGATTGGATGCAGCGGATATTCCTATTTTTATACCGAATAAGGGCGTTTTTGTTGTTTGTATTATTGGAGGCCATAGCCATTTCGCTGATCGTCTCAAATAATACTCAACAAGGTTCCGCTTTCTTTAATAGTTCCAATGAATTGAGCGGATCTGTTTTTCAGACTCAGAGCAATATCGTTGATTATTTTTCACTTTCTTCTGTGAACAAAAGCCTGATGGAAAAAAACGCACAGTTGCTAAGCGAATTAGAAGCGCTCAGAAAACCCGCGGATTCCATTTTTATTCCTCTCGACACTGCAATGTATGCCACAATGCAATTTAAGGGAGCTAAAGTAATCAATAACTCATTAAGGCTTTCTCAAAATCACCTTACCATCAATAAAGGGTCCAATCATGGTGTCAGGACAGGTATGGGCGTCATCAATGAACAAGGAGTAGTGGGAAGGGTTAAAAGCGTGAGTCGCAATTTTTCTACAATCATATCCCTCTTACACACCGAGTTATTGGTATCCTCCAAAATTCAAACAAATGATGTATTCGGCTCCACAAAATGGGACGGTCTAAATCCACAGCAAGCCAAACTCATGTATGTTCCTCGACATGTCGTGGTAGAGATTGGAGATCAGGTTGTCACTTCAGGATACAATTCAATATTTCCGGAGGGGATTCCGATTGGAACAGTGATTGAAGTAATGCCCGGAACTGATACCAACTACCTTGATATAACTTTAAAGCTAGACACAGATTTTTCAAAAATATCTTATGTCTATTTGGTGGAAAGTTTTCAACAGAAAGAGCTTGACTCTCTTTACCAATCAACCGGAATAAGTAATGAATAGTATAAGGGTAATTTCAATCTTGCTTTCCGGATTCCTTTATCTGTTGTTTCAAATATTGGTACTCAAAAATCTTGTCCTTTTCGGAACTGCTTTTTGTTTTCTATATGTAACCTATATTATCTTACTCCCTCTCGACATTAAAACCATCCCTGTGTTATTAATCAGCTTTTTCTTGGGGATAGGTGTAGATCTGTTTTATGATACTTTGGGGATTCATACCGCTGCCTTATTGGTTATAGCTTTTATCAGGCACAGATGGCTTCTGGTATTGGTGCCTACAGGAGGGTATGAAGATGACCTTCAGCCAAGCATGTTGAACATGGGCTTAGGTTGGTTCCTGTCTTACAGCGTGCCATTGGTACTTATTCACCATGTTTTGTTTTTTTATATCGAAAGTTTGGGTACAGATTTATTCCTTACATCTCTTCAAAAAGTAATTGCTAGTGTTATTTTTGTGCTGGTAATGAGTATTATTGTTCAACTGTTATTTTACAGGAGAAGGAGAGGGATTTAATGAACGAGCAAAGGCCGATTACAATTATCATCATCATCATCATCATTGGAGCTGTGCTCCTGACAAAATTATTTTTGATTCAGGTTGTTGATGATAGTTTTTTAAAAAAGGCAGAAAGTAACGCAATTCAAAGGGTAGTGGACCATCCCTACAGGGGTTTGGTGTATGACCGTACAGGCAAAATATTGGTGTATAACTATCCGATTTTTGACCTTATGGTAATTCCAAGAGAATTTCAAGTAGGTGATACCACAAGGTTTTGTGAGATTTTTAAGATAAGCAAGGAATACCTTGTTGAGACCTATACCGCTGCAAAGGAATATTCTTCAGTCAAACCTTCACCTTTGATCAAACAGATTTCGACTACTGATTTTGCAAGAATCCAGGATTTTTTGATTGATTACCCCGGCTTGTTTGTCATGACCCGTTCTGTGAGGTCATATCCTCAGCAAAGCGCTGCCAATGCCTTGGGATATATCGGTGAAATAAGTTCAAATCAACTTGAAAAAGATTCTTCAAAGTATTATAAACAAGGGGACTATGTCGGATTGAGCGGTATTGAAGGCTATTATGAAAATGAGCTCCGTGGAGTAAAGGGCGTAAAATACAAACTTGTAAATGTCAGGGGTGTAGACAAAGGATCCTTCAAAGACGGGGAATTTGATACAGCTTCTGTTGCTGGAAAAAACCTTGTCTCCACTATTGATCTTGAACTGCAACAATACGGGGAGATGCTTATGGCAGGTAAAAGAGGATCTGTTGTAGCAATAGAGCCTAAAACAGGTGAAGTCCTTGCCATGATTTCAGCTCCGACATATGATCCTAATTTGTTGACAGGTGCCCTTTTTGGTAATAATTATATGGATTTGAACAGGGATGAAAGCAAGCCATTGTTCAACAGACCAATAATGGCCATGTATCCCCCCGGATCCATATTCAAAATTGTTCAATCTTTAGTTGGCCTTCAGATGGGTGTATTGACTCCAAATACTACCTATAGTTGTAACAGGTCTCTTGTGGCTTGCCACAATCACCCTAGTCCAGTAAATTTATTTGGAGCCATTAGAAATTCCTGTAATCCCTATTATCACCAAGCATACAGGGCTATGATAAACAGGGAAGTGTCCTCCAACACCTTCAAAGACACTGAAATTGGGTTGAATACCTGGAGAGAATCTGTGTTGAAATTTGGATTGGGATCACCTTTAGGTATTGATATGAAAAATGAAAAAGGTGGATCAATACCTTCCTCAGTATTATATGATAAAAAATACGGAGAGGGAAGATGGAAATATTCAACAATTTATTCACTTTCGATAGGCCAAGGGGAAATGCTGGTCACTCCACTTCAGATGGCCAACCTAGCCGCGATATTTGCAAACAAAGGGTATTATTATCCTCCACATATGATCAAAGCCATTGATGGAGATCTAAACAAAATACCTGAAGAATTCCGTACACGAAAAGATGTAGGAGTAGATGCCCATCATTTTGACATGATTCAGGATGCTATGGCAGAAGCCATATACGGTACTGCTGCAAGAGCTGCTATTCCGGATATTACTATTGCAGGCAAAACTGGTACTGCCCAAAATCCCCAAGGAGAGGATCATTCTGTTTTTATAGCATTTGCACCCAAAGAAAATCCCCAGATAGCCATCGCTGTATATGTCGAAAATGCCGGTTGGGGAGGAAGAGCAGCGGCGAGCACTGCAAGTTTGATGATAGAAAAGTATATCAGAAGAGAAGTGAAAAGACTCGCTCTGGAGGAATATGTCTTGGTAGGGAAATTTATGTAACGTGAGACAAGACGACCTTTACATCAACAAAATTGACTGGATTTCGATAGCCATATATGCCGTTTTGGTTATTATTGGATGGATCAATATCTATGCGGCAGTCTACGACGAGCAATCCATAAAGAGCATTTTTGATTTTTCGATCAATTCAGGAAAGCAATTGGTTTGGATTGGTACTGCTGTCCTTTTGATAACAGTCATTATGGTGGCTGATTACCGCCTTTTTGAAAATCTTGCTTTGATTTTATATGGGTTTTTTATCATCCTTCTCATTATTACCCCATTTATAGGAAAGGAAGTTAATGGGCAGATACTCTCAGTCGGATTCGGTAATTTCCGTATCCAGCCTGCGGAGTTCGCTAAATTTGCTACTGCATTAGCACTTGCTAAAGTTATGGAAAGGCCGATTTTTGATTTAGGCCAAATAAAATACCAGATTAAAGCCATTGCAGTGATTATGGTTCCAGTCATATTGATCATGCTTCAGCCTGACACGGGAACAGCGATGGTTTATTTTGCATTTTTTATCATGCTTTACAGAGAAGGAATGCCTCAGTGGTATTATGTTTTGGGATTATCTTTTGTAGCAATTACTTTACTTTCTCTTGGTATTGAAAATAATTTGTACCTCGCAATTGCAGTAGGAGTGATCATTTTGATCCTGATCTTACTTGGGAAAAAGAAGATCCCAAGAATTCTTAGCCTAATTGGAATAGGGATATTGATTGTAGGGTATTCCTACAGTATTGACTATGTAGTATCTAAGCTTCCGGAGCATCAGCAAAATAGAATCATGGTATTGTTCAATCCTAACCTTGACCCCCTTGGTGTTGGATGGAATGTAACACAATCGAAAATAGCCATCGGGTCAGGAGGATTTTTCGGAAAAGGGTATTTGGAAGGTACCCAAACCAAATTTGATTTTGTACCTGAGCAGCATACGGATTTCATTTTTTGTACGCTAGGAGAGGAATTTGGTTGGCTGGGCAGCTTTGTGGTTATTGGATTATTTTGCGCCTTATTGATAAGGCTGGTTATGCTAGCAGAGAGGCAAAAAAATAGATTTTCAAGAATTTATGGGTATTGTGTGATTTCAATTTTGCTGTTTCACTTTATGATCAATATTGCGATGACAGTGGGGTTATTTCCTGTTGTAGGGATACCTCTGCCTTTCTTTAGCTATGGAGGTTCGTCCCTTTGGTCTTTCACCATTCTACTTTTCATTTTTATTAAACTTGATTCTCACAGGATTCAGTTACTTAGTAGGATAGGTTAATAATTTTCGTTTTTTAAGATATAATTAAGCCAAAACTGCTTTTTTGGCTCACGGTTTTTTCTTGCAAATTCAGTATGGAAAGTGTGGCTGTTCAAGAATCTGATCTGAAGCTCCACCCAATCTTCTCTGGTTTTGATCACATTGGTAGATTTTAATTCTTGATAAAGCTTGCCACTGATTTCCACATAATCTTTTCTCCCAAGATAATCAAGATCTGAATCACAGATTATCTTTTGCAAATCGGTTTTGGGATTTTGTGGGATTTTGGTTGCCATCACCAATCCTTTTACCGTTTCGATATGAGCAGGATCCATTTTTAATGATTCCATTATATTTTGGGCCATTTCAGCACCTACTTCTTCATGATTTTGTGTGGATTTGGTAAATCCCAAATCATGTACAAGTGCGCCTATTCTTAGGAGATATGCGTCCGTACCTTCGATTTTGAACCTTTTGATATATTGGTTACAGACACCCAAAACATCCAACACATGATTTACATCGTGGTATGTTAAATTTTTGGGGAGGCCATTTTTCAATTGCTCCAAAACTATGCGCCTTAGCTTAAAATAACCTGTCATTAGTACATTATGATTGCATCAAAAAGTCAACTTGTTGACAATGCGGTTTGAATATTAATAAATATAAATATTAAAACTACACTTTGAGCTAAAAATTTTATTGAATCTATGGATTTATTGATCCAAAGTATTGGACGGACCTGAAAATAATATCCAATTCTAAGCAATCAATGGGTATAGTATTTTTTATCTCAAAATATGGGAGTGGTAAATGGGTTGGTTTTTTGCTTGGATTAGCCTCTGACATCAAACTTCCTGAATATAAGTTGGAGGAATTCATCCACGACATCAGAGTCTTTGTTCCAGCCTAATTCTCCTACATACCTTTCGTTCAAAAGATGAATTGCTTCCACGAAGCTTTCACATTCATCTATCGATTTTAAGGCATGTTTTAATAAATCCGGATTACCATCAAATAGATCCTTGGTAAACATAAATCTTTGGTTCAGCCCGATGCTTTCTGACAGTTCCTTGATGCTTCCTTTCATGATGGAGTATTGTTCATTTTCAAACCTGGCCCAAACTTTGGAAGGGTCTATTCCCTGATCGGGTCTGATGGTTTTGAAAAGTTTTTCGGTAGGTATGTTTTCAAGAACCTGCTCTTCTTCTTGAAGCAAACTTTCTTCAAATTCTTCTTTGAGACCCGAGTCTTCCCGAATTTCAAATTCTGAATCTTTGATTTCTTCCAAGGAGTCGAAGTAAGATGCATCTGCCTCTTTCAAAGCAGGAATAGCTTCAACTTTCTTTTCTGATTTTGACTTGATAAAATCAACTTCTGCTATCTGGTCAAAGTCAAGAAAAACTACCTGTCCCATGCTGTTCAGTAGGATTTTAAATGATTCCAATTTTTCTTTTTGAATCAGAAAATTATTACTTAATGCTTCCTGATAAGCTTCGTGTGTGTATGATAATCCTGCTTTATCAATCAGATTGGTGATCAAATTGGTGTGCCACTTGATATACTTCTTATTTTCTTTTAGGTATTGGTTGATTTCATGTCCCTTTAATTTTCCAAATTCATTTTTATAAAATTCCAAAGGGTCAACTGCCAAAAGGATAGAGTCTTGTACCGATTGCTCGAGTAATGGTTCAAAATGTGTCCTCTCAATTTTAATGGTTCTGGATAACACGTTCATAAACTCCCTCAGGGCTTCGTGAACAGTCTTATCTCTATAATCAAAAAAGGGATTGCTTTTTAATTTTTCTAATTCCAATTGCCAAGCTTCAAAAAGGGTTTTGATAATGAAAAAGTTGACTTGAACACTTGGAGTGAGTGTGATGATATCTTGTCCTGTCATGTACTTTTTGGTAGGAAAATACCCTTCACAGACTTTTTTACTGAATTCCTTGGCGTAGTTTTCTACGTATTTGCTGTTTACCTTAGCGGACATATGTATTATTTGTATTTTTTATGAATTAAGCACAAACCATGCTGAAAATTGTCATTCAAAATTTATTTCAAAAGGAGATTATTTCCCCCATTGAGGAGCGTAAAGTTATTGATTTAATCCATGAAAACCGCATCGATTGGATGCATGCATGTGGAAAAAAAGGAAGATGTACCACATGCAAAATTATCGTCCATGAAGGGATGGAAAACCTTTCTCCACTTACTGAGAGGGAAGAATTTTTCATGGGAATTGGCAGGTTAAAAAGCCATGAAAGGTTATCTTGCCAAGCAAAATTGATAAAAGGGGAAATCCTCGTTTCTGTCGCAGAAGAAAATAAGTTTCCCCATATGGATTACAGTGAATAGCATCAAATGTTTATAGAAAGCACTATCGGCAAATCAAGAAACCAGGAAAGGAAAGGACACATAGAGGTCATTTGTGGGTCTATGTTTTCGGGTAAAACTGAAGAACTGATCAGAAGGCTTAACAGGGCTTTTATTGCCAAACAAAAAGTAGAGATTTTTAAACCGTCAATTGATAAAAGATACCATGATACAGATGTTGTATCTCATAACGACAATGCCATCAGGTCCACTCCCGTTCAATTTGCAGACGATATTATTCTGCTAGCTGGAGACTGTGATGTGGTTGGGATTGATGAAGTGCAGTTTTTTGACAATAGGATTGTACATGTTGCCAATGTATTGGCCAATTCAGGAAAAAGGGTAATCCTTGCGGGACTCGATATGGATTTTGAAGGCAATCCTTTTGAACCTATGCCCCAATTATTGGCTGTTGCTGAATATGTAACCAAAGTCCATGCGATCTGTATGAAATGCGGTGATTTGGCTTCATATTCCTTTAGACTAGTAAATATCAAAGAAAAAGTGGTACTTGGAGAAAAGGAAACATATGAGGCAAGATGTAGAAAATGTTTCACCGAAAAACTCTAAGAAAGGTTGAATCAATCATTTAGAGCAGGGATTTTGTGTTTATTCAAAACTGAATTCGGCAATTATTTTCAGAAAGAAAGCGTATCCTTATGAAGGCGGTAAATTTCTACTAACGTGAGGCTGAAAAAAACAAAAGGTATTGTATTGTCTTATATCAAATACAGTGAAACCTCTATTATAGTAAGGGTTTTTACTAGAGAATTTGGGCTCAAATCTTATATAGTCAATGGGGTAAGGTCAAAATCCACGAAAAGCAAGATGGCAATTTATCAGCCTTTGACACTTTTGGATTTGGTGGTCTATGATAAGGAGGGGAGTAATTTAAACAGGATCTCTGAAGCAAAATTGCTAGCGCCATTTCAACTTGTACCTTTTGATTTTTTGAGGTCCGGTATTGCCATGTTCATGGCAGAAGTAATGGGTAAATCAGTTTTTGAAGGTTACCAAAATGAGGAATTTTACGATTTCCTTGAATCAGCCATCCAATTGTTAGATGATCCACAGACCCTACTTAAGCACTTTCCATTGGTTTTTTTGTGGGAAAGCTCAAAATACCTTGGGTTTGCTCCTGAGGATTCGGAATCCTTTTTTTTTGAATTAAAGCAATATCCAGAAGGTCCGGATGTCATGGAAGAAGAAAAAGATTACCTCAGGAATATCATCGCCCAATCGTTTTATTGTGAGGACAAGTCAACTTCAAAAACGAGGAAAAATATGTTAGATCATTTTCTGATTTTCTATGGCAACCATCTTGAATTGGCTGGCGATTGGAAATCTATAAAAGTTTTGAGGCAAATGATGTACTAAAATAAATCTGCATCTCAGCGTAAATATTTGTTATTTAATTAATGAAACATTAATATTGTAGCATCATAGTATCGCAAAATCCTTCTCCCCTTGGATTTTACCTATTCTGAATCCCTTTTTCATTCAGTTCAGAAATACTCAAGACACATCATCACACAATTACACATCTTATTTATTATTCCATAAGCTTTTTATGTATAACATAGAAGAATTAAAAATCAGGCTACTTTCTGAATTGAAGGAAATTGCTGAAGAAATGGGCGTAAAAAACTTTAAGACGCTGAAAAAAGACGAGCTTGTATATGCCATTTTGGACCAACAAGCCATCACAGACGAAAAAGCACTTCCTAAAAAAAGGCCAACGGTAGTAGAAGTTGAATCCGTCGAACCAAAGGCAAAGCCTGAATCAAAAGAATCTCCCGAATCACCCCAAGCTACCTCTCAGGAGAACAAATCAAAATTCAGAAGAGAAAATGTAACTGCAATTCCCAAAGAAGAAATTCTGGCAGAGGCAGAGGCTAAGCCGATCAAAAGAAATGAGGAGAAACCTTCCCAAAGAAATGAAGAACGTCCTGTAAAAAGGAACGATGATCGACCAATAAAAAAAGCAGAAGATCAACCTTTTAGGAAACAAGAACAGGTTAAGCATGAAAGGCCGGTTGTTGTAGAACCTGTGAAACCAGTAACAAAAGATTCAGTTCCTGTATTTACTGCTGAAGATGAAAAGCCAAAGTTCATCAGGCCAAGAAGGAAAGTTGTAGACGATCCCGAGCCTATTGCCTTTAACAATTCCTCAGAAAAGACTTCACATGTACATGAGTCAGAAGCAGAAATTCCAAAAAGGAAAAATTTTAAAGACATAGAAGAGGTTCATATTCCTACCGCAGAAGTTTTTCAATCAAAGAGAAAACCTTATGTCAGTGTGAAGGAATTTGAAGGAATCATTGAGAATGAAGGGGTATTGGAGATCATGCCTGAGAGCTATGGTTTCCTCCGTTCATTGGATTACAATTACCTTGCTTCTCCGGACGACATTTATGTATCACCTTCCCAAATCAAACTTTTTGGACTCAAAACCGGAGACCACATCAAAGGGTCAATCAGGCCTCCAAAAGAAGGAGAAAAATATTTTGCTTTACTCAAGGTCATCACTGTAAACGGAAAGACATCAGAAGAAATCCGTGACCGGGTTCCTTTTGAATACCTTACGCCACTTTTTCCTGAGGAAAGGTTAAAGCTTGCTACCAAGCACGACAATTATTCCACAAGGATTTTGGATTTGTTTGCTCCGATTGGAAAAGGGCAGCGAGGTATGATTGTAGCCCAGCCAAAAACAGGTAAAACCATGCTTTTGCAGCAGATTGCAAATGCTATTTCGGAAAACCATCCTGAAGTGCACCTGATGATCCTTTTGATCGATGAAAGACCTGAAGAAGTTACTGATATGGCAAGATCTGTAAAAGCAGAGGTAATCTCCTCTACTTTTGATGAGCAGGCAGAAAGGCATGTGAAAGTGGCTTCCATCGTATTGGAAAAAGCAAAAAGAATGGTTGAATGCGGTCATGATGTCGTCATTCTTTTGGATTCCATTACCAGACTTGCAAGAGCCTATAACACTGTAGTGCCAAGTTCAGGTAAAATCCTATCAGGTGGTGTTGATGCCAATGCATTGCATAAGCCAAAGAGATTCTTTGGAGCTGCCAGAAATGTTGAAAATGGAGGTTCTTTGACCATTATTGCGACTGCTTTGGTGGAGACAGGATCCAAGATGGATGAAGTTATTTTTGAAGAATTCAAAGGGACCGGTAACATGGAATTGGCTTTGGATAGAAAACTTTCCAATAGAAGGATTTATCCTGCCATTGATGTAACGGGATCCGGTACCAGAAGAGAAGAACTCTTGATGGACAAAGAGGAAATGCAGAGAGTCTGGATTTTGAGAAAACTTATGTCAGACATGACCTCCCAAGAAGCGATGGAGTTCTTGCTTCAAAGAATGAAAGGTACAAGAGATAATATAGAATTTTTAATCAGTATGAACGGTTAAATTCAAAATTTAACTTTCTGATAAATACCCTTGTCCAAATGGATAAGGGTATTTTTTTTATCTAAAAAATGGATTTTGCAGCGGTTTTTCTGTCTTGTAAACTAATAATTTGTTTAATTAATTTCCTTTGATTTATTTCAATAAGATTTTTAATGGAGGCATTCCGATGTCCATTGACTTTTAGGGTCACCCAAACTATTTAGAATAACTCAAAATGATATTGATTTTTAACGAAATATTGAATTCCCATTTTTTGAAATCAAATGGTTTCAAAGGAATATATTTTGGAATAGCTTTTTTACTCATTGCCTCCTTTACATTTGGAGAAGGATCCGGGAATTGGGGTACCCAAAACAGCCGGCAAAGTATGCTGTGGTATCCCGGCAATTCCGGAGCGGGAGGTTTTGGCAACCGAGGTTATATGCTTTTGCCTTCAAATGTTTCTGGTTATAATGGAGGTCACAGGTTGTATGTTTATGCAAAAGCCGGGGAAACAGTTTTTTGGGGGTTTAGAAGATTTGGTTCCGGAAATATTAGGGTGAGGTGGTTTTATGATGCGAATTCTTCAGATTTTTTTTCAACAGGAACTTCAGGTTCATCGAGGACACAGATTTCTTCCCAAGATTATGATGCGCATAGTTTCGGGGCTTCGCAAGGAAGGCCTGGTACAGCAGCAAATGCTTTGGATGGGCCATCCCAAATTACTGGGACAGGATATCAAGGATTTTCATTTACAAATAACACAGGTGCGGATAGGGCATTTTGGGTAGAGATTTCAAATACCTCAAATAACCACATCACAGCGGGGTTTAATATTAACTTCTGGGATATTACTGTTGCCTCAAGTTCTTCGGGTGGATACAATGAACATACAGGACGAGTATATTCCAGATTCTGGAGTATTGCCAATTCAAGACAAGATCCAAATAATACCACTTTGACTCTTACCAAGTCTTCACCGGACAGCTATTCATTTCATGACAATTTTGGATTTTATGTTCCTGTGGACAATACCTTCTCCGCATCTGGAGATGATTATTTTGTCAAGTACATCAATTTTGGAGGATCGAGTGGAGGATGGACCAATTTTTTTGCAAACAAAGATGGACCTAGAAATGACCTGTCTTTTGAAGAGAATAGAAAATCTAGGGTAGGAACCTCCTCTAATTTCCAATATCCTTTGTTTATAAGTGACCCTGATCATTCTATCTGGAAATCTACAGCACCACCTTCTGCCAGTCTTCTGATAGAATATGAGCCAAAACCTGCACCCGAAGTTGGGGGTGAGGCCACGGTAAACTTGACCATCAGCTTGCCAGCAGTGGTGGATGTTTTGATAGATCTAAATGGAAACCTTTCTTACGATGAAGGAATAGACATTGTAATTTCTGAAAAATATGATGCTCCCGGAACCTACCAGATTTACTGGAATGGTGAGGATGCGGATGGAAATGTGGTTCCTCCAGACAGTGATGTAGAGGTTGTCGCAACAGTCGTTTTCTTTCCGGTTCACTTTCCGATTTTTGATCTGGAGCAAAGCCTCGGTATGAAAGTGACGAATATCAGACCGGGTTCAGTAGTAAACAACAGCATATTTTGGGATGATTCTCTGATACCAAGAACTGGATTGACTCCGAGTGATAGTCCGCAATCTCTGATGGTAAATACCACAGGGGTTTTGGGTCCTGACCATATTTGGTGGGCATCTGGCGACAATGGGTTCAGCAATAATATCACAATCAATACCTGGGCCGGATCTTATAATACTGAAGTTCAGGGGTCCTTTAGAATATTACCTGTCCAATGGCTGTATTTCCGTGGCAAATCAACTGAGAATCGCATTAGATTGGAATGGGGGACTGCTCAAGAAAAAGACAATGAAAAATTTGTGATCCAACGTTCCAAAGACGGCAAATCCTGGACAGACATTTCAGAGGTAAAAGGAGAAGGGCTTAGCGAAAAACCGGTTTATTATTTAGGCTGGGATGATAGCCCAATGGTAGGACCAAACTATTATAGGCTCCAGCAATTGGATTTCAATGGTAAGGATGATTACACCAGTGTCATCAGGGTTGACTTTATCCCTGACTGGGAAATTCATCTCTATCCAAATCCTGTATCTGATGAACTTTTTATCCAGACCAAAGATGTAGATAAACTCGAGGTAGTACTCGTGTCAAGTAATGGCAACAAGATTCCGCTTAAGGCAAAACTTTTAAATGAAGACAAATTGGTCTTTGACTTGAAAGAGATTAGTGGAGGACTGTATCTCATCTATGTCTACAACGAAGAAAAAACATTGGTAAAAAAACTGATTAAGCGAGATTGATGAAATACATCTTTTTCTGTTTCATCTATTTTGCATTTAAAATTACATTTTAACTATTTATTTTAATATTATTCAAAATTTTAAACATGCGTAAATTACTGTTTTTTATCATTTTGATAGTTGGCATTATTTCTTGTCAACCTGATGTAGATGGACCTGTCAGGGATTCTACAGTTTTGATCAATACTGATTCAGGACCACTGAATTCAAGATTTACCCTTGAAGGTGCAGGGGTTGTAGGCATAATTCCTTCTGATGTTATCAACGGCCGATTGAAGGAGGATGAAGAACTCGCCGGCAAAGTACCTTTAATGATGGTTTCGCAGGTTGACCCTCCTATATATGAGGGTAAAGTCCTCAAAGCAACACATGTGGATATTGCCGAAAATTATGCTTATGTAAGTTATAACACCGAAGGAGCTGAATTCCTTGGTGCAATTGAAATATTCGATATTACAGACCCACTTTACCCAAAAATCACCAGTCAGGCTATATTCAAACATGGGGATATCAATTCAATAGCTTACAAGCAGGGAAAACTTTATGCCGCAGGAGCTTTCGATATTGACAATGAACCCGGGATAAAGACTGCCGCACAATTAATAGTCGTCAGTGTGAGCAATGGTTCTTTTACTTCTGACTTTTCAAAATTTGATATTGAAGGTTGGGCAGCAGTAGACGTGTCTCCAACCGAAAATGGGGTAATCGTAGCAAGTGGAAGCAATGGCTTGGTGGGTTTGTTTGATTCAAAGGGACAAATGAATGGAGAATTTCCCCTTACCGACCTAAGGTCCGTAAAATACGGGAATGGGGTTATTGGGGCTTTGAGCGGAACAGAAGGCATCAAAATTTTGGATCCTTCATCCCTTAAAGTTATTTCCTCCATCAATCTAGAAAAAGATATTGCTGAATCGAAAAGAACATTAGATATGTCTCCAGGACTGATGTTTGCATCAGAAGGACCAAAGGGTGTAGGTATATATTCAATCGAAAAAGGGTCAATTTTACAAAGACTTTCCATCCCATTGAAACCTGATGGTGTTGAAGAAGGAGATATTGTGACCAATTCAGTTTCTTTTGACGATGGTAAAGTTTATATGGCCAATGGAGGTGCAGGTATTTCGGTTTCCCAATTGGTTGAAAATGACGTTTTAGAAGAAATTGGGATTTTGGGAATCAATGGATCTTCCAATTTTATTAAATCTCATAAAGGATACATTTTTGTCGCTTCCGGCGCTCGGGGACTTCAGATTTTGAATCTACAGGAGAAAGATGAATTGGCTTTGAATCCTGGAATAGACTGCGGAAGTCTTTCACCTTACTCAGGGAGTACAAATTTAAATGTCAATTCAAATGAGCAGTTTGGATTTTCAGGGGCGGCCTCGATGAAAAATGTAAATATTGGAGGTCAATTGACTTTCTGTGGTTCATTGGCCATAGAAAATAGTCTGAATCTGAATAGCGGAGGCGTTTTTATGATGAATGGCTCTTTTGTGTTTGGTCAGTATAACCGAAATAATACTCTTTCAATCAATAGCGATGCCGTGATGAAAATTTCAGGTTCTATGGTGATTTATGGAGATTTAAATCTCAATTCAGGGGCTACTTTGGAATTCATTGGTGAAGGGAATAGCGTTACTGTTTTTGGAAGGGTTCAAAAGGGAGCTAATAGCAAGATCGTAGGTGATTTTGTTGATACAGAAAATAAATTAAAATAAGATTTTAAATTTTTTATATACACAATAGATTGGGGTTATTTAAATACAAATAACCCCAATCTATTTTTTTTATTTTCTATGATTTAGAATTTAGATTTATCAACATAAATTCGCATTTAAGATGTTTCTATAAAGAGAATAACTTGATCTTTTTATTCTTATAATTTTTAGCTATTCAATTTATGTTTGAATAGGGAAAATTTTGCACTTTTTCTCCTTAATTTACAGCAAATCTTGACTAATAAGTCCCAAATTTTGGTTTAGAGCTGTATTATTGTTATTTTTGAACAATCCCCAATCCGAATTAAATAATTACCTCAGTCGCCTTTCAATCCACAGATTTTCCAAAAAGGTTTATAAGTTTCTTTTTTTAAAATATTTATATGATAATATAAATATTAAGTATTGAAAAAGACCATGAATTTTAAATCATTAAGCATATTTCTTACCATTTTAACCTTAATTATTTCTCCAATACAAGGGATAATTTTTGCACAATGTGCTAGTTGTACTATAAATGTTGGAGCTTCAGGAAACCCATCTATTTCAAACAATGATATTGTCTGTATCAATGCAAATAGATCTACCCCAATAAATTTAAATAACAGGACCGGATTAACTGTCTGTATTGCAAATGGCATCACCATGTCCGGTGCACTTCAAAATATCGGTAACCCTATCACCATTAATGTTTATGGGAGTAATTCATCTGCATTGAGTTTAGGAACCGGAAGTACTCTAAATGTTTTTGGCAGCCAAACGGGAAATATCACATCAAATAATGGGGCAGATATCAATAATTCCGGTACAATCTCGGGAAATATTATACTTAATTCCTCAGGTGCTTCATTCAATAATTCCGGTACCCTAACCGGGGCCCTGACTATGAATGATGGAAGTGATGTTGTCAATTCCGGTATTTTTAATCTGTCAGGATTAACCTTTAATAGTGGCTCAATTTTGACCAATTCTCTTTCAGGTGAAATCAGTGTTTCTGCATCAGTTAGTATAAATGGTTTGCTTAACAATGACGGAAATATTTCGATTACCGGAAATCTAACTTCTAATGGTGGATCCCAACTGGATAATTCAGGTAATTTGTCAATTTCGGGTTCCCTCACTAACAATAGTCTGATCAATTCTGATTCCGGTGCAATCAATGTTGGGGGCAACCTTACCAATAATGGTGGCGGTATTTTAAATATTGTAAGTGGTTCTGTAGGGGGGAATGCCACCAACAATGGTTCAATTAATATAAATGGTGAATTAGCGATTAACGGAAATTTAACAATAAATGGAGGTTCTAGTATTTCTGCCGCAAATGATCTTCAGCCTAATTACTTATCAGTAGGAGGCACTTTTTCTGGAGCAGGTTGCCTTAATGGAACCACTGGGATATTATTTGTCGATAAATTTCAATCAGGGGGATCTTGCCTTAACGGTGAAGTCTATATAGGAGGTAATCCGGATTGTTTAGAATTGATTGAAATTCCATATATGTCAGGCGGAGAAGATTTTGTGGAAAGGATTTACATATTTAGGTGTAGTACTGATTGGACTATTCCTGATTCTTCTATTCCCGGTGAAATCTTAATTGATGCAGAGGTATTGATAGTTGCAGGAGGTGGCGGCGGCGGCCGGGGTCCAAGTGCAGGTGGCGGAGGGGCTGGCGGGTTACTTCATTTTTCCACTTATTCATTGAGCCCTGGAACAACCATTCCTGTGATTGTCGGGGTGGGTGGATTGGGGTCAACTTCTGCCTCATCCCGTGGGGCAAATGGAGGAAATTCTGAATTTATTTCAGATGTAGCTATCGGTGGTGGCGGTGGAGGTTCTACCAATGCATCAGCTAGGAATGGAAATAGTGGAGGATCCGGAGGGGGTGGCGCTTTTGTTGGTGGAAGTCCAAACGGTGCCTCTGGTACAGGTTCTCAAGGAAATGGTGGCGGTAATGGAAACAGAACTTCACCTCCAGGAAGGAGTTTTGGCGGCGGCGGCGGCGGAGCAGATGGAAATGGGGGCTTAGGTCCAGATGGATCTGCTCAGGCAGGAGCAAGAGGTGGAAACGGAAGGGTGTTTGGTATTTCAGGTACAAATGTTGTCTATGCCGCTGGAGGAGGAGGAACTTCCACAGGACCTGGAGTATCCCAAGGGATTGGAGGTTCATCCGGAGTAGGAGGGACTGCTAATGCTTCTGGAAATTCCAGAAATGGGCAAAACAACACAGGTTCAGGCGGTGGAGCAACTATTAGTGGAGCTGGAGGAAATGGTGCAGCAGGTGTTGTTATAGTGAAGCAGTCTTTCAGGATTTTACCGGTCGATTTTCTTAATTTTAAAGGGGATTTCAATGATTCAAACCGTGAAGTGGTTTTGTTTTGGACAACTGCAAAAGAGTGGAATAATTCACACTTTGAGATAGAAAGGTCTACTGATAATACCCGGACTTGGCAAATTATCGGAAGTGTAAATGGAATAGGCTGGTCTGATATTCCACAAGAATATATATTCACGGATGATAAAATTTCAATTTCAGGTGGTTTGATTTATTACCGATTGAAGCAGGTGGATTTTAGTGGCACTTTTTCTTACAGTAAAACCATCTCAGTCAAATCTAATACCACTTCTTCAAATTCAGGTCTTTCTTGGAGAGTTTATCCCAATCCTGTTAAAGGAGACAAGCTTACATTAGAAAGTTTAGATCCGTCTTTTAATCAGGATGAGGAAATTTTTGTTACATTGATTAATACCTCAGGAAGTCGTTTGGTTAATTTATCGGGCAAGAGAAATTCTATTTCTGACTTGTTATCAGAAGAAATTCGAAAATCAAAACCCGGCGTTTATATTCTTGAAATCACTGAAGGAAGGAAAGTGGAATACATAAAAATATTGAAATTGTAATTTCCCCTGCTTTCAATCCTCTACTTCACTTTTTTCTAATTGTATTTTTTAGCTTTTCGTCCCATACATAATTATTGGCCTGGGAATATTTTTGTCAAAAATTACCTTGCTCTTACAAAAGAATTTAATCCTCCTTTAAAAGGAAAGCTCTTGAGCAAACCTCTTTTCCCAAGAATGAAAAATAAACTATAACCCAAATTTGTGTTTATAATTTACCTCCAAAATTGTTGGGATTTTCCCTAATTCAATTATTCTCCAGGTTAATTATTACCAAAATGGACATTTTTTTATGTGATTTTATCGCCTTAAAGCATAAAAGGGTAAATAAAAAGCATTTTTTAAATTTTTGTTTTGATATATGAAATACAAAAATGTATATTTGTAATACATTTATATATCTATCTCACTCATATGAAAGCTTTTTACTTCTTTTTCTTGGCTCTTTTGTTTTTCGCTTCTATTGAAGGTGCCCATGCACAGGTCACCTACACCTCCCAAGCATGTACCCCTAGTTCAGGTAATCCTTTCACATCATCTTCTTGTTGGGTTAGGACAGGGAATTGTAATTCCTCTTTGTTCCCGCCTAATTCAGGAACCACATCTTGTCCTATAGTAATTGTTGTAAACAATGAAATGACAATCCCTAGTTTAAGTCTAGGAAGTAATATTACTTTAAGGGTTATTTCAGGAGGAAAGCTTACCATCACCGGGAACTTAACCCAACAAGCATCAAGAATATCAACAGTGTCCTTAAATGGAGGTGAGTTAATAGTCGAGGGAAGTTTAATTTTATTAAGTGGAGGTCAAAATTCAAAAACAAGAATGACTGTTGACATCCGGAATGGTGGATCTTTTGATGTCACAGGAGGATTAATGGATATTCAGAATGATTCAGAGTTGATAATTGATGGTGATGGCGATGCGCTGAGCACTTTAAATGTAAAATCATTCAATTTTGGTCAAAGGTCAAAAGTTGATGTATTAGCCGGTGGCGGATTATTTGTAGAGGGAGATGTTGATTACCGTGGAAATAATTCATCAATAAACATTTATGGGTTCTTTAGAACTGCAGGTAGTGTTTTGATTACAGGTGGTTCTGGCAATCAATTAAATGCCTATGGCAATGCCGAGGTAATGATAGAGCAAAATCTTGATGTTCGAGGCACTAGTGACATCACCTTTGGAGGCTCAAGCGAAACTGATATTGGCGGAGACATTTTGATTGCAGGAAATTCTAAAGTTATTGCTACCGATCAAGCTGTAGTTTATGTATGTGGTTCTTTCCCAATTCCATGTGATGGAAATAATTGCAGCACACAAGAGGTGATTCAGGGCACCTTTTCTGAATCTTGTAGAATCCTTCCTGTTGAAATAATTTACAGCGAAGCAAAAATCTCTCATTCTGAAAGGAATGTAAACATAATTTGGGCAACAGCAAAAGAAGCAAATAACAGTCATTTTGAAATAGAAAGATCAATAGATGGAATCAAGGATTTCCAAAAAATAGGTGAGGTACAGGGAATGGGTTGGAAGGATTCTATCACAGAATACGGATTTGTGGATAGTAATCTTCCTTTGACCGCAAGCAATGTTTTTTATCGCATTAAGCAAGTGGACTTCGACAGCAAACATACATATAGCAGCGTGTTTTCAGTGAAAGTATCAAATATCCAGTTTTCAAAAGGAGTATGGAGAGCTTACCCAAATCCAACTTTGGGCAATGAGTTGAAAATCAGCCTTCTTGATAAATCTCAGTACCAACTAGAAACCATTACTTTTAGAATTATTCATCCAAGCTTTATTTCTGAAACAGTAACAGTCGACTCAGAATATGCCATGAATGAGTACTTGACCCGATTTCTTCCATCTATACCTCTCGGGGTATTTGTAATAGAAGTTTCTTGGGGAGAAAAAGTGGAGCATATCAAAGTATTGAAGAAAGGATAAATGTGGTCCCTTTTTTTAGAATTATCTATTAAAAATTTAGATTTAATTTTTGTATAAATTCATATTGAAATGAAATGAAGAAAAAAGAAAATTAAAAGCGTTTGTTTGATTATAAAAATCAAAATACTATATTCGAAAAGTTTTAAAACCTTATTTAACTAATAAAATAATGTTTAAACTTTTTAAAGTATTTTTGATTTTTACCATGCTTTTTTTAGCTTCTAGGGAGTCCTATGGGCAGGCAGTTTACACGACAAGTGGTCTCTGTCCACCAAATCAATCAAATTATTTTGGAACGCCACTTTGTTGGATTAAATCAGGTACTGATTGTCCTCCTCCTCCTGCTCCCCCTTCTCCTTCCTCACCACCTGTTTTTGGTACTTTAGCCTGCCCAGTTACAATAATTATTAATCATCCGATTGATATTCTTACTTCTTTTAATTTAGGAACTCGAGTAAATTTGATAGTAAATGTTGGGGGAGAGTTTAATGTTTCTGGAAATTTGTTTTTACAAGGTCAGGCAGTCTCGAATTTAGTTATTGATGGTGGACAATTAAATGTAAATAGTTCAATACTTATGAATCAAGGAACAACCTCAAATAATACTATAATTAACATTCAAACAATTAACTCAGGAGAATTAAATGTTAATACTGCTTTGGATTTGCGCAACAATACTTTGGTACAGATATCTGGAGATGATACCGGAAAGATGGAAGTTGGAAATATTGATCTTGGGCAAAAAGCAATAATTGATGTTTTAGATGGTGGAAGATTAATTTCAAATGGTGATACTGAATATGCAGGGAATGATTCAGAAATCAATGTTTGGGGTTATTTTAATACTGCATCTCTTACTGTAAGTGGAGGTTCAGGGAAGCAATTGAATGTATTTGGGGATGGGGATGTATTAATTGATGGAGATTTAACAATAGCTGGAACTAGTCAAATTACATTTGGGGGAGATAGTAATGTTTACATTGAAGGTGACGTAATTATAAATGGTTCGGGTGATAGGTTAATCATAAAGGAAAATGCAAAAGTTGCTGTCTGCGGGAATAATACCGATACAGATCCGCCACCGGGAACTGTTAATAAAGAGGGGCTAAATGAATGTAGCGATCCTAATAATTGCCCTACAGGAGGATATTATGTTAGTTGCCGCATCCTCCCTGTCGACTATCTCTATATAGAATCCGAATATTCCAAAGCATCAAATTCTGCATTACTTTCTTGGGCTACTGCCAAAGAATGGGAAAACAGCCGCTTTGAGATCGAAAGGTCATTGGGGGATATCAGTGATTTTATAAAAATAGGGGAAGTATCCGGTATGGGTTGGAAAGACACAATTACCGAGTACGAATATGTGGATGCTAACCTTCCTTTGGCCGGTGGAAATATTTATTATAGGCTGAAGCAGGTGGATATGAATGGGAAATTCTCTCTGAGTAAAGTGTTGTCAGTAAAAATGCCTTCAATGCAGTTTACTCAAGGGGTTTGGCGTGCTTACCCCAATCCAACGGACGGTCACCAATTCCGAATAGGCTTGCTTGATATTTCACAATACAGCCAAGAAAAGATATCCTTCAGGATAATTCAGCCAAATCATGTTACTGAAGTTGTTACGGTAGATTCAGAAGCCGAAATGAATGAATATTTAATTCAAATCTTACCAACAATTTCAAGTGGAATTTTTGTGGTAGAACTTCAATGGGGCCAAAAAATTGAACACATCAAAGTATTAAAACAAAAATAGATTAGCCTTTTTATTTGTGGAATATATTTTTTGCAATACTGTTAACCAACAATCTGTTCTTCTGAGGATACAAATAAGGGAGTTGGAATCTGATATTTTTTGAGATAAATATTGCTGCTTTTTTAAAGATACTGTATGGATGCCTCTATGCATTTTAAAAAATCAAAAAACATTTTCGATCCTCTTTGTACCATTCATTATCAAATAAATACTATTAATTTATTTAATTACTATCAACATAAATTTTTAATATGAATAAAATATTTAAAATGTAACAAAAATTTTTTTATAAATAAAAAATATAAATAAAATAATAAAAAAATATAATTAAAATTAAATTCAAAAATCTGTTCCCTCAAGTTTTATTTTTAAATTAATTTTAAAATGCGTTAATTTGTATTTGAATTACAGTAAAATAAATCTGTAATTTTTTTTTCTGAATACAATCACCCCCAAATAATGAAAAAAACTCACTTTCTGCCAAGCATTCTCATTCCGGTTTTATTCTTGGCCAACAGCTTCTTTTTTGCTGAAAAAGCTTTTGCTCAATGTGATCCAATTGGACCGATAACCACCACAGGTAGTGGAGAATTCATAGTTCCGGATGGTGTAACTTCTATAACAGTGGAGGTTTGGGGTGCAGGAGGAAAAGGAGGGTCAAGAACTTCAAATGGCAGAGGCGGCGGCGGCGGCGGCGGTGCTTATTCACAAAGTGTTTTCACCGTAACTCCAAGGCAAATTTTTAATTACAATGTTGGTGCGGGAAGTAACACGACAGCTGCCGGTGAAGATACTTGGTTTGGTTCTGCCACTACACTGATGGCTAAAGGGGGAGCTAGTGTTCCAAATAACAATATAAATGGTGGACAAGGAGGTCAGGCTACAGCAGGTTATGGTGATGTAAGGTATAGTGGAGGAAATGGGAGTAACGCTTCAAACTCAGGAACAGTTTTCTCAGGAGGTGGAGGATCTTCTGCTTCCAGCTTGGGTGATGGAACAAATTCTACTTCAAATACCGGAGCCAGTGCTCCATTGGGCGGGGGAGATGGAGGAAATGGTACAGTCGGAAATGGAAATTCAAATGGTCAAGACGGTGATGCCCCTGGAGGTGGCGGAGGTGGAGCAAGGAGAAATAATCAAACCAGAAATGGAGGTAATGGAGGTAACGGTCAAATAATCATTTCATATACCTGCCCATGTTTTACTGTTTTGGATAATGGCAACCTGACAGGTGTGACTGTAATCCAATTCAATGAAAATTGTACTTGGGAAGCTCCTGAAGGTCTTTTGGATTTTGAGGTGTTGGTAATTGGCGGCGGCGGTGGAGGAGGATTTGGAAATGGCGGCGGCGGCGGCGGCGGCGGTATAGTGCACGCGAGAGTTAATGTCGAAGACAGGATAGTGACAGGATTACCTGTAGGTACTAATTTCGAAGTTTTGATTGGAAATGGGGGGATGGGTTCTACTGACGAGGAAGAAGAAGGCCAAGACGGCGGAGACAGCACGTTTGACTTGGGAGGATTATATGAGATTATTGCCGGCGGTGGCGGTGGCGGTGGTTCGCAAGATGAAGGAGATGGTTTAAATGGACGTACTTCTGTATTTAATTCTTCGACTGTTGGTTTTAGCTCTTTGCTTTTAAGAGGTGGATCCGGAGGCGGCGGTGCTGATGATGAAGATGGTGGAAATGGGAGTAATGGCGCAGGAAATGGAGGAGAATCTGAAGACAATGAGGCTGGAGGCGGTGGTGGGGGCGCATCATCCAACGGTCAAGATTCTGATGAGGATGATGAGGAAGGGGGAAATGGCGGAGCCGGTTTACAGTTTTCTAGTTTTGACATTTCGCTCAATCGTTTTTTTAGTGCCGGCGGTGGCGGAGGCGGACAAAGTGATGGAGGAAATGGAGGAAATGGGGGAAGCGGCGGTGCTGGAGGAGAGGGAGAAGAAGACGATGACCCGTTGTCAGAAAGAATTGGTAGAGATGCAAGTACACCTGGTTCCGGTGGAGGTGGAGGCGCTGAAGACGCAAGAGGTGGAAATGGTGCTAGGGGTATCGTTTTTATTGGTTATGCCAATTCAAGAATTTTACCAGTAGAATACATTTTCCTAGAGGCGGAGTTTGATGCTGAAGAGAGAATGGCAGAACTGACTTGGACTACTTCCATGGAAAGAGAAAATTCCCATTTTGAAATCCAAAGATCAACTGACGGATTGAAAAGCTGGGAAGTGATTGGAAATGTCGATGGAATGGGTTGGTCTGATGCGCCTGTGGATTATAGATTTGAGGATGTGAATCCAATCATTGCCGGAGGAACAGTTTATTACAGATTGAATCAAGTTGATTTTAACGGCAAATCCACACTAAGTAAAGTTTTATCTGTTAAGGTTCCAGGAGTTCAGTTTACAGAAGGTGTTTGGAGAGCATATCCAAATCCAACAAACGGGGATCAGTTGCGTGTCAACCTGCTTGACAAGTCCCAATACCATCAGGAACCAATTACCTTCAGGATCATCCACCCAACATCAATATCAGGAGAACTCTCTGTCAATTCCGAGAATGAAATGAACGAAGCTATCTCCCAAATGGTAGGAAGAATTCCAAAAGGAGTCTTTGTCATTGAAGTAAAATGGGGTCAAAAAATCGAGCATATCAAAGTTCTTAAAAAGTGATCATATCCCATTTTGAAATAAAGCCTGTAAAAGTCATTAACTTTTACAGGCTTTTTTGTTGGCTTATTGAGTGAAAGTGATGCTGTTAGGATTTGAAGTGTCCGCTTATCAGCAACAGTTTTAACCTATTAACCAAATTATCCATTTCCTTTTATTCATCTTTTTTCTTCATACCAAGTCTTATGGACGATTTTCCATTTACCTTCTATTTTGATAAGGGTCAAATAATCGTAGTAGTAAATGCCCGGCCAAAATAACTCTGTTTTGGCCAAAGCAGTATTCCCTTTGATTTCGATTTCCAAAAGCCTGTTTTCAAATTTTGAAGGGTCTCTTTTTTCGCCATTTGCTGTACCGTTGGCCCAATCCTCAAATGAAGTAATGGTCAGGTTCTCTCCCCGGTATCCGATCAACCTTGCATCAGGAAGGAAAGCTTGTTCAAGTTTCCCCTTGTCCCTTTGGATCATCCCATCAAAATACAGTTGCACAGTGGCAGCAATATCCTCCTTTTCTTCTTTTTCTGATTGGCAAAAAATCTGCAATGGGAAAAGAAGAAGATATATGATGAATAGATATTTCATTGACCTAGAAAGTTTTGTTTGAAAAAAAATCCCAAAGTTTTTTGACTTTGGGATTGTATAAGGATTTATTATCCAATGGTATCAAATCCAAGATAGGGAACCAATACTTTTGGCATCTTGATTCCGGTTTCAGTTTGGTTGTTTTCCAAGATTGAGGCTACGATTCTAGGCAATGCCAATGCACTTCCATTTAAGGTATGGGCCAATTGGGTTTTTTTGTCCTCAGTTTTAAAACGGAGTTTTAACCTGTTTGCTTGAAAGGACTCAAAGTTGCTGACTGAACTGACCTCAAGCCACCTTTCCTGCGCAGCAGAGAACACCTCCATATCATAAGTAAGGGAAGAGGTAAAGCCCATATCTCCTCCGCAAAGTCTCAAAACCCGATAAGGCAATTCCAGTTTTTGCAGCAATCCCTGTACATATAAACTCATTTCTTCCAAAGCCTCATAAGAATGGTCAGGATGTGAAAGATGGACGATTTCCACTTTGTCAAACTGATGGAGTCTATTTAATCCCCTTACATGTGCGCCCCAACTTCCCGCTTCTCTTCTAAAGCAGGGAGTATAGCCCACATTTTTGATAGGAAAATCTGACTCATTCAAAATTACATCTCTATAAATATTTGTAATTGGAACCTCTGCCGTTGGGATAAGGAAAAGCCTGTCCACTGTAGCCTCATACATTTGGCCCTCTTTGTCGGGTAATTGCCCAGTGCCATAACCTGAATCTTCATTGACCAAAATCGGAGGCTGGATTTCCAGATAACCTGCTTTCAATGCCTCATCCAAAAAGAAGTTGATCAGTGCACGTTGCAATCTTGCACCTTTTCCTTTGTAAACAGGGAATCCGGCACCTGCTATTTTGGTTCCAAGCTCAAAATCGATGATGTCATATTTTTTGATCAGCTCCCAATGTGGCTGTTTGTTGTTTGGCAAAGCAGGTATTTCCCCATTCGAAAGCACGATCTCATTATCCTCAGCAGATTTTCCTTTGGGTACCGAAAAGTGGGGAATATTGGGAATGGTGTACAAAATCTGCTTGAGTTCTTCTTCAGTTTGGGAAAAAATATCCTCCAAGGATTTTACCTTCTCCTTAATTTCCGAAGTAAAAGTCTTGATTTTTTCGGCTTCCTCTTTTTTCCCCTCTCTCATCAAAATACCTATTTCTTTTGAATAGTTATTCGATTCTGCCTGTAGTGAATCCCTTTGGGATTGTGTCTCTTTTCTTTTATTGTCCAAGTCCAAAACCTGGATCAAAACATCCTCAGCGTTGTGGAAATTACGTTTTTGTAATCCCGCCAAGGTGATTTCAAAGTTATCCCTGATTGTATTTACGAGTAGCATGGTGTATGATAATATGATCTGTTGCTGGAGCAAAGATAAGGATGTTCCCCAAATCCACTTGGGAAAGAACTACATATCTCCAAGTAGTTTATTGGACTGTGATCGATTTTTGAGCACTTGAAAATGGTCCTGCCAACTGCTTTCCATCCTGGTATGAAAGGTTCAATTGGATGAGGTGCTCACCCTTTGGAAGATTTGAAATCCTGACAGGATTGATTTCGGTAATATCATAATGGAAATCACCCACCTTGATTTCCACCTGTAAGTTATCCAGGAGCATATCACCTCCGATGACTAAAAAATCTATGGTTACTTCTTCCCCCTCCAAATAAGCCTGCCCGTTGATTGGCAGATTTAAGGCGAGGTAGGGTTCTGCAGAATATGGAAATGGACGTGTATTGCCTACCATAAACTCCCGGTCCACATAATTTCCAAATTCTTTGAGTGCCAAACCCTGACTGTCTACCAAATATGCGACGATTCTATATGTGCCTTCATTCAGTTCTTGTTGGAAAATCGGTGAATTGTGGCCTACAGGATCTCCTGAATTCAGTATTGTATTTAATTTAAAACCATCTATTTCCTCACCAAAAGGATAATTTTTGATATTGAACTCAAAGGGAATCCTACCCGGGCTGAATTTTTGGTTGCTTAGTGGGGCATACATTTCGATGATGGCGTCCGGATATTCTTTTTCCTCCTCATAGAAATAGAAACTCACCTCTTTTTTTTCTACTTCCAGACTGTCTGCCCCTGTCATTTCGAAGATTTTCTCCTCTCTTTTTTCTTTCAAACTACAGGATGCAGATACCAAAATCAGGAATAGGAAACAAAAATATGGTATTGATTTTTTCATAGTGATGAAGGTCTGGAAGCGAAATTATCTAAATTTGGGATATATTGCTGAATAATAAAAATCAAAGTTTTGAAGATGAAAGATATTTTATACAATGAAATCCCCTCTTTAGACCTAGCGGATTTCACATCTGGGAGTTCTGACAAAAAGCAGGCATTTGTTCAAAAGTTGGGTGAAGCATACAATAATATCGGATTCGTTGCGATCAAGAATCATGGGCTCGACAAAGAGTTACAGGACAAGCTTTATGCTGTGATCAAGAAGTTTTTTTCATTGCCTGATGACGTCAAGTCTAAGTACGAAAAGCCTGAAATAGGTTTTCAGAGAGGATATACCGGCAAAGGAAAAGAACATGCGAAGGGAAGAAATACCGGTGACCTAAAAGAGTTTTATCATGTGGGTCAGGAGTTGGACAGCATCCCTGACAGCGATGAGACAAAAAAAGAATATCCTGATAATATCTGGCCTTCTGAAGTGCCTGAATTTAAAGAAATCGCAAATGAAGTGTATAGAACTTTGGAAGCGGCGGGAAAAAACATGCTCAAAGCGATTGCGCTTTACCTTGATCTTGAGGAAAATTACTTTGAAGATAAGGTTGCTTTCGGAAATTCCATCTTGAGACAAATCCATTATTTCCCTATCGAAAATCCGGATGATGTGCCGGCAGACGCAGTGCGTGCTGCCGAACATGGTGATATCAACCTGATCACTTTGCTCATGGGGGCAAGTGCTGATGGCTTGCAGGTTTTGAGAAAAGACGGCAAGTGGATTCCCATCACCGCACTTCCAGACCAATTGGTCGTCAATGTGGGCGATATGCTGGAGAGATTGACCAATAAAAAATTGAAATCAACCATCCACCGTGTAGTGAATCCACCTCGCGAAATGATGCATACCAGCAGGTATTCCATTCCTTTCTTTATGCATCCGAGATCCGAAATGGACCTGACTTGTCTTGACAGTTGTGTGGATGTCGATCATCCCAAGCAATTTGAAGATGCTACCGCCGGGGAGTTTTTGGAAGAAAGGCTCCGTGAACTCGGTTTAAAGAAATAAGCCGTGTCTGTCAGGAAGGTCAGGTATTACCTTTATCTCAAAGATGTTTTATTACTGTCTCTGACGGCTTTTGGGGGACCTCAGGTCTTCCTTGCCATGGTTTTGGATACCATGGTGACTAGGCGGGGATACATCAAAGAACAGGAACTTTGGGAATTGAATGCACTTTGCCAAATCCTTCCTGGTCCAACTTCCACTCAGACCATCTCTGCAATAGGATATAGAGTAGGCGGGCCAAATCTCGCCTATCTTTCTCTTTTTGTCTGGATTTTGCCTGCTACCCTTCTGATGATTGTAGCGGCTTTCTTGATTGATTTTTTACAGGAAAATACGCCCGGGGCATTGAGTTTTGCAAAATTCATTCAGCCTATGGCCATCGGATTTATTATCTATGCTGCCCAAAAGACGATTTTCAAAATGGTCAAAACCACCGAGGCATCTGTCCTGATGATGTTTTCGACTTTCATTTCCTTTTTCTATAATTCCCCTTTTCTTTTTCCTTTGTTGCTTCTCGTAGGAGGGGTGACCACTTCCTTGAAGTACAGAAATGAACCCAAAGAAGAGGGTGACAAAAAGCTTGTCATTGATTGGGCCAATTTCTACTTATGGGGAGGGATCCTAGTTTTTGCAGCTATTCTGGGTGCTTTGACAAAAAATCAGGCGGTGCTTCTGTTTGAGAATTTTTATAGAAACGGAAGTTTGATCTTTGGAGGAGGGCAGGTCTTGGTTCCTTATTTGTTCACGGAATTTGTGGAGTTTAAAAAATTCCTTACCTCACAGGAGTTTTTGACAGGCTATGCCTTATCGCAGGGTATTCCCGGTCCTACTTTCAGTATCAGTGCCTATGTGGGCGCATTGTCTATGCGGGACCAAGGTGTGTTGGGATTGTTGACAGGAGGATTTATTGCCTCCGCAGGCATTTTCCTTCCAGGTACATTTCTTATTTTCTTCGTCATCAAATTTTGGGACAAGTTGAAAAAATTCCGTCCTGTCCGTGCCGCTTTGGAAGGTATCAATGCAGTCAGTTGTGGGATGTTGATTGCTGCAGCTTATTTGCTTTTTGAGCCATTAGATCCTGATTTTTTTAATATCGCAGCGATTTTGGGTACCTATCTTTTATTGAATTTTACAAAAATTTCGTCACCTCTGATAATAGCTTTGGGGGTTTTGGCAGGAATTGGATTCAATCTTTTGTTTCCATAAACCCATACGGGGGTTCTAAATGCCGCTCTGAAAGTAAAAAGCTGAAAGACAAAAAACTATTGAAAAATAAAATCCCCGCTTTCGGCGAGGATCTCATTGCTTATTGGTTGGCTAAGACGACTTTTTCTTTGAATTTTTTGAGTTGTCTGCGGAGGCCCTCAATGGCTTCATCTGTTGCGGCCTCAAATGATTCGCTTTGATGCTTTGAAAAAAGAGTTTTTCCCGGAACATTCATTTTAATTTCAACAATTTTATTTTCTTTTTTTTCATGGTTATCAAGTCTCATAAAAACTTCACCGTCGATTATTCGATCAAAATAGGTGTCAAGTTTATCGGCTTTTTTCTGGATAAAATCGATAAGCTTTTGGTCAGCATCGAAATGGATGGAATGCATTTGAAGTTTCATAATGTAAATGGTTTAAAGTTAAACTTATATTAAGCTTTCGGATGTGCCTGTTCAAACACAGCCTTAAGTTTTTCCATAGAATTGTGTGTATAGACCTGCGTAGCAGCAAGGTTTGCATGTCCAAGAAGGTCTTTGACAGCATTGAGATCAGCTCCTTTGTTGAGTAAATGTGTTGCAAATGTGTGCCTCAAGAGATGTGGACTTCTTTTGGTAGTCTGAGCAAAAAGGTCTAAATGTTCTCTCACAATGCGGTAAATCTTCATCGGGTAAGCCTGTTCCTTGTGGTTTATAACGATAAAATAGTCACTATCTTGTAGATTTGAAAACCTTTCTTCAAATACTTTTCTGTACGAAACAATATTCTTTTTGAGGCCTTTTGTGATCGGAATTATTCTTTCTTTCTTCCGCTTTCCGAGAACTTTCACTCCTTCCCCCGCCAAATCAATGTCTTTCCACCTGAGTTCCAATAATTCGGATAATCGTACCCCGGTGAGATAAAGAAACTCCATGACCATCTTGTCACGCTGTCCATCAAAATCGGGCTTGAACTGCAACTCATCCAAGACTTTGTCGATAGCATCTTCCTGCACAAATTCCGGCAATCGCTTTGGCGTCTTCAGTGCACGGAGTTTATAGGTCGGGTCTTTGGTGATTTCTCCCGAGCGCATTAAGAATTTATAAAATGATCGGAGGGTTGCGATTTTTCTATTTATTGAGGTTGAACTCAGTCCCTGATCGACGAGGTCGATGATCCACGCACGTATTTCAGGATGATCTGCGTTGCTGATGTCTTCTTTCTCGAAGGAGACTAAACAAAATTCACTGAATTGCTCTAGGTCCTTTCTGTAAGCCAAGACAGTATGTCGGCTTGCCCTTTTTTCGAATTCTAAATAGTTGATAAAGGAATCGGTCATTGAAGCGAGAAAGATGTTTGAATGAAGTTAGCATAAAATCCCCAAGAAATGAATCAATTAAGGATCATTGAATTAGAATTTTTAATTAGGATAAAATGAATAAGATTTGCGAAAAAAAATTAAGGCTTTGAGCTATCTCATTCAGGGGTTTAAAAAATTGCCTAAAACTAAGCAAGAAAAAAGCGCATCCACTTTCGTAGATGCGCTTTTTGTTTTATTTCAAAAGTTGGAATGAATTACTTCATTTCTGCCTCTTGCATTTTTTGCTTGTATGCTGCTTTGATAACTTGTTCTCTGTTTTTTACAGATGGCTTTACAAAGTGCTGTCTCGCTCTGAGCTCTCTTACGGCACCTGTTTTATCAAATTTCTTTTTGAAACGCTTTAGCGCCTTCTCGATTGATTCGTTCTCTTTTACGTTGACAATGATCATATGTATACACCTCCTTTCAGGGTTGCAAAAGTAGGATAATAATTTACCAATACCAAAATATTTCCATTGATCTTCTGGCTTCAATTATCAAATGATTTTCAGAATTGGCTTTAAAAAACAAAACCCGGCTTTTCAGTCGGGTTTTGTTTCTATTTAGGTTAATATTAATCAATAACTTTCTCAGCAAGGAGGACAATTTTATTGTCTTTGACTTCCACCACACCACCGTCGATGATATGGCTTTTTTTCCCTGCTTTGGTGGTATAGGATACCGTTCCTTTTCCCAATGCGGAAACAATCGCCGCGTGGTTGTTCAATACCTGAAAAGAACCGTTGGCCCCCGGAAAAGTAGCCTCCGAAACTTCACCTTCAAATACTTTTAGGTCCGGTGTTATGATTGTCAATTGTATCATGATGCGTTTAAAACCTTATATGTCCGATGGATCGGAATGAAAATTACATTACTTCAGCAAGCATCTTCTCACCTTTGGCAATCGCATCTTCAATAGATCCTACCAAGTTGAAGGAAGCTTCCGGCAAATGATCCAATTCTCCATCGATGATCATGTTGAATCCTCTGATGGTATCTTTGATATCCACAAGCACACCTTTCAAACCGGTGAATGCTTCAGCAACAAAGAACGGCTGGGAAAGGAAACGTTGAACCCTTCTTGCTCTGTGTACGACTAATTTGTCCTCGTCAGAAAGTTCTTCCATACCCAAGATGGCAATGATATCCTGAAGTTCTTTGTATCTCTGAAGGATCTCTTTTACTCTTTGGGCACAACCATAATGCTCATCTCCCAATACCAATGGATTCAAAATCCTGGAAGTAGAATCCAATGGATCCACAGCAGGATAGATACCCAATTCGGCGATTTTCCGGGAAAGTACGGTAGTAGCATCCAAGTGCGCGAAAGTAGTCGCCGGTGCAGGGTCCGTCAAGTCATCGGCAGGTACGTAAACGGCCTGTACCGATGTGATTGAACCATTCTTGGTGGAGGTAATTCTTTCCTGCATCTGACCCATTTCAGTAGCCAATGTAGGTTGGTAACCTACCGCAGATGGCATCCTTCCCAAAAGGGCTGATACTTCTGAACCTGCCTGGGTAAATCTGAAGATGTTGTCAATGAAGAAAAGGATATCTCTTCCTGAACCTTCACCATCACCATCTCTATAATATTCTGCCAATGTCAAACCTGTCAAGGCAACCCTTGCACGGGCTCCAGGAGGCTCGTTCATCTGACCAAACACGAAAGTAGCTTTGGATTCTTCCAATTTTTTCATGTCTACTTTGGAAAGATCCCAACCACCTTCAGTTTCTAGTGAATGAAGGAAATCATCACCATAAGTCACAATGCCTGATTCGATCATTTCTCTCAAAAGGTCATTTCCTTCACGGGTTCTTTCTCCGACACCCGCAAATACTGAAAGACCTGAATATGCTTTTGCAATGTTGTTGATCAATTCCTGGATCAATACTGTTTTTCCAACTCCTGCACCTCCAAAAAGACCGATTTTACCACCTTTTGCATAAGGGCAAACCAAATCCAATACTTTGATTCCTGTGTAAAGGATCTCAGTCGCTGTGGAAAGGTCTTCAAACCTTGGGGCAGAGCGGTGGATTGACATTCTTTTGGTTGACTTCACTTCAGGAAGACCATCGATAGCCTGTCCAATTACATTGAACAATCTGCCTTTGATAGCTTCACCAGTAGGAACAGAAATAGGACCTTCCAAATCGGTAACTTCCTGACCTCTAACCATACCTTCAGTCGCGTCCATCGCAATGGTCCTGACTCTGTCTTCACCTAGGTGCTGCTGAACTTCCAATACGACTACCAAACCGTCTTCTTTGGTAATGGAAAGGGCGTTCAGAATCTTTGGTAATTTTCCTCCTGCGAAGGAGACGTCCACCACCGGGCCGATTACCTGAGTTATCTTACCAATATTTGCCATTTTTTATTTTGATGTAAAAAGGATTGATGCTTTTAAAATTCGAATGCAAAATTAATTATAAAAGCTTAATACCAAAGGATGTTTGGAAATATAATCCATATTGTTTTGTACCATTTAAAAGCCAATTTGATTTTTTGAAAAGGAGCTTAGTGAAACCCTATTCTTTTTGAGATAAAAATCCAAAAAAAGTAAGACGCTCAATTTTTGACTCTTAGAGATTCCTATTGAAAGGTATTTTTTCTGAACTGACGGACCAATAGAGGGGGACTATCAAATCACCAATCTATTAATGGGATAATAGTTTTCAGTTTTTAATAGAAATTATCAATCAAAATTAATTTGGATTAAATCCAAATAGACTGATATTTGTCATGTTATTTTAAATTAATCTAAATAATGACAAGAAAAATAAGTCTTTTCCTTTTTGGAATAATACTCTTCGGATGTTCTGAAAAAAGGCCTGAAGCAGTGACAAAAGAATATAAAATAATCACTGCAGGAGGTACCGTTACAGAAGTGGTCAATGAATTGGGTTTCGGTGATGATATTATAGCCACTGATATTACTTCTACCTATCCGGCCAAAATGCAGGCTTTGCCCTCAATAGGTTACCGCAATCAAATCAAAGCGGAAGGGATTTTGGCATTGGGTCCGGACTTGATATTAGCAGAGGAAGGTTATATGTCTCCGGACGTAGTCAATCAATTGATAGCTGCAGGGCTTCAAATCCGGTTTTTTGAAAAACCCAAGGATATTTCTGGAACCTATAAAATTGTGACTGAAATCGCCGACTTCCTTGAAGTTCCTGAAAAAGGAAATGAAATAAAGGCTTCAATTGAAGCTGATATGAAAGAATTAGGGAATTACCTTCAATCCCAAACTTCCAAACCAAGCATGGCATTTGTCATGGCAAGAGGAATGGAAATGGTCTTTGTGGCAGGCGAAGAGACTTTTGCTGAGTCAATGGGTAATATGGCAGGGATAAATTATGTCGGAAAAGGTTTTAAAGAATTTATTCCCCTTACTCCAGAGGCTTTGGTGGCTATGAATCCTGATTTCCTCCTCTTTTTTGAATCAGGAATCCAATCTATCGGAGGTATGGATGGGGTGAAGAATATCAGAGGAATTGAAAACACCTCCGCCTTCAGGAAGAATCAAATTATTTCTATGGATGGCCAATACCTTTCCGGTTTTGGCCCAAGAGTAGGAAAAGCCGCTTTGGAACTCGCAAAAGCTGTCAGAAAATAAGTGGCATTGATACAGACACTCACATACCGCAAAACAAAATACCAAAATCTAGTCCTTGGATTGATGGGTATCGCTTTGGCATCAGTGTCTGTTTTGTCCTTGTCGATAGGTGCATTCCATATTCCAATAAGCCATGTTTTAGGGATTTTGGCAGATACCTTGGGATTAGGATTTATTGATTATAGCCAACAAGAATACAATGTGCTCCTTCAAATTCGCCTTCCAAGAATAATGATGGCGATTTTGGTTGGAGGAGGGTTAGGAGTGACCGGGGCTGCTTTGCAGGGATTGTTCAGAAACCCTTTGGTCGAGCCTGGCTTGATTGGAATCAGTAGTGGAGGGGCATTGTTTGCGGTAGTATTTATTGTGTTTGGCAGTAGCCTTCCATTTTTAGGTTATTTCGGGGGAATTGGCTTACCACTTTTTGCTTTCCTTGGAGGCCTGATCAATACTCTGTTGGTGTATAAAATGGGGAGTACGACTGGTAAGACAGACATTTCTTTATTGATTCTCGCAGGTGTTGCCTTGAATGCACTA
Source organism: Aquiflexum gelatinilyticum (assembly GCF_024813435.1). Classification (NCBI taxonomy): domain Bacteria; kingdom Pseudomonadati; phylum Bacteroidota; class Cytophagia; order Cytophagales; family Cyclobacteriaceae; genus Aquiflexum; species Aquiflexum gelatinilyticum. The sequence goes on from NZ_JANAEZ010000002.1 coordinate 375,578, forward strand.
TCGGGGGCACTGATAGGTTTGGTGATTTTCTATGCCGATGATGCGGCATTGAGGAATTTTACATTTTGGAGCTTGGGAGATGTAGGTGGAGCCAATTGGAGCAAAGTTGGGATTTCCTTCTTGCTGATTTCCGGTCCAGTCATGTTGGTCCTTTCTCAGTTCAAAAACCTCAATGCTCTTTCAATCGGCGAAAATGAAGCTTTTCACATGGGGGTAGATGTCCAAAAAGTGAAATATATCCTGCTCTTTTCGAGTGTGATGATCGTAGGAACAGCTGTCGCCTTTACGGGAACAATTGGATTTGTCGGACTGATTGTTCCCCATCTCATCAGAATGATGTTTGGTGCCGACCATAGGTTGGTACTTCCAGGATCTTTACTGCTCGGAGCATTTTTATTGACTTTCGCGGATTTATTGGCGCGAACCATAGTCATGCCTTCAGAGATGCCCATCGGAATCATCACAGCCATCATCGGTGCCCCATTTTTTATCTGGCTCATTATCAATGTTAAAAAAATAAGATCCTGATATGTTACAAGCCCAAGACATCCATTTCTGCATCCGCAGCATGCCGATCATAAACAAGGCAAGTATTTCGCTTGCACCGGGGGAACTCACAGTTATCCTCGGTCCAAATGGAGCAGGTAAATCCACATTGTTTAAAGTATTGGCTGGGGAGATTCCCTGCAAATATGGTAAAGTGGTATATAACGGTTTTCCGATCAGTGGTTTTTCTGCAAAAAACCTAGCCCTTGTCCGGGCAGTGATGCCTCAGCACAGCTCTTTATCTTTTCCATTCAAAGCCTTGGAAGTTGTCGAATTGGGCTTATTGGCGAGCGGGAATTCTTATCGGCCTGACCTCGTCGAAGAAGTGATGGAAGAAACCCAAACCTTGCACCTGAAGGAAAAACTCTACGGAGATCTTTCGGGAGGTGAAAAACAAAGGGTGCAGCTCGCTAGAGTTTTGACTCAGATCTGGGACAAGAAGCCTTTTTCAAGGTACCTGCTATTGGACGAACCTACATCGAGCATGGATATAGCATTACAGCACCATGTATTGAGGATCATCCACAAAATCAAAAAAAGAAACATCGGAGTACTCGCAATTCTCCATGACCTCAACCTCGCTGCAAACTATGCAGATAAAGTCATTCTGCTCAAAAAAGGAATTATCATTCACCAAGGTTCGGTACGGGAAGTGATGACTTCCAAAAATCTAGAGGAAGTATTTGAGCATCCTATTCAGGTGTTTCCTGACATTGAGGACGGACACATCATCGTCCAAAGTATCCCATTCATTCAAAATCATTTAGAAATCAAACTTGCATAAACTATGGAATCCACCATGCAATTTTCCTCAGTAGCTTCTTTGAAAGAAGCTTGGGAAGACCTGAAAAAAAACCAACCTCATTTGAGAATTAGAGACGCAGCCTCCCAACTTGGTGTTTCTGAAGCGGAATTGCTTGCTTCTACAATAGGGCCAGATACTGTCAGGTTGAAATCCGATTGGACAGAGCTGATTCTTGCCTGTAAAGGACTAGGCAAAGTTATGTCTTTGACAAGAAATGAGGGATGTGTTCTTGAACACAAAGGCAATTTCCAAAAAATCGACATCATGGGTAATGTTCCAAATCAGATGGCGACTGTGATTGGACCGATCGAGCAGCGGATCTTTTTCAGTGCATGGAAATTTGGATTTGCAGTGACCAATCATACCCCAAGGGGAACCATGAGAAGCTTTCAGTTTTTTGACAAAGCAGGAGATGCTGTATTGAAAATTTTCTTGCAGGAAAAAAGTAATCTCGACGCTTATGATCAAATCCAGGTTGATTTCAAAAGTGAAGACCAAAGTATGGAATTGGAATTGGAAGCTTATCCCAAACCTGAATTCGCCAAAAAAATTGATATGGAAGCTTTTACCTATGACTGGGAAAACATGAAAGATACCCATGATTTTTTTAGTATGCTGAGAAAGTACAATGTCCATCGACTTGATGCCGTGAAGTGGATCAATGACAAATGGGCCTACGAAGTGGACAGGCTTTCTGCGAGGAAAATAGTAGAAACTGCTTCGGCAGAAAAAATGCCGATCATGATTTTCGCAGGCAATAAAGGCAATATCCAGATCCATCAGGGGAAGGTGAGGACTATCCGTCAGATGGGTAATTGGCTCAACGTGATGGATCCTGATTTCAATATGCACCTCAATGAAGAAATCATTGAATCTGCCTATGTAGTGCACAAAAACACCTCGGATGGATTGGTTTCATCTTTGGAGCTATTTGACAAAGAAGGTGAAATGATCGCTCAGTTTTTTGGATTGAGAAAGCCGGGAATCCCACAGTTGGATGCTTGGAAGCAGCTTATTGATTGCTTATAAAACCTCTTGGGTGGGGAATTCTACCCGCCTAAAAAATTTTCCTCTAATGAATAGAATTAATCTAAATAAAATTAAGAACCGGATTCTACTGTTTGCCCTACTCTTTTCTTTTCATCATGTGTTGGCAGGTAAGGAGATCAAAGGCTTTGTTGTAGATCAAAAGGGTAGGCCGGTTCCTTTTGCATCTGTGCTTTTTTCCGATGGGAAAGGGACAATTGCCAATGCTGAGGGAGCTTTTTCATTTGAACCTCATTCCCAAAATCAGAACATCAAAATCTCTGCTGTAGGGTTTGATCCGGTGATTTATAGTCTAAACCAAAACGAAGCTACCATTAGGATTGAATTGAAAGAGGCAGTATCTGAACTCAATGAAGTCGTGGTAACAGGAAATATCAATATGGAATCTGTCAAAAATTCCGTCTACCAAGTCAGGTCCATCGAAAAGCTTACTATTCAAAACCGGGCGGCCAATAATCTTCAGGAAGTACTCAATACTGAACTGGGAATCCGGTTTTCCCAAGACAATGCACTCGGCACCAGCAACCTTGAAATGATGGGAATGTCAGGACAGAATGTAAAAATCCTGATTGACGGGGTACCAATGGTCGGTAGACAGGGAGTTTCCAATGAAGTCAATATCAATCAAATTGACATCAATACCATCGAAAAAATAGAAATCATTGAAGGCCCCATGTCTGTGGTGTACGGCGCAGATGCTTTGGCAGGTGTGATCAATATCATCACCAAAAACCCCAAGCAAGTATCAGGTTTTTCTATTCAGGCAAGGGTTCAGGAAGAGACAGTGGGAGAATCCTACAGCCCTTTGGCAGGAAATGGTAACCACATCCGAAACATTTCAGGGAGCTATACTTTTAAAAAACCATGGAAAATCGGTGGGGGATTTACCCAAAACAGATTCGGTGGTTGGAAAGGTAAGTACACAGGAAGGCAATTTGAATGGCTACCAAGAGATCAGGATATGGGAAATTTCTTTGTTGGCACAAGCTTCAAAGGTTTTGACATAGATTATGCCTTGGACATATTGAGCGAAACCATCACTTCTTATGGTCCGGAAAACAGGCTGGAGGTGATCGACAGAAATTTCATAACCACGAGGTGGATGCACCGGCTCAATGGGAAATGGGATTTGTCACCGACTTTCAAACTTTCTTGGCAAGGGGCATACACAGATTATGGACGAAGGACGGAGACTTGGGTCACCAATGTCCGGACTAATCAATCCAATCTCTCAGCTGCACCCGATTCTCAGGCTGCGATTTCCTACTCAGGGTTTACTTGGCGGGTTTTGGGTCTTTTGCTGATTTCCCCAAAACTCAATCTTCAGCCAGGAATAGATATCAATACCGAAAGAGGTTCGGGTGAAAGAATCAGTGAGAATGAAGGTATCCAAGATTATGCAGCGTTCCTGACAGGGGAATGGTCTCCTACCGACAAAATCAAATTCAGACCTGGATTGAGAAAAGCTTATAATTCGGCCTACCAAGCACCTCCTGTAATCCCATCAATCAATTCGAAATTTGTACTTTCTCAAAGTTGGGATCTAAGGTTGGCCTATGCAAGAGGTTTCAGGGCACCATCTATTAGAGAATTGTATTTTGATTTCTTTGACGCTAGCCATTCAATCATTGGAAACCCAAGCCTAAAGGCTGAGACCTCCCATAGCTTTAACGGTTCCCTTAACTTCCAAAAGGAAGAAACAGGAAGCATTTTCGAGAAGGTAGTTTTGAGTGGTTTTTACAATGAGGTTTCCGATAGAATTTCCTTTGGTGTAGATCCCAATGATCCAAGAATTACCACACTCTTTAATATAGCGTCATTTCGAACCGTCGGTTTGATGCTCAATCAGAAAATTGCTTTTGGAAGCTTTTCCGGAGAATTGGGTATTTCCAGGATAGGAAGATATAACCAGCTTTCCGCAGAACAGGCAGGCATTCCGGAGATGCTCTTTACGACAGAAGTCAATACGACAGTTTCTTACTTGATTCCTTTGATCAAAACCCATGTCAATGTTTTTTATAAATGGACAGGGGCCTTACCGGGCTTTGAGATGGCCACTGATTTGAACGGAAATCAAATTCCAAATGAAATCAAGTTGGATGGGTTTCATTGGATTGACCTCACATTTAGAAAGCCCATCGGAAACGACCTTTCAGTCAATTTTGGTGCAAGGAACATCATGGATATTACTGATATCCAAAGCACGTCAGGTGTAAGTGGTGGTCATGGAGGTGGCCCACAAAGGCCTGTCGGCTATGGGCGATCTTACTTCTTAGGATTGACTTACAGATTTTCACAATAAACAAATTCAAATCACAATTAATATGAGCAGATTACAATCATTAGCCAGCAGTTTAGCAGCGATAATGGTGACAGGAAGTATAGTTTCCTGCGAGCCTAAAGAAGAACCTATTGTCGACCTTCCGGCTGTTGAAGAAGGTCTAATCGAGATCAACGGCGGAGGCGCCACTTTTCCCAATATGGTGTTTGTCAGCCTTCGAAGCGAAGAACAGTTGGCCGTAGCAAGAAAAAATTGGGACTTGGCCTTTGACACAAGTTCGGATTTCAAAGTGTTGATCAATGGAACCACCGGTGCCATGGCATATGAAACCACCTCTTCTGATATCAATGCAGTCGGTGAAATACAGGCAGAGCCGCTAAGGACTGAAGGTCAACTTGAATTGACTTTCACCAATATGAATAGTATACTCTATGTAGACCATGTGGAAAATCCTCTTTCTTCGCCTGTCATCAAGGCCATCTCCTCGATTGATGCAGAAAACAAAGTTTATATTCTGAACAGGGGAAGCAGTGGAGCGGATGTAAGGCCTTGGAAAAAAATTCGGATATTAGAAAAAGATGGAAAGTATGTTTTGCAACATGCAGATATCTCTTCTGCCAATTTTTCTTCTATTGAGATTTCCAAAAACCCAAGTCTCAATCTAGTTTACTTTTCCTTTGAAAGTGGAATAGTGACAGTGGAGCCTGAAAAGCAAAATTGGGATTTTGTCTGGACTGCGGGCACTTCTTCCACTCCTTTCCCTCAAGCTTTAAATGGTACCTTAGCTTATTACTTTCAGGATTTGGTTTACCACAATTCCTATGGCGGCGTCAGTGTAGTCCAGGTTTTGGAATCAGAAATTGGTTTTGAAAACTTCACTGAACAAAACCTTTCCAACCTGACCCTGAATTCTGAAAATAGACTTTCCATCGGGTCAAGTTGGCGCTCGGGCGGAGGACCCACTTCAGCACCTTCCATCAGAAATGACAGGTATTATATTCTCAAAGATGTCAAGGGTAACTATTACAAAATAAGATTCTTAGCGCTGACCAAAGATGGAGAAAGGGGAAAGCCATCTTTTGAGTATGCATTGGTAAAAGCAGGATAATGGATGTTTCGATTAGTTAGTAGTCTACCACAGGTTTCAGAAATGGAGCCTGTGTTTTTCTTTGTACAGGTAACACAGTAATCCTAGACAATCAATCAATACCTATTTAACTCAATAAACAACCTAAAAAATCCTCCTCCCAAATAAAAACGCTTTAGTCCAATAGGATTGGCTGAGATTGTCTTCTGTGACGCCAAGCGAGGTGGAGGAATGAATAAAAATGATGTTCCCCTTTGACGTATCCGTGACAATCCCGGCATGGGTCACTTGGTTTTTTTTCTTGCCTGTAGCAAAAAAGAGGACATCGCCTTTTTCGAAATTTTTCCCTGAAACCTTTTTCCCCTCCTTGCTTTGAGCTGCCGAATTGCGTGGCATGGTAATGCCGACACTATAAAAAGAATGGTAGACCAAAGCCGAGCAATCCATCCCCGACCTGGTAGTGCCTCCATAGCGGTAAGGAGTACCACGGTAGCTTCTTGCCGTTTCGATGACCTTGTTCACATTCTGTTTCCTGAGATTTTTACTGGATGAGCACGCTCCAAGAAGTAGCAGACAAAAAAGTAACGGCAATATTTGGTGTGAAAAGAACCTTAATTTTTCTCTTGGATTTGTACTCATTTGTAATCGAAATATTTTAAATTCAATAATACATTCCTATTTCCTGCTTTCAAAGGTTTTTCAAGCTTAAAATTTTGATTCATATGTTAAAGAAAATCGTTTTTTACGGAATCTTGCCACTTTTTTTCATTTCCTGTAGCCAAAAGGAAAAGGAGAATAAAGTTATTTACTTAGAAGAAATTTCTCCTGAAACAAAAGTGTTTCAGGCAATTGGCCTGCTGGGGGATTCGCTTTTCACAGACATCGATTCCGCTTTGCAGCAAGCGCAAATCGAGAAACTTGAAGAAGCTGAAAACCTGTATGGCGAAGATCCAAGTCTTGAAAATCTGATTTGGATCGGTAGGAGAGAAGCCTACCTCGGAAGGTATGACTTAGCCATCCGGACTTTCAGCAAGGCAGCCAAACAGTTTCCTGAAAATTTTGAACCACTGCGGCATAGGGGACACAGGTTTATTTCAATCAGGGAATTTGACCGTGCTATTCTTGATTTTTTGAAAGCAGCGGAACTGATGGAAAACCTTCCCCTACAGATCGAACCTGATGGGATGCCCAATAACCAGAACATCCCGCTTTCCAATGGACAATTTAATGTTTGGTACCATTTGGGATTGGCGTACTATCTGAAAAATGATTGGGAGAAAGCTTTGGAGGCTTACCAAAAGTGTCTTGAAGTATCTGACAACGATGACCTGATTGTAGCGACATTGGATTGGTACTACATGACTTTGGTCAAAATGGGAAAAACCAAAGAGGCCCAAAGCCTGATCAGGGCTGTAAATACCAAGATGACTATCATTGAAAATGATGCGTATTTCAAAAGAATATTGATGTATAAAGGAGAACTGAAACCGGAAGCGCTGATGGATACGGAGGATTTAAAATCGGAAGATCAAAAGCTTCAATATGTGACACAGGGATATGGATTGGGCAATTATTACTTGTCCAAAGAGGATACCGCCAAAGCAAAATCCATTTTTGAAAATGTCCTTGCAACTGGATATTGGTCGGCTTTTGGCTATATTGCTTCAGAAATGGATTTGGCAGGATTAAAAAATGAGTAAAGAAGATTTCAAAATATTACCGCTTCACAAAAAGATCCACATGCTTTATACAGAAGGGACATTTGTAGTGGGAATTCGATATTATACGCACAAAGTAAATCTCTATCTACTTGAAGATGAATACATAGAGGTTTTTTATAATCATAAATTGGATAAGATTGACAAAATAGATTTTTTGGACCACCAACATACCCGCATGAAATTCTATCTCGATCAGATTCAGTTGTCTGTCTGAATCTGTTAAAAAATCAAAGATTCAAAAGTTGATGGTGGATTTCCATAACTTGGGGAATCAGTAGCTTGTTATCAGTATTTTTGATGACGAAATCTGCCAATTTGTTTTTTTCCTCATCAGGAAGCTGCTTGTCAATAATATCGTTTACCTGTTTTTCATTCCGGTGTGGGTCCCTCATCAATACCCTAGAAATACGGATTCTGATCGGTGAGGATACATTGATGACCTTGTCAAGGTCTTTGTACGACCCGGTTTCAAAAAGCAAAGCTGCCTCTTTGAGTACATAGGGGGCTGTTTGGGCATTTGCCCAATTTTCAAAGTCAGCTTTGACGGCAGGATGGACAAGCCCATTGATGATTTTTACTTTTTCCTCATCCGAAAAAACCTGTGAAGCCAAAAATGCCCTGTTGAGCACTCCTGCTTCTGAATAACTTTCTTGTCCAAAGTTATCTTTTATCTGTTCTTTCAAAGCCTCATCATTGGCCATGAGCCACTTTGCCCTGTCATCGGCATAATAAACAGGGATTCCCAAAATTGAAAAAATCCTGGCAACAGTGGATTTCCCTGACCCGATTCCTCCTGTGATCCCTACCAAGATTGGTTTATGGTTTGTCATACTTCAGTTTCAAAACCTCAGGTTCAAACTTGATTTTTTCTAAAAATACCGGTTTCGGCTTAACTTCCACAAAAATGGTACTGTCTTCCCTGTCTCGGTTATTGTAATTTAGAATTGCTTCAAATTCATACTCGCTGAGCTCTGTCACTTTTCTTTCATCAATGAAATATGACATGATGATATTGGAGGGCTCTTGGGCAAGGCTGACATTTTTTGGAAAATTGAGCATTTTAATTTTCAATCTCTTATTACCTTCCAACATTTGGAAAACCTCAAATTTTACCTGAACACTTTCATCCTCTAAAGTTAAAAAATCAGTATACGCCGAAGGCAAAGTCAGGGGTATGAGTTTGTTGAAGTCTTTATTGATTTTATCTTCCCCTAAATTCACTTTCAAGACCCCGTCCAATTCCTGAAGGATAGAAGTCGGGCCTTTGATATCAACAAAAGGCGGATCTATATTAATGGAGCTTCCGAGTCTGAAATTCTGGGCAAGGGTAGTCGAAGTAGTATCAATTTCAATTTTGACTTTCCTTGTGACGATTTTATCAATATTGAATTTGATGGTGTCAGTAACCATCGATACCAAAACCGAAGGAGTAAGGTTTTCGGCAAGCGTTCTCCTGAGTTCGGATGTCAGGATATAATTTTTTGTGGAGGGGTTATTGATTTCGATCAAAAATGGACTTTCATTGATTTTGAAGTACTTCCTCAATAAATCCCAACCATTTCCATTGATCTCGATTTTGATTCGTTTTGGCAATTCTTCGACAGGCATAAACTCCGTATCATCGAAAACAATTTCGATGGGATAATCCACGACAGTATTGTAATTGTCTTTGTTGAGTGCATTTAAAAGCCAAAAAGTGGCGGCTGCGAGAAAACACAGGGCCGCCACTTTCATGTTTGCAATCTTTTGCGGATTAATGTTGGTAAGGAGTTTCTTAAGCTTGGCCAAGTTTATTTTATTTGGTTCCTGTTGCTTTTTTGGTGAAATCAGCTGAGATGGCAGATTTTTCAACCTTCAATTTCATTCCTTTATCCAATTCCAATGTAACCGTATCACCTTCAATGGAATATATTTTTCCATGGATTCCTCCGATTGTGACTGCGGTATCTCCCTTCTTGATGGATTCAAGAAAGTTTTTGGTTTCTTTTTGTTTTTTCTGCTGAGGTCTGATCATGAAGAAATACATGATAAGGATGATGGATCCGAAAAGAAATACCTGACCCATTATTTCAGAACTCAAAAACGACTGCAATAAAACCTGGTTGTTCATAAATTATTTTTTTACTGGACCCAATTGGGCAGGACCGGCACTAGCCAGCTTTGGTGTTACATTTCCTTTTAATCTCAATCTTGTCACATTAGGGTTGGTATTGGCCTGAATGGTAACAGTAGGAGCCTGAGTTCCGGTTTTAGCAGTGGAGTTAAATACCACTTTGACAAATCCTTCTTCACCAGGTTTTACTGGAGTTTTGGTCCAGTCAGGGCTTGTACAGCCACATGAAGCAGTGATATTGGAAATCACCAAAGGTGCTTGGCCTTCATTGGTGAATTTGAAAATATGTTCCACAACTTTTCCTTCACTGATGGTACCAAAATCAAATTCCATTTCAGAAAAACCAAACTGTCCCAAAGAACTAGGGTCGGCATCGACAACATTGGTGACATTGGCAGGAACAGCTGCAGGCTGTGCTGCTTCAAGTTTTGCCAGTTTCTCTTCCAATGCAGCAATTTTGTCTGATTGGTCATCTTTTTTTGTTTCGCAACTTGCAGCCATCAAAGCTACTGCAAGAGTCAGGGCCGATAATCTGAAATATTTCATAATAAATAGGGGTTAATTAGCTTCTCTGTTGATTTGTTCGATAAGTTTATTGACGTCGCTGAGCAAATTCTCTGCTTTGTTTTTAGCATCCGAAATTACTTTGTTTCCTTCTGATTTTGCTTCGTTGAACGGAAGATTTTTTCCATCAATCAAATCATTGATCAATTTTTCCAATTCTTCCTTGTATTTAAAAAGCTGATAGGAAAGTTTGTCCCTCGTGTTTTTGCCTGTATCGGGAGCAAACAAAATCCCTAATGCTGCACCAATGCCAGTCCCGACAAGTAATGCAATCCATGCGTTAGAATTTTTGCTCATTGTTATGATATTTTTATTTGTTGTCCAATAATCCTCTTCCACTCTTACGGATTTCTCCGGATTCTGTTAATTCCTTTGACAAAACGTCCAAAAGTCCGTTTACAAATTGTTTGCTTTTTGGGGTACTGTAGGTTTTTGAAATGTCAATGTATTCGTTGATACTCACTTTGACGGGAATACTCGGAAAATTTTTCATTTCTGTAAGCGCCATCGAAATGATGATTTTATCCGTTTGGGCTACCCTTTCAATATCCCAGTTTTGTGTTCTTTTGGATATTAATTCTTTATTGATTTCGTCATTTTCGACGGTCAAGTTAAAGATATTTTGGAAAAATTCCTTGTCATCTTCCCAGTTGATGGCGATTTCTGGAAGCACTTCTCCGGCGGAATCGTAGTGATCTTTGACGTTTTTAAGCACTTTTGATGCCAAGCTTCTTACGATAGACTTGTTTTCCGTCCAATTAAAATCTTTTTCTGAAAAGAAATTCAAAACCGCATCTGTTTTAAAAATTACCTTCTTCAAAATCTCATCAGCTATCTCAAAATCATCCTCTAAAGTCGGATCTGAGATTTTGATATAGTTTTGATATGATTCCAGAGGCTTAATATAATCTCTAAACCATTCTTTGATCTCCAATTCGAGTTCACCTATATCCACATGCTGTCTTGTGACGGCAGATTTATATTCGGCAGAATTTCTGATTTTTTGGAGTATTTTATTTTTTGCAAAATTCAGATCACCTTCAGTAGGTAGTATTTTGTCTGTTGCATATTTCTTTTTCTTCTCAGCTTCACTTGCAACATGGTCTGTAAATGCAAGGAGAAGTTCGATCGAATACAGGTAGAGTTGTGGTAATCTCTCGGCCGACGCGATCATGTTTTTTGACAAAAAATCGAAATCCTTTTTGTTTGAAGAATGGTAAAAGTTGATGGCGCGTCTTGCCTCTTTTAGAATTCTTTCATTGGTATCGCTTTTTGAGGTCAGTTTGTCGCTGTTCAGGTTGTTGATAAAAATCTCTGTGCTGATCGCGGACTCTTTTTTAAGTAAATTTTTGTCCTGCACTTCCATACTGTTAAGATCAGGCAAAAAGGCATCTTTGATTTGGTCTTTTGCGAGATTGAAATTGGAAGCCCTGCACTGTTCGTAGGCATAAAGGTTTTGAAAAGCCTTGACCCTAAGTATTCGTCTGTTTAACATACCTGAAATAAAAGAACGTAAATATAATTCAATTTGGGGAAGGTTAAGGAATGAATGGCACTTAAACCTTTCAAGAATACAAAAAACCACCTGATTCAGTTCAAAATTTGAAAAATCAGGTGGCTTTTAATAGAAGTTTACCAATATGGCAATTTTACTTTGCCGATGGCTTCAATCCTGTTCCAAGCCATTTCTGTTGCAGCCTGTTGTGATGGAATATTTTCTTTTTCTGATTTGTCCAAAATGGAGGTACAGATATCATAGATTTTTTCTGCATGCTTATAGGTGAGGTCTCTGTTGTATCCTCCTACAAATTCCGCATAGACATTGATCAATCCGCCAGCATTGATCAAGAAATCCGGTGCATAAGTAATCCCTTTTTCCAAAAGCATTTTTCCATGTACAGCTTCGTCCTGAAGTTGGTTGTTGGCGGCACCAGCAATTACCTGGCATTTTAACCTGTCAATTGTCTGGTCATTGACAGTCGCTCCCAAGGCACATGGGGCATATATGTCCATTTCCAAATCATAAATCACATTTGGGTCCACTACTGTAGCTCCGGTATCTTTGGATACTTGCTTTAGCCTGTCTTCAAAAATATCTGTGATGAAAACATGTGCATTTTCTTTGACTAGGTATTCTACCAAGTATTTGCCCACCTGGCCAATTCCCTGAACAATGATCTTTTTTCCTGTAAGGCTGTCTGAACCGTAAGCTTTTTTTGCAGCAGACTTCATACCCAAATATGTGCCATATGCCGTGACGGGTGATGGGTCACCACCTCCACCTCTAACCTCAGGCAAACCTGTCACATATTTAGTCTCCATGGCGATATATTCCATATCGCTGGTTTTCATATTGACATCTTCCGCAGTAATATATCTGCCTCCGAGGCTGTTTATAAACTTACCGAATCTCCTGAGATAGGCTTCGTTTTTCAACTTTGGATCACCGATCAAGACCGCTTTGCCTCCGCCGATATTGAGTCCTGAAATGGCCGCTTTGAAGGTCATGCCTCTGGATAAGCGCAAGACATCTGTAATGGCTTCAGCCTCGGAAGTATAATTCCACATCCTTGTGCCGCCGAGTGCCGGTCCCAATACAGTATTATGTATGGCAATGATTGCTTTTAAGCCTGTCGGTTCGTCGTAGCATACGACTAGCTGCTCATGGCCGAGAGAGGTGATCTGTCCATATATGGAGCCTTCCCTCACTTTTTCCTCAGTTTTAATCTCTAGCATTTGAACTTGGAATTTTATATTGTGTTATATTTGGGATTGGTGTTTGAAAACGCGGGACAAAATTATATATTTTGAATGAGGTTTTCTAACGCAATTAAAAGAGTATTATAAAACAAATCAAGAGTTTTAAAAATTTTTCTTTCGTGAAATCACTTTGGCGCCTTAATAAATATTTTGTAAAATATAAGGGATATCTCCTGATGGGAATTTTATTTACCATCATTTCCAATGTTTTTGTAATTATTCCCGCCCAGCTTGTAAGAATTGCCATAGATTATGTGGTGGAGAGTTTTGCCTTTTATCGGGTATTTGCAGATGGGGAATTGGCCTCTGTTGCCCGGGGTCAGTTCATGAATTTCATCCTTATTTTTGGAGTTTTGATTTTGGTAATGGCGCTTTTAAGGGGTTTTTTCCTTTTTCTGATCCGTCAGACAATCATCATCATGTCGAGACTCGTCGAGTATGATATGAAGAATGAAATCTTTGAACACTACCAAAAGCTTCCGCTGAGTTTTTACCGCAAAAACAGCACCGGTGACCTGATGGCAAGGATCACTGAAGACGTCAGCAGGGTAAGGATGTATCTTGGTCCGGCTATCATGTATGGTATGACCCTATTGTTTTTATTTCCAATGGTAATAGGCTATATGCTGACGGTCAATGTAGAATTGACCATCTATTCTTTGTTGCCATTGCCGATCCTTTCTATCAGTATATATTATGTCAACAACCTCATCAACGAAAGGTCTGAAAGAATCCAAAGAAGCCTTTCTGGACTGAGTACGTTTGTTCAGGAAGCATTTTCGGGAATCAGGGTGATCAAAGCATTCGTAAGGGAGGAGGACAGTACTGCCCAATTTACCAAAGCAAGTGAAGAATACAAGGACAAGTCCATCGATTTGGCCTTGGTCAATTCTCTGTTTTTTCCTTTGATTATGGGATTGATCGGAATCAGTACCTTGATCACTGTTTATGTAGGAGGAATGCAGGTTATTGAGGGGACTATTGGTTACGGCGTCATCGCTGAATTTATTCTTTATGTCAATATCCTGACATGGCCTGTGACCTCTTTGGGATGGGTCACGAGTATCATCCAGCGTGCGGCTGCCTCCCAGACGAGGATCAATGAATTTATGGATGAAAAAAATGACATCCTCAGCACGGATTACCTTATCGATGAAATCAAAGGCGACATTGAAGTCAAGAATGTAAGCTTCGTTTACCCAGATTCTGGGATTAAAGCTTTGGATAAGGTCAGTTTTTCCATTGATTCAGGCGAATCCTTGGCTATCATAGGTACCACAGGTTCAGGTAAATCTACCATTGCCAACCTCCTCATGAGAATGTATGATGTGACTGAAGGCAAGATTTTGATAGACAAAAAAGACATCAAAACCTATGACGTAGCATCCCTGAGAAGACAGATTGGCTATGTACCGCAGGATGTTTTTCTTTTTAGTGACAGCATTGCCAATAATATAGGATTTGGACTGGATACAATTGCTGAGGGCAAAGTGGAACAAGCCGCAAAAGACGCTGATGTATATGACAATATCATCGATTTTCCGCAGGGATTCGAGACCAAGCTAGGAGAAAGAGGTATTACGCTTTCAGGTGGACAAAAGCAAAGGGTTTCTATCGCGAGAGCTATTGCAAAAGAACCGAGCATTTTGTTGCTTGACGACTGTCTTTCGGCTGTAGACACCAAAACAGAAAACGCGATTTTGAATTCACTTAAAAAGATCATGGAAAACAGAACGTCCATCATCATTTCTCATCGGGTTTCTTCCGCTAAACTGGCTGATAAAATCATTGTGCTTGATGATGGGAAAATGGTCGAGCAGGGGTCTCATGAATACCTTTTGAATCTCAAGGGAGTTTATGCTGAACTCTATGAAAAGCAGACCCATTCGGTGGACGCTGTCGAGGAATAATTAGCCAATGTCTTTGTTTTTGGCAAAGAAATCAAATCCTATTTTTTGAGGATTTCCCAACCCTGAGGTATGCTCGATTTTTTGCTGATAAGTGATCAACATGATATCAGTAAATGACGGCGCCAAGAGGTCATTTTCCAATGCAGAAACCACGAGTTGTTCGACAAAGTCACGCATTTTCTCAGGACTAACTATGTTTTCCTTCAGTTCGGGAAAATTGAAAACGATCTTTCTGTCTCCTTCTAAAAAGAATTTATTTTCCCGATTCAAAAGTACCCTGCCTATCAAGTATCCGGGGTCTTCAAGCCTGCCAAAATCAACGGTGTCACTCAAGAAATTATAAATGAGAATCTGTCCAAAATACCTTAGTGTCACATCATCTTTCAAATACTTTGATTTGCTGAGATAGTTTTCGTCAGGAAGCCTGACGATATTGCTCTGTAGGATGAAAATAAGCACATCTCCTCCGATCCTGAATATAAATTCAAATGGATTTGTCCTTTCCACTTTGATGGGAACGGGGGTTTCCCCCTTATTTGCCTCATAGATTTCAATTGCCAGTTGACCGCAAATTTTTTCTAGATCCTGAAAAAGAGCCTCGGTCATCTCAAACAAATTATACTTGAGTTTGCTGGTAGTTTGTAGCTTAGTTAGTATATTCGAGACCATTGTATTTTTTATATTTAATCAAACAACACCATTATGGAAGCCAAAAAATCAGGATTTGAAGAAGTAGAATCTATTCTTCGGGATATAGGTACTAAAATAGAGGAATTAATTGAAAAAGGAACTCAAGCCGGCGGAGAGGCCAAAGTTGAGATTGAAAAAAAGATTGATGACCTGAAAGAAAAAAGGACGACTTTGGAAGCTGAGTTCAAAAAAGGCAAAGAAAAAGTTGAGCAATTGTACCAAGAAAAGAAAGAAGAATTTGAGCCTAACATCTCTGAATCCAAAGAACATTTCAAAGAAGGATTCAAGCAGTTGTTGGAAGGGGTAAAAACCCTATTAGGCAAAAAATAAATTACTCCTCCCTTTGGGTCACCTCACCGGTTATTTTGTGTTTCAAAATCAGTTTGCTGACTCCTGAAGGGAGGATTTCTTTTTTGATCAGGAAATGATACTCGTCAAAATCCTGAAATTTTTCGGATATAGCACTTGCTTGCTCTCCGCGCCAGTCCTCAATAATTACAGCTTCCCATTTTTTGGTTTTGGCAGAAAGAAATGCAGCGTCCAAAATGGCATTGACAATGTACCCATCATAAAAAGTCTCCCTTGGAGGAATTCCTTTTTCCATGGAATCAAACATATCAGTAAACATATGGGGATAGCCAAGTTCGTGCGCTTCATCGCCGACAGGAAAGAGCCAACCTGAGTTTGACTCCGCTTTTTCAGCTACATAGCTGTTTCCCTTCCCGGTGGTAAACATCTCAAAACCTGTCCGCAAAAAACTGTTGAGCCATATAGTACCTTCTGTTCCCATCACTTCATCCCTCAAATCCATTCCTCCTCTAAATGTCCAGCTAACTTCAAATTGGCCGATGGCACCATTGTTATATTTGACCAAACCGATGGCGTGGTCTTCCGCTTCTATCGGGTGCACTTGGGTATCTGCCCAACACATTACTTCGAGTGGTCTGATTTCTTTTCCTATAAAATTCCTGCTAATTTCTACACAATGACAGCCAAGGTCTATGATGGCACCGCCTCCTGATTTTTCCTTATCCCAAAACCAATCGCTGTGAGGTCCCGGATGGGTCTCCCTTGATTTGGTCCAGAGAACCCTGCCTATGTTACCGTCTTCGATACTTTTTACAGATTTGAGAAATTTTGGTGTGTAGCACAGGTCTTCCAAATACCCCGCAAAAATCCCTGCATCTTCCACAGCATCCAACATCTCCTTGGCTTCTTTGGCATTTCTTCCCAGAGGTTTTGTACACAAGACGGCTTTTTTTGCCTTTGCACATGCGAGGACTGCTTCCAAATGAAGGTGATTGGGCAAAGCAATCAGTACAACTTCCGTCTCGGGATGGGAAATAGCTTCCCACATATCAAAGGTAAAATGGTTTAACTGATAGTCTACTGCAAATTTCGCAGCATTGGACAGGTTTCGGGAGTATACCATATGGATATAATCCTTTCTCCTTTGGGAATGGAGTGATTCGGCATAAAATCTTGCAATGAACCCTGATCCTAAAACTGCGATTTTCATAGGAGTATGCTTCTTTTAATTATTGTTGATTTGTATTGGGCAAAGAAAATGCTACATAAGCATCTCCTGACTTTGTTCCTTTTCCACCGCCACATGCAATGACAATGTATTGTTTACCGTTTTTCATATAGACTGCAGGAGTTGCATGTCCGGCAGCGGGGAGTTTGGCTTCCCAAAGGACTGCTCCGGTATTCTTGTCAAATGCCCTGATTTTCTCATCTTTGGTCGCGGCGATGAAAACCAGTCCACCTGCTGTTGTGACGGGTCCTCCGTAATTTTCCGTGCCGGTAGGTGGAATCCCTTTTGCTGTCAGTTCGTCAAATTCACCCAAGACCGATTGCCATTTGATTCTTCCTGTATTCATGTCAATGGCCGTAAGTGTACCCCAAGGTGGATTGATTCCGGGATAACTGTCCTCAGTCAAAAGCCTTGAATAACCATTCATATAGTATTGAGGGTTGAGTCTTTCTTTTCCGCCTTCAAGTTCTTTCTTTTCAGCATTAGCATATTGCTCTAAGCCTAATAGATAATCTACCAATAATCTCCTTTCACTTTCTTGAATATGGGCAAATGCCGGCATAGCTCCTTTTCCGTTTCTGATCAAGTTGGCAAGTGAATCTTTGGAGAATTTGTCCTTAAGGTTTTCTATGGAGGGCACAGTCGGAGGATTTCCTTTAAGAGACATCCCATGACAGTTGGCACAATAGTTTACGTAAATACCTTGACCTACATTTTCAAATTTGGGATTTGCTGTCATCCGGATCACCCAAGGGATCTGATTTGCATTGATATACATGGTTTGGGTAAATGGATCAAAAGAAGAGCCTCCCCATTCTGCGCCTCCGTCCATTCCGGGAAAAAGTACAATGCCGTGATCTTGGCTCGGCGGTAGCCACATGTGACCATATTTGACATTTTCGAGTTTTTTGCGGATATCCTGTTCCCACTCGGGGGTAAGGTTCAGGATATCTTTTTCCTCATATACCATCCTCATATAAGGTTCAGGCAAAGTGGGATGCGGTTGGGTGGGCCAACTTTTGTCACCGGGGATTTCAGATTGGGGAACCTCTCTTTCCTCTATGGGCCAAATCGGATCGCCTGTAATCCTGTCAAAGGCGTAGATATATCCCTGTTTGGAAGTTTGTGCGACAGCGTCTGTCCACTTTCCGTCTTTTTTGATTCGGATCAGGTTAGGATTAGCAGGAAAATCCCGGTCCCAAATGTCATGGTGAACGGCCTGAAAATGCCAGATCCGCTGTCCGGTGTTTGCATCCAAAGCGACAAGCGAATTGGCAAAAAGGTTTTGCCCGTGTCGGTATCCTCCCCAAAAATCATAGGTTGCTGAACCTGTTGGGACATAGACGATTCCTCTTTCTTCATCCAGACTCATTCCCGCCCAGTTGTTGGCTCCACCGATCAACTCCCTGTATTCTTCTTGCCAGGTATCATTACCAAATTCTCCTGGATGAGGGATGGTATGGAAAATCCATTCTCTTTTTCCGGTTTTGATGTTGTATGCGCGAATGTGCCCGGGTGCAGCATCCAATCCTTCCGAAAGCCGCATGCCCAAGATCAATTTGTCTTTATATACGACTCCAGGCGTATTGGAAACAATCAGGAATTCTTCCAAATCTGTGTCTAACTCCTTTTGTAAATCCACTTTTCCACCTTCTCCAAAAGTGGGGATTGGTCTTCCGTCATCGGCATTCAGAGCCATCAGCCAATTACCCGCAGAAAAAATAATTCGCCGGTCTTCACCTTCTTCCCAATAGGTCACGCCTCTGTTGGTTCCGGCCCAAGAATTTTCGCCTCCTAGCAACTGATAGGGATTGAACCTCCAAAGTAATTTACCTGAGGCGGCATCCAAGGCAAAAACATTCAATTGCGGACTAGTTGCGTAAAGAATTCCATTCGCTACAATTGGCTGGCATTGGATTTGAGACCGGGCTGTTGAATCTGAGGTATTATAGGTCCATGCTACTTCCAGATTTTTGACATTCTCTTTGTTGACCTGATCGAGGGAAGAGTAACGTGCGGCGTCTTTGGTGCCTCCAAAAGTTTCCCAACCAGAGTAATCGAGGTGTTTATGGGAATCAGTTTCTGAACAGGAAATTAGAAAAAAACTAAGAAGGAGAATCAATGGTATTTTGGGGAGTTTCATATTCAAAATCAGTTTTGAATTAATTGGATGCTATAAGAGATCCAATTTAAAAATATTTTTGGGTAGAAATAATTCATTTCCATTGAAGGTGATATAGGTTGGTTTTACCTGTCATTCGCTTTCCGCAGTAGCACCCTTTTTATGATATTTTTGAGACAAGGAAAAATGATAAAAGTTCTTATTAATAATTAAGCCATTCACTCCTCTAAATTTTTTGAGTCAAAGAAATGAATGGCTATTTGATTTTTTTGCAAAAATTTCAATCCTATAAAAGCATAATCAAGGGTTGAATTTTAATCAATATCAATAAATATCCTATATCAATTAATATCTGATTAAATATCTACCTGTCATTTGTTCCATCAACAGGTGTTCTTTCAGCCCTGTTGGCCAGATCCCAAGCGGTATGGAAAATCAACTTTGCCCTTTTGGTCATCAAAGGAAATTCGATCTTCTCCACAGTATCTGTAGGCTGATGGTAATCATCGTGAACGCCATTGAAGAAGAAAATCACAGGGATATTATGCTTTGCAAAATTGTAGTGATCTGATCTGTAATAAAATCTGTTTGGATCATCTGCCGCATCGTACCTGTAATCCAGGATCAAATTGGTGTAAGTAATATTGTTGTACTCATTGATGACTTTCAGGTGGGAGGAAAGCATCTCTGAACCGATCACATAGACATAATCTTTGTTCTCGGCATTTTGATATTCATAATCAATCCTGCCTACCATGTCAATGTTGATGTTGTTGACTGTATTGGCCAAAGGGAAAATCGGGTGTTCAGAATAATATTCAGAACCCAACAACCCTTTTTCTTCCCCTGTTACATTCAGGAACAAGATGCTTCTCCTTGGCTTCTTACCTTCTTTTGCTGCCGTAGCAAATGCTTCGGCGATTTCCATGACGGAAACTGTTCCCGAACCGTCATCATCAGCACCGTTGTTGATTTCACCTTTGCTGTTGATGCCAACGTGGTCATAGTGTGAAGAAATCACCAATACTTCTTCTTTCTTATCGGTTCCTTCAAGGTAGGCCATGACATTTTCTGTAGGCACGACTTTGTTTTGTTTTTTGACAAGGTAACTCGCTTTCTGTGCCTTGATGGATTCAGGATTGTTTTTAGCAGCTTCTTTCAATGTTTCCACCGGGGTGTCAAACAATGCCGCCATTTTATCGCTGCTCACCAAGAAAACAGGTTCCTGCTTGGTAGGTTCTTCAAAACCCAACCTGCCCGTTCCGCTGAGTGATTGATACCTGTTGGCAATTCTGTCAAAGTTTGCCTGTCCTTCCATCGTCACGATGACGATTCCCGAAGCACCGGCTTTCATGATGTCCTGGATTACAGTCTGTGAACGAGCACCAATGGCCCAAAGCCCAACCAATTTTCCTTTTACATCTACTTTCTTCATATTTTCCTCAGAGGCAAGACCAAGGAAAACCAATTCCACTTTTGCAGCTTTTTTCAGGTCTCCATCTCCAAGAAATACGAAATCTTTATTGTTTACCAGTTTTTGTTTTCCAACTGTCAATGTAACTTCAGGATAGGAGACAGATATAAGGTTGAACTTCTGTAGGTATGATCCATCCACAGGACCTGCCAAACCCAAACCTTTATAAAATTCAACAAGGTATTCAGCTGCCATTTTTTGACCTTTGTCACCGGTGTTTCTGCCTTCCAATTCATCGGAAGCCAAATAAGTGAGGTGTTTTTCAAGGTCAGAAGCGGTAATTGTTGAAGCATATTTTACGACTCCTGCGTCTTGCGCAGATAGATTGAAGGAAAGCAAAAAGCTTAATGCTCCCGATATCCAAATTCTTTTTTTCATAAGTTATTTTTGAGACTATTCAAATTAAGGCATTAAACATAGAAATAATTTGAATTACATTAAAACCGTTTATCAATTCAGATGTTAATAGCTCGTATTTCTTTGTCTTTGAAATTCAATATGATTCAATAATTCTTACCTTTGCACAACCAAAAATCGAGCGGAATATAACCCAAGTAAATCCCCCCTTATTTATCGATATGAAGATTAATCTTAATCCCTCTACCAAGTTTGAAAATAGGCACAACGGCCCTTCAGCCGATGAAATTGCCGTCATGTTAAATAAAATCGGAGCGGCTACCCTGAATGAACTGATTGACCAAACGATCCCGAAATCCATCCAATTGGAGAGACCATTGGACCTTCCGGAGGCAAAATCCGAAGCAGGATTTCTAAAGGAGTTTCAGAAACTGGCATCCAAAAACAGGATTTTCAAATCCTATATTGGGATGGGTTATTATGATACCATTGTGCCGGGGGTGATTTTGAGAAATATCCTTGAGAACCCGGGATGGTATACTGCTTACACTCCTTACCAAGCAGAGATCGCTCAGGGTCGTTTGGAAGCGTTGATCAACTACCAGACAATGGTCATGGACCTGACAGGAATGGAGATGGCAAATGCTTCCCTTCTTGACGAAGCCACTGCTGCTGCCGAAGCCATGACGATGCTCTATGCTTCCAAGCCGAAGGAAAAGAAAAATGCACACACCTACTTTGTAGATGAAAAAATATTCCCTCAGACTAGGGATTTGCTGATCACCCGTTCTGCCCCAATCGGAATCGAATTGGTGATTGCACCGCTTTCCACTTTGGACTTGACTGATCCGAATCTTTTTGGGGTAATGGTCCAATATCCAAACCTCGATGGGGAAGTTATCAACCATGCTGATCTGGTTGCAGCTGCCAAAGAGAACAATGTTTTGACTGCTTTTGCTTCTGACTTATTGAGCTTGACTTTATTGACTCCTCCAGGGGAAATGGGCGCTGATGTAGTCGTCGGAACAAGCCAAAGATTGGGTGTCCCAATGGGTTATGGCGGTCCGCATGCAGCCTTTTTTGCTACCAAAGAAGCTTATAAAAGACAGGTTCCTGGTAGAATTATCGGTGTTTCTGTAGATAAGGACGGAAACAAAGCCTACAGAATGGCGCTTCAGACCCGTGAGCAACATATAAAAAGAGAAAAAGCAACTTCCAATATCTGTACGGCGCAAGTTCTCCTTTCTGTGATGGCAGGAATGTATGCGGTTTATCATGGTCCAAAGGGATTGAAAGAAATCGCTTTGAGAACACATGGCTTAACACAGTTGACAGCCAAGGCACTTGCAGAAATCGGTTTTGAGCAGACGAACAAAACCTATTTTGACACCATTAAAATAAAAACCGATTCAGTTCAGCAGTCAAAAATCAAAGCATTTGCTGTTTCTTCAGAATTAAATTTCAGGTACGAAGAAGGTGCTATTCTGCTTTCTTTCGATGAGGTCAAAACTTTGAAGGATGTCAAAACACTTGTGGAGGTTTTTGCAAAATCCACCAACCAAAAGATAAAATCAACTTGGGAGGAACTGGTCGCAGGACTGGAAATCAACCTTCCTGAAGGTATCAATAGGAAGTCAGAATACCTGACTCACCCGGTTTTCAACCAATACCATTCAGAGCACGAGATGCTCAGGTATATCAAAAGGCTTGAAAACAAAGATCTTTCCTTGGTTCATTCGATGATTTCCTTGGGTTCATGTACCATGAAACTCAACGCCACTACCGAAATGATCCCTGTGACTTGGCCTGAATTCGGTCAATTACATCCTTTCTGCCCACAGGATCAGGCAGCAGGGTATTATGAGATGTTCCAAAACCTTAGAAATTGGCTGACTGAAATCACAGGTTTTGCAGATACTTCTCTCCAGCCAAACTCCGGTGCTCAGGGTGAATATGCAGGTTTGATGGTCATCAGAGCTTATCACATCAGCCGTGGCGATCACCACAGGAACATCGCTTTGATCCCAACTTCTGCCCATGGTACCAATCCTGCTTCTGCTGTCATGGCAGGAATGAAGGTTGTTTTGGTGAAATGTGACGAAAGAGGAAACATCGATGTCGCTGACCTGAAAGCCAAAGCTGAAGAGCATTCCAATGATTTATCGGCATTGATGGTCACTTATCCTTCCACCCATGGGGTATTTGAGGAGGCTATCCAGGAAATCTGCCAGATCATCCATGACCATGGCGGTCAGGTCTATATGGATGGAGCAAATATGAATGCGCAGGTTGGTCTTACCAGCCCTGGCAGAATCGGTGCAGATGTCTGTCACTTGAATCTCCACAAAACATTCTGTATCCCTCACGGTGGTGGTGGCCCTGGAATGGGACCTATCAGCGTTGCCAAGCAATTGGTCCCATTCCTTCCGGGAAATCCTGTTGTTGAAACAGGGGGAACCCAGGCAATCCACGCGATATCCGCTGCACCTTTTGGCAGTGCAAGCATCCTTCCGATTTCCTATGCCTACATCGCAATGATGGGAGGAGAAGGACTGACCAATGCTACCAAAATCGCCATCCTAAATGCCAACTATATCAAAGCCAGACTTGAAGCGCATTATCCGATCCTTTATACAGGGATTCATGGCAGGGCTGCTCACGAGATGATTTTGGATTGTAGGGCTTTCAAGGAATTTGGCGTAGAGGTAGAAGACATTGCGAAAAGATTGATGGATTATGGATTCCATGCTCCTACTGTTTCTTTCCCTGTGGCCGGAACCTTGATGATCGAGCCGACTGAGTCTGAGACTATGGCTGAACTTGACAGGTTCTGCGATGCGATGATCGCTATCAGACATGAAATCCAGGAAGTTTCCGACGGCAACGCAGACAAAGAAAACAACGTCTTGAAAAATGCACCGCACACAGCGGCACTGGCTTTGGCAGATAATTGGGATTTCCCATACTCAAGAGAAAAAGCAGTGTATCCGTTGCCATATGTGAAAGGGAATAAATTCTGGCCAACCGTCAGAAGAATCGATTCAGCCTTCGGTGACAGAAATTTGGTTTGCAGCTGTATTCCTGTTGAGGAATATGTCGAGGCAGAAGCCTAACAAATGATTATAATACTATTTATAAAGAAAGGAGCCGAGAGGCTCCTTTTGTGGTTTGGGAAATATTTTAATTTTGATTATTCTAATACGAAAAATATGACAGTAGTTATAGATAAAAACAATTTAAAGCAACTCTCAAAGATTCTCGCTGAAAAGTTGGGCGAAAGCAAGGCACCTGGGAATCTGTCAAACCATTTCGGGAAACTGAAAAGAAATATTGATGGCTTGGATTACCAGATCGAAATGAGGAAAAATGAAGATTGATTTTGTAGCTGATACCAATTTTCAAAATTAAGTCCATGAGGGACAAAAAATTGTCAAACCTTTTTTAAATAGATTTTCGAAAACTATCTTTTCGACTACTTTTAGATAGGTAATTGAGTCTCTTCTCTTTTTCAAATATTCCTAGTTAAAAACATTCCTTTTCTTTTTTACCTCTCTTTTCACCAAATTGAATCTCGGTATTGCAATTCCTACTACCTATTCCAAAACCATGAAGCGCATATTATTTCTATTTATAATTCTGCTCTACTCAAACTTCGCTTTCTCTCAAATCCAAAAGAACTGGGCTTGGGGTGGGCCGATTGATCCTTTGCAGGCAAAGTTTCAGGTGGTGCACTACCACCTTGAATTGGAGATTTTTCCCGAAAAACAGGAAATCCAAGGCTTCAACCGGGTTTCTTTTTCTTCTCAAGAGAAATTGGACACCTTGAGACTAAATCTCATCGAGGAATACACCGTCAGCAAAATCGTCATGGATGGAAAGGAAATCGCTTTCCGTCATTTTGGGGATACTTTGGATATTTTTCCCATTGATTGCACCTGTCAGGATGTGGAAATCCACTATGGGGGCAAAACCCCGATCGCCGTCCGTCCCCCATGGACCGGAGGTTTTACGTGGGAAATCGATCAATTGGATAACCATTGGATGGGGTTGTCTTCCCAAAACGAAGGGGCTAAAATCTTCATGCCCAGTCTTGACCATCCTTCTAGCGAACCGGTAAATGGCGTGGACCTTATTTTTACCGCACCTGAACCTTATTTTGTCGCTTCCAATGGCCGACTCGTGGATACCAAAAAATCCGATGAAAAAATCACATATCATTGGACGACCCAATATCCAATCAACAATTACAACATCAATTTTACTTTAGGTGTGTTCCATCAAGAATCCAAGATTTTCACAAGTTCCGACGGTACCGAAATCCCCATGTTTGTGTATGTCTTACAAGAAAACAGGGGCAAGGCCAAAGCGCTTTTGGATGTGTTGGACAACTCTGCAAAGACCTTGGAAAAATACTTAGGACCTTATCCGTTTCCCAATGATAAAATCGCAGTAGTCGAAACTCCTTACCTCGGTATGGAGCATCAGACCATCAATGCCTATGGCAATAATTTCCAGTTTGTACCCATGGGGACGGTTCAATATGATTGGTTGCTGCACCACGAACTCGGTCACGAATGGTTTGGGAATAAGGTTTCTGTAAAAGATTGGGCTGATTTCTGGTTGCACGAAGGGTTGACGGCTTATGGGGATTGGCTGTTTTTCCTCGAGCATGGGGGTGAAGATGCCTACCTAGAAAAAGTCGCCTCCGTCCGCAAGGGAATCGCCAATGCGAGACCGGTGGTTTCTCCGCGAAATTCCACTTCGGATTATGCTTACCATCCTGAGATTTATACCAAGGGAGCTTTTATCATCCATTCATTGCGGTATTATCTGGGAGATGAGGTCTTTTTCCCGATGCTCAAAGCCTTTGCTTCGGACGAACGATTTATCTATGAAAACCTTGTAGAGACGGCCGACTTCACAGGTTTTGTGCAGCAATATACTGGACAGGATCTGGAAGGGTTTTTTGATATGTACCTGAAAAGTATCCGCATTCCGAAAGTGAAAGTGTCCAAAAAAGGAAAGAAAGGCTATGCTGTGAGTCTTCCGAATATCACATTTTCGATGCCTGTCGAGATCAAGACTTCGAATGGAATGGAAAAACATGTCCTTTCCTCCAAGCCTGTGATGGTCAAAAGTGCAGGTCCGATTGAAGTTGATCCGCGTGGGTGGTATTTGCTGGAAAAATAAAGCCCACGAAGACACGAAGGCACAAAGAATGGCTCGCAAGGTCGATTTTGTGGTTCCCGCAAAAACGCAAGGGCGCAAAGATTTGTAGACGTGTGGCTTAAAGCCTTTAGACTTTATAACTCGCAATCAATAAGCGAACAATATCAAATTTATTCGGATTCTTACTTTGGAATGAACCTGCTTTTTGGATAAAAATAATTACTTTCATTCCCAAACCATTTGTGACTTTGTGCCTTTGCGTGAACCCTCATCTATGAATTCAAAACTACTCGTCCGGCTCTCCCTGATTTTCAACTACATGGTATTCGCTGTGTTGCTCAACTCAGTGGGAGCAGTCATCCTGCAGGTTCAGCGGACTTTTGATGTCAGCAAGGCTGAAGCTTCGGTTTTGGAAGGTTTCAAGGATTTGCCTATCGCCATTTTCTCATTTATTGTAGCCTCATTTCTTCCAAAACTTGGGATCCGAAAAGGCATGTTGATCGCTTTGTTTGCAGTGGCGGCCATGTGCTTCTTGATGCCGGTGATTGCCGATGAGTTCTGGTATTTCAAGGTGTTGTTTGCCGTGGTTGGGGTCTCCTTTGCGATCATCAAAGTCAGTGTCTTTGCATCGATCGGCTTGGTGACTGACTCGCCAAAAGAACACAGCAGCCTGATGAGCACCATTGAGGGTTTCTTTATGGTCGGGGTATTGCTTGGCAATGTATTCTTCAGCCTTTTTGTCAACGACAGCGACCCTACCTCCCAATCCTGGCTGAACATTTACTGGTACCTCGGAGCGATGACTTTGGTAGCTGCTTTGTTGCTGTTTTTTGCCCAAATCAATGAAACTGAATCCAAAAGGGAAAACACCAAGGCTTCGGATGAATTCTTCGACATGATAAAGCTTGTCGCCAAACCGCTTGTGTTAGTATTCGCGGCATCGGCCTTTTTGTTTGTACTGATTGAGCAAAGTTTCATGACCTGGACACCGACATTCTATCAGGATGTATTGAAAGTCCCGGCAAGTATGGGAATCCAAGCGGGTGCGGTTTTGGCAGGAGCATTGGCTATCGGAAGGTTGTTGGCAGGATTTGTATTGAAAAAAATCCATTGGCTCACCTTCACACTTACTTGTACCATTCTTGTTGGAGCCTGTGTTTTGTTGACTTTGCCGCTCACTTCCGATCTTCCGGTCATGAATGAAACAATTACTTGGTTCAATGCTCCTTTCGTCGTTTACCTTTTTCCCATATTGGGAATCTTCTTGGCACCGATTTATCCCACGATCAATTCTGTGGTATTAAGTGCACTGCCAAGGTATATGCAAAGTTCCATGTCTGGCCTGATTGTGGTGTTTTCTGCCTTGGGTGGGACAACAGGATCGATCATCACCGGAAATATATTTGAAGCATATGGTGGCACCACCGCATTTTATTTTTCGCTGATTCCTATTGTAGGACTTTGCATCATATTAATTTTGTTGAACATTCAAGTCAGGAAACAAGCAGCATGAAATTTTACGAGCAACCGGAAGACATATACCTGGAACTTTTTGAAGTGATCCAGATGAGCGGGGTTTTTCCTGATTCCAAGACTTTCGTGGACAGCATTCCCAAGCGGGATGTCCATGACATTTTGAAGGATTTTTACGAGGAAATAAAAACCCCGGGATTTGACCTGAAATCATTTCTTGACAAAAACTTTGATTATCCTGAAGAACCGGAATACAAAAAACTCAATCTCCCCAAAGCCATCAATCTAGAGGACAGGCTCAAGTTGCAATGGGATCTCCTTACCAGAGAAGCGGATGAAGAGGTAGAAAATTCCAGTCTGATACCTTTGCCACATCCCTACATTGTGCCGGGAGGAAGGTTTCGGGAGATCTATTATTGGGACAGTTATTTTACCATGCTGGGGTTGAAAGTCTCGGGAAGAACTGACCTGATCGAAAACATGGTGGATAATTTTGCCCACCTGATCCGAACCGTCGGCCATATTCCCAATGGAAACAGAACTTACTTCCTGTCCAGATCGCAGCCTCCCTTCTTTGCCAAAATGGTGGAATTGCTGTCTGAAGCAAAGGGAGACGAAGAAATCATCAAGAAGTATCAACCTGAGATATGGATGGAATACCTCTTTTGGATTGAAGGGGAAACAGAGATTCCTTTGCCCGGAAAATATTATAATCGTGTGGTCAGGATGGATGACGACACCGCGCTTAACAGGTATTGGGATGATGAAAACACCCCGCGAGCAGAATCCTTTGTGGAGGACGTGGAACTTTCTGACCAATCCACCCGCTTCCCAGAAAAGGTTTTCCGCAACTTGAGGGCTGCCTGTGAATCAGGTTGGGACTTCAGTTCAAGATGGCTTTATGATCCCAATGACCTGAGAAGTGTACAGACCATTGCCTTGATTCCAATAGACCTCAATGTGCTGCTTGCCGAAACGGAGCGGATCATTATTAGAGGCATGAAACTAGAGAAAGAAGATTCCAAGGAAATCACGAGGATGGAACTGTTCCACAAAAACAGGATGGAGGGAATTGAGCGCTATTGTTGGGAAGAGGAAAGGGGAATCTATTTGGATTACCATATCAAGTTTAAGGAAAAAGTAGAGCGACCTTCTTTGGCCATGCTGTATCCCCTGTATTCCGGAATGGCCACTTCAGAACAAGGAGCTCGGGTATTGGAATATGTTGAAAAGAATTTCCTAAAGCCGGGAGGATTGGTAACGACCAATTTCAATACCGGACAGCAATGGGATGCTCCAAACGGATGGGCGCCGCTTCAGTGGATAGGTTTTCAGGCCATGCTCAACTATAGCAGAAAAGACCTGTCCAAAACCTTGGCAGAGAGGTGGACTTACCTCAACGAATCTGTTTTTGACCGAACCGGAAAGATGATGGAAAAGTATAACGTAGAAGACCTTAGCCTCGAAGCCGGAGGCGGAGAATATCCTGTTCAGGATGGATTCGGTTGGACAAATGGCGTGTACCTTGCAATGAAAGAGTGGCTAAGGGAAAATCAATAAAAATTCCAAATAACCCATCAAAAATTGCAATCATAATTTTTCTAATGGGCGATTCACAAAAAGTTAATGAAATGGAATGAGTTCAAATTATGTAAAAGGAATGAAATCTAAAAAATGGACTCCAATCTCAATTTCTGAACTTCAAAAATTGATTGAGTTAGGAATTTCTAAAATGTCAATCTATGAAATAGATCTTTGGAATAAATTTTTAATCAAACCAACTAAATGGAAGGAAGTCTTCAATGGAGAAGAAGGAAATGGGTTTTGGGTTGTTGCAATCTTCGATAACAAAGTGATTTGGTATAATGATATTGAAGAAGGTTTTAATATTTCTACATATACTAAATATGGAGAAATTGATGAGTATTGCGCTGAACAAGATGAGCTTCAATGGACGATTAAAAAAATAATAAATGCAACAAATTTACCCAAATAGCTTATGATTGGTAAACTGTTAAATTCAAGGTTTTCAGCTCTTATCCAAATTCAATAAAACGCCAAAATTGCATCAAGTCATATTCAAAATGATAAAATTTCCTTTCATTTTTTAAAAACCTGTTTTTTGCCGTTAGCTTTAGATTCCAATACCAACCATTTCCTCCCATGACAAAATTCAAAAGAACTCTTTTCCTGCTAAGCTTTTTCCTGATCGCTCAGTTAGGCTTTGCCCAAACTGAACCTCATGCTTTTTACCTTACTTGGACTTCGGATCCGACTACGACGATGGATGTGGATTGGCACATGGATGACATCAATCCGACTACATTGTATTTCAGAAGAAAAGGAACAGAGAAGTGGCATTCATTCGAAAGTGATGTGCTGCCTTATCCTTTTTCGCCAAGGTATATCCATCGGGTTGGGATTCAGGGTTTGAAGCCCAATACCGAATATGAACTCAAGTTTGCTTCATCGGAATCGGTCTATTATTTCCGGACCCTTCCAAAAAACCTCAACAACAAATCCCTCAAGATCGCCATCGGTGGGGATTCCATGCATCAAAAAGAATGGTTGGAGAAAACCAACCGTGTTGTGGCTGCCCAGGATCCGGATTTTGTGATCATCGGCGGAGACATGGCGTACGAAAATGGCCTCGCGGAAAATATCCAAAGAATTTATGATTGGTTTGATGCCTATAAAAATACTTTGGTCAGGGAAGACAAGAGGATTCTACCATGCATTGTTGCCGCAGGGAATCATGAAGTGGTTGGCGGATATTATACCAAGCACGAAGGCTATGTCCAAAACAATGAATTCAGGGCACGCATCGCTCCGTATTTTTACAGCCTATTTTCTTTCCCCGGCCAACCCGGATACAATGTCCTGGACTTTGAGGATTACCTGAGTTTGATCATTTTGGACACAGAGCATTCCAACCCGATTCCCGGAGCACAAACTGACTGGTTGACAAAAACTTTAGAAGAAAGGAAAAATGTAAATCATAAAATTCCGATTTACCATGTTCCAGGTTATCCCTCCGTGAGGGAATATGGTGATAGGGTACAGACTTTGGTAAGGGAAACTTGGACACCGATATTTGAAGCAAACGGCGTGGAGATCGCCTTTGAAAATCATGACCATGCTTACAAAAGGACCTTTCCGATCAAAAATATGGAAGTCAACGAATTCGGAATAATCTATGTAGGGGACGGTTCGTATGGAGTCACACCAAGAAACATCCATCCGGTCGACAGTACTTGGTACCTTAACAAAGCCCAATCCATCAGGGCATTTACGCTACTTACTGTAGAAGAAAACCGTTGGAGTTTTGTCTCGATAGACGAAGACGGCAATGTGATCGATACTTTTCCTGAGATTCCTTTGGCAGTCAAAAAAGAAGACTAAATCACTTTTTCTTTCCTTTTGCTTGGATTAAAAAACAATCCAAGCAAAAAACCCACCATGAAAATAGCCATCGTCCCAAAGACGATGGCTAAATTTTTATGCAGCGTGAAGGAGGGTTTGATCGCGTCGGGAAGGAATTCTCCCAAACTGATCCACGCGATCACTGCCAATCCCGAAATGACTGCGGAAATGGCAGGAAAGTTTGTTTTGGTTTTTCCCAAAAGTGCCAAAAAGAACAAACCCAAAATGCCTCCGCTAAAAATCGAAGCCAAAGCCCACCAGGCTTCCAAAGCACTTTCCACGCCGTTGAAGGCGAGCCCCATAAGGATACCCAAAATTCCCATTCCCAAAGAAGCCGCATACAAAACCCTTATCTGGGTGTTTTGAGAGGGGTTGGGATGGATATATTTTTTGAAATGATCTTCGAGAATAACCGTAGCCGAACTGTTGATACTCGTAGAAACCGTACTCATCCCTGCGGCAAAAATGGCGGCAATCACCAATCCCGAAATTCCCGGCGGCAAAACAGTTGCTATAAAGTAAGGAAAAACTTTATCGGCTTGCTCAATACTTTCGAGTTCAGGCGGCAAAGAGTCGGAGAATACTTGGTAATAAGCGTACAGACTCGTCCCAATCACGAAGAACAACAAGGAGACAGGAATGTAAAGTAAGCTTCCGAACCAAGTGGACTTTTTGGCGTCCTGATCCGTTTTGGCACTTTTGTAGCGTTGGATATAACTTTGGTCAATGCCAAAATTCTGAAGGTTGATGAATAAGCCATAGACCAAAACCACCCAAAAGGTACTTTGGCCAAGGTCTGAGGAAAGACTTCCCAAAGAGAGTTTGCTGTCTTTCTGGGCGATATCCCAAATCTGCTTGATTCCTTCCGGCATATGGGAGACAATCAAAATAAAACAACCCACAGCACCTGCAATCAGGACTATTCCCTGTACTGCATCTGTCCAAACTACTGCCGAAACCCCGCCCATAGTCGCATAAACCACCACTCCTAATCCGGTAAAAAGGATAATCAAAGAAATACTCCAACCAAACAACACCTGCATTGGCAAAGCCAAAAGGTACAAGATGGCGCCCATCCTCGCGAGTTGGGTCAGGAGGTAGCAACTCGATGCATAAATCCTCGCCCACGGCCCGAACCTTTCCTCCAAAAAAGCATAAGCCGAAGGGCTTTGGAGTTTTCGATAGAGGGGGACAAAATACCTGACAGCGATGAAGGCAGCTATAGGAATGGACAAGCTAAAAACAAACCCATTCCAATTGCCTTGGAAAGCGCTTCCTGGCAATGCCAAAAAACTGATGCTGCTCACGTAGGTGGCGAAAATCGACATGCCCAAAGCCCAAGCCGGTAACTTCCCGCCGCCGGTGACAAAGTCAGCTGCCGAGTTTTTTCTGAAGTAAAAGGAAACCCCAAAACCAACGATTCCAAACATATAAATCAGGAATACAATCAGGTCGAGGCTGTTGATTTTCATTGTTTTGGGACAAGTTGGATCAAGATGCTATACCGTTTTTACTTTAAGTAGAATTTTTTCAAGGTTATGGATAATGTCTTCTTTGTGTTTCCTGTCGACTGGGAGAAGCGGAGTTGCGAGATGCGGTTCACATATTCCCAAAAAATAGAGGCTTTCCTTGACGCCACAAAGGTAACTTGAGCTCTTTGGACTGGAATTGTATAGGCCGTTTGAAATCTCTAAAATCAATGATTGAATCTGATCGACTTTTTCAAAATCCTTCGCTTTCGCTGCCTCAAACATCTTTACATACAGCGATGGGAAAATGTTGGCACCGCCATTGACTCCACCGTCCGCACCTGAAAAGATGGCTTGCCCCAACATTTCTTCAGGGCCGACAAGCAAGGAAAATTCAGGATATTCCTGTTTGATAGGGATCAATTTCTGGAAGTAAACCCCATTGCCCGAACTGTCCTTCAATCCGATGATATTGGCGTGCTTGGCAAGTTTTATCACAGTTTCCGGGGCAATATTAGACTTAACCATTGCAGGGAAATTATATAAAAACAAAGGCAACGGGCTTTGGTCGGCTAGCTTCACATAATAGTGGAAGATATCATCCTGATCCAAGGCAAAATAATATGGCAATGCAGCTACCACCGCCACGGCGCCGTTTTCCTTGGCAGATCTTGCCAATTTGAGGCTGACTTCCAAAGATGTATGGGTAATCCCTACAAAAACGGGTGTTTTTCCATTGGCTTCTTTGCA
Organism: Aquiflexum gelatinilyticum; assembly: GCF_024813435.1. NCBI lineage: Bacteria > Pseudomonadati > Bacteroidota > Cytophagia > Cytophagales > Cyclobacteriaceae > Aquiflexum > Aquiflexum gelatinilyticum. The sequence continues at coordinate 408,876 of NZ_JANAEZ010000002.1, forward strand.
GGAGATTTCGATCAGGTCTTTTTTTATCGCCGGCTTCAGACTTGCTGCTTCACCGGTAGTCCCAAGAATGAATATACCCTGAACGCCTCCATTGGCCAAGTGTTTGACGACCCTTTCGACTCCCTTTTTGTCCAATTCCCCATTGGAAAGTAAAGGTGTCACCATCGGAACCATGATGCCTTCAAAGGCCGGGACATTGCTGCTTTCAGTCATTATCTAAAGTTTAAAGAAGAATATCAAAGATTAGCCCATTATAATTTGGGAAGGGTCACAATTTATAAAATTAAATATGATTTTCCTTCTGGCGCTCTTAAAGACCCCATATTTATCAGAGATGAATGACGGTAGTTCCTCCGTCATCCGGAGTCCTCAGCATTTTAATTTTTAACGATGTTATGTCGGAGTCGTCACACTGATCCGCCGCGGCGGATCAGTGTCTCATTATTCTAAGATCTTTCTCCCGTACAGCTGTCGGGATCGTACCTCGGATTCAAGATGACGCTACACCAACCGTCATTCCTTTTCTGAAAATTTGGATTTACCGATTTCAAAAAACCAAAAAGTTTACGCTACAAAAGTAAATGAGTTTACATTGCCACCGTAAACGAGTTTACTTCCGTAACGTAAACTTCTATTAATCACTTTTTAACCTTGGTGATTATTTGAATTTATTAATTCTAATCAAAAATTAAACTTTGCGCTCAACAAGAAAATCCTTGTTTCCCTCTTGGCATAAAAATCCTGAGAAAATGACGCAGTCCTGTTTTCACCTGCAAATCTCCGCGTGTCGAAAATATCACGTACGCTCAATGCAAGACTTCCTCTATCTTTAAAGAAATTTCTCATCACGTTGGCATCTATAAAATATTGGGCAAGGTCTCTTCCTTGGGCTTCAATTTCAGGAGAATCATAATTTGCCACAATCTGGAAATTGATTCCTAGTGGAAGTTTGAAATCACTGGTAAGTTTGGTATTCCAAGCAAAACCTTTGTTTATCGATCCATTTTCGACATTGGAACCGTCGACGATGATCCTAAACATCGTCAGACCTCCGCTGATATTCCACCACGGTTTGATTTCTCCCAATCCTATAAATTCTAAACCATAAGAAACAGCCGTGTTGAGGTTCTCCGGCTGGATGTAGGAAATCCCATCCTGAATGATGGTAATCATGTCTTCCTGCCCATCTACATGTCTAAAAAATGCATTGGTGGTAAAGCTTGACTTAGCTCTATTTAGCATGTGCCCGAATTCCAAAGAATGGATTTTTTCCGGCTGAAGGTTGGGATTACCTCTTCTGATACTGAGTGAATCGGTGATATCCGGAAATGGATTAAGTCTCCAAGGTCTTGGCCGGTCGATTCTTCTGCTGTAAGTAAATTTCAGTGAATTTTCCTCGTTCAACTTGTACAGCACCTGCGCACTTGGAAACAAGTTGAGGTAATTCTGCTTGTTGATCTCATTCGTGTTGATGAGTTCGGTGTTGAGGTTGGTATATTCTCCCCTTAACCCAAATGAGTAATCAATTTTATCCGAAGATGCTGCGTAAATGAAATATCCTGCATACACCTTATCTTTGTAGATAAACCTGTTGCTGATGTTGGGATCGGTGACAAAATCCTGGTTTCCTTCCTGAAATCTCTGAAAAATGAAATCATTGTCAAATTCCCTTAAAATGGATTTCAAACCGGTTTCAATTTTCTTTTTTTCTGACAATGGATGGATATAATCCGCCTGAAAAACGTAGATGTTTCTTTTTTCGTCCGTAAATCCACGCTCCTGACCTGTAAGGTTTTCTTCAGTTGCTTCAGTTGAGTTAGTGAAAACATCAATATTCTGAACTTTATATTGGTTTCTGTAAGAACTGCTCGCCAAAAAACGGAATGACTGATCGGGATTGTCAAATGTCCTTTCATAGATAATCGCGTTGTCTACGCCATCATCGTCTTCAGTTTCATTGTTTCTCCTGACAAAATCCAAAATCGGTGCTCCGGTGGAGTTTCTGCTGAGTTGCGAATAAAGGGTGTTTATCTGATTGTCTACATTGGTAGTGAAAACTCCCTCGTAGCTGATGATATTCTTACCAAAATAATAATCCCCGCCGTAGTTGAAGGTATGCCCGATATTTTGGGATTCCGAATCAGTTTCCTGTAAAAGCCTTTCATCTTCTTCGAAAAGAATACGGTCAGAAGTTCTCTTTCCGACATCCCTCCAGTCCCTGTAATTGTATCCACCAAATACATTGTACTTTATGGTTCGGTGGTTGAATCTTGCTCCGGTATTCATCCTTCCCCGAGTGCCATAAGTCAATTCTGCGCTTCCGTTTGTTCCGAGGTCTTCGCCTTTTTTGAGGATAATATCTATCACGCCGCCTTCCGCATCGGCATCAAACCTTGCATTGGGATTGTTGATGATTCTGATCTGATCCACTGCACTTGCCGGTAGTTGATCGAGGTTTTGAGTCAGGGATGAGTTGCGGCCATTGATAAGGATATTTGTTCCTGTACTTCCTCTCAAAGCAATCGTCCCGTCATCACCCACACTTACAGAAGGGGTATTTCTCAAAATGTCAAGCAAAGTTCCGCCGAGGTTGGACATGTTCGCTTCGGGATTGATGGTAATGCCTTCCAGATCTGCCCGAAGGGGAATTTTGGAAGTCTGTACGACCACCTCTGCCAGGTTTTGGTTTTCGCTTTTGACCTCGATTTTCCCTAAGTCGGTATTGCTGTTCAGGCGAATGTCGGCAATGGTTTTTTTGTCATAACCGATCAGGTAGAAATTCAACACATAAGTACCATTAGGTGCAGAAAGGGAAAATTCCCCATTATCCTTGGTATCCGAAAAGGTCACCGGAGTATCTTCGCCGGGCTTGAAAAGCGCCACTTGCATAAAGACCACAGGTTGCTTGGAGTCGGCATCAATGACACTTCCTTTAATGGTTAAGGAATTGCCTTGACCATATGAAATCATTGGAATTAGAATTAAAAATGCTGAGTATAAATACCTGCAAAAAACTGTACGGGGTAAAATTTTCATGGAAATTGCTATCAAAATAGTGTTTGTGCACTTTTACTAACCCATTGAAACCCTTTGTGGTTTGGAAAATCCGGAGTTTTTATTCTAATGGGGAAATATATTCCATCAGTGGAAGGAATCTCTCAGTGATTATTTAAACAAGAATCCTTTTTCATTTACCTTAACACACTTTTTAATTCTCGCGTGTAAAGCGCAGTAAAATCTGGAAACACCTTTAACAGGAATTTGAAGCTTTGATAAGATTTGGTTGCTTTGAATAAAGTGGTTGGAGAATTCTGTTAATTTTATCCAACCAAGACTCCAACCCACAATTAGCAGTAAAAGGAAACCATGATTTCAAATCTCCTCGACTTTGTAAACCAACCTTATCCTTTTTATTACAAAGGCAAGCAGCTTTTTTACTTTGCTTTACTGATTTTTATGATGAGTGTGTTCTTCAATTATTTTTTTGAGCCCTTCGATAATTATGTGCCGGAACACAAAATGGATTTCTTTTGGATCAGCGTGATCCATTCGGTCAATGCCGCTTTGGTAGTTTTGCTCCTTTTTGGACCAATCGGCATGAAAATAAATGAGGACAAATGGACGGTCAAAAAAGAAATGGTACTTGCCACTGCCTTATTTGTAACCATTGGGATTTCCCAGTTTCTGGTTAGGGATTTGATCTATGACAATCCCTATAATTGGACTTGGGGATACCTTTGGGAAGAGATCCGAAATACCTGCCTCGTGGGGATTTTGTTTTTTGCGATCATCGTCCCGATCAATTTTATCCGACTGAAAAGCCAACATGCAGAACTCGCTTCCCAATTCAATGCCAAGCCACATCCGGAAATGTTGGTAGACAAAAAGGAATCTGTTGCTATCCAAACCCAACAAAAAAGTGATGACTTTTCCCTGGATCCCAAAATGTTTCTCTTTGCCAAAGCTGACGGCAACTACCTCGAAATCATGGTCAGCCAAAATGGAGAAATCCAAAAACTGCTGAAAAGGATGACGCTGAAGGAGTTTGAAACCCAACTCAAAGCGCCGGACCATATCATCAAAACCCACCGGTCTTACCTTGTCAACCTCCATCATGTAAGCGATATCAGGGGAAATGCACAGGGCTACCAACTTCATTTGACCCATCATCCTGAGACGATTCCGGTTTCGAGAGGGATGATTCCTTTGTTTGAAAGCCGCATCAATGCCTAGACTTTGTCATTCATCACAAAACCTTGACAGCCATCCCAAGGCCGTTTTTTTCTCTTTTTTGATTTCTACATTTGACCAAAAGAAATGAAAATGCGCAGATACGATTTGGATTGGCTACGGGTCATCGTTTTTGGATTGTTGATATTTTACCATGTGGGGATGTTTTTCGTTCCTTGGGGTTGGCATATCAAAAATGACATCATCTACCCCAACCTCCGTTGGCCGATGCTTTTTGTCAATCAATGGCGTCTGCCCATCCTGTTTGTGATTTCGGGAATGGGGACATATTACGCGCTGTCAAAGAGAAGCGGCGGCGCTTTTGCCAAAGAAAGGATCGCAAGGTTGCTGATTCCATTGATCGCCGGCATTATCCTGATAGTACCGCCACAGGTATACTTCGAGCGCTTGGACAAGGGGCAGTTCAGTGGAGGTTATTTCGACTTTTGGCCATCTGAAGCATTTATCGGAGTCTATCCGGAAGGAAATTTCTCCTGGCACCACCTTTGGTTTTTGCCTTATCTGCTGTTGTTTTCTTTGGTATTGATTCCGGCCTTTTTGTACTTCAGAGACCATCCGCAGGCGGGGATTCTGAGAGGAATGCGGAAGTTGGCGGCAACACCCTTCGGTCTGTTTTGGTTGGTCATACCGCTTTACATCTGGGAATCTCTGGTCGAACCTTTCTTTGAATCCACCCATGCTTTGGTCGGGGATTGGTTCAATATCATCAATTTCATCACTTTCTTTTTCTATGGTTTTCTGCTGATATCCGTCAGGGAGATTTTTTGGAAAACAGTTCTGGAAAACCGTCGCAAGTACCTGTATCTGGGATTGGTAGGATTTACGCTGATGGTTGGTTTGAGGCAGCTATATGAAGATTCGGTTGTGGTGCATTTTGTCGAGGCGGGATTCAAAGTCATCAACCTTTGGGCTTGGATTTTGGTGTTGTTTGGGTACGCTGTGGCTTATTTGAATAAACCGAGCGCACAACTTACTTACGCCAATGAGGCGGTTTATCCGTTTTACATCCTCCATCAAACCATCACAGTCGCATTGGGATATTACCTGATGCATGCAGATTTGGGGCTTTTTGTCAAATTTTCCCTAATGTCAATCGGAACTTTTGGAATAGCCTGGCTGATCTACGAATTCGGCATCAGGAGATGGAATTGGGTCAGGCCCTTGTTTGGCTTGAAGGGGAAATTTAAAGAGTTGAAAATTAATTCTTTGGAGGGTTCCAGGATTTAAAAATTCATTTTAATGATTTTTAACAGGAAATTTTCAGTTTCTTTAAGAATAAATAAAACCCCATTCTTTATAGAAAGGGTTTTGCTCCAATAGTGGCTTTATGAGAGACTTTAATATTTTTTCCATTCCTAGGTTTCATCAATATTTTTCTGAAATAGGTGAAGATAAATTATTGAAAATATCTGATAAAAAGTGGAGTGAACTAATTGATAATATCCAATCTCTTGAAGAGGATTGGAATAAATTCTCAGAATCACTTGAAGAAATTTCAATATGCGGAAGGGTGATTAATCGGTCTGCTTTAGCTAACCCCTATAGCCTACGCACCGAAATAAATATGGAAAACAGCAAGGATAGTTTGGTTATCTGTCTGAGTAGCTTGGGTGAATTTTATGGATTCTACTACTATTCCTTTTCCAAAGAAGCAGCAATTCCGATTAGATATTATTCAAAAGACTTTCGGGATTATTCGAAAATTATTGAAAAAGTCGATTCAAGAATAAGCTATTTCCCGTTTTCAGAAGGGCATGTAGAAGCTACTTTGGAGGTTGAAAAACAAATGAAAAGATGGTTTCCTAGATTTGAAAAACTGGACCCATTCACGGCTCATTTTAAAGTGGAGAATATCATGATTCAAGAGGAATTTTATCCGAAACTTGATTTGTTCCAATTGATTTTCATTTATGAACCAGTTGCGCTATAAAATTATCCTTGCATGCTGTGCCTTCTTTTTTCTTAGTTCTTGTGGGATGGGAGCAAAGGAGGTTTGCAAAACATTTACTTTAATGTCTGATAAAATTAAGGTCGACACCTTGGTTATAAATTATCCCGAAAGGAATCAGATTTATTCCACAGAACTTCGAATGAAAGGAGAGGTATCTGAAACGGTTTTGGTAAATATTGAAGGCATAAAGAATCTTCAACTTCCACCCGGGATTTATGATAGTTTGATCTACAAGGGAGACTGGTACGGAAACCCTATGGTTCTCGAAGTCAAAGGAAATTCCGGTACTCAGCTTGAATTTTGCGCCAACTTCTATTTTTAGGAAATGTAAAACCCCTCTTGAAATCCTTCCTGAGGTGTTTATCTTTCATATACTATCTTTTTTAGGATTGGATCAAACAGCCTTGGGTGGAAGGGGAAATTTAAAGAACCGCTAAATAATACTTTGCAGAATTCCGAGTCATGAAAAGGCTTCTTGAGTTGAAATTAACTATGGAAATCCTATCTTTAAAGAATTAAACTCACCGATATGACAAGTGTGGAATTGAAGAAAATATTGATTCAAAGAATTGCCGAGATCAATGATGAACAATTTTTGAAGGCAATTAGAACCATTTTAGACACCAAAATAGAATCTGAGATAATGCTATTGTCTGAGGGACAAAAATTGGAAATTCAAGAATCCAGGAAAGAAATTGTAGCCGGTAAATTTGTTGATCAAAGTGAACTTGAAGATGAATTTGGCAAATGGCTAAAAGAAAAATAATCTGGTCCCATAAGGCAAAAATCAAACTTTTTGAGATTCTTGATTTTTTTGCAGAAAGGAATGGGAATACTTTTTACTCGAAAAAATTATTTTCGAGATTTTCTAAAGAACTTAACCTTCTAAAAAAACAGCCTGAAATTGGTGTAATTACTGATCTTGAAGGTGTGAGAGGTCTCATTGTCGGAGATTACATTTTATACTATGAAATAACTCCCGAATCAATTGTGATTCATACAGTTTGGGATGTTAGGCAAAATCCTGAAGACTTAAAGATTAAATGAGGTTTTCCTTCTAAATCCATTTTGATTTTGGATTAAAAAGATCTTCAAAAAAGGAAGATTGTAATTTCGGTTCTTTTTGGGTAATTTATTGACCTTCAATATCGTAAGCCCAATGGATCAATCCAATAAAATCAACCGAAGAGAATTTATCGGTTCGGCAGCTGCCGTCGCAGCGTCCATCTCCATCGTCCCGTCCCATGTCATCGCCGGAAGCGGCAAAATTCCTCCCTCTGATCAGATTACCGTGGCCAACATTGGCTGCGGCACCCAAGGCCTGCGTGAAATGGGTGACCTGCTCCAAAACCCAAAAGTCAGGGTGGTGGCAGTCTGTGATTCCAACAAATACAGCACCGACTATATCGATTGGTCCGCCAATGGCATCCGCAATGACATCCGCAAAGTCTTGGGAGATGACACTTGGTGGGACAATGTTCCCGGAATCCCCGGAGGCCGGGATGTCGGACAGGCTTATGTGGAGCAATATTATAGCAAAAACAAACCTGCCAAAAAATACAAAGGCTGTGCCTCCTATGAAGATTTCAGGGAAATGTTTGCCAAAGAAAAAGGGATCGATGCCGTCAAAATCATGACACCTGACCATACCCATGCGCCGATTGCTTTGGCGGCCATGGCTCAGGGAATCCATGTGGTGACCCACAAACCGATTTCTAACCGGCTATTGGAAGGGAGAAAAGTCATCGAAAAAGCAAAGGAAACGGGGGTGATTACCCATCTTTTGGCATGGTCAGACCGGCCTGAATACCGGCAGATGAAAGCTTGGATGGATGAAGGTCTGATCGGCGACCTGACCGAAATCCACAATTGGTCCTACCGTCCTGTGTGGCAACAGTGGACTAAAAGACCGACCGAACCGAAGACAATTCCCGCAGGACTCAATTGGGACCTGTGGCTAGGGCCTGTTCCCGATATGCCTTACCATCCCAACTATACCCACAATGTCTTCCGTGGATGGTATGAGTTTGGTGGAGGTTCAGTGGCTGACATGGGACATTACAGTTTGTTTCCTCTTTTTGAGACTTTGGGAATCACCAAATCCCCTTTGAGTGCAAGGGCTTTTGGCACCACTTCCCGCGAGGAAATCAACCAAGTCTATCAATGGGTCAAAAACGATGTCGCATTTCCCGCGAGCAGTATGATCAAATGGAAGTTTCCCGAACAGGCATCTCTGCCGGCATTTGACCTGTTTTGGTACGATGGCGGGATGAAGCCATTTGCTCCCGAGGAACTAGAAATGGATGGCAGGGATACTCCTGAAGAAGGTTTGATGCTTGTGGGGACAAAAGGTAAAATCCTTGGAGGTTTCCGGGGTGAAAATCCTGTGCTGCTTCCTGAAAGGAAAATGAGCCAAAGACCTGCTTCGGAGCGGATAGATTCGAGGGCGGTTGTGCGGAATACTGACGCTTGGGTCGAGGCCGTCCTGTCGGGCCAACAAACTCAAGGAAGTTTTATCCGTGCCCAAACCATCACCGATACCATCAATCTCGGGGCAGTAGCCTTGCGGGCAAATAAAAAAGTGGACTTTGACGCCGATGCCCTGAAAATAACCAATGATGAAAATGCCAATAAATTCCTGACCCGTGACTACAGACCCGGTTGGGAAATCTGATTTTACATAATAAAAAGTAAATGAAAAAAGATGCATGTTTCCATGCCAAAGAGTCGGTGACACCGGTCTTCTGTCTTCCGACTTCCAACTGTTTTGGATCAGAATTTTCTGCTTATAGGCTCGATTTGAGTTCCTAATAAATTAACTTTTAACCAACCCTAACCAAAAAAAATGAAAGACAGACGAGAATTTATCAAACAAGCCGGAGTCGCTGCTGCAGCACTGACTTTTGGCCTTCCCCAATTTGCATTTTCTATGAAAAATGAAGATCCTTTATTCAAGATTTCACTTGCCGAATGGTCGGTAAACAGGTTACTTTTCGCCGGAAAAATGGACCACCTTGATTTTGCCATGCTGTCCAAGAAACATGGCATCGATGCGGTGGAATATGTCAACCAGTTCTTTATGGACAAAGCCAAAGACATGAACTACCTCAAAGAGATGAAAACCCGTGCAGAAGGCGAGGGAGTCACTTCGGTTTTGATCATGTGTGACAGGGAAGGCATGCTGGGTGCAGCCACTTCCGAAGAGCGTAAGCAGACAGTCGAAAACCACAAAAAATGGGTGGAGGCCGCCAAATTTTTGGGATGCCATTCTATCCGTGTCAATGCTTACACCGCCGTACCATGGAGCGAGGATCCAAAAGCGGAGAAGCAGGCGATTGATGTCTGCAGTTCAGGATTGAGGCAACTGTGTGAGTTTGCCGATGATTTTGACATCAATGTTGTGATCGAAAACCATGGAGGGTTTTCAAGTAATGGGAAGTGGCTTGCCGAAATGATCAAACAGACAGCCCACAAAAGAGCAGGTACCTTACCGGATTTTGGTAATTTCAGGATTCATGCTGATGACAAAAGAGTGGTTTCCTACGATTCCTACCGCGGTGTGGACGAACTTATGCCCAAAGCTACTGGAGTCAGCTTGAAGCCAACCGTATGGGATGACCGTGGCAATGAATCTGCCTTGGATTATAACAGGATGATGAAAATAGTGCTTTCCCATGGCTACCATGGCTATGTAGGTATTGAGCATGGCGAAAAAGACCGTGAGTGGGAAAGCATCGTCGATATCCGAAATACCTTGACCGAGTTGAGGAATTTGATGAAGGGGTGATTTGGTTTAAAAGGCCTTAGTGAAATTGGGATTGGATATTGATTGATACTAGATATTAATCGATATTCCGGTCCTAATTTTTCATTTTTTCTAAATCTCTGGAGAAATAGAGTCAGTAAAGGAAAAATCAACAATTTGGAATGAAATTTCGTGAATGAAGGTGTCATATTTTAAACCTTCAAACCGTCAAACTTTCCAACCTTAAACCCTAATTTTCCAATCTTCCAATTTTATAATATTTCAATCCTTACCTTTGCAACATGGACAGTACGGCAAAGAAAGACATCAGAAAATTCACCTTGGAGCAGTTGGAGGAATTTTTTATCGAAAAGGGTGAAAAGAAATTCAGGGCCAAGCAGGTATATGAATGGCTTTGGAATAAGTCTCTCAAAAATTTTGATGACATGAGCAACATCTCCAAGGAAACCAGGGAAATGCTCAAAGCCAACTTTATCATCAACCATATCCACGTCGACCTGATGCAGCACTCAGCAGACGGCACGATCAAAAACGCTGTCAAGCTATTTGACAGCAAAATCGTGGAATCTGTCCTGATTCCCACTTCCAAGCGGATTACAGCCTGTGTTTCCTCGCAGGTAGGTTGCAGCCTCGACTGTAACTTCTGCGCCACTGCTCGGCTGAAGCGCATGCGCAACCTCAACCCGGACGAAATCTACGATCAGGTAGTTGCCATCAAGGAAGAAGCAGAAACCTACTTCAACCGCCCCCTGACCAACATCGTCTTTATGGGCATGGGCGAACCACTGCTCAATTATGCCAATGTCATCGAAGCCATTGACAAAATCACCTCACCTGAGGGTCTCGGTATGGCGGCAAGAAGGATTACCCTTTCGACAGTCGGCATACCTAAAATGATCAAGAAAATGGCCGATGATGAAGTCAAATTCAACCTTGCCATTTCGCTGCATTCCGCTATCAATGAAACCAGAAGCCAACTGATGCCGATCAATGATGTCAATCCTTTGGAAGACCTTGCGGAAGCTCTGAAATATTGGTACCAAAAAACCAAGCGAAAAGTCACGTATGAATATGTGATATGGGATGGCATCAATGATAACGAGGAACATGCCCGAGCCTTGGCCAAATTCTGTAAAATCATCCCTTCCAAAGTCAACATCATCCAATACAATCCGATCGATGAAGGAGAATTCCGTCAGGCATCCAAAGATGCGGTGGAAATGTATGTGCGCATTTTGGAACAAAACGGGATCGTCGCTAAAGTCCGCAAATCCCGTGGTCAGGACATTGATGCGGCCTGCGGTCAGTTGGCCAATAAAAACGAAGTAGCCCAATTGGAGTAGTCGTCACTCAGGTATATAAATCCCCTCCTTTTTTCCAGTCAAACCATTTTCCCAATTTTTTTGACCTTGTTTTTCGTTTGAATAAAGTATTTGTAAAAATTAAAACTAAATTCAACTGTAAAACAAACCTTGAAGAAAGTTGGCCGTAATGGTTAATATCTTTCATTGTAAAACCGTCTAATCCAAAACCCAGATCACAAATGAGCAGCGTAAAGTATCCCTTATTTTTATTGATTTTTCCTTTTTTTTATTTCTTTCCCCCATTTCAAAAGCAGTCCAATATCACCGAGCTCTCGGAGAAAATTCTCAAAATGACAGAAAGTTATGTCAATGATTTTCCTGAGGAAAAGGTTTTTGTCCACTTGGACAAAAGCACTTACGCTGCCGGTGATATGATTTGGTTTTCGGCCTATGTTACTGCAGGAAGCCCTGATTTGCCATCGCCTTTGAGCAAAACCGTATATGTGGATCTTTTGGATAACCGTGGAAATCTGCTCCAACAGCGTACAGTCAAAATTGACGAGGGGCAGGGGAACGGGGATTTTAAACTGGATAATTTTACAAAAGAGGGTATTTACCAAATCAAAGCATATTCTTACTGGTCAAAGGGATTCGGGGCCGAATCAGTTTTTGAGACAAAAATTGAGGTTTTTGAGCCATATAACTTGAAGTTTCAGCCTTCAGTTGTTTTTGAAAAAACAGAAAACGGCAACGAAATTCAATACCAAGCTAAAATTACGGCAGTAGACCGCAGCTTGGCTCCACTCAAAAACGAAAATCTTGAATATGAATTTGCAAATGGCGGAAATCTGATCAAAAAAGGAACAATTAAACTGGATGAAAATGGGTCAAATACACTTGGACTAACTTTGCCTGTTTCTGCTTCTGACAAAGTTTCTGAATTGATTTTGACTTGGAATGAAAATGAAGAATACGGTATCGCCAGAAAATTCATTTTACCTTTTCCTTCAGGAAGTATAGACATTCAGTTTTTGCCGGAGGGTGGTGACCTGATTTCGGGGTTCAATAATAAAGTGGCTGTAAGGGCAGTCTATCCCGATGGTTCACCGGTACAGCTCTCTGGAAAAATCAATCTTGGAGAAGAAGAAATTGATTTTGCCACCAATGAATGGGGGGTGGGAGCTTTCAGTTTTATCCCCAAAGAGGGTCAAAGTTACTTGGCCAAAATTACTGTCAAGGATCAATCTTTTGAGAAAACACTTCCTCAGGTCAAGTTGCAAGGAATTAACCTTGCTGTCGACAATACCAAGGATTTGGTCCTGAATATATTGATTCAGGCCAATGATTTCAAAGCAATTTCACCCACAGGAGAAGGCTTACTCGTGGTACATGCACGAGGGCGTATCGGTCACATGCAGGTCATCAACCTATCCAATGGTGTCACAGGAGCCCGGATCAACAAAGCCAATCTTGCTCCGGGAATCAATCAGGTTACGATTTTTGAACCAAGTGGTAATGCCTTGGCTGAACGCTTGGCCTACATTCCCCATCCTGAAAGGAAGATTACCCTAGATTCCTCAAAGGTTGTGTTGGAGCCACGGAAAAAAAATTCCTGGAAGCTTAGCCTTGATGGAGAGGGATTTGAAAAAGGTGCTTATTCTGTATCAGTTACTGATTCGGAGGGTTATTCGGATAGTTTCTCTTCAAACATCATTTCATACCTTAAAATGGAATCAGAACTCCGCGGAAATATCCATGCGGCAAAGTATTTCTTTGGAGAAACAAAGGATCTTGAAGGCCTTGACTTGATCATGCTGACCCATGGCTGGAGACGGTTTGATTGGGAGAAAGTATTGGAAGGGAAATTTGAAAACCCGAATTTCATCGAACAGGGAATCAATATTACCGGTACTATCAAGCCTAAAGCAAATACCAAAAAAAGTGTAACCGGCGGGATGATCAATGTATTCAGCAAAGGGAAAGAAGATGATTTTATTGCTGTCGAATACAATGAAACAGGCAAATTCATCATCGATGATTTGATATTTTCTGACACCACGCTCTTGACAATTTCCATCAACGACAAAAAAATGAAGGAATTTGTGGAATTGGATTTGGATGATCCTATTGCCAAATATGATTCATGGGAAGGATTCAAGCCAATAGTCAAAGGCTTCCAACTTAATCCATTTCTTAGAGAATACCTTTCCAATGCAGAGAAAAGAAGGCAGGCCTCTGCTGCATTTGATGAGATGGAATTGGTGGATATTGAGGAATTTGTAATCCAATCCCGGAAATATGAGGTTGCAAATGATGAAGTGACCCGTGTCTATGGAAAAGGCGACATGACCCTTGTTCCTGCCGAAATCGGTGGATTTGAAGGGTATTTTGACATTTGGCAATTGCTTCAAGGCAGATTCCCCGGTGTGCAGATCAAACCCAATCCAATGGGTTCACCTACGATCACGATCCGGGGTGCAGGTTCATTGAATGCCCTTTCACCTATATTTTTGCTGGATAATGTCCCTGTGGATGCCCAATTTTTAAGTGCGATTTCGCCAAGGGACATGGCTGCCATTGATGTTTTCAAAGACGGGGCAAGTTTGGCCATGTTTGGTTCGGCAGGTGCCGGAGGTGTAATCGCGGTTTATACCAAACGGGGAAACGGCATTGTCGACACTGGTGAGGGGATTTTCAATATCAGATTTCCGGGATATTCCACTCCCAAAGAATTTTATATGCCAAAATATGATACAGAAACTTCTGCCAAACCGGATTACCGATCCACATTGTACTGGAATCCCAAGTTGAAAATGGTTGGAAATACTGCCAAAATTGAGTTTTTCAATAATGACATTGTCCAAAAATTCAAAGTAGTCATTCAGGGAATCGATCAATTTGGAAAGCTTTCCTATTTGGAAACCGAAATTGGGTCATAGGATTTTTATTTCTCGCAAAGACGCAGAACCCCAAAGGAAAATAAAGAAACAAAGTAAAAGCTTCCAGAAATGGAGGCTTTTTGCTTTAAATTACCCTTTACAATTTTTTACTTAGTAAGCCAAGACTGAAAACTGCTTACTGAAATACCGACTACTGAAAAAAACCTACTTCTTACTGAATTCAAATAGTTTGCGTTTCTCTTCCTTACTGAGTGCCTCATAGCCTTTGGCTGCTATTTTGTCCAAAATCAAGTCAATTTCCTCTTGTGTGGCGACTTCAACTTTCGTTCCGCTGGATTTCGTAGTGGAGGTCTTGGTATAATCCTGCCCTGAAGAATAGGTTTTGCTCTTGCGGTAGGTGACTTTTACAGAAGATTTTCTGGAGAAAATTCCTTTGAAAAAATTTCCTATGGCCTGTATCCATGAGCCGATATCCCTGCCTTTTTGGAGCTGATATACATACAAAAATCCCAAAGCGGCACCTCCCAAATGTGCCAATTCCCCGCCGGCATTGTTCCCTGTCGAATTGACAAATGCGATCAGGACATAAAATATGGCAATATATTTGATTTTGACCGGACCAAGTAACAATAAAAAAAAGGTAGTGTTTGGTGCCAAGGTAGCTGCTGCGACCACCACGGCATACACGCCGGCACTTGCTCCCAACATCCGCGCGCTAGCCAAGGATTCCGCAAAATACGGGGAGATATTGTACATCACAAGGTAAAGCACCCCACCTGCTAAGCCACCCAAAATATAGATATTGGCTAATTTTTTACTTCCAAGGTATTCAGTAAGCAACAATCCAAACCAATACAAAAACAGCATATTGAAAAGGATATGGAAAATCCCTTCATGGAAAAACATATAAGTCAATACTGACCACGGCTGGATTATCAGCTGTGGGATGTCCGCCGGCATCATCAGCAAAGACCTGAAACTTTCGTATATATTTCCTGCCCCCGAGAAGGTTAAGATCACCCGGACAAAAACCATTACAAAAAACACCAGGATGTTGATCGCCATGATCTTGTACAAGCTGTTGTTTTGAAGCTTAAATGCGTTTTTGAGGTTATACCAGAATCCTTCGTACATAGTCAGTTTTAATAAAAATCTTTCCTACTTTTTTTCCAATAATACACCAATCCAGCTCCCACTATCAAACCACTGAGGTGGGCAAAGTGCGCCACATTGTCCAATGGGTTGTTGTTAACAACGTTGTAAATGGTGTAAAGGCCGTAAAACAGCACCAGATATTTGGCTTTGACTGGCATAGGGGGAAACAATAAAAACAGCTGTGTGTTTGGAAACAGCATCGCAAAAGCAATTAATACTCCAAATAAGGCACCAGAAGCACCCACCATGGGGACATTGGCTTGGTTGTCCCTAGTGGCAGTCATATTTTCTTTTGCCCTTTGGATAAGTGCTGGATCTTCAGGATTTCGGCTGTAGGCATCAATAAAATCAAAGACAGCAGGTTTGAAATGGTGTCTGTTTTCTATTACAAACCGGTTGAATAGTTCTGGACTAGGCTCTTCATAAAATTCACTGATTTTATTATCGAGCTTGTTCATCTGAAAAGCTGTATAGCCTGAATACAACAATCCTGAACCCACACCACATACCATCCAAAGTGTCAAAATCTTTTTGGGTCCAAGAAACTGCTCCAACAAAGGTCCGAAGATAAATAAACCAAACATGTTGCTGAATAGATGCCATCCATCGGCATGCATAAACATGTACGTCAAAAATTGGGTAGGGATAAATCTGTTGCTGTTGACATAGTACAAAGCAAGCAAGCCATTCAGTTGTGGCATCAAAAATGCCGTCACCGCATAGACTGCCACAGTAATAATTAAAATGTTTTTTACTACTGGAGTAATATTTCTAAACATATACTATCTGGTAAAGAAGCCATGAATTTGTTGTAAATCAATTTTGACAAAAGTTTTGTTCCCTGAAAGCCCATAATTTGGATTTTGGCAGGCAAATAGCTGGCCAACAATAATTTCCATCTCTGACATGTCCAGCTTGCTGCCTCGTTTGATGGCTGATCTTCTGGCAAGAGACCGGGCGAGATTTTCTCTTTTGTCTAGGGAAAGCTCTGATTTGAAATGTTTGAATTGCTCAAGCAGTCCTTCAAACAGCGCCTTTTCATTGTTTACCTGAATGTCTGCCGGCACTCCCTGGATCAAAACAGTGTCCTTGCCAAATTCCACGATCACAAAACCAAGACTCATTAGCTCGTCTTTGATGTCCATCACCAAGGCAAAATCCGTTTGGCTCAACTGGACATGGGGAGGAAACAAGCATTGCTGAGAGGCACCTGCCGTCTGCATAAGTTGCTTTCGGTACCTTTCGTATAAGATCCGCTCATGTGCCGTCTGCTGGTCAATAATCATTAGGCCGGTGGACATTTGAGCCACAATATAATTGTTTTCAACTTGAAATGTTGCCCCGGTGGCATTCACTTCAGGAAATTGGAGTACATCTTCATTGGCTTTGGAAGAGATGGTAAGGATTTCCTCTTCGTCAATATTCCTGATCTCTTTCCCTCTCGAAATCTCTGTGGAATTCCCCCCCCCCTCAAAAAGTCTTTCCCAACCTGAGACAGATTGCCTTTGAAAAGCAGGAGTTTGGAACATTTTGTATTTGTTGTCCTGAGTTAGGGAATCAGGCTTAAGAGTATTTTCGGTATGGACAGCCTCGTTTTGCTCGCTATTGGATTTCCAGTTTTCAGTAAAATTCACATCAAAGCTGAAGTCCAAGGCAGGCACCACATTATGGGCACCAAGTGATTGCTTGACTGCTGACCTTACCACCGCATAAACGGTCCTTTCATCGTCAAACTTAATCTCGGTTTTGGTTGGATGAACATTGATGTCAATATGGCTCGGGTCAATTTCCAAAAACAACACATAAAATGGCTGCATGTCGCTTGCCATGAGTCCTTCAAAGGCATTGCTGACTGCGTGGTTGAGGTAGTTGTTTTTGATAAATCTGTTGTTCACAAAAAAATACTGCTCTCCACGGGTTTTTTTGGCAGATTCCGGTTTGCCGATATAGCCACGGACATTCAGGTGTGGCGTTTCTTCTAGGCAGGATACCAATTGTCCCTGATAGGATTTCCCGAAAATTCCCAAAATCCTGTGGCTCAGTTTTCCTGGTAAAAGTCTGAAAAGTTCAAGGTCATTTTGGATGAAAGTAAATCCAATTTCAGGGTAGGAGAGGGCTACCCTTTGAAACTCTTCCACCATGTGACGCATCTCTACGGGATTGGATTTAAGAAAATTTCTTCTGGCTGGAACATTAAAAAAAAGATTTCTAACCGATATCGAGGTTCCTTCAGGGCATGAAACGAGTTCTTGTTTTTTCACCTCCGAACCTTCCATCACAATTATGGTCCCCAATTCAGCACCGCTTTGACGGGTTTTCATCTCTACCTGGGCAACAGCCCCGATGGAGGCCAAGGCTTCCCCTCGAAATCCAAAAGTTCGGATCGAAAACAAGTCTTCTGTATTTCTGATCTTGGAGGTGGCATGCCGCTCAAAACTCATTCTCGCATCCGTCATGGACATACCTTTTCCGTTGTCTATGACTTGTATGAGGGTTTTTCCGGCATCTTTTACGATCACCTGAATATGGGTGGATTTTGCATCCACTGCATTTTCAAGGAGTTCTTTGAGGGCCGAAGCCGGACGTTGTACTACTTCTCCTGCCGCAATTTGATTGGCTATTGCATCCGGGAGAAGGTGAATGATATCACTCATTGTTTGAGCCTTCCCTTAAGCTTGACAATCAATGATACCAGCAAAACTCCTGTTGCAAAATAAAGCAGGTAATACACAGCATCAGGCCCATAATAAACATAACCAAATACAAGGGTGATCAAAACCAAAAAAATCAATAGCCTCAAAAATCCGGTATTCGAAAAAGGAGTGGAGGTTTTACCCTTGATGGGACTCCCTTGAGTAAAAGCGCCTCTGATGGCCGAACCCCGGAATGAATCATTTTCAGGGTCATATCCTTCTTCATAAGGTAATTTTCCTTCAGCCTGCAATTCTTTTTTGATCCTTGCAGTCCTTTGTTCGATTTCCTCCTTGACAGGATCATAGAACCGAGGCTTGATATCAAACCGCATGGGTTGGGCTGTTCTGAATAAAGAAGGTAATTTCATAGGACGGTTAAATTCAATTTGGTAATCATTCAATTATAAAACATCTGTCCCAATCATCACATATTGATACTTTGGGCTTCTTTTTTTCGTATATGTTTGTACAAATTGATGTATATTGATACAAAGTTATTTTAAAATTTAAGCAATAAAAATTAAACAATAGCATGCGGGTAAAAGTTTGGGGTGTCCTTCTTGGGTTGTTGGTGATTTTTCAGTCGGATGCGTTGATGGGTTGGGAAAAATCCGGCTTGGATTCAAAATTGGATGAAAAGGACCCGCTTCTGTCAGAAAATCTTGGAAGGCAGATGGAGTGGGTGGACAGTGTATTTGAAACCAACAGTTTTGAGGATCGGTTAGGGCAGCTTTTCATGGTAGCCGCGTATTCCAATAAGGATGAAAAGCATACCGAGGAAATTGCCAAACTTGTAACCGAGCAAAATATTGGAGGATTGATATTTTTTCAGGGTGGACCTGTGCGGCAAGCTAACTTGACCAATTATTACCAGTCGATTGCCAAAATGCCGCTTTTTATTGCCATGGATGCAGAATGGGGAGTCAATATGCGCTTGGATTCCATCATAGGATTTCCCAAAGCCATGACCTTAGGAGCCATTCCCGATGAGGATCTGATCTATGAAATGGGAAAGGAAATTGCCTTTCAGTTCAAGGAATTAGGTATGCATATCAATTTTGCTCCTGTGGTGGATGTGAATTCAAATCCCGAGAATCCTGTGATCGGATACAGGGCTTTTGGAGAAGAAAAACATTTGGTCGCAAGGAAATCCCTTGCGTATATGAAAGGTTTGCAGGATAATGGGGTCATGGCTAACGCCAAACATTTTCCAGGCCACGGAGATACAGAGACAGATTCCCATTACACCCTTCCCGTCATCAAACATTCCGAAACAAGAATTAAGGATATTGACCTATACCCGTATAGAGAATTGATTGAAAATGACTTGATGAGTGTCATGGTCGCTCATCTGCATGTGCCCAGCATGGATAGCGAAACCAATAAAGCCACCACACTTTCCAAATACGTAGTCACTGATTTGCTCAAAAAGCAAATGAATTTCAATGGACTTGTTTTTACTGATGCCCTAAACATGAAGGGGGTTTCAAGTTACCTGAAACCCGGTGAAGTGGACCTTTATGCCCTTTTGGCGGGAAATGATGTGCTGCTGTACTCACAGGATGTACCCAAAGCAAAGGCATTGATCCTTCAGGCGATCAACGAAGGAAAAGTCAGCCAAGAGGAGGTGGATGAAAAGATCAGAAGAATCCTAAAAGCCAAATTTTGGGCAGGTTTGGATCAAAGGAGGCCCATTGAAACTTACAAGCTAGCCGAAAGAATCAATAGGCCCGAGGCAGATTTGTTGGTAGAAAAACTTTATGAGAGAGCCATCACTGTGACCTCCAACAAGGATAATCTTCTCCCTCTCAAACATCTAGACATGCAGCATTTGGCTTCGCTTACCATTGGCGGAGATGGCGCAGAGTTTCAAAAAAAGCTTGACAAATATGCCAGGATAGACCACTTTCAAATCAGCAAAGGTTCTGACCAAGGAAGTCTCAGTGACATGGCTGCCAAGCTGAATGACTATCCAACCGTCATAGTCGGAATGATGGGAATCACCAATACCCCAAAAAGGAATTTTGGGGTAAGTATGACTGATTTTGAATTCATCCAAAAACTGAGCGAAGAAAAAAATGTGATTTTGGCTGTTTTTGGAAGTGCCTATTCCATTAAATCTTTGCCGGAAATGCCGCATACCATCGTGGCTTTTGAAAATAATCCAGTCACACAAAAGCTTGTCCCTGAAATTATTTTTGGAGCAAGAGATGCACATGGCTTGCTTCCTGTTTCGGTCAACCTGACCCTGAGGCAAGGGACCGGGGGTTATTTAGAGGGATTGGGAAGGCTGTCATACAGTATTCCGGAAAGCCAAGGGCTTGACAGCAAAAAATTGGCAAAAATCGATACCATCATGGCCAAAAGCATTGCAAAAGAAGCTTTCCCGGGCGGGGTTATTTTGGTGGCCAAAAGTGGAAAGGTAGTCTTTGAGAAGGCCTACGGCTATTATGATTACAAGAAAACAAAGCCAGTAACCACAGAGACGGTGTATGACCTTGCCTCCATCACCAAAATATTGGCGACGACACAGGCGGTCATGTTTTTGGAAAGCCGGGGTATGATCGACATGAACAAGCCAATAGGACGATATATTCCGGAATTGCGAAATACCAATAAGGAGCATCTTATCCTAAAAGACATCCTAGCCCATGAAGCAGGTCTTGTTGCTTTTATGCCCCATTACGCAAAAACTGTAGAGGCGGGAAAATGGAAGTCTGAATATTACAGGACTGCCGCAGAGCAGGGATTTTCACTTCCTGTTTCCAATGATATGTTTGCAGTGAATTCCCTCCGTGACAGTATATGGGCTTGGACAGTGAAATCTGAGCTCAGAAAACCCGAACCCAATAAAAGGAAGTACGGCTATGTTTATTCTGATTTGACAATGTATCTGATGCAGGCTTTGGTTGAAGAACTGACCAATCAGCCGTTGGATGAGTTTTTGGAACAAAATCTATATGGACCCCTAGGCCTCTATACCATGACGTTTAATCCAGTCAACAAATATTCCATCGACCTCGTGGCACCGACAGAAGATGATGTGGTATTTAGAAAACGACAAATTCAAGGCTATGTACATGATCCGGGTGCCGCCATGTATGGGGGAGTTGCAGGTCATGCAGGACTATTTGGCAAAGCAAATGATCTCGCAGTAATGATGCAGCTGATGCTCAACGGAGGAAAATATGCAGATGTGGCATTTATAGATGAGGAAACGGTTCATGAATTTACCAAAAGGCAATCAACCCAAAGCAGGAGAGGATGGGGATGGGACAAGCCGGAACCTGAAAAAGGCAAAGGCGGCAGCGCTGGGAATCTTGCACCTAAAAGTACTTTTGGTCATACCGGATTTACCGGAACATGTGTTTGGGCTGATCCCGAAAACGACCTGATTTATATATTTCTTTCAAACCGTGTCCATCCTTATGCCGAAAATAATATCCTGCTCAAAGATGGCGTCCGTCAGGAAATCCATGATGTCATATACCAAGCCATGAATAATTGATTTTGAGGGAATTTTGAGAAAAACATAATTGAATTCAATGAAGACTGCTTTTCCATAAAAATATTAAATCGAAATAATTGAACAATTTAATACAAAAAGCGTGTTTAATTTTTTGTTATAAACATTCATTTGACCCATCATGAAAATAGGAATCGTTTGTTATCCTACTTTTGGAGGTAGTGGAGTGGTAGCCACAGAGTTAGGAAAAGCCCTAGCCAAAGAAGGCCATCAAGTCCACTTCATCACATACCGACAGCCTACAAGGCTTGACTTTTTTAACCAAAATCTCTTCTACCATGAAGTGGATATCAAAAGCTATCCTTTGTTTGAACATGCGCCCTATGAACTTGCCCTTGCGAGTAAGATGGTGAATGTTGTGAATTTTGAGAAGCTTGATCTCCTACATGTGCATTATGCCATTCCCCATGCTTCTGCTGCATACATGGCCAAGCAGATTCTCAAGGAACAGGGGATATATATTCCTGTTGTCACCACGCTGCATGGGACTGACATCACTTTGGTAGGCAAAGACCCCAGCTACGAGCCGGTGGTAACCTTTAGTATCAATCAATCCGATGCTGTGACAGCTGTTTCGGAAGATTTGAGAAAAGCGACTTATGAGCATTTTGCTGTCAAGAAAGAAATTGTGGTTATCCCGAATTTCATTGATCTTGAGCGCTTTAAGAGACAAAAGAAAGAGCATTTCAAATTGGCCATCTGTCCAAACGGTGAAAAACTTTTGGTGCACACTTCGAATTTCAGAAAAGTCAAGCGTGTAGAAGATGTGATCCATGTTTTCTATGAATTGAGGAAAAAAATACCTGCAAAACTGTTGTTGGTAGGGGATGGTCCTGAAAGGGACAAAATGGAAAGGCTCTGCAGGGAATTGGGTACCTGTGATGATATCAGGTTCCTTGGCAAGATGGAAGCGGTGGAGGAAGTCCTTTCTGTCGCGGATCTGTTTGTGATGCCTTCTGAAAAAGAGAGTTTTGGATTGGCAGCATTGGAAGCCATGGCCTGTGAAGTCCCTGTCTTGAGTTCAGATGCCGGAGGGATTCCGGAGTTGAATATCGATGGGGTGACAGGATTTACCTGTAAGATCGGTGATATAAAAACCATGACCGAAAAAGCCCTTGAAATCTTGGATGACAAAAACCTGGAGGGCTTTAAAGAAAGAGCACTCGCAAGGGCAAAGGAATTTGATGTTTCCAAAATACTTCCCCTGTATGAGCAGGTTTATGTGCAGACATTGGAAGAAACCAAGTATATAAGCACAAAATTTGCATTGAATGATTAGGGAATTTTAGTTCTTGAATAAAAAATATTATGTTTTAAATGTAAATTTGTGAACCTAATAAGGATGAGTTCCACAATGCTTTATCACCAGAGATTGCAAAGTGATATTATTCAGTAACTCAAATGTTTAAACTATGCCAACAAGTACAAGTACATTGAAAAAAATCGGAAGATTGGAAAGACCTGACAATACAGGTTCTGCCCATATGTTTCAGAACCCTATTCTGGAAAGGCTTTCAAGAACGCATATTTCAGTTCCAATTGTCCTTTTCTTTTTGGTTTCTTTGGTTTGCTTCTATTTTGCGATTACCAATACCAATATCAGTATCGGGGTAGGGATTTTGGTTGTACTTGCAGGAATTTTCGTATTTACTTTTGTGGAGTATATGATGCATAAGCATTTTTTCCATATGGAACCTGATACCCCCATCAAAGACAAGCTTCAATACAGTGTGCATGGTGTTCACCATGATTATCCCAGAGACAAAGACAGATTGGCGATGCCTCCATTTGTAAGTGCTGCCTATGTTTTGGTTTTCTATGCTGTTTTCACTTTGATCATGGGGGATTATGCCTTATTCTTCTTGCCCGGCTTCCTGATTGGCTATTCTTCTTACTTAGGGGTTCACTACATTGTACATGCATACCAGCCCCCAAAGAATTTCTTGAAAATCCTTTGGGTAAATCATGCCGTGCACCATTACAAAGATCCGGATGTGGCTTTTGGGGTTAGTTCCCCACTATGGGATTATATCTTGGGGACCATGCCCAAAAAGGAAAAGTAATTTAGAATCCCTCTTTCTGATTGAAAGAGGGATTTTTATTTGGATTTATTTCTCTTGGAGAAACGCTTCAGAAATTCTTTTTTGAATTCGCTGTAGGATAATGAGTCCCTGATGCTGAGAAAAAAATCCTTTGGAATTTCCATCCTGTTGTAACGTATAGACTCAAGGCTGTCTGTTAGGGTAAAGGAATCATCGGTATCTTCTGTAATTCGCCAGATTCTTTCAATTCCTGCCTCATTGCTCACTACCAGCAGATTTTCTTCGACACGATAATCATACCCAATCGGACCGATTTCGTGGTGGTGCAGGACGATCAGGGAGTCATTGACATAAAGTTCATAATAAGTAGAATCCTCCTCAAAGCCATACCAATTTCCCTGTATGCGGTTTTTTGTATTGGAGAAATTGCAGGCAGAGAAAGTAAAGGCAGTCACTATTCCTATAACCCAAAAGTTAGGTTTGAATAGGAGGTTTTTAAAAAGAAGCTGCAACCTGATTTTCATTTTGGATTACCTTTATCTTTGTCAGACAGTCAAATTACCAAATATTTGAAAATTTTACCACAGTTTTTTATGAGTTCAATATCTATCATCGGATTGGGTTGGTTGGGAGAGCCTTTGGCATGGCATCTTTTGGAAAAAGGGCACTTGGTCAAAGGGAGTACGACCTCTCCCGATAAGTTATCCGGATTGCAATCCAAAGGGATAGAAACCGCTTTGTTGAAATTTAATCCCCATCCTGAAGGTATAGGATTTAGGTCTCTTTTTGAAACTAATGTGCTTTTTGTCAATATCCCCCCAAGGTCAAAATCTGTTCCTGAAGGTTTTTATGCAGAGCAGATCAAATTTGTAAAGGAATTGGCTGTACAGTCCAAAGTAAAGAAAATCATTTTTGTCAGCTCCACCTCAGTTTATCCGGATTGGAATCAGAAAGTGGATGAATCCTTTCCATTGACTTTTGAAAATACAGGGAGCCAAGGTATTTTGAGGGCCGAACAAATTCTCCAATCCGAAAAAAGCTATGAGCTGACTATACTCAGGTTTGGCGGATTGTTGGGAGTGGACAGGATTCCGGGAAGGTATTTTTCCGGAAAGTCAAACGTGACAGGAAACAGCCCTGTCAATTATATCCATCAGGTAGATGCAGTCAGACTGTCTTCTTGGATTATAGAAAAAAACCTTTGGAATGAGACCTTCAATGGTGTGGCACCAATGCATCCCTTGAGAAAAGATGTTTATGAAAAGAATTCGCAGGAACTAGGCTTTGCTCCACCAATAAGCTACGCCGAAGATGGGGAAGCGATGTGGAAAGAAATTTCCTCTGATAAAATCTTGGCTACCGGTTTTCAGTTTCAGATGCCGGACCCTTTGGATTTTTGGTATAAGCCATAAAAAAAGGGATCAATCGATCCCTTCCAATTCGCTCAGTTCAAGCCACCTCATTTCGAGATCCTCCAGCTCTTTTTCTATTTTTTGGATTTGTTTGGCCCAATCGATCATCAGCTGATGGTCTTCTGAACCGGTATTGATTTTGGACACCAATCCGTCTTTTTCATTGGTCAGAGTTTGGATTTTGGCATTGATTTCTTCGTATTCTTTTTTCTCCTTGAAGCTTGCCTTAGATTTTCCCGGATCGATGTTGGTTTTTTCAGCTTTTGGAGCTGACATTGTTTTCTCCTCCTTTTTTGCAGATTTTTCTTCTTTTTCCCACTCTCTGAATTCAGAATAGTTGCCTGGAAAATCTTTGATAATTCCTTCTCCTTCAAAAACAAACAAGTGCTCCACCAACCTGTCCATAAAATACCTGTCGTGGGATACGATGATCAGGCAACCCGGAAAGTTGTCTAAAAACTCCTCCAAAGTATTCAGCGTTACAATGTCCAGGTCATTGGTCGGTTCATCGAGAATCAGGAAGTTGGGACTTTTAATCAATATCATAAGCAGCTGCAATCTCCTCCGTTCTCCACCACTCAACTTTGCAATCGGGGTATGTTGCTGTTTGGGAGGGAAACCGAATTTGGTCAGAAACTGGGAAACAGAAATAGTTGCTCCACCAGCCACAGTCACCACTTCTGCGACTTCTTTCACGATATCCAATAATCTCTTCTCTTCGTCAAAGCTGTCTTCTTCCTGCCTGTAATAGCCGATTGCAGTGGTCTGACCGATGCTGATTTTTCCGCTGTCAGGCGGAAGCATGCCTGTGATCATATTCAAGAAAGTGGTCTTTCCGGCACCGTTGGGTCCGACGATGCCGATTTTATCCCCTTTCTTGAAGGTATAACTGAAGTCCCGGAGGATCTTTTTGTCCTCAAATGATTTGTTCAGCTTTTCTATTTCGATGATTTTGTTGCCTAACCTTTGAGAAGTGACTTTGAGTTCGATCTCGCGTTCTTCCTTTTTCATAAAGGCTTTTTCCTTTGTCTCCTCAAAGGCATCTACCCTGTATTTGGCTTTGGTACTCCGCGCTTTAGGCTGTCTTCTGATCCAATCCAGTTCTTTTTTGTAAAGGCTTTTGGCTTTTTCCTGTTCGGTGGCTTCTATCTCTCTTCTCTCTTCTTTCTTTTCGAGAAAATAACCATAATTCCCCATGTACCTGTGAATGCTGCCATTGTCAAGTTCAAGGATCTGATTGGTAACTTTTTCGAGAAAATACCTATCGTGCGTCACCATAAACAGCGCAAGGTTGGCTTTGGAAAGGTAATCTTCCAGCCACTCAATCGTCTCCAGATCAAGGTGGTTGGTAGGTTCATCCAGCAGCAAGAGGTCTGGTTTTTCCAAAATTGCTTTTGCCAAGGCAACACGCTTTCGCTGACCGCCACTCAGATTGCTGACTGCCATTTCTGTGTCGTGGAGACCAAGTTTACCAAGAACTTCATTTATCTGGTATTCAAAATCCCAAGCCTGCAGGGTATCCATTTTTTCAAAAATCTTCTGCATCTCATCGCCGTTGTCTTTGCCGTGCTCGGCATCCAACATGGCTTTGTGGTATTGCTCAATCACTTGGAGTGTTTCGTTTGTGCTTCCATCAAAAATGGTTTGAAAGACACTCATATTTCCCGAAAAGACAGGATTCTGATGCACATAGGCCACTTTGACCTGTTGGTTGATGGCTACATTGCCGGTGTCGGCAACTTCCTGACCCATGATGATTTTCATCAAAGTGGACTTTCCTGCCCCGTTGATGCCCACTAGGGCGATTTTTTGGCCTTGGTCTATGCCGAAGGAAATGTTTTGAAAAAGTTTGCGCTCGCCAAATGACTTGCTGAGATTTTCTACTGAAAGGTAATTCATGCCGCAAAGATAGAAGGAAAAGGTTTTAATTTGGTAGGTTAAAAGGAATTAAGGTTAAGAGGCCGTCTCAGGTCTAAATATTCAATTTTCGACGATTCATTCATCATTATTAATCCTTCATTATTTTTTCTTCCCCACAATATCCTTTACAATTTGCTCGGCATGGACGATGGAGTTTTCGATAAAGAATTCTCTCGTGTTGAGTCCACCACAAACTACGCCTGCGAGGTAAACCCCATGTACATTTGATTCCTGATTGGTTTGATCATAGCAAGGTTGGCGTTTTTCATCCAAGCTGAGCTCCACGCCCAATTGGTCCAACAAAGCGAAATTTGGCCGGTAACCTGTCATCGCCAAGACAAAATCGTTTTCAACTGTAACTTCTCCTTCAGGGGTATTGAGTAGCACTTCCTTTTCCCGGATTTCTTTGACTGTCGAATGGGCAAAAGCCTTGATCGAACCTTCTTTAATGCGGTTTTCGATATCAGGCTTGACCCAATATTTGACATTGGAATCGATGCCTTCGTCCTTCAGCACCATCGTGACTTCAGCGCCTTTTCTCCAGGTTTCAAGTGCCACATCTACAGCGGAATTTGCTCCACCAACCACCACAATTTTCTGACCGATGTAGGGCCAAGGTTCTTTGTAATAATGGGTCACTTTCGGTAGGTCCTCTCCGGGTACTTTCATCAGATTTGGGAGGTCATAAAATCCTGTTGACAAGATGATGTTTTTGGTATGGTATTTTGCCTTGGAGGTAGTGATTTCAAAAACATCCTCTTTTTTAGTAACGGTTTTGACTTCCTCGTACAGGTTGATTTTCAGTTTCCAGGTTTTGGCTACCCTGCGGTAATACTCCAATGCTTCTGTCCTCGTAGGTTTGTGGGCGATGGACATAAATGGAATACCGCCCATTTCGAGTTTCTCGGAAGTCGAAAAAAATGTCATGTTGAGTGGATAATTGAAGAGGGAATTGGTCAAAACTCCTTTTTCGACAATGATATAGTTGAGGTTGGCTTTTTCACATTCAATCCCACAAGCCAATCCTATCGGTCCACCACCGACAATAAACACATCCAATATTTCCATCGCAAAGAGAATTGATTAATCCGAAACAAAGGCTTTTAATCCCACAAGCCGGATGATGGTAAGTTACAAAATTTTGGGGGATACCCACCCAAGGGATAACAAGCTTATCCTATTTTCTGTTCGCGGACACCTTCCATTAAAAAGCTCACCTGATTCTCTTCGATGCGGTTTTCTGCCTGAAAATAGCGCACTTCCTTGATCTCCACTTCTCCGGAGTGCTTCCAAAGCAATACCGTGGTATTTATCGTGCCATAGTAATTGCCCACATTGATAAACTGCGAAGAAAGCAAGCGCTCCTGCTCCAAAGTCGCCCCGGTAGCAGGCAGAAACCTGTCCGGTTCCATTTCCCTTGACAGCAAAACCTCCCTCAAACCATCTAAGTCTATTTCGTTATGGTCAATCTTGGCGTGCAATTTTTCTTTGGCTTTCACGAGTTTTGCCCAAGGTGTTTCCAACAGCGCATTGCTCAAACCATAAAGTCCATTTTCCAAACGGTAAATTCCTTCTTTTTTATTTGACAGATAAAACAAATCATCACATTCTCCGACCAAAAGATTGAAACCTTCATATTGGTCTTTTTCCTTTGCTATTTCAAGCAGGTATTCCAAAGGACTTGAATTTCCTTCCAAAAAATTCTTGACCAGATCGCCACGGGATTTTGCGTTTTGTTTGACATTTTTGAGATCACGGTAATTGGTCAAAGTAGCAAAACGGCCGTTTGGATTTAATCCCAACCATGTCCCGCCGGCTTTGAGGTCTTTTCCGGCGTAGAATCCCTGCTCCCAAAGATGAATAGAGGCCGTAGGCCGCTCAAAAAACTCATCCCTGTTAGCTACCAAGATGAATTTATAGTCGGGGTGGTTGTTCCAATTGAAAGCTATTAAACACATGCGCGCAAAGTAACAAAAAGGCCGAAATATTTCGGCCTTTTTGTGAATTAAACATGCTCCTGTTCCTGATAAGAAGGATAATCGGTATACCCTTTTTCTCCCGGAGTATAGAAAGTAGCGGTGTCATATTCAGCCAAAGGGTCATGATTTTCGAACCTTTCCACCAAATCGGGATTTGAAATAAATGGCTTGCCAAAAGCTACTGCATCCGCAAAGCCATCCTTTATCACCTGATTGCCTTTTGCTTGGTCAAAAGCGGAATTGATGATGATCGTTCCTTTATAGATCGGCCTGTATCTTTTTGCGATTTCTTTTTCAGCATAAGGAATGGAAGACACGTCTGTAAACGGCTCTGATAAATGCATGTAAGCCAAATCGTATTCGTTGAGTTTGTTGATGATGTAATCGAAAGTCGGGATAGTCTCCTCATCCATCGTCATACCAAAAACCCCATTCAGGGAAGGATTCAATCTGAGTCCGATCCTGTTTTCCGGCATCACTTCTTTGATTGCATCGATCACCTCAAACAGGATTCTTGCTTTGTTTTCGATGGTGCCACCGTATTGGTCGGTTCTCACATTGGAAGTACCGTTGAAAAATTGGTGAAAAAGGTACCCATTTGAAGAGTGGATCTCCACCCCGTCAAAACCTGCATCCATGGCATTTTTTGCGGCATTTTTGAAATCAAGAACTGTTTGCTTGATTTCTTCCAAAGTCATTGCTTTTGGAGTCACAGTTTCTTTGAATCCTTCAGGAGTATAGGATTTTGAATGTGGATTGATGGCAGAAGCTGACAATGGAAGATTGCCATTATGAAAATCAGGATGTGACATCCTGCCTACATGCCACAATTGGATAAAAATTACGCCGCCTTTTTCGTGCACTGCTTCTGTGGTTTTTTTCCAACCTTCTACTTGTTCTTGTGAATAAATCCCCGGAGTATTGATATACCCAACAGCGATTTTGGATACCTGTGATCCTTCTGTAATCAATAATCCTGCAGAGGCTCTCTGTGAATAGTATGTGGCCTGAATTTCCGTTGGGATATTTCCCGGATTGTCTGCCCTGTTTCTGGTCATCGGCGCCATGACGATCCTGTTTTTCAACTCCAGATCGCCCAATTGTAATTTTTCTAAAAGTGGTTGTATACTCATCGTATTTTATTTTTGTTGGTTTAATTCAATGTATATACAACTAATTTAATCCTGGTATGGTTCAGTCATTCGGGGAATATTAAAAAGTAGAGTCTTCATCCGTTTTCCTGCAGGATTTTGAAAAATTATGAAAAGAGAGTGTGTTCAATCCCTATTTTTTAAAAAAATATCATAATCCGCTTGTCATTTGCCACAATGATTTTGGAAAGTTTCAACAGTTTTTACCCCAAAAATTCAGGTGTCTTAGAATGCATCCGGATCAAATCTCCAAAACTCAGTATAGTCTGCAAACTGCAGTGACCGCAAAAAGTAAAGCTGTCCTTCATGTTCAAAAATCGCGGTGTTCTCGGCCTTTATTTCTCCGGGGAAAGGATTTTTTGCCGCCCATTCAAATGTCTTCAAGTCAAGCTCCCAAAATTCTCTTACACTGTTGTACATACCGATGTATGCCTTGTCTCCTTTCACTATTGCCAATCCTCCAAAATCCGAAACGGTTTTGATAAAAGGAGAAGGATATACAGTTTTGGCCACTGCGGAGGCGGTACTTGGGTCATGTTCCCACAAAATCTTATCCTTGTCAATGATGTACAATTTGTTTTGGTAGGTGAAATTCAGCATGTCCCCTGTGACATCATAGGGAAGATTGGGTAGGTTATTCCAATTTCCTAGGAGTGGATTGAATTCTCTGACCAATGACCCTACTTCTAAAAGGCCACCCATAGCCAAGAATTTTCCGCTGACCTCAGACCCTAGTCCATCCGCAAATCTAAAATTAGGAGAAGCAATGGACTGATATTCTCCGTTTTCATATTTCCAAAAATCCTCCGAATAGGGTGCTGATGTCCCAAAACCTTTGTATCCGCCGCCAAAAAAACCAGTATGCGAATAGATTGCTTTTCTTTTTGGTTCACCAGGATATCCGGTTGGCTTCCATTCATTATCCCCTGGTGTGAAAGAATAGATTTCCGGGATGAAATTACTTCTAAAATCTACTCCCAAACCCACAAAAAATCTGCTGCCTTGCTTAAAATAAACATTATTTCTAAACCTGATCTGGTCAATGCGGATATCGAGCAGTTCATAGGTTCCGGTTGGGTATTTAAATGGTCTTTCGGCAAAAGCTACTTTGGCACCGGTAACCACCTTGACAGGGACGGATATGGAGGCCTGTCTCGGCGGTACCCTCACCCTGATTTGTGAACCAAAAGCCACATCAATGACTTGACCTTTTGCATCGCCAAAAAATACCTCAGAAGTACTCTCAAATCCCCTACCTAAAACTGTGATGATTTCTCCTGCAAATTGAGTTGCCGGAAAAAACTTCTCTACTGTTGGCTCCAAGGTAAAAAATGAAAGTACATTCCCATAAATCAGACCTGATTCCGTCTGGGCAAATCCCCGCACAAAATATTCCCTTCCCAATAAGAGTAATTCAGTTTCTCCCACAAAGTTGCCAGGACGGGACCTTTCTCCCAGTTTTACATCTATAGCATCTGAAAAATCAGCAGTCAATGCAAACTGGAACCCATGTTCTTGGATGGCGACATTTTGAAAAGCTAAAATCCTGCCCAAAATAATCGCCCGCGTTCCATTGACATTTACAATTTCCTCGGTCAATAAAGTAAACCCACCCTCTGCTTCTTCTTCACAGGAGAAAAAAGAGAAGCAATAAAGCAGAAAGATAAATGGATAAAAATGTTTCAAGTGGAATTTTTTTAATGACAAGAGAGGCAATTTTTTAGGGTTTGTTTTTCGGATCAAGGATTCCAATCATCCGGCGGATCGACAGGTAGCAAAGGCGGAATGATGGGATTTCTACCCAAACCATCCATGGCACGTAAGTATTGCCTGCAATCAAGATAAATCTTAGAAAAAGGGGTTTTTACAAATTCCAGCCGGTCTTTGTGAATATATACCCTCATGAACTGCGCATCAGCTGCTAAAAAATAACCCAATACCTGCTCTTCGGGATCATCCAAACTGATCATATTTCCCCTGATATTGGCTGGGGGAGGATCAAAAACACTTCCTGTCAGGCTGAGTTGCTGATTGGTCAGCCTAAGAAATGAGTGGGCCCTTTGGCTTACGCTGAGGTGTAAAAAGTCTAACCTGTACGTTTCCTTGAACCTTACACCATCATCTACCACATACGCTACAACTTTCCGCTGATAAAGACCGTCCACATCCTTGTCGTCATAGGTGATGACATTGGCAGGCTGGGGAATGTCGGTATGGAAGCACCTGGCACAGCAGCTTATCGGGGCATTGTTTGTTCCTTCTGCATCCGGTTCTGTGATAAATACAAAGGTGGATTTCAGTGGTCGCCAATGGTAATAATTTTCAATGCCCTCGGGGTCTTGAAAATGTGCCGTGACCTGAACGCCAACTTCCCCGATGTACTTATTGGTCGTAGCTGTTCTCACTGCCTTATAAGTGAGAGAATCCACCTTCGGTACTTCTGCAACAGTTTCTGGTCTGGAGATATATCTTTTGCCGGAAAAAAGTTCCAACTCAAGGTTATACGTCCTGCCCACTTCTGCACTGAAGTCGGGATCAGAAAAGTAGACCCCCGGCCGGTTTGGATCTTGCGATTCAGTGAATACAAAAGTCCTACCTAGATCGTCCCTTAGCGCTACTTTGGCCAATATTTCAGGTCTGTTGATACCCACAAATGACAAACCGTAAGGTGCATTTCTGGTGAGTTTGACTTCTTGTGGCCCCGGAAGTGTAGTGATTACAGCTTCTACTGTCAAACCCCGGTCAGGCACATCCACTTCAGCATTGTATGGTTCAATGCAGGATGAAAAAAGCAATAAAACAATTATGATGGAATAAAATTTTCCCATTTCTCATTAAAACTTTAGATGCAATATAATGATTTAGAAGGTTTTTCGATTTATACGAAAAAAATCGTATAAATATTTGCATTACGATTCTCTTCGTATAACTTTGTACGAAAGTAATCGTATAGACCGATATGCAAGCTAAACCGACTGAATCCGAACTTGAAATTTTGGCCATACTATGGCCCATGAAGCAGGCTACTGTAAGGGAAATCCACGAGAAACTTGCCGAAACCAAAGACACCGGCTACACCACTACCCTCAAGACCATGCAGATCATGCATGCCAAAGGACTCCTCCGCAGGGATGAGCAGAACCGTACCCACATTTACTTTCCGGCGGTAGACGAGACCGTCACTCAAAAAAACCTGGTGACCAATTTTATGGCCACAGCATTTGGCGGCTCTGCCAAAAACCTGGTGATGCAGGCTCTCGGACAGGGCAATCCCTCCAAGGAGGAATTAGATGAAATCCGCGCTTTCTTGGACCAATTGGAAAATGAACAATAATGGAAACTTTATCCACTTTTATCGCTGAACCCTATTTGCTCGCACTCGGTTGGATGATCGTCCATGCCCTGTGGCAGATCGCAAGCGTGGGTCTGATACTTTGGCTTTCCCTCAGGTTTTTTGGCAAAAAGTCCGCTGCTTTCAAATACAGGCTGAGCATTTCAGCTCTTATATTGATTACTGTATTGGCTTTGGCAACCTTTATTTATGCTATTCCGGAGTCCGGCACGATTCCATCTCATGCATTGGCAAATCCTGAAGATGCGGCTCAATGGCAACAAACTTCCTCCGATCACCTGATCGATGCCCCTTCGGATTGGATGATCGTATCCAAAAGGATAGAAAATTGGCTTCCAACCTTGGTGCAGGTTTGGTTTTTGGGGGCCATGCTGTTTTTGGTAAGGTTGGCGACCTCGCTTGCCGACATCCGCAATCTCCGGCAAAAACGGCATGAGACCGTAGAATCTCATTGGGAGGAAGTATTGGAAAGGCAACTCCAATCGCTTAAAATCTCCAAGCCTGTACAGCTTCTCAAAAGCATCCATGTGGACATGCCGATGACTTATGGCGTGTGGAAACCTGTGATTCTTATTCCAGCAGCACTTTTTTTCCAGCTTTCGCCCCTGCAGCTCGAGGCCATCATCGCCCATGAACTCTCCCATATCAAGCGCCACGATTACCTCGTGAATCTGATTCAATCAGTCTTGGAAGTGTTGTTCTTTTTCCATCCCATATTCTGGTGGATCAACAAAACCGCAAAAGAACAACGGGAGAATGCCTGTGACGACCTGGCGATCAGCATGGGGATTTCTCCAAAAGACCTTGCTTTTGGACTAGCGAATGTGCTGAACTACGCCAAAAATCCGACCCCGGAAATCGCCATGGCTGCTGCCAAAAGCGATAACCCCACACTAAACCGAATCAAAAGAATAATGGGAGTCAAAACCTCCTCTTCACAACCAACTACTATAACCAGCATGACCATGATGATCACACTTTTGCTTGGCGCTACCCTGATGGTAGGCGCAAGCGACAAACCTACCACTGAGTCCTTTGAGGATTTGATGGCCACCGAAATCAATATTAATACGATAGAAGGCAATTGGACAGGCCAATTTGCTTATCCCCAGAAAGACACCGTTCCTCCAAAAGGTCCTGTCATCATGGAAATGGATTGGGAGAAAATGACACCGGAGCAAAAAGAGAAGTTCCAAAAGGAAATGGAAAAGCTCAAGGATCTGGGTGTAGTATTTAAGGATATGAAACCAGTCTTTGAAGGGTTGGGTGATTTAGGATCCTATTTTAAAGCCTTTTCGATAGCACCTTTCGATTTCGAATCAGCACCGATTCCCCCGATCGAATTTTCAATGGCTCCTTTCCCACCTTTGGATTTTGATATGGCGGGAATTCCCGAATTTGATATGGGTGATATTCCTGTAATGGAAATACCCTTGGCGCCGATTTTTGATTTCCCTGATTCCGCTTTGTTTATGGCTGCGCCTATGGCCATGTATTTCCCCGGTGATTCTACTAAGAGTTTTAAGTTTAAATATAACTACCAATACAACTTCGACACGACCAATATGTCCAAAGCCGAAATCCAAAAGAAAAAGGCAGAGATGGAAGTCAAATGGGCAGAGGCAGATAAAAAAAGGGCAGAAGCATTGGAAAAGTGGCAGGAACAAAACAAAGACCGAATAGCTCAATGGCAGCAAAAGGCTGAAGCATGGGAAAAGGAATTTGAACCAAAAGCCAAAGAATTTGAAGCGAAAATGAAAGAATGGGAGGAAGCCAACCGACCTAAAATAGAGGAATTTGAGAAAAAAATGGCCGAATGGGAAAAGGCCAACGCTCCAAAAATGGAAGAGTACGAACAAAAAATGAAGGCTTGGGAGAAAGAAAACCAGCCTAAAATGGATGAATTCCAAAAGAAGATGGAAATCTGGGAAAAAGAGAATAAGGTAAAGCTGGAGGAGTTTCAGAAAAAAATGGAGCAATGGCAAAAGGAACATCAGGAGAAAATGCAGGAGATCCAAAAATCAATTCAGGAATCAACCAAAAAAGAGGACAATTAGTCCTCTTTTTTTGTGGTTTAAGTTATAAACATTATGTCAGTACTTTAACTTAACTGTTAGAATCAAAAACTAAAGTAGAGATTCAATGAATTGTTTGGCAGTCATTATAGGCAAATTTGAATTTTTAAAATCTTTCAGATTTCTCGTTACGATTAGATCCTGTCCATTCTCAATTGCGGTAAAATACTGAAGTCCATCTTCAAAATCTGTGAAAGATTCGTCATTCAAAGCCAATCCGATAACTTTATCATCTAAAGGTAAAATATTTACTATAAGTTTAAGTTTTCGTAGGACGGCCTTCGTTTGATTAGCGTTCATTTGTCTCAATAAAGTGTAACCGGTATTTGCTATAGTCAGGGATGATATTGATAATTCAATAATTTTATTGTCAGCCAGAGAAAATAATTCCGCGGCTTCTTCAAAAAATGGTTCTCTCCTTGACAGTAAGTCAATTAATATATTGGTATCAACAAAAACCTTTTTCATTGATACTTTTCATTTAAAAAATCTCTGTATTCTTTTTTATAGTTAAAATCAGAAGGCAAACTAATAACTCCACTCAAACTTTCAACAAGTGGGGTAATTTCAATTTTTTTGGCATTGTCTTTTTGATTGGAAATGCTGTCCAGGTAAGATTCAATCAATTTTGATAAACTAATATTATGAATCCGAGCATATACTTTGGCCCGTTCTATGACTTTTTCATTTAGCCGCAATGTTAACTTTGTTTCCATAATTACGATAAGTTAGACGTGCAATATTAATTATTCTATACGTCAAAGACAAATTTTTTTTATTCTTTTCTCTTTGATTTGAGGTTAATGAAAAAGGGTAGATTACATTCAAAATATAATTTCAATTTTACAAGGCAACATTTCCCTGCTTTTGGGATGAAATTTCAAATTCAAAAAATAATAGTGAATTTCTTAAGGTGGATTTATCGAATACCTTTTCACCCAATCATTAAGTATTAGAAAGAAAAGGAGGGGTTTAATTACTGCTTTTTGCTAGACCGATTTTTACAAAGCCGACTTCCATTTCCATCTCAATAAATAATATTCCATTGTCAAAGCTAAATGGTACTTCCTCTTTTTTACCTTCTTGGTCTATCATTATTATTTTTTTATTGGTTTCATCTACCTCATATTTTCCGCTTGTAATAGTGCCCATTGCTTGATGATTGAGATCAAAATTACCGCTGTTGTCAAATTTATAAGTGATAGGGAAAATCAAAAACTCAGCTGTTTCTATAAAGTATTCAGCATTTTCTTTTCTTGAAGCATCTTTAAATGAAATTGAATCCGTGTTTTTATTGTAATAAACGATTTCATCTTCATAGGAGATTACTTTCCAATTTCCGGTCAATTCCGGTGAAGTAAGCTTAAAGCTGAATAAGAAAATTATGAATAGCAGTCTTATCATATTAAATTGGGAAAGCTGTTTGAAAACGGTATGAGCGAATGACTATTGGCGATTTTTGGAGTAATTTCTTGTCGGCCCTAATCTTGATGAAAAGCCGAAAAAAATGAATTTTTTATTCTTCAATTCAAGTGACGTTTTTTTAAGACCTCTTCCAAATCCTTGTTCTTATTTGGATTTTTAATCATTCTGTAAATAAAAACAATAGGAATTAACATGGGAATAAGAAATCCCACCTGTTTTTTGGGAGATAAACTCCAGGCAACAAATCCGAAAATGAGTATTCCTGCAAGAAAACCGATGGATGCTGCATGGAAAATTTTAGAATTTTTCAGCTTCTTTTTTTCGGCTAAAAGCTCTTTGTCCGTTAGCTTGTAATAGTCCTTTTTTTCCATTTCAGTTTATTTAATTGGATTTTTACTTTTTAGTGAAGTAACGTGATTCAGCTTGGAGACGGCGGGCATTCGGAGCCGCAATCTTCAAGCTTACTCCTAACTTCTTAAAGATAGTAAACTTTCAATTTACTTTGAACCGCCAGCTGTATCCAAGGTGATGTTATGCACTGGGTTCTTCTTCTTTGTCCATTTACCTGTCTGTTGCTTTTGTCTTATCCGACATTTATCCGACATATCAGACATCTATGAAGCTAATTCATAATAAGCACCTTTTTTTTCACCTATTCGCTTAATGATTTTCAATTCAATCAGTGTTTCTAAATCCCTTAATGCAGTCCTGTCTGTTGTATTGTTTATTTCCTGATATTCTTTGTTAGTGATTCTACCTTTCTCTTTCACATATAACACCGCTTTTACTTGTCGTTCATTCAAGTCAAGTGATTGAAGATGTTTTTCATTGTAAATATCTTTTCTGAACTCTACGGAAATATCGCTTGAATCGTATGTAAAAACTGGTTCGGGGATTCCTGCTTTTTTACATTCGTTGATGATTTTAATAGTTCCTCGTCCCCAAGATTCAATGTATCCACTGCGAAACAAAGCATGTGCAATGTCGGGGTTGTATGGTCGGGAGGCGTGTTTTTCCAATAGGTTTTTAACTGTCCAATTTTCAGGCAGTTGTCCTTCGTTCCAAATCATTAACTTGTCATTATAAACACTGATTTGAATTGGAACACCACCTGAATAGTCTTTATGGGCAACAGCATTTAGCAATGCTTCCCTGATTGCTTCCTTTGGATACTCGTATGTTTCCACACGATTCAATCCTTCATAGCTTATCAAAGCCTTGATGTATTTTGTGAAAAGCAACTCTGTGGTCTTTTCAATTTGTTCAAAAAGATTACCGTGGATTTCATCCTGAAATCTCAAATCACTGT
This sequence comes from Aquiflexum gelatinilyticum, assembly GCF_024813435.1. Classification (NCBI taxonomy): domain Bacteria; kingdom Pseudomonadati; phylum Bacteroidota; class Cytophagia; order Cytophagales; family Cyclobacteriaceae; genus Aquiflexum; species Aquiflexum gelatinilyticum. The sequence continues at coordinate 447,087 of NZ_JANAEZ010000002.1, forward strand.
CACTTTCGAAAAATCCAATTTTTATATAAGCCCCTGTTACATATTTTTCAGGATTTGTATAAAAAAGCAGGATAGAGGCACGCTTAAGAAATTTTCCTTCCTTGAGTTGAAGGTTCTCAATAAGGTGGTCATTACTATCAGCTAAACTTTCTTCATCAATTCTTTGGCTTCTGAATGCTCGTTTGCGAAAAAAATCAAATGTTTCTTGCTTAAGGTCATTAGTTGAAACATTCGGAACAGGAACTCCATCCCATCTTTTCCCTTTTTTCTGAAGAAGAAACTTATCAAGTGCCGCTCCTTTTAATTCCTGTTTGGTACTTCCACTTCTATAATGATATTGCCCTTTGTAATTGACTGGATAAGGATATTGCTCAACTAGAATTTCAATAAATTTCCCTTGGTCAGTTTGGTACAGATTAACATCAACCAAAATCCCCAAAGTGTCTCTGACCTTATTTGGGATTTCTTCTAAAAGCTTTTTAGCATCCTTCAAGTCAACTACATTTCCTGAGTCGTCTTTTCCAATAAAAATAATACCTCCATAAGCATTTGCAAAACCACAAATCCATTTTAGGTACTCATCTCTCCAGGTTAATTTAAACTCAATATTTTGCGATTCTGATGTCACTGCTTATAATTAATAATTTTTGAGTAAGAAATTTACTCTTTTTTCTAATGTCATTTTGATGTTCGGGTTTTCTACACTGAGCGATAACGTTTGACAATATGGCCAGTAAGGGATTGCGGGCGATTTCCTATCAGGTTACACGAAACGTTGAAGCGGGCTACAAACCTTCGCATACCTCTGAAACCCTTATTGGCTATATTGTGTGTTAGGCATAGTTTTTATTCCGCTGTTGTTTTTATTTCAGTTTCTTTTTTCAAAAAATGTCTTACATAAATTAGCACTAAAATAGGAACTATGACCAATCCACTGACAAAATTCAATAATGAAACCCAATCAGTCAATTCATTTCCGCCTTTTGAAATTAGAACTATTTCGCCCAAAGGTCCTTTTGAAAATATGGTGTTGTATATAATATTCCAACCCAAATGAAGTCCGAAAGAAAGCATAATTGATTTAGTTTTTGAAAAAGCCCAAGCCCAAGCGTAACCCATTAATCCAGTTCCGATAAAAACTAAAATCATTGCCATTACGTTGCCCAAAACTCCGTATGAGAACCAATGATAAATTCCGAATGCGATTGCGGAAATCAAGATACTTTTTCTTGAGCCTATTTTTTGGATGAGAATGTAAAGTAAAGCTCCACGAAAAATCAGTTCTTCTGTCAATACAGATTTAAAATCCCACCAAAATGATTTTAGTATAATTCCGCTCGTAATATCTTTATTCAAAATCCAAGTCGAAGATTTTAGATACGATTCTAAATATTGAACAAAAACGCAAAGTATTCCAGTAATTAAAAATCCGATTAAGAATTGTTTTAATCTTTTGCCAAATGGAAGAAATCCTAATGCTAAAATACTCTTCTTTTCAATCAGATATAAAAGCAACCACGAAATGGCAATTGCTACTAAAATTCCTATCATTTACTTGGTTGGTTTTAAATTATGCCTAACGTTTGCCTTACGCCATTTATGGCGCCAAATATTCCTATGGGAAGCAATGACGCCATAAGTGGCGGATATTTTCAGGTTACCTAAAGTAATTATTTTTTTAAAAGTCTAACCTATCTAATGGACTTTTAATTTGATCAAAGCCTTTGGTGGTTATATGGGTATATATTTCAGTTGTTTTGGAGCTTTCGTGGCCCAATAGACTCTGGATATACCTTAAGTCTGTGCCATTTTCCAACAAATGGATGAAAAAGTCCTTATTGCTCTGGTTCCGACCAAGCTTCAGGAGAACCCGGATGGCAGTAAATTCCTTCCGGATAAGCAGGATAACCGGTATAATTTAACCTGTTGGGTGGTTTATAAAAAATTAAAGCCCAATCTTAAACGTTTAACTTTTTATCCTGAAATCGCCTAGAGTTCCCTATACTTTCCCCTACACTTCTCCTAACCCCTAGTATACCTTCCCCTACAGATACTCCGTGTATCTCCTAGGGATACTCCGTGTCCTAGCTAGGGATACTCCGTGTCTGGGTTACCCTTTAGCTAAGGATAGGTTGAGTATTAGGTACATTTTAGCTTAGTCTAACCCAATTCAGAATTATGAATTCAGAATTATTATTTTTCTCGTTTCTTTTGATAAAGAGATCTTTCATCCTCTTACCTCGGATTCAAGATGACGACAACCTACATTCAGAATTATGAATTCAGCATTCTGAATTAAATCCAATCACTCGTATTTCAGCGACTTGATCGGATTGGTTGTGGCTGTCTTCAAAGAATGAAAAGCTACCGTAAAGAATGCGACCAACAATGCCAATACTGTCACGCCCAAAAATGTGAAGTAATTCAAAGGGGTCTTATAAGCAAAATTCCCCATCCAAAGGTCAATGATATACCAAGCTGCCGGAATGACTAGAATCCCTGCAAGGATCACCAAGAGCATCACCTCTTTGTAAAGCAGGTAAATGATCCTTGGAATGCTCGCTCCATGGACTTTGCGGATGCCGATCTCCTTGGTACGCTGTGTCGCAGTAAATGCCGAAAGTCCAAGGAGCCCCAAAAGTGAAATGAAAATACAGATGTAGGAAAGGATGGAAATGAGCTTGTATTGGATCTCATCAGATTTGTACTGCTCATCAAAGCGCTGGTCCTGGAAAAAGTATTCAAAAGGATGGTTGGGATCAATTTCCGCCCATTTGGTCTGGATGAATTCCAAAGTCTCAGGAAGGTCGTCGCCTGCCACCTGAAGGTGGAGAAAACCACCTTCTTTCCTGGACTTGACGATCAGCAAGGGCTCTACGATATTGTGGAGGGACATGTAATTGAAATCTTCCACCATGCCGATAATGGTGCCGTCTTCCTCTCCGTGGAACCAACGCACTTTTTTGCCCTCCGGATCATCTCCCCAACCCATCAGTTTGGCAGCTGCACGGTTACACATAAAAACATTGTTGACATCAATCCCGCTTCCCGGCTGGAATTCCCTGCCTGTCAGGAGGTCGATCCCCATGGTTTTGAAATAATCATCTCCCACTGTGATCATGTTGAAGCGCTGCTGCACCATTCCTTCAGGACTTTCGGCATGCATCACGGGCCCACCTGTACCCATTCCCAGTACTGCATAGGAGGTAGTGGCATTGGTGATTTTTGGGTTTTGGAGCAGTTCATTTTTGATGGGCTCAATCCTGTTTTGTACCAAAGTGTCCTGTATTGGAAGAATCAGGATATTTTCTTTGTTAAAACCAAGGTCTTTGTTTCTCACAAAAGAAATCTGATCGCGCATAAAGAAAGTGCAGACCACCACAAATATCGATATGGCAAACTGTGCCGTAGTCAGTACTTTCCTCAGTCGGAGACTTGATTTCTGGTTTTTGAAGGAGCCTTTCAGTGCAGAGATAGTCGGAATGCTGGGTAGGTAAAATGCCGGATAAAGTCCCGAAACAATCCCGATCATAACTGCTACGCCCAGCGATCCAAAGAGCAAGGTTTTGTTGTTCCAAAAGTCCACAACAAGGTTTTTCTGGATCAGGCTGTTGAAGGAAGAGAAATTCAATATCAGGAAGACCAATACTATTGCAAGAACAAGGGATACCAAAGAAAGAAAAACCGATTCTCCCAAAAATGACAACACCAATGATTTTTTGTCACTCCCAAGCGTTTTTTTCATGGCGATTTCAGAAGCGCGATTGACAGACTTGGCAGTAGACAGGTTCATGTAATTGATACAGGCCAAAAGGATAATGAATATCCCGATCGCAGAGAAGGCATAGAGGTAAGCCATATTCCCCGTGGGCTCATCGTCAATCAGGGTAGAATCAAAATGGATGCTTGCCAAAGGCTGCAGGATGGCCTCATACTGTCCGCCCACCTGATCTCCAAATGATTTAAAAAACTTGTCAAAGATCAGGGGAAACTTGTCATAGAAGCGCTGAGGATCGTAATTTTTAGTCATCAAAAAGTAGGTGTAGACATCAGGATTCCAAAATGCCTCGGACTTCACCTGACCCTGATCGATTACCCATTCCCTACTTTTGAGCAATCCCGAAAGCAGGAAGTCAAAACGCATATGGGTGTTGTTTGGTAAGTCCTCAATGACCGCAGTGACTTTCCAGCTTTCTCCGTCTATCAAAAGTGTTTTGTCTAAAGGATCTTCCGAACCGAAATACCTTGCCGCCGCCGAGGCTGATATGACGACAGAATTTAGATCTTGCAATGCAGTTGCCGGATCCCCTGCTATAAAATCGTGCTGGAATACCTTAAAGTAAGCAGAATCTGTACGCACGACATCTTCCTCATAAAAAGATACCTCTGCACCATTTTTCTCATACTTGATCAAAGTATGGTCCCAGGTATTGGCACTTGTCACGGCTTCCACTTCCGGGAATTCGTCCTTGATAATTCCTCCTAACTCTCTTGCTGACCTTGCTCCTCGGATGTCAATTCCTGTTGCTTTGAGGTGACCACCAAGTCGGTAGATCCGCTCATGATTTGCAAAGTGCTGGTCATAAGACAGGTCATGCTGCAAGATCAGGAGCAAGATGATGCTGACAGCGATTCCCATGGCCAGGCCTAGGATATTGAGCAGGGAGAAAAACTTGTCTTTCAAAAAAACTCGGACAAAGAACTTGAGATGGGTACCAAACATAGGAGGGTAGTATTTAGAGTTGTGGTTTAACCTAAAAAATCATGTAAGAATGATGTCAAAAACGATACCAGCTGCATAAACCTAAAAATTGGACAATATAGATGCATTTGCCTGATAGAAAGTGGTCATGAGCGTACACTGACGGTTGTATGCGGACAAGAACAAGGATTCAATTTTAATATTTTAAATTTTGTAAATTGACTTTTCAATGTCTCTTTAGGGAGATGGTGTTGGAGGGAAAAGCAACATATGAACCGTACTTTCCCAAGGAACTTCGATCCGGTCCAATTACCTAAAAAAATGAAAGCCTTGATTTTATAATGCTTTTCCCAATGGGTGGAACAATAGGTTGGATTGGAGCTTCTTACTTTTTTTGATTCAAAAATACCTGTTTAGGAAAATACGAAAATTGCAATGCCTCTTTCTCTACTGCACCAGTTGCTCTATAAAATTCAACGGCTCCAATATCTTCTGTTTCCGCCTGAACAAAGACCTCTTCAAATCCATTTTTGAAACAATGATCTGTGAAGCTGGAAATCAAGGCTTTTCCGATTCCCTGTCTCTGAAAATCTGGTTTGACTCCCAAGTCATACAGGTAGGCCAAAGGCTTCTGGGAATAATATTGGTCTAAGGTATATGCTGTCATACCTCCCAAGACCTCTTGGTCTTTCTCTGTTACCCAAACCATAAAGTTTTTCATTTCTAATACTTTGGATAAATGAGATTTTGGAGGAATATTGAAATTTTCCATTTCAAAGACGGTTTCAAAGATTCTGATAAGATCAATGAATTTGTCAGTTTCTGTTGGATTCAGTTTCCTTATTTCCATAAATTATTTAACGGAAAAATTCCTTTACCTTACCTTCTTCGCATTCAGTTCTTCAAAAAATATATCATCATTGGGAACCTTAAATTCCAGACCTGTAATTTTCATGTCATTGTCAGTCTGGAATTTGACCGTCCCAAAGCTGAACCAGGCATGTTTTTCATCCCATACGATTTCCCAAACATCATAATGCCAATGCCTGAGCTTGGCGGTAAGTCTTGGTGCATTTTCGAATTCAAGAATCATATCGTCTCCATCCATCGACACGCTGATGTTACCATAGACTGGGGCAAAATAATAACCGGTATAGGCGTTAAGCGGCAATGAAGGCTCGGTACCCATGACGCGCCTGGCTTTCATGTCGCTGATCCTGGTATCATTTTTTAGGTTTTCATTGGTACGTGCCAAAAGGTCTGCAGACCAGTCCTTGGTCCCTGTTCCCAAAAATTGGTCAAAAGCATAGTAGGTGGCTGCCATGATGGGGCTTTTGTGGCCGTTGGTCAGGACCACGATGCCGAGGTTTTCTTCAGGAATCATTGTCACCGCAGTGATCATCCCGTCAAATCCCCCTGTATGTCCCACCATAAATTTGCCATGGAAATCTCCCAGATTCCAACCCAGTCCATATCCCGAGAAATGCCTGCCCAAGTCGTTTTTTGAAGTGTGGTCTACCATAAAATTGTTGTGCGGTGTCCAGACCAAATTTCGGGTAGGCTTTGTCAGTAGTGTATCCTTACCATTAATTCCGTGATTCAAATTGAAGATCATCCATTTTGCCACGTCGTTTACGGATGAAACAATACCTCCCGTGGCAGCGATTTCACTCCAGTCCTCAAACTCAATTGGAAAATTCACCTCATTCTCTCTGCCATGTGGGGTTGTTACGTTATCCATATCGTCTAAACCCCTAGCAGAGGTCAGTGTCCTTTCCATTCCCAATGGATCTAAAATTCTTTCTTTGACATTTTCTCCCCAAGTTTTACCTGTGATTTTTTTGATGAGTTCGCCGGCGGTGATATACATCAGGTTGGAGTACCCATATCCGGCGCGGAAGTCATAGGCCTGAGGGAGTTTGCCTGCGAGTTTGATCATGTTTTCTGCACTCATTTCTGATTTGTACCAGATTACATCACCGCTGAATGTACCCAAACCCACCCTGTGACTGAGGATATCCCGCACTGTCACCTGACTGCTGATCCAAGGGTCATTGTAAAGTGAAAAATAGGGGAGATGGTCTTTGATTTTGTCGTTCCATTTGAGTTTTCCTTCCTGCACAAGCATCCCGATGAGGGCAGAAGTGAATGCTTTGGAATTAGAGGCAATGGCATAGAGTGTATTTTCATCAGGTTTCTCAGGTTTGCCTGTTTCGATGAGGCCATAGTTTCCCGTAAAAACCAGTTTTCCGTCCTTGACTATCCCGATACTTGCACCCGGGACATCCCAATCCTGAACCATTTTGGCAAAATAGGCATCGAGTTTTTTGAAGTCAGGGGATTTTTTGGATTGGGCAAAAAGGCTGACTGAAAACAGGAGAAGAAGACTGACAAGTGACAGGGATTTTTTCATTTCTCAGAAAAGGGATGGTTGGAAAAAGAGAATAGGGTACAATATCAAATTCTTTGTCCAAAAAATCAATCCATAAAAATTCCCGAATATTTATTCTGTGATTTAAAAAATCCGCCGATCACACAATTGGGAAGGAAAGTGTGGTAAAAATCGCCTAATCGGAACCAATTGGGTGAATTTACTCCAAAAGCCCCGATTTCTCCTTGCTGACCAATCCTTCCGTAAGCTTGTTTAGCGCCTCGACTTTGTATTCAAAATCTCCTTTTAATGTCTTCCTGTATTCATTGATGTTTTCTACCAATTCATTGATATCTTCCGGTATGACTTCTTCAAGGAGCTGACGCAATCTCTTGGCTGTAGTAGGAGATTTGCCGTTGGTGCTGATGGCGATTTTGACATTGCCTTTGCTGACTATTCCTCCCAAGTAAAAATCACAGAGGTCCGGTGTATCCGCCACATTGACCAAGAGAAACCTTTCTTTGGCATCGTCATGGATTCGTCTGTTGACGGCTTTGTCGTCTGTGGCGGCGATGACGATATGCTTTCCCCCAAGATATTTCTCATGGTAGACATCCTGGATCAACGTGACATAAGGATTGTCTTTTGCCAAAGCCAAAAAATCTTCATTGAATTCTCTTGAAACAGCCGTCACCTGCGCTTTTGGACTGCTTTTGAGCAGGAAAGCCAATTTCTCCGTACCCACAAATCCCCCACCAACCAAGAGGGTATTCAATTGGTGGACTTTAAGGAAGATGGGGTAGAGGTGGTTCATATTCAAGGTTGATATTAGTTGATAATAATTGATATTATTTGATACTTGTTTCCGCCTAATTGAGAAGATATGAAGTACCGTTTCCGGAAAAAATATCTATCAATATCCAATATCAATTAATATCGAACTTACGATTGCACAAAGTATTTGGTTTTGGGTATAAAAGAGGGTATAGATTGGACTCAATATCGCGAAGCAAATATCCAATATCCATCAATATCAATTTTTTAAAACCTCAATTTTAGAATGATAAATTTCCATCAACTGATAACTTTCCTTCACCACTTCCCCAATTACAATTACAGCAGGGCCACCGATACGGCTGTCGGATACTTTGGATTGGATGTCGTTGATCGTTCCTGCTACTATTTCTTGCTCGATGGTCGTTCCGCTTTGGATCATGGCGATAGGAAGCTTGCCTTTACCTGCTTTTTGATAGACTTTGACGATTTCCGAGAGTTTTTTGGAACCCATCAAAACCACTACCGTAGCCGTAGATTGGGTAGCCAAATGCAAATCGCGCGACAGTTCCCCGGAACTAGTGGTTCCCGTGATCACCCAAAAACTCTCCGCCACTCCACGCTTGGTCACCGGAATTCCTGCCGCAGCAGGAACAGCCACCGAAGAAGATATCCCCGGAACCATTTCCGTTGGAATCCCGAATGCTGAGATGAAATCAATTTCTTCCGCTCCTCTTCCAAAAACAAATGGATCTCCACCTTTCAACCTGACCACATGGCCGTATTTCAGGGCATATTCCACGCATAGTCTGTTGGTGTCTTCCTGTGGATTCACTTGGCTTCCTTCCCGTTTTCCAACAAAAACCTTGATGGCATTGTCAGGTGCATGCTTCAAGAGTGCCTTGTCAATCAAAGCATCATAAAGGACAACATCGGCTTTGTTCAGCGCCAATACACCCTTCAAAGTGATCAGTTCGGGGTCTCCCGGACCCGCACCGACCAAGGTTACTTTTGGTTTAATGGCTTGAATCATGCTGTTACCTCCTGTTCTCTATAAGCGCTGATCGCGTCAAATACTTTGATGGCCTCTTTGAAATAAGCTTCTGCAAATTCTTGGGAAGGCTCATTTTTGCTGATTTCATATACAATCGAAGCCAAGTCTTTTTCCAAGCCGATTTTACCTGTTTGGGTGAATGTCTCGTCAAACAAAGCCACGATGTTTGCATAGGAGTTGGTGCTTTTGCTTTCGCTGAGCAAGATTGCTTTTGCGGCATTTACGATCGCAGCATAGGTATGATAGATGCTGTCAGACCATCTTTTCTCTACCAATCCTTCTTTGGAAAGCTCGAGTTTTTCCCTCGCTTCCAACAAAAGTGTAGCTACCAAGTCAATCACCACCCCGGCACATTCGCCCACACCTACGGCTACCTTGTATGCTTCCTCGTGTCCCCAATCAACCTGATCGGCTTCGGTGATGGTGGAGGTTTCTGTCAATACTTTCAGTATGTCGTAGAAATAAATATGTCCAAGTCGGTCATAATAATCCAAAAAGGATTCAGTGCCGTTGCCATTTTTCTCAAAATCCGCTATCAGAATCCGCAAAGCATCCGGTCCCCGGCGGCTTGGAACTTTGATGACTTTGTCTGCAAATCTTCCCTGTCCATTGCCCAATGTTCCGCCTCCTAGTAAAACCTGAAGTGCAGGAACTACCACTTTACCGACTTTCATGGACATGCCCTGAAAACCGATATGCGCCATGTTGTGTTGTCCACAGGCATTCATACAGCCTGAGATTTTGATGGTCAGGTCTTTGTTTTTGAGGTATTGGGGATATTCTGCCAAGATTACTTTCTCCAATTCTTTGGCAATTCCGGTACTGCTCGCAATGCCAAGGTTACAGGTATCTGTTCCCGGGCAAGCGGTGATGTCTCCAAAGGTATTGTATCCCGCATCCGCCAAACCTATTTTTTTCAATTCCTGATAAAAGAAAGGAATGGCTTTTTCCTGGACATCCCGGATAAGGATATTTTGTCTGAGTGTGAATCTCAGCTCATTGTTTGCATATTTTTTGACAAGGTCCGCTATCTGCCTTGCTTGGGGGGTGTAGAAGTCTCCCAAAAGGACTTTCACACCGATCGATACAAATCCTTTTTGCTTTTGGGGAAGGACATTGGTGAGTTTCCATTGCTCATAAGCGAGCTCCAAAGGCTCTTCCAACTCGGGAACTTCCGGTTGGAAAAGCTGTTTGGAATCCTCATAGTCGTTGTGGTTTATGGGATATTTTTTGAATGGAAGGGCTTTTTGTTCTTCTTTGACCAAATCCAGAAAAGCCTCCAATCCGATATCTGAAATCAAAAATTTCATCCGTGCTTTCAGCCTTCTTGCCCTTTCTCCATGTCTGTCAAAAACCCGCAAAACACCTTCGATAAATGGAATCAATTCGTCTGTGGGAAGGAATTCCGTAATCAAATCGGCATGTCTCGGCTGGGAACCCAATCCGCCGCCAAGCATCACTTTAAAGCCACGGATTTCTTGGCCGTTTTCAGTTTTTACTTTTGGGATAAAACCCAAATCGTGGAGGTAAGCCAATGCTGTATCTTCATCAGAAGCTGAAAATGCCATTTTGAATTTCCTGCCCATTTCCTGGCAAACTGGATTTCTCAAAAAGTATTTGAATACCTCATCGGCATATAATGTCACATCAAAAGGTTCATTGGGATCGACACCTGCAGTCTCGGAGGCGGTGACATTCCGTACGGTATTGCCGCAGGCTTCGCGCAAAGTCACATCGTCTTTTTCGAGTTCTGCCCACAATGCCGGAGTTTCATCCAAACTCACATAGTGGATCTGAATATCCTGACGGGTAGTGATGTGGAGTCTGCCTGTAGAATATTTGTCAGAAACATCTGCTATCCGTTTCAGCTGCTCGCTTGTGGCTTTGCCATAAGGAAGTTTGATCCTGATCATCTGCACGCCCGGTTGCCGCTGTCCATAGACGCCACGGGCAAGGCGGAGGCTTCTGAATTTTTCCTCGTCAATCTTACCTTCTCTAAAAAGTCGTATCTTTTTTTCCAGTTCGAGAATATCTTTCTCAACAATGGGATTTTCTATTTCTGTCCTGAAACTTTGCATCTTAAATTAGATTTGAGATTTGAGACATAAGACACAAGACCTTCGTGCCATCTCATCTTTATTTTGATTCACTTTTCCCAAGAATTCTTTCTTGGTACTTGGTACATTGTACTTCGTACAATTAGTCAATAAACCCAACTCCTACCGTATCATAACTTCCTTCGTCGATCAGGATAAACCTGCCGTTGGATTTGTTGTCATGGTAAGTGTCAAAGTGGATAGGCTTACTCAACCTGAAGTTCACCTTTCCGATGTCATTAAGCTTGAGTTGGGAGGCGGGTACTTCACCCGAGAAATCCGTGTGGATCACCGATTCGATGCTCTCAACCTTTGCCAAAACCCTGTTGATGCCATGCTGAAGGGTATATTTATCTCCCACTTTCAAAGGCTTGGAATTGACCTGGCATATAGTGGCAGTGATCTGCTTTTCTGATTTTGGCAGTTCAGAAGATTTCACCAACATGTCACCGCGGCTGATGTTGACTTCATTTTCCAAGGTGATCGTGATGGAAGCGCCGGGCAATGCCTCAGAATATTCCTGGTCAAAGAAATGGATGGTTTTGATTTTGGATTCGGTGAAGGAAGGCAATACCGTCACTTCGTCGCCCACCTTAAGGCTTCCGCCATAAAGTTTGCCGGAAAATCCCCTGAAATCATGGAAAGCTTCCGTCCTAGGTCTAGTGACATATTGGATCGGAAATCTTGCCACCGTGCTTTCATGTAAATCCGATGGTTCCAATACTTCAAGATGGTCTAAAAGTGTATTTCCGACATACCATGGCATGAGTTCCGAATGCTTCGCAATATTTTCTCCTTTCAATGCTGAGATAGGAATGAAAGTGATCTGATCTGTTTTGAAGTCACTTTTTTCTACCAAAACTTCAAAGTCAGCTTTGATTTTAAGGAAAATATCTTCGTCGTAATTGACAAGATCCATTTTGTTGACTGCCACAACCACATGTCCGAGACGGAGGAGGTTGCTGATGAAGAAATGCCTGTTTGTCTGCTCAATCACACCTTTTCTAGCATCAATCAAAATGATCGCGACCTGCGAAGTGGAGGCTCCTGTCACCATATTTCTGGTATACTCCACGTGTCCGGGAGTATCTGCAATGACAAAATTGGTCTTTGCGGTATTGAAATAAATATGTGCCACATCGATGGTAATGCCCTGCTCGCGCTCTGCAATCAAGCCATCGGTAGCCAAAGAAAAATCAAGGTAATCAAAACCACGTTGACGGCTGGTTTTTTCGATTGCTTCCAGTTTATCAGTAGTCAGGGATTTGGTGTCATACAAAAGCCTTCCGATCAGGGTGCTTTTGCCATCATCCACCGAACCTGCTGTTGCGATTTTTATAAGTTTTCTATTGTGTGTCATGGGAAAATGGTAAATGAGTTAATGGTTATTGGTCCTCGGACAACTGACGACGGACTATGGCTGAATCTAATTTTTTGACCAATCTGTCTCACGTCTCATGTCTCTTTAAAAATAGCCGACTTTCTTTCTGCTTTCCATGGCTGCTTCTGAGCGTTTGTCGTCGATCCTTGCGCCCCGCTCGGAGATGGTCGAATCCCTGATTTCTGCTACCACTGCATCCAAAGTGTCTGCATCCGAAAGTACAGCTGCAGTACAGGTCATGTCGCCGACAGTCCTGAATCGGACCATTTTCTCAAATACTTCCTCGTGGGATTCCCTGTACACATGCTCGTTGGCTGTCCAAACCATGCCGTCGCGGAAGAAAACTTCCCTTTTGTGCGCGAAATAGATGGAAGGAATCGCGATGTTTTCAGTTTTGATATATTCCCAGACATCGAGTTCAGTCCAGTTAGAAATCGGGAATACCCGCACGTTTTGTCCTTGATGAATCCGGCCGTTAAGCATGTCGAATAACTCGGGCCGCTGGTTTTTTTCATCCCACTGACCAAAATCATCTCTGACAGAAAAGACCCTTTCTTTGGCCCTTGCTTTTTCTTCATCCCTTCTCGCACCTCCGATACAGGCGTCAAATTTGAATTCTTCGATGGCATCCAAAAGGGTAGTGGTCTGAAGGGTATTTCTGCTGGCATACCTTCCTCTTTCTTCGGTGACTTTCCCTTGGTTGATGCTGTCCTGCACGTTGCGAACGATCAGTTCAAGACCCAATTCGGCGACCAATTGGTCACGGAACTCGATGGTCTCCGGGAAATTATGTCCTGTGTCAATGTGCAGCAAAGGGAAAGGAATCCTCGCCGGGTAAAATGCCTTTTGGGCCAATCTGACCAAGGTGATAGAATCTTTTCCTCCCGAAAAAAGCAGAACAGGTCTTTCAAACTGCGCCGCCACTTCCCTCAGGATATGGATCGATTCTGCTTCTTTGGGATTAGGTATTAATAGGTTAGACATGTCTTTTACTTTTGTTTCTCAAATCTTTTTTCTCGAATCTCGCTTCTCATCTAGCGTGTAGTCCACATTCCTTTTTGGAATCTTCCCACCACCATCTCCCTGCACGGGCATCTTCTCCGGGCATGATTGCCCGGGTACAAGGGGCACAGCCGATACTGACAAAGCCTTTGTCATGGAGCGGGTTGTAGGGAATATTTTTTTGGTTGATATAGGCTATTAATTCTTCATATGTCCAATCCAATAGTGGGTTGAACTTGATGATCTGATTGGCTTCGTCCCATTCGATTTTTTTCATATCGCTTCGATTGGCACTTTGTTCTGCCCTCAATCCGGTTACCCAAACACTGTTTCCTTTCAAAGCCCTTTTCAGGGGTTCAACTTTCCTGACAAAGCAGCAGGATTTCCTGTTATCTACAGACTCGTAAAACCCATTGATTCCCAGTTTTTCCACCAGATTTTCGACCGTTTCACGTTCCGGGTATAGGACTTTGATTTTGGTGTTGTATTTGGATTCAGTTCTTGCTATCAAGTCAAGTGTCTCTGGAAAAAGTCTCCCTGTATCCAATGAAAATATATGTATGGGAAGAAAATTGTCGGCGATCATTTGGGTGATAACCTGGTCTTCTTGGCCCAATGAGGTAGAAAAAACCACTTTCCCTCTGAAAAGATCAGAAAGAAATGCCAATCCCTCAACTGGAGAAAGGTTGTCGATCTTTTCGCTGAGGTTATGCAAATTCTTTTTTAGGCTCATCTTTTTCAATTTTTGTTGCACTTTCCCATGCCCTTTCATGAAAGTAGTAGAGAATGATTTTGGTGACCACCTCGATGGATCCTATTGATATCGCCATCACCAACTGCCCGGTGACAAAAAAAGAGATCACCATGGTATCCAAAGTCCCGACGATTCTCCAGGAAATGGATTTCATAAAGCTCTTGAAATTGGAGTCTTTGCCCTGTTTGGTTACAAACCACTTTTTGATCGGCTGGTCTAAAATCATATAGTTAACATTATAACACTTTTACAAAAGTATATAAAGTCTATAAATATTATAGGGTATTAGGGTAAAAAATTTTATTCTTTGTCCAAAATGTCAGCCAATGACTTGTTTTCCAACACATTGAGCATCTCGTCGCGAACCTGGATCATGACTTTATTGAGCCCGCAAAGTGCTTCGCTTTTGCATTCCACACATGGTTCGTAATAATTGAGACTAACACAGGGCAGCAGGGCAATAGGGCCGTCCAGTAGGCGGATGACTTTAGAAAGGGCAATTTCTTTGGGGTCTTTGATCAAATAATATCCTCCGCCCTTACCTTTTTTGCTTCCGAGTATGCCTGCTTTCCTAAGTTCCAGGAGGATGTTTTCCAAAAATTTATGTGAGATGCCATACTCTTCAGAAATATCCTGGATCAGCACGGTTTTTTGGTCACGGTGCTTGCCAAGGTAAGTCAGGGCGTGAAAAGCATATTTGGTTTTTTTGGAGAGCATGGATACAAAAATAAGGGAAAAAACGAAAATGGCTACATGACCAAGGCCTTATCGAAAAGGGGTATTCTGATTGCAATGAATTGCATTGATTTTTTACAACCAAATATTCACAAACTCCGTACCTGCATCTTGGTCCTGCAAAGGGACATTCACGACCATCCGTTGCTACTTTCTTGGATTTGCATTAAGTTGCAATCTTGAATGCACCTGTACCAACCTGAATGGGTTATTATGAAGAAGCTATCATATTCATTTTTATTTTTCCTGGTTATCTTCTTCCACGGGGGCAAGTCTTTTTCACAAAATATCATCAAACTTGATAGCCTGCAGTTGGCACTGAAACGTGCCGGTTCAGATACTGCAAAATTCAACACCTTGATGCAGCTTTCTAATCTCTATAATGGTACCGATTACTTGAAGGCGTTGGAATTTGCACGTGAAGCAAAAGAATTTGCCATTGAAAAAAAACTCAAGAAAAAAGAGTTGTTGGCAGAAACAACCATCGGAAATGTAGCCATAAGCCAAGGAAATTATAAAATAGCGGCTACCCACTATTTTAATGTTCTAAAAGCCTACGAGGAAATTCAGGATACCTCAGGCATTATTTCGCTCAACAACAATCTCGGCGCTGCCTATGACCGAATGGGTGAATTTGACAAAGCGCTTGCAAGTTTTTTTAAAGCACAAGAATACCTGAATGCTTCCAATAATGGTGAAAACAAAAAATTGGTCCTTCCTTCTATCTATAACAATATAGGGAACATTTACCAAACCAAAGGAGACCCTAATTCAGCTTTGACTTACTATGAAAAAGCACTTGACCTCGCCCTTCAGGTACCCAAACTCAAAGCCCAGGGCATTGCCTACAATAATATCGGAAAACTCTATTTCAATGAATTGAATCAGCCCGAGAAAGGATTGGAATATTTGACAAAGGGACTGGCTTTCAGAGAAGAAATAGGTGATTTGGGAGAAGTGGCAAGGTCTCTCGTCATCCTGAGTAATTTTCACTTTCAGCAAAAGGAATATGCAAAAGGAAAACAATACGCCCAAAGGGCACTCGAAATCGGTGAAAAAATAGGTTCTCTGGACATTCAAAGTTCAGCATTTGGCCGCCTTTCAGAAATTGCAGAAGCAAATGGTGATTTTCAGACCGCCTTGGTTGCATTCCGTAAATCAAAAGAATTTAACGACAGCATTATCAACCAGCAGGCAAGTCGGGAGATCACCCGTCTCCAACTGCAATATGATTTTGAAAAAGAAGAAAAAATTCGGTCAGAAGAAGCCAGTCAAACCCGCTTCAAATATCTTCTTACCATTACGGCACTATCGGTTGGGCTGATTTTAGCGGTATTGATCACCTTTATCATCCGGTCCAAAGCCCGTCAGACAGAAATGAACCAAAAAAACCTGGCTTTGGATGTTGAGATCAAGAATAAGGAACTCACGACCAATGTCATGTACCTGATCCGCAAAAATGAACTGATCAACAACGTCGCTGAGCGTTTATTGAAGCTTCAGCGTCGTGTTCTTCCCGAAAACCAAAAAGTGTTTCAGGAGATAATTTTGGATCTTCAGCGAGAAGCAGACAATGATTCATGGAAGGAATTTGAACTCCGGTTCAATCAGGTGCACAGTGAGTTTTATACCACGCTGCGCAAACTTTATCCTGATCTTTCTCCTGCAGACGAGAAGCTCTGCGCTTTCCTGAGGCTTAATATGAGCTCTAAAGAAATTGCTGCAGTAAGTCAGCAAAGCATCAAAAGTGTGGAAGTGGCTAGGGCCAGGCTGCGCAAAAAACTGAATCTTACCAATACCAATTCCAATTTGGTATCCCATTTGGCCAATTTATAGCAGGTTAAAAGCGATTATTTTTCCTATGGAAGATTTGTTTCTATTTTTTTTCAATACACTGAAATACAAATATTTATATTTTTTTGCTAAGGTGATGTTAAGGTTATTTTAACTGTTTTCGGTATTAATTCTAAGGTTTATTTTTTTCTGGTAGTAGTTATTCAAAGGTCCAATAATTTTTTGCTGTCCTAATCCAAACTTTCTTTAACCACCAAAAATAAAGGAAGGTCCTTATGGAAGAAAAGAGCCCAAATGAAGAATTGATTGACCAACTGATCAAAAAAAGAAAGCTTGAGATTGATGCCTTTGTGAAGCTTCTCCATGCGATCAAGGATAAAAATCCTGCTATTCCCCAACCTGAAAAGGCCACAATTAAATCTAAAAAATAAACCATGATTGGATTGGGAAATGTAGCGAATGCTGTTGGGGTTCCGTCCTCTCAGAATGTTTTAAAACCCAGATTTCAATAAATACTAATTCAAAACACAGCACTATGAATAAATCTCTACTAATGGGCAGGAGCCTGGTTTTGATTACTCTGATTATTGTTTTTTGCTCGATCACAGCGATCGCGCAGTCACAATTTGACAAAGGAATCAAAAAAGGTATGGTGAAGGTGAAATTTACTCCCACCACTACCGCACCGCTTCCCCAGAGCAAAGTAAACGCAAGGAACAACAGACTGACAACCGGGATGGCTACCTTTGATGCTGCGGCCAATTCAGTACAGGCGCATACCATGTACCGGATGTTTCCATACGATGCCAAAAATGAGCAGAAGCTTAGAAAACATGGTCTGCATCTTTGGTATATCATTGAAATAGATGAAAGTGTAGACCCTAAGTCAGCCGCAGGACAATTCAAGCAGCTTGGGGAAGTTGCTGTTGCAGAAGTTGAGCATGAGAAGGTCTTGGCGCCTTATGCTGTAAAGCAACATACACTTGGAGCGAGTACTTTTTCCGCTATGCCTTTTAACGATCCTCTTTTGGTGGACCAATGGCACTACAATAATGCACTACAAACAGGTACAGACGATGCCGATATCAACCTTTTTGAAGCTTGGGAAAAAACCACCGGCTCAAATAACATCATCGTAGCTGTCCACGATGAAGGAGTGGATGTTAACCACGCAGATTTAAAGCAAAATATCTGGGTAAATCAGGCAGAGCTCAACGGACAGCTCGGAGTCGATGATGATAACAATGGCTATATAGATGACCTCAATGGTTACAATTTTGCCAAAAACAAGGCAGCTATAGATCCACAATACCATGGTACTCACGTAGCAGGTACGATTGCCGCTGTCAATAATAATGGGATTGGTGTTGCCGGCGTAGCAGGGGGAAATGGAACAGGCAACGGTGTCAAAATCATGTCACTTCAGATTCTTGGAGGATCAGGTTCCATTGAGCGGTCTTATGTTTACGCTGCCGAGAACGGTGCAGTCATTTCCCAAAACAGCTGGGGATATACCAACCCGGGAGGATTTGACCAATCGGTATTGGATGCCATTAATTACTTTGTAGCTGAAGCGGGGGATTTTCCTGGCAGCCCTATGAAAGGTGGAATTGTGATTTTTGCAGCAGGCAATTACAACTGGGATGGGGAATGGTATCCTGGATATTTTTCAAGTACGATTGCAGTCACAGCATTGGGGCCGGAATGGAAGAAAACATCCTACTCAAACTTTGGAACCTGGACGGACATAGCAGCACCGGGAGGAGACTCAGAATATGGTGTAAAATACGGTGTCCTCAGTACGATCCCAGGTGATAAATATGCCTATCTGGATGGGACTTCCATGGCATGTCCACATGTCTCTGGGATTGCTGCTTTGGCACTTGCCAACAGAACAAAACAACTTACAAATACTGAACTACGGTTGAAATTACTGACCGGGGTAGTAAATATAGATGAGCAAAATCCTGATTACATTGGGAAGTTGGGTTCAGGCGCAGTAAACGCTGAACTTGCGATTAGAAATGACCTCGGAATAGCACCGATGAAAATAGGCAACCTGAGCGTAGATGGTATTTCTCAGGAATTCGCCAACCTTTCCTGGACTGTTCCTGTGGATACTGATGATGATGTTCCAACTTCATTCCAATTGTTTTATCATACTGACAGCATCACGGCAGCGAACCTGACTTCAGCATCCAAAATCACAATACCCAACAAATATGCTGCGGACAGTACCGTTACTTTTGAGGTAGCAGGACTTTTGGGTCTTACCAAATACTACTTTGCAATCACTTCGACTGACAGGTGGGGAAATACCTCTGAATTGTCCCAAGTGATCAATGCGACTACCAATGAAGGTCCGAAAATCAGCCTTGATGCAGAAAGCCAGGAAATAAATCTTTCCATTGATGCTTCCAACAGCACTTCAGCAAGTCATAACCTTACGATTTCTAATGGAGCAGCAGGTATTTTGAGATGGAATCACCTCATGCGTCATCGGAATACCGCCCTTTCCTACAACAGTGGCAGACTCAATTATCCTATAAGTGGCAGAACCAAATCCGCAAGGGAAGGAAATATCGGAAGGCAGGTTGTACCAGGCAACCAACTTCAGCTGAGAAGCAATGAAATTACCACGATGGCTTTTACGCCGGTCGATAAAGACTATGCTTATTGGCCAACCAATATCATTGGCGATACGGATATTAATTTACCCAACTCCGCTGCTGCAAAGTTTACAGTCGATGAACCGCAAGGTTTTAACCTTACCGATGTGCGGATGTACCTCAAGCATGATCCTGTAAAAGGACCTGTGATCATGGAAATATATCAAGGAGACAGTCCTGAAAAAGAAAACCTTATCTATTCCCAGGAGCATAGCAATTATGACAACAATGAGGCTTTTGCCTACATCAAGCTCAACGAACAGATTTATTTTGAATCAGGAAGTACATTTTGGATTGTATTCCATGTGCCTTCAGGAAATAAATTCCCATTGGGAATCGGATTTGAAGCGCAGCCTAATTTCTCTGAAAACTGCTTCATGTCATTTGATCTAGGAGCCTCTTGGGCACCATTAAACGACTTGCTCGATGCGACTGAGTTTGCTTGGTCATTGACTGCTAGTAGCTACAATGAGCATTTGGGGACCTACCTTCACCTTGAGCCCGGATCAGGAGATGTCAACGGTTTTGAAAACAGTGCCGTGACATTGACAGCAGATGCTTCGACACTTATCAACGGCGATTATGCAGCCAATCTGATCATTACATCCAACGACGCAGCCAACAGAGAATTGAGGATTCCAGTTAACCTATTAGTCAGCGGACATCAGCCAAAATTGAAGCATGTCAATATCGTTGATTACGGAAGTGTGTTTATGGGCGATTCAAAAAGCTTTGAAGTGGTTTTGGAAAATATCGGCTATGGCAATTTCAATGACCCGGTAATCACCACCAATTCTTCCGCATTTGAATTGGATTGGAACCTGCCATGGCAGATCAAGGCCCGTGAAGAAGGAATCGTAAAAGTTACCTTTAAGCCAACAGCACCTGGAAACACCAACGGTATTCTGACTGTCACCAATGGTTCTCAGACTTATGAGATAGCTTTGTTTGGAGTCGGTGCAGAGACAGCCAAAATAGCTGTATCACCCGAAACTCAAAAAGTGGAAAATCTGACTATTGGAGAAGAAGTAACTGCCAAAGTCACCATCGAAAACAAAGGGGTATTCCCATTGAAATATTTCATTCCGGGTTATGACACAAACGGAATCAGCGAGAACTGGCCATCAGTTTACCACAATTATGGATACACCCTGAGGTCCAACAATCCTACCGAAGCCAATCCAATCAATTATGATTTCCAGGACATTTCCGGAACAGGAATCAATATCACCAAGACTTTCTTTGATGATGCAAGCTATGTACCTGTGGACATGGGTTTTCAGTTTCCTTACTATGGGGAAAACATGCAGATCCTATATGTCACCAAAAAAGGTTTTACGGTATTTGATAACAGTGTGCGGGCAGTAAATGTCCCTGTTCCCAACAACCCTTGGAGTCCAAAAGGATTTATTTCTATCCTTGGAAGCCAATTTAACTATTTGACAAAAGGGGAGATTTTCTACAAAGTAGAGTCTGATAGGGTCATAGTCCAATACCACAACGTTTGGGATGGATGGACAGAAGGTGAAAACATCACAGCCCAAATGGTATTGTTTGCCAACGGAGATATTCGCTTTTATTATGAAGACCTCAGTACTCCTGATTATAACAAGCAGTTCTTGACCATTCTCATTGAAGACATGGGACAAAGTGACGGGGTTTTGATCAATTCTTATGATAAACCTATTAGTTTATACAGTGGCCTTGCTATGGGATTGGATTATCCTGGCCCTACCATTATCACCGATATTGTCAATGGGTCAGGCCTTCTCATGCCAGGCACATCGCGGGAAGTGGAGATCAAAATGAACACGAGCCCCTTATCCGAGGGCATCGTCAACAGGTATGTCAGCATCATCAACAATGATCCCGATCAAAGACAAAAGAATGCGCTAGTCCAATTGGAAATCATTGCCGGAGGCGTGGCTAAACCTGAAGTTTCTGCTGACACCTTGAAATTTGGAAATATTTTCCAAGGGGCTATCCGCAGTTATCCTTTCACTATCAAAAATCCGGGAACTGCAAGTTTGGATATTACAGGCATGCAATTCGCAGATTCCGAATTTGAATTGACCGGGGATCAACCTACAGAGATTAAGTCGGGATTGTTTAAGAAGTATAGTATTGAGGTTCCTACCTCAGCTTTGGCGGATTTTGAAGATTGGCTGCTCATCAGCTATGCTGATGGATCGCAAGATACTGTCTATGTGACCGCTACGGTGGTGGATGCGCCCGCTATAAATGTGGACCTCAGTCCCGTCTCTCATACTTTGGCTTTTGGTGAAAAAGCAGAACTCCCGATTACTATAGAAAACACCGGAAAGGCTCCATTGCAGGTTGCGCCTGTGGGTGGAGGAAATTGGTTGAGTTTTAATTCACCTACCGCACCAAGCAACGGCCTACCTGATTTTACCTATACCTATGAAAAATATAACAATGGGGAATTTTATCAGTGGGTAGAAATACGGAAGACAGGCACCCAGATGAGTTTTGTGGATTATGAAAATTTCGAAAATACATTTTGGAGGGAACTTGAGCTCCCCTTCCCCGTGGAGTTTTATGGTCAAAAGTATGAGTCTTTCAAGGTAGGTGACAATGGAATAATCTCTTTTGGAGAAGATCCGGCAGCGGATTTCTTCACGGATTACATACCCTCCAATAACCACTCCGATCCGAGAATTATGCCTTATTGGACATTCAGTAGCTTTACTGATTTTTCACACCCCAAAGAGGATATCGGGATTTTCTACCAATTCTATGATGACAAAATCATTATTACCTGGAGCACTTTTGTGAACAACTTCGGTGGGATGGGTGATCCGGTTTCTGCCCAGATCATCTTCTACAAAGACGGAACCATTAAGTTTCAATACAAAAGAGAAGACGGCGGAGCGGACTTTACGTCCCAGGCTTCTACCATTGGCCTGCAGAGAAACAGCTCGGATGGGATAGCAATTTCCCAATACCAGTCTTTGGACCACGGTTCGGGATTGGCTTATGTCATCGTACCTTCCAGACGCTACACCATTGCCCCGGGATCAACCCTCTTAGGAAACATTTCCCTGGATGCCACCAATATTTATGGTGGGGTTTATTCACAAGCGCTCAAGATCCACTCCAATGCGCCAAACTCAGAATTATTGGAAAAACCAGTGGAATTGACAGTAACAGGAGAAGCCAATATTTTGATGGCTGATACTGTGAATTTTGGAAGCAAGTTGGTCGGCTTTGAATCGATCTATCCAATTTCCAATACCATAGACGTGGTGATTGAAAATGATGGGGCAGCGCCATTTGACATCAGTTATGCTTCATTGGCAGACGGGACAGGACCACTCAACCTGATGATGTTGGTCAATGGATTCTGGGGTCCGGAATGGACAAGGATCAATGAAATCTGGTTTTGGCCAATATATACCATCAAGCCTGGTGACAAGCTGATGGCAAGAGCTGTCTTTGAACCATCAATGGAAGGGGATTATGCTGATGAAGTGATTTTGAGCACAAGCTTGGGTGAAAAGAGGTTTGTACTTACAGGTACTGCCTTCGAACCTGCTAAAATCAAAGTGGTATCTGATTCCATATTTGTCTCCATGAACACCATCCAAACGGAGCTTAGGGAAATCCCTTTTGACAATACAGAAGGTAAGTCAAATCTCAACTATCAGGTAAGCATTGATTACCAAAGAGAAACTGAGGCAGCAGGCGCGAGCTATGAAAAATTGGCGGATAAGTCTTCTACTCCTGCCATTACTTTGGCTTCTTCCCCTTCAGCCGAAAACACCTCTTTGGCTAGAAATGATGCGGACTATAACAGGACCATTTCGCATACCGACAAACAAACCCCGGACACCTTTATCGGAACCGGAGGAGCGGCGCCGTTTACCCTCAGTACCAAATTCAATGCAGGACCTGAAGGCTTCAACCTATCTCATGTGGAGACCTTCCTCAGAATGGAAACCTTAGCATCAGCAGAAATTGAGGTAGAAATCCGTGCAGGAGGAAGTTCTATCGCCAATGCCAAACTTCTAACAAAAGGAAGCTTGACCATTACCGGAAACGGTTCTGATGAAGTTGGGGATTGGTATAGGATTGCCTTGGATGAAGCGGCCGGAATCTATCCTAATGAGGATTTCTATGTCATTGTGACCCATCCTTTTGGCAATCAGTTTCCTCAAGGTACCATTACTGACTCAGAAAATGTACCTGGCAGGTATGCTTACCTGAATGAAGGTGAGTGGTATGAAGTACAGGAAGGAAGCATGTCCAATATAGGTTGGCTGATGTTTGCCGGAGAAATGGAAGCCGCAAATTTTTCTTGGCTTGAAATAAAATCCGGTCAGGAAGGGGTTTTGGCTAAAGGCGAATCCGGTAAAGTGGAAGTAAGTGTAGACGGTACTTTTGCCAAAGAAGGTGATCAGATGGCACATATCGTCATTGCATCCAATGACCCTGCCAAACCTGTGGTACGTGTACCGATTACATTGCATATGAACGAAGCGCCATATTTTATGAGTGCGCCTTTGTCTATTGTCATTGGAGAAAATGATTCTACTTCTATACAGATGCGGGTGATTGATGTTGAAAAAAACAGTATTTCCGTCAATGGGGTTATCGGCAATGATTTTTCATCATTCAAATTTAAGTCCGATTTATTGGAACTTGTCTTCAGGCCTAAGTTTGGAGATGAGGGCAATTACCTGTACAAATTGACAGCAACAGATGAACATGGTGCAAAGCGGGAATTGACTATCCCTGTAGAAGTGCTCCATACCAATCAGGCGCCTGTTTATATCGGTGAAAATGATGCTTTTTCAATCCTCAAGCCGGGCATTTTGACAGAATATGATTTGTCAGCCTATTTTGCAGATCCTGACGGAGATGAGTTTACTTATACGGTAAGCAGCAGCAACGATTCGGTACTGACCGTATTTGCCTCAGCCAACAAGTTCATCATCAAAACCGCCGAAAACGGTGAAGCCGTCATGACCTTTACACTTACCGATAAATTTGGTGCGGTGAAGAAAATCGACATGACTGTCAAAGTCGATCTGATCAGCGGTCTTGAAGATTTGGATATCCTCTTCAGCATCACTGCCTATCCAAACCCAACCTCAGGAATCATCAGGGTAAATGTAAAAGGAGAAATCAGCAGCACCTATTCACTGCGATTGGTCAATAGTTTGGGCGTGCCACTTATCAGCAAAGAAGAATGTGACCCGACTCAGGAGACAGTCGTGGACCTGAGTACATTACCTACCGGAGTATACCTCTTGGAAGTGACCGACAGGAGAGGAAAGAGCATGAGAAGAATTGTAAAAGAATAAAGGACCTAGAATAAAAGTCTTGATCAAAAACAGGAAGGTTGTTTGATTCACCCAAGAGGTCTATGGACCTATTCGATTACATTAATAATAGTTTAAGTTCAATTATGCAAAAAGGCCTCCGAGATATCGGGGGCTTTTTTTTTGTTTTAGGCAAAATAGTGGAAGTATAAGACCCATCTATTTCCAATTTCATTCCAAAACAAAAGCCCTTGAAAACCGGAATTTTCAAGGGCTTGATTCTTATTTGAGGTTTCTGAAAAACTCGAAGAATGGAATTTATAAAAAGTTGAAATATCAAAATTTAAAACGCTTTCACTTTTCCAATCAGCAAAATCGGATTGTCATCCAAGTAATCGGTCGGGATATACTCAGAGATTGAAGCTTTTTGTTCCTCCGTGAGATTATTGATATACTCGATATTCAAACTTAAAATGAATCGGTCGTCAGAAATTTGCCCAATTATTATGGATTCTAGTTCTACTCCCCTGATTTTAATACCCTTAAATGTTTTTGAATTTTTGGAATCTTTATGGATCAAGGTATTCAAAAAATCACCTCTCATGAGTGACCCCAAATAAAATGAGACATGGTAAAAATTCTCTGTTTCCAACAACCCAAAAGAATGCGCTTTCTTATTTTCATCATTTTGAATAAGTTCGAAAAATAGATTTGGGTTATTACTCAAATTCTTTAAGTCTGATTTTAGGATTTCAAACTCGCCAAAATCAAGATCAATGGAATCTGTCTTAATAAAATCATAGGTATTTTGGAAGATTGTACTTTCTACCGAATAAATGGAAGAAAATCCATCTTTATTTTGGGCAATCTGTCTGTCGTTTCCATAATTCAGGTCATGATAAGCTGAATCCAAAAGTTGGAACAATTCGTATCCATTTTTATCCACAAATACTTTCAAAAATCTATGGTTTTTTCCGCCAACAATGTCCAAAATGATTTCATTTTTCGGTCCATGGAAAAAATTGCCATAAGACGCTGCGAATCCAGGTTTAATTAGAAAACTGTTTGAAAATTGGCCTTCATTTGTAAAATTATGGAGGGTCCTTTGAACATTGTCAAAAACCATTAGCTCGCCTGAATTGTGGTTGAATTCAAAGTTTCCGATGGATTTGTATTCTTCAGGACCTTCTCCTGAGGCTTGAAGGAAAATATCTAAGTCCCCATTTTCGTCAAGTTTGAAAATCCTGTCTTTCCTTCCGTCCAGTAAAAATAGGTCCCCATTATATTCCTTTACCCTAAAGATCGAAGGAATCAATTCATCATACTTCAAATGGATGAATTCAAATTCAGAAAAAAGCTCTGAAATCTCTGTTTTTTCAGTAGATATGGAGACTTTGATAGTTTTATTTGGTTCTTCCTCACCATTCTTTTGGCAAGAAACCAATAAGATAAATAACAGGATCAAAGTACATTTTGAATTCATAAGAGGAAGTCCTTTTTTAAGATTAGAGGAAAATCTATTTGGTTTATTCTATTTGATGGTGGGTATCCTGTTAAGATTGGAGGCTTGTCGTTTAACCTAATCCTTGATCCAATTTAAAGAAAAACCAGTAAAAACAAAGGTTTAGGTTTAATTGTTCTTTTTTATATAGATTTCAGCTTGATTTTCAGATCAAAAAATTACTAACGATCTAAGATTAAACGAAAAAGCCCTTGAAAACCGGAATTTTCAAATGTATTTAATTTTTTTAGTGCTTGAATTATTTTGGGTTTTTGACTTTTAACAAAACCAACACGGTTTTATCCTGATTTAGCAAATGGGAGTTTTTAGAAATGAAATCATGGATTGAAGCATTTGGGAATTTTTTTTCTGCTTTGTCAAACTTCTTATTGTAATCATCCAAGAACTCATTGGAGTTGATTTGAAAAACAAGATGTTCATTGGTGCTAGTCCAAGGAACATTTCGGATTGTCATTCCATCAATATCATTTTTTAAATTGTTAGATTGACTGGTGACTTTAAAATTTTGATCCAAAAAAACGTAATTGAATTCATTTCCCCCTCTTTCAAAAAAAGCAAAATATTGTCGATCAAAGGGGAAAAAACTGCTTATCATTTCTGTCAAACCTTCTTCCTTTACAATAGCATAGTCAAGGGTTCCATTCCGCAATTTAATTCTTTTGTCCAAGTCTATCCCTGAATCCTTTAGGTCAAATTCAATCGTATTTTTAAACTTTCCTAAAGTATCGAAAAAGGCTATTTCATAAGAAAATGGTATTGTAAAGATAACTTCGTTCTTGAAATTGTTCTTTTTAAAACTGTTAGCAACAGCCATTCTAGCGTCTGACAATCCACCTTTTATTTTCACTTGTCTATCAATGACTTTGTCTTTGGATTTTACAATAAAATTAAATCCTCCGTCTGAAAGGTTGTTGTTCATAAAGTGAGTTGTAAATTCGTTCGAAAAATAAAAGTTGTAAGATGGGAGATCCTCTTTCAATTCAAACTTGAAATTCCCATCAAAGTCGAAGGCAATAATTTTCATCAACCTATTGTCTTTTATTAAAATTTGGTCATCAAAAACTTGGAAATCGTTGATTTGTATGAATTCCTGAGGACCTGTTCCGGTTGATTTGATTACTTTCAAAACTTTCCCATCGGAAGAGAAAACAAAAATATTTTCCAATACCCGGTCATTTACAAAAATATAGTTCTTGTGAAAAATGAAATTGAAGGGTTGAACCATCGGAAGGGAATCCTGATAATCAAGGAGAATGTATTTTATTCCTTCAAAGTTCTCAGATAATAATGACCTTTTCGATTCCTTTAAATTTAGCTCAATTCTTTCGGGAGTGTTTTGTTTTTCTTGGCCACAAGAGATTAGAATTATACAAAATGTAATAATGATTAGAGTCCTCATGAGTTTTGGGTTTTTTGTAAAAACAAAGGCAAATGGTGGATTTGCCTTTGTTTAAGTTAATCATTGAATTGGGCCGCCTCCTCCACAGGAGGTTTGAGCACTGACATCACATGAAGCAGCATCATTCCATCTGCACCTTTTTTGAAATCCACCTCTAGTGCAAGGTTCATCCATCATTTCATAGCCCATCAATATTGAGCTATTCGCTTCATTGGGATATGTAAAGACTATAGATGAAACCATGAATACAAAAACAATTCTGAGTTTTTTCATTTTTTTAAATTTTAAGATTGAAAATTGATTTTATTACTGATTTGAATTAAAAATTGTCGGCAAAACTAATTCTTGATCTAATGTAAAAAAAAAAAAATGATAAAATCAACGTCTTAGTTGCATAAATAGCATGGAAATTATTTAATAATATTAATAGTTTTCATTAAAATTATTAAACTCTTAATGATAAAATGAAAAAGCCCTTGAAAACCGGAATTTCCAAGGGCTTGATTGTTCTTTGAGGTTTCTAAAAACCGTGAAGAATTGAATTTATCAGAAACCTTTGAGGTCTCCAAGACCTCGAAGGTTTAATGATCAAATATGCTATTAGTGGATTGGATTGTAAATTGTAAGAAAACATAAAACCCTCGAGGTTTAGAAAAAAACCTCAAGGGTTCTGAGATTATAAGAAATCTTCGAGGTCTGGAAGACCTCAAAGATTAAATCAATTCCACACTTCGCTTCACAAAGGCAGTCAGGTCTTTACCGGTAAGCATACCCTGTGACAGCAAGGCTAAATCAAACGCCTGCTTGGCAAGTTTGGTCTGCGCCTCTTCATCCTCGGTTTTGAGGAGTTTGTCGATCACAGGATGGTTGCCGTTGATGGCTACTTTGTAGTTGTCCGGAAGTGAACCATAGAAGCTCATCCCGCCGCCCATCTGCGCCATGTCCTTCATCCTGCGCATAAACTCATCCATGGTCACGGTCACAGGCATTTCCTCAGGGCTGAGTCCTG
Organism: Aquiflexum gelatinilyticum; assembly: GCF_024813435.1. Classification (NCBI taxonomy): domain Bacteria; kingdom Pseudomonadati; phylum Bacteroidota; class Cytophagia; order Cytophagales; family Cyclobacteriaceae; genus Aquiflexum; species Aquiflexum gelatinilyticum. The sequence continues at coordinate 475,634 of NZ_JANAEZ010000002.1, forward strand.
CCACGTCCACGCTGTAGGTGGCGTTGGAGATCGCTTTTTCGAAGATTTCCTTCACCTTTTTGGATTGGTCTTCGGTAAGGAGGTTGGCATAGGAATCCTCCTTCTCGATCAGTTTCTCAGCTACATCCGCATCTACACGCTTTAGTTGGGTTTTTTCCTCTTTCATCTCGAGGTGTTGGATGAAGTGGCTGTCGATCGGAGAGTCCATCACCAGGACATCGTAATCTTTTTTGTTGGCAGATTGGATAAATCCGTCCTGCTTGTTGACATCCGTGGCGTAGAGATAGACGGTTTGGTCATTTTTGTCTGTCTGGATCGCCTTGACTTTTTCTTTGTATTCAGGCAAAGTGAAATATTCACCTTTGGTATTTTTGAGCAAAGCGAAATCTTTTCCTTTTTCGGCAAATTTGTCTTCGCTGATCATGCCATACTTGACAAAAAGGCCGATGTCATTCCACTTTTCTTCGTAGACTTTTCGGTCTTTTTTGTAAAGTTCTCCAAGCTTGTCAGCCACTTTTTTGGTGATGTAGCTGTTGATTTTCTTCACATTGCTATCCGCCTGTAGGAAGCTTCTTGATACGTTAAGCGGAATATCCGGCGAGTCGATCACCCCATGAAGCAACATCAAAAACTCAGGGACAATGTCCTTCACCTCATCGGTGATGAATACCTGACGGCTGAAGAGTTTGATTTTGTTTTTCTGCATTTCGAAGTCGTTTTTGACTTTCGGGAAATACAGCACCCCTGTCAGGTTGAAAGGATAATCCACATTCAGGTGAATCCAGAAAAGAGGATCCTCGCCCATTGGATAGAGTTCTTTGTAAAATTTCAGGTAATCCTCGTCCTTCAGGTCGTTGGGTGACTTGGTCCAGATCGGGGAAGTGGTGTTGATGATGTTGTCTTTTTCGACAGACTTCCATTTCTTTTTGCCATCGGCATCTTCACCGTCTTCTACAGAATCAGTTTTTGTACCAAACTTGATCGGAACAGGAAGGAATTTGCAGTATTTGTCCAGGATGCCCTGAAGCTTCCATTTGTCCAAAAACTCTTCAGAATCGGCGTTGATAAACAAAGTGACTTCTGTTCCCCTTTCGGTACGGTCTCCGGCGCTGATTTCAAATTCGGTGCTGCCGTCACAGGTCCAACGTGCCGCTGCTGCGCCTTCCTGATAGGAAAGGGTGTTGATTTCCACCTTGTCAGCCACCATAAATGCGGAGTAGAAACCCAAACCAAACTTGCCGATGATTTCATTGGCGTCTTTGGCATCTTTGAATTTCTCCACAAATTCAGCCGCACCGGAGAAAGCAATCTGATTGATGTACTTTTTGATTTCCTCGGCAGTCATGCCAAGTCCACGATCGGAGATGGTGATGGTTTTTTTGTCTTTGTCAAAAGCCACTTCGACAGTGATGTCGCCAAGTTCGCCGTTGTATTGGCCCAAAGTCGCCAATCTTTTGATTTTCTGTGTGGCATCTACCGCATTGGAAACCAGTTCACGGAGGAAGATTTCATTGTCAGAATATAAAAACTTCTTGATGATCGGGAAGATATTCTCGGTATGTATCGAGATGGTACCTTTTTCCTGCATAGCTATTTTCGTTTTAGTGAATACAAATTGATACAAAGCCTTTATCAATGCTTGTTCCAATTAGCTGAAAATGTCATTTTGGCAGAAAATCAAAAAATACCCGAAATTTTGTCGAATATTGTAGTCCGCTACGGAGTATAGGTTGGGTCAGTAAAATAAACTATTTTACTTCGTACATGAAGTCACCCATAGTATCTCGCAATAATGAATATAGTAATCATCAGTCAGTGTTCCCCTAGGGAAAAAATTTTCGTACATGAAATTGTCAAAAACTTCGATCATGTGACGCTTGTACATTCAGGCCAAAGACAGGGCTTGGTTGGAAAACCCCAAAATCAAGCGAAATCAGGAAAAAAAAACCGATCACAATCATTTTTAGATAGGAATGGATTGAGGTTTTTCCATAAGTTCCATAAGATCTCGATACACAATAAAACCAAGCATATTAAAGCCGAAAACCATGATTTCAAAAAGGTTAGCTTTCCCTTTGCCGAAATCAATACAGAAAAAGGACTTGAATTTTTGAAGTCTCTGCAGCCTGACATTTTGTTTACTTGTAATGCGCCAATTTTGAAGGGAGAAATTCTCAATATCCCCAAGATCGCGGCCATCAATGTGCATTATGGGATGCCGCCGCACTATCGTGGCAATGACACGCTGTTTTGGGCCTATATAAAAAAAGATTTCGACAACCTTGGCGGATGCCTGCACTATACCACCAAAGGCGTGGATAGGGGAAATATTTTGGCTGAAGTATTTCCTTCCTTGGATCCGAAAGACAGCCTTGTCCAGGTAGACATCAAGACCTCCGAATTGCTTGCCAAGGCAGCAGTCAAAATACTGAAAGACATCGAAAACTGTGATGAAATTCCTACCGGAAAAGTGCAGGTAGAAAAAGGGAGAAACTACAAACTTTATGAAAGGACGCTGTTTCACCATTTGGGATACCTCGCCCAACAGAGTTTAGGCCTTCTCAGACCAAAGGCGCGGAAAGAAAAAATAGTATTTCATCATGGCCAAAAGGTAGTATCGGTTTGACCGATGAATACACCAAACTTTTTATCTTTGCCTCATGCTCAAAGAAATTGCTGTTCTGATCCAAAAAGAAATCACCCTCGAATGGAGACAGAAGTATGCGCTCAATGGCATTCTTTTGTATGTCGTATCGGCAGTTTTTATCACGTATCTCAGCGTGGGAGCGAAGCAGGGCAATATCGGAGTTCCGACGTGGAATGCACTGTATTGGATCATTATCCTGTTTTCGGCAGTCAATGCCGTGGCCAAAAGCTTTGTGCAGGAACATCAGGGCCGACAACTCTATTATTATATGATTGCTTCTCCCGAAGCCATCATCATTTCCAAAATCATCTACAATACACTTTTGACACTAGTTCTGGCATTGTTGGGATATCTGGTTTTTAGTGTGATTTTGGGCAATCCCGTTCAGGATCAGGGGATGTTTTTGTTGAACCTCATATTGGGAGCGGTTGGTTTTTCGGCCTGTCTGACGATGGTATCAGGGATAGCGTCCAAGGCGAGCAACAATGCCACTTTGATGGCGATATTGAGTTTTCCGGTAATCATCCCTATTTTGCTGATGGCCATCCGGGTGTCAAAGAATGCCATTGATGGGTTGGATTGGTCAGTGAGCTTGGATAAGATTGTAACGCTTATGGCGATCAATGTTATCGTGGCTGTGACGGCGTATATCCTGTTTCCATATCTGTGGAGGAGTTAGGGACTGTCCCGCAAAGTCGCAAAGGTGCAAAGAAAAAATAAGTCAGAAGGTTATAGGCTGTCAGACTATGGTTAGCAAAATTTTTCCCGCGAAGCCGCAAAGACCCAAAGAAAAAATAAGCCAGTCGGAGGACTACAGGCCGGTATACTTTGGCAAAGAAACTTTTTCCTGCAAAGCCGCAAAATCGCAAAGGGATTTTAATTCAAAATGATAGGTTAACATCAGTTTATTTACTTGTAATTATTTCTTCGCGTCTTCACGGGGAACAAATCAAACATTCTCAATTTGGGTCTCAGCGTCTTCGCGTGAGATCTTCCCGTTTAAATACTTGGTTTTTTCACGTTCCAAAACTACTTTTAGTTTCTGTGGTTTATTCTGAACCAACACAACCAAACCAAATTTCCCATGAAAGCAGCAAAGCCCCTTATCTTGATTTTTGCATGTATAGCGGTTTATTTTTTCCAGATTTCTTTTGGCCTTGCCCAGACTATACAGGGAGTATATTCCGGCAATATAGCGAGCGAACTTTCAGTCATCACTTTGGAGCAAAAAGGGGAGATGGTCTATGGTCAGCTATATGACAGGCAAATGAAAAAAAGTGAATTTTTTGGGGCAAAAGAAAAGTCAGGTTTTAGGGGAGTGATGGAAATATCTGGAGAGGAGAAGGAGGTGTCAGCAAAAATCGAAAAATCAACCCTTTTATTGACAGTCAAAAGCAGCGGGGAGGTTTTTACGATGGACTTGGTTTCAAAAAATTTGGCCTATGATTTTTCAAAGCTTTTTCCGGAGCAGTTTGATGACATTAAAAACAAGCTGACCGGTGTGTGGATTCTGAAGGAACAATATAAAATTGACGAAAAAGGAGATAAAGTAAAGGGTGAGATGACAGGGAAGGATTATATGTTTGCCTTTATGCCTGATGGGAAATACGTGATGGATATAAGGGGTTTAAGGGATGCCCAAAAGGAGATCCCGGCAGAATACAGAATGAGTGGTTCCGAAATGTTTGAGGCCGCCAATATGATGTCATGGCGGATTCTGAATGATAAAATCAACATCTATCCAACCAAGGCAATCCCAGGTTCCCCGGTCAATGACGGATTTTCAAGATATTTTGAATTTAAGGGCAATGAATTGATTTTAAGAGGCGATATGCCAAATGGTTGGACGGAACATTATGTAAAGAAAGATTAAGGAGTCAGAATTATTTAACTTCAATTCTCAATTATAAGCGAGGGCACTGAACTAATAGGAGGAACTGGATTTTTTCCCCGCAAAGCCGCAAAAACCGCAAAGATATTTTAACGAAAAAAAGGCAGGTTAACATCGGTTTATTCACTTACTATTTTTTCTTTTGCGCCTTAGCGTCTTGGCGGGAAACAAATCAAACCTTCTAACTTTATGGATTAGCGTTTTTTCGAGATTCCTTTTCTTTATGCCTAATCGAAATTGAGTAAGTTCCTTTATTTCCTTTGTTCTTACCGTCTTTGTGGGATTATCAAACTTATCTTTCTTTGCGCTTTAGCGTCTTTGCGAGAAACTGTGCATTAGAAACCAACATATCTCATGAAAAGTACAGGAATGAGGAACTTATGCCTTATTTTTGCGCTTGAAAAATCAAACCCATTATAATGAGAGCATATTGGTGGAAAATCCTGACTGTAGCCCTGTTGGCATTTACCCTGACAGCCGGACTTCTCCTTGACGTACCGAGGTTACCCATCCTGAATGAGACGATCAGGGCACTGCATTTCCATGTCACGATGTGGTTTGGAATGATATTGATGCTGATGGTTGCGGTGGTTTTCAGCGTCAAATTTCTACGAAGCAACGACCTCAAGCATGATGACATGGCGCTTGAGTTTACCAATGCGGCGATCTTGTTTGGTGTATTGGGAATTGTCACAGGCATGCTTTGGGCCAAATTCACTTGGGGGGATTATTGGAGCGGTGATCCAAAACAGAATGCTTCCGCCATCGGGCTTTTGATGTATTTCGCCTATCTTATTTTGAGAAATTCACTCACTGATGTCCATCAAAGGGCCCGAATCGGTGCTGTCTATAACATATTCGCATTTGCGGCTTTTATACCATTGATATTTGTTTTGCCAAGACTGACAGATAGTCTCCATCCCGGCAACGGTGGCAATCCCGGATTCAATGCCTATGACCTGGACAGCAAACTCAGGATGGTGTTCTATCCGGCAATTATTGCCTGGACACTGTTGGGAACTTGGATCAGTACCATAAGGGTCAGGCTGAGAAGAATTGAAAGGAAGTTAGAAGATAAATTGATCAATCAGGTATCATGAAAAAGTGGTTAATAATATTGTTCATGGCATTCAGTCTGAGTGCTTTCGGACAGGAGAAAATTGAAATCAATGAAAACGATTACCAAAACTCCACCGTTGAAATGGCGGATGTGATGCGGTCCGAGGGAAAAATCTACGTTTTGGTAGGCATCATCGGGATCGTTTTTGCGGGATTATTGGTTTATGTGATCAATACGGATAGGAAAGTAACCCGTCTTGAAAAACAATTGAAAGAAGAATAACATTAATAGGGAGGAAGGAAGTAAAATCTAAAAGAATTTGCTCCTGAACCCATCAAAAATATAATCTACCAAAATGAAAAAGGGACATATAATTGGTTTGGGAATCATAGCTGTCGCGATCATCATCATCATGTCAATGATCGGGGATGCCAGTACTTACGAAAGTTTTTCCAACGCCAAAGCCATGAAAACCAAAGGCGATGACAAGGCCATCCACGTGGTGGGTCAACTGAAGAAGGCCCAAACCGGTGATGTTGTCGGGATCGAAGTCAATGAGGATAAGACTTCATTCTATTTCCTGATGGTGGACAATGAAGGCACAGAACAGAAGGTCTTTTACAATGAACCGGTTCCGCCGGATTTTTCAAGGGCTGAACAAGTGGTGGTCATCGGTGCTTATAAAGACCAAGACCTGTTTGTTGCAGACAAAATCCTGATGAAGTGCCCTTCCAAATATCAGGAAACCGAGCTCAAGACAGCCGGAATGTAAATTAGTTTTCCCTTTGATTCCATTTAATATGATCAATACCTTTATAGGTAATTTAGGCCACTTTGCATTGATTCTTGCTTTTGTCAGTGCCTTGATTACTGCCTACTCTTATTATCAATACACGATTGCACAGGAATTGGACAAAGCCAATTGGCGACAGTTCAGCCGGGTTACTTTTTACATTCATTCTTTTGCAAGTATAACTGTGGCATTTGCACTTTTTGAGATTATCTATAACCACAGATTCGAATATTTCTACGCCTATTCCCATTCTTCCAAAGCGCTTCCAGTCCATTATATGATCTCCAGTTTTTGGGAAGGTCAAGAAGGGGCATTTATCCTTTGGATAGTTTGGAATGTGGTTTTGGGATTGGTTTTGATCCATACCAACAAATTCTGGGAAGGTCCTGTGATGATCGTATTTGCTTTGGTTCAGGCATTCCTTGTATCCATGATTTTGGGTGTGGTGATCGGAGATTTGAAGATCGGTAGTTCGCCGTTTATTCTTTTGAGAGATGCTGTCTCCGCACCGATTTTCCAGATCAATCCTGACTTTAAGCCGGAAGATGGAACCGGTCTGAATCCTTTGCTTCAAAATATCTGGATGGTGATCCACCCTCCGACTTTGTTTCTCGGATATGCTTCCACTTTGGTTCCGTTTGCCTTTTTGATGGGTGGATTGGCTACCAAAAGATATTCTGAGTGGGTGCGTCCTGCATTACCTTGGGCACAGTTCTCTGCCATGATCCTCGGAATGGGGATCATCATGGGTGCTTATTGGGCATATGTCACCTTGAATTTTGGTGGCTATTGGAATTGGGATCCTGTCGAAAATGCCGTTTATGTCCCATGGCTGATCATGGTAGCAGCAATCCATACCATGATCACTTTCAAGAAAAGCAGTACTGCATTGAAGTCTTCCATCGTCTTGGTCATTGCCTCTTTCATTTTGGTATTGTATGCCACCTTCCTCGTGAGGAGTGGGGTATTGGGTGATTCTTCGGTTCACTCCTTTACAGACTTGGGTTTGTCAGGTCAGTTGTTGATTTACATGCTGTTCTTTCTTGTCATTGCAGTTTTTCTGGCAGCAAAAAACTGGAAACATATCCCGACTTCTGACAAAGAAGCTTCTGTTTATTCCCGAGAATTCTGGATTTTTATTGGTGCAACGACGTTGGCCTTGATGGCCTTTCAGGTAATCCTCCCTACTTCCATTCCTGTTTGGAATGCTTTGGTAGAAAGTTTCGGAGGCATCTCCAACATGGCGCCTCCTGCGGATCAGATTGGTTTTTATACCAAATTCCAACTTTGGTTTGCAGTGGCAGTGGCTTTGCTGACAGCTGTAGGACAGTTTTTTTGGTGGAACAAAATGGATCCAAAAGCCCTGCGAGAAGCCCTTGTAATGCCTTATATCATCTCGGTAATCATCTCGGCGCTGATCATTGTTTTTGGTAAAGTTTATGACATCCCCTACATCATAGTTGTTTTGGCCTCTGTATTTACCATCGTCGCCAATTCCTCCATTTTGATCAAACTAGTAAGAAAATCTACTTTCAAATTGGCCGGTGGTTCTTTGGCACACATCGGTCTTGGGATGATCTTGATCGGAATCATGTTTTCCTCGGGATATTCAGAGATCATTTCTTACAATTTATCAGGATTGACTTATAGTAATTCGTGGGAGGAAGAAATGAACAAAGAGCACGTCCTGCTTTGGATCAATAAGCCCACGCAAATCAAAGATTACACTGCAGTCTATCGTGGCAGACAGAAAAAAGTGGTTGGTGTACCCGGATTTGTGAACGTCAAGCAACTCAAATCTACTGGGGAAATCAATGAGGCCATTGCCTTGGAAGATATCATGGCTAGGGGTAGAACCTATTTTTCTAAAGGAGATAAAGTGAATATTGTCTTGGAAGAAAATGATTATTTCCAGATAGATTACTACAAGGATTCAGTCTACCAATTTTCATTAAATCCCATGTCGCAATTCAATACCTCCATGGGTTTGATATCCTCTCCGGATTCCAAAAGGTTTGTAAACAGGGATTTGTACACATACGTCTCTGCGATCAATGATTATGAAGATCCGGAATGGCGGGAAGATGAATTCTATGAAGTAGCTCCGGGGGAGACGTTCTATATCTCTGACTTTGTGACCACATTTGAAGGTGGAGAAGTTCTCAGTCAGGTCGACGGTTTGGATTTAAGAGAGGGAGATGTAGCAGTAAAAGCCAAGTTGGTGGTCATGGATTATGATGTTGAAAAGCGTTTGGAGCCTGTTTTCATCATCCGGGACAATCAGGTCGGAAAGATTGCCGCCATAGACAACGAACTCGGTGTCAAGGTTGAATTGGAGAATATCAAACCGGAAACAAATACATTTTCTTTCAAAGTCAACAGGTACCAAAAAGACTATGTGGTATTGAAGGCCATATTGATGCCTCAAATCAATATCCTTTGGGCAGGAACGATCCTGATGCTGATAGGCTTTTGTGTAGCCATCTACAGAAGGTATGATGAGTTCAAAAAAATGAGGGATAAAGGAATGGAAGCCTAAATTCCTGACTAAGTTCAAAACCATAAAGCCCTAAGGATACCTTCTTTAGGGCTTTATGGTTTTTTAGAATCACGGTAAAAGGTATATATTTCATCTATGAAATTTAAGATTGCGATATTGGGAACCGGCAACGTTGCCTGGCATTTGGCACCTGCCTTGGAAGAAGCAGGTCATACCATTACAGAAATTTATGCACGGAGTCTTGCGGACGCCGAAAAACTAACTGCAAGGTTATATACTGCAGATGCAAAAGATGACCTCGATTTTTCAGAATCAGAGGCCGAGATATTTATTTTGGCTGTAAGCGATCAAGCTATTTCTGAAATTGCAGATGAAATCATTTTGCCGGAAGAAAGTATCCTGGTGCATACTTCAGGAGCAGTGCCATTAGATGTGTTGGGCTATAGTTCAGCGACTTTTACAGGAATCTTTTACCCCTTACAGACATTCAGCAAAGAAAGAAAAATTGACTTTGGCGATGTCCCGTTTCTCTTGGAATCTGAGGACCAAGCCGCGCTCCAAAAATTAAAAAAACTTGCAAAATCATTGTCCCCTAACCAATATCTGATCAAGTCCAAAGACAGAATGGCTTTGCATGTAGCGGCGGTTTTTGCCAGTAATTTTTCGAACCACATGTTGAGAATATCAGAAGAAGTCATGGCGCGTCAGGGTTTGGACTTCGAAATGCTCAAACCACTTATCATAGAAACCATCAGTAAAAGTCTGGAATTGGGTGCCAAGCGCGCACAGACAGGACCGGCAAGACGGGTGGACTTTAATACCTTGGATGCCCACTACCAATTTTTGAACTACAATGAACAGATAGCTGAGTTATATAAGCTTATTTCCCAGGATATTATCGATTCTTATTAAAAAATACCCCCTTTAGGGTATTTTTTAAAGGTTGAAGATCCGGTATATTTGATACGGGTGATTAAGCAACTTTTTCAGCTTTACTGTTTTAATAAATGATTTTAGTTTAGGATTTTTTAATATATCGGGTGGCTGCCTTTCAAAGGGCAGCCACACATTTTTTTTAATGTTTCCAAGTTCCAAATTTCCCTTGCTGATAATCGCGGTATGCCTCCATGATTTCCTGTTGGGTGTTCATGACAAATGGCCCTTGGGCTACCATGGGTTCGTTGAAAGGTTTCGCATGGCCAAAAATCAGAACCGAATCTTCAAAAGCTTCTACAGATAAATTTCCGCCATCGTTGGTAAATTCCACAAGATTTCTGAAAGGGATTTTCTCACCCAAAATCTTGACCTCTCCACGGACTAAATAGAAAAATACGTTTTCTCCAACAGGAATTGATTTATTGAATTTACCTCCTTTAGCCATGGTGATGGTGCTCAGGAACATCGGACTCAATGTTTCAAATGAACCTTGATTTCCATCCCAATCACCAACAATCATTTGAACAGATACTTTTCCTTCGGATAGTTCGAAATGGTTGATTTCTTCTTTTTGCAGACCAACGTATCTTGGTTCGGTCATTTTCAGCTTAGCAGGAAGGTTGATCCAAAGCTGCAGTATTTCCAGATCACCGCCTTCCTTTTTGAATGCAGAAGAAGAGACTTCTGAATGAATCAGTCCCCTTCCGGCCGTCATCCATTGAATCCCACCTGATGCTATAACTGATTCATGTCCTCCCGAATCCTGATGCATAATATCACCGGCAAGGATAAAAGTGACCGTTTCCATTCCTCTGTGGGGATGTGGCCCAAAAGGAAGTCCACGGTTATTCTTTGGGTAGGTTTGGAAGCCGTGGTGGTTCAAAAATATAAATGGATCAATTTGCCTGAGCTTCTCAGAGGGAAGCGGGTTGTAAGTAATGAGATCTGCAATGGGATGGTAGCTGGCAGGATGTATTTCTTTGATGGTCATGGCTTTAATTGTATGTATAAACATTCAATATGTTTTCATTCATAATTGTTCCCCTCAAGGCAAAAAAAAACCTGAATTTCTTCAGGTTCTGTTTATTATTTTAACCAAGCTAGGGAGATTTCATCAGGTGCTTTCATCCTGTCGGCCAGTCTCATATACCTGTCCGAAAGATGTGCAAGGTAATCCTGCGCTTTGGAGGCCACATCGTTCAAGCCGGTGAGGTTTTGAATGTCCCAAAGTTTGACCAGGTGTTCGATGATTCGGGCATAGTCCCAACCGGTGTAAACACCGATTTTTTGGGTAATCGCAGAGAATTGATCAAAAAGAGTAGGGTTGCTGCTTCCTTTTCCCATCAAGACTGCAGGCATGACGATCTGTTTGCGCATCATTTTCTCAAATGCAAGAATAGCTCCGTTCGGGTCAATTTCAAAAATTTGACTCATGAAGCTTTTATAGGCCTTTTCATGTCTTGCTTCATCTCCTGCAATGGTTTTGCAGATTCGTGAAAGTACATCATCTCCGGCCTTGTCCGCCAATTTACCGGTATTGACATGGGATATTTTGGTGGCTCTCTCCTGAAATGAGGTATAAATCATGGCCTGGTAAGGATCCTTTTCTGATTTTGGATCAAATCCGTTGTAAATCAGCCTGTGTATAGTCTGCTCTACTTTTTTCATATCCGCACGTGCTGAGAGGTAGAGGTATTTGTTGAGAAGGTCACCATGACGGTTTTCCTCTGCAGTCCATGCTTTTGACCATCTTACCCAACCAGAGTTGCTCAGAAGACTTCCTTCTACATTGATTCCTTCCAATAAGTTGAAATAGGTCTGATAGCTTGGAAGCGCCTCTTCGGTAATCATGTTGCCGATGAGAGAAGTGATGATAGTATCCGGGATTCCGGCTGCTCTTTCCTGTAGTTTTTTGACCTCGTCAAAAGCATCAGGTTGACCCATGTCGGGTAAAAAATCAGAGGGTTGCCAGCATTCATCCGGGTCTACCAATATTGTTTCAACAGCATTGTTGACGAAGCCATCCAGCTGGGAAATGACCTCCATGTTTTTTTCTAGTTCGTAATTGATATTTTCTGAATTATTCATGACTTTTTATTTTTTGCCTTTAAAACCCTCCTTGCCAAGTTGGGATGGGGTATTCATAAAAGGCTGCAATCGTATAATTTATATAAATTCTAAGTAAAGGTAATCACATTTAGTGTCATTAGGTACTAAGAAACCCAATTTCTGAAACGGGTTTCTCTATTTTACAATTGATTATTTTGTCAGTGTCCAGGTTTTTTGGTTGAAATTAGAAGGTGCCGTCTCTTCGAGTCTTTTGCCGATTTTGTCTAAATACATGGTATTGTACCTGAGGCGGGTGATATAATTTGGTTGTGTAGGGTCACCGTTCCAACAGTGTTCGGCGCGGTCCCCGTATTTAACCTCACCGCCATAATAAGGTTCAGAAGTTTTTTCGAGGAACTCCTCAGTAAGATAAACGGCATTATTCAGGTAGTAATTATCCATATCCCCGCAGTAAATGTGGATTTTCCCTTCCAAATCCTTCCCCAACTTAGACCAATCCCTTTCCATGATATAGCGAAGGTCAAAATTTTCTTTCCAATGGTTGGCCACTTCTTTGTCAATTTCTCCGGAATACCTGTCCCAAATCGGTTTTGGATAGCCATCTTCTCCGACAGGGGAGTAGACTGCCTGCCAAACATCCCATTGGTCGCCGGACCGGGTTTTGGTACCGCCGAGAGCTAGTTCCTTGTGGTTCATGTCTTTGACCATAGCAGATACATGTCCTAGGTAATTTCTTTTTCCAACACGGTCGGTAGTTCGAAATGGTCCATTCAGGTAATAGGCATTTTGATCTTCATAAATGTTTACAGTAGTAAAGGCACGGAAATCAATCGGATCAGGACAAGCAGCAAAGCAGCCGTTGTATTCTTTGGGATACATCACTTGTACAGCCAAAGCTTCCCATCCTCCGGTCGAACCCCCATAGGTGAACCTTGCCCAGCCTTCTCCGATTCCCCGGAATTGCTCCTCAATATGTGGGATCAGTTCGTAAGTGATGGCGTCTCCATAAGGACCAATATTTTGGGAATTTACAGCATAGCTGTCATCATAGAATGGATTGGCATGTTGGATTTCTATGACGATAAATTTTTTGAAATCTGGGGAAATCCATTTCTGGTAAAAATCATAAGCCTCCTGCTGTTCAATTTTTTCATAGCCGTAAATGTTGAACCTCGCATTGTAGGTTTCTTCGATGTTTTCGTCAGGTGGAGTGGTCCTGAATCCTCCAAAATCAGAGGGGAAATGCCCATGATAAATCATCAAAGGATAATATTCATTGGGATTCTTATCAAAATCCCTAGGTAATAAAACGTGGGCGCCTAGGTAAATATCCCTTCCCCAAAAGTCAGAAAGCAACTCACTTTTGAATTTGATGTGCTTGATAAATTCTGTGTCTTCCGGTTCAGCAACAGGGGGAATAATTTGGTCAATATGGATGTCTACCCCTGATTCTCCATCCCAAGAGATTTTTTGTGGAGTGCTGTAGACATTTCCTGGAGTTCTTGCCCACTGTCTGCCTTCCCATTGGTCGACAGGCATCTTGATGACATGCCCACCTGCCCGGTTGAATGTCTCGTGCTTTACAATAAAAGCCTGCACCCAATAGTCTCCTGCAGGGATTTCCTGCCAGTTTTCGATGGGATATCCAAATGTTCCAAAATCAAAAGACAATGAGTTCCCAGCCTGATAATCTTCAAAATCCATCCCCATCACTTGGGCAGAAGTGACATCATCTGACACCGCAAACCTCGGCTCTGTTTTTTCATCATGGTGAAAAAGCAGCAACAGCCTACCGTCTTTTATGCCTTCGGCTAATTCCGGCTCGATTGTAATCTTGGCAGATGGGGTAGTCGGGGCATTGCACGAAACAATCAGCAATAACATCAGGAAAGACAGCAGCCTCATAGGAATCTTCTTTGGTTTCTTTCAATTTAGCCAAATTTCCATTTATAGGATTCAAGTAGAAAAATCTATTACATAAACGGATATAAAATCCTTTTTTTATCAAATTCTGACCGTCTGTCAATCAGGGAAAATAAATTATCCTGAAATTTTTACTTTAATATTTTAAATTGACCTGCTATGAGAAAACCCCTGCTTGTATTGATTGCCTCAGCTTTTGTTTTTGGCTGTGCCCAAAAAACCGAAACCATAGATTATACCCTGCTGTCAGATGAGGAAAGACTCGCTGCCGCTATAGAAATGGCCCAAAATACCATCATGGTAGATGGGCATGTGGATCTTCCATACAGGATGAAAGTCGGTGGTTTTACCCTACAGCGGGAGATCTTGGATGTATCAGTCCGGACTGATGGCGGTAATTTTGATTTTCCTAGATCAAAAGAAGGGGGCTTGGACGCGCCGTTTATGTCGATTTATATTCCTTCAGGCTACCAAGACAGGGGAGGGGCAAAGGTTTTGGCGGATTCATTGATTTTGATGACAGAAAGGTTGGTAAATACATGGCCTGACAAATTTGCAATGGCTTATTCTCCTTCGGATATTGAGAAAAATACCCAGGAGGGTAAGGTTTCATTTCCGATGGGAATGGAAAATGGGGCTGCGCTCGAAGATGACATCAACAATGTCCAATATTTTTATGACCGTGGGATCCGGTATATCACACTCACCCATGGAACGGACAACCTGATCGGGGATTCCTCTTACGATACCACGCGGACGCACAATGGCTTGAGTGACTATGGAGTAGCCGTTGTCAAAGAAATGAATAAGGTTGGGATCATGGTGGACATTTCACACGTGTCGGACAGCACATTTTACGATGTGATGAAAGTGACTGATGTTCCCGTCATCGCGTCCCACTCCTCAGCAAGGAAATTTACTCCCGGGTTTGAAAGGAATATGGCCGATGACATGATCAAAGCCCTTGGCAAAAACGGTGGTGTGATCATGATCAACTTTGGGGGAAGCTTTGTCGATGGAGAATATAATGAAAAGTCCGGAGCAGTTCGGGAGCATATTGTCAATTGGCTTGCAGAAAACGGTCTAAGCAGGACTGATTCGGCAGCTGTGGCCTATATCGAAAAATACTCTGCAGAGAATAATCCATTCCCAAATGTGGAAAAAGTGGCTGACCATTTTGACCATGTAGTGGCTTTGGTAGGAATCGACCACGTGGGTTTGGGTTCTGATTTCGACGGGGTGGGGGATAGCCTGCCAACCGGACTCAAGGATGTATCGATGTATCCCAACCTTATAGCTGAACTTCTCAAGCGTGGATATTCCAAAGAAGACATCGAAAAAATCTGTTACAAGAATATTTTCAGGGTTTGGGATGCGGTGATTGCGGCTTCAGGGAAATAAGTTATGGATCAGATATCTGTATTTCGCCCTGATATTGGTCGATACTAAATTGATATTGGGATATTTCTTGGACCGGACCATAAACTAACAGCCCCATCGGGGCAAAATATCGGTAGCCCTGTGCAAGGTGCTAATCTGATTTTATACTTTCACCAATCTGGGTGCACCGTCGCACGAGGTTAAAAGAAATATGATTCTCTTTGTATTTCGGTCACAGATTTTCTAAGAAGGAGAATCATCTACACCGAAATGGGAAGGGAATTCTCTTGGTTCCGGCCTGAACCCTTACTATATCAATTTGTCCATACTCACCACCGGAATATCCTTATTCCCGATTTGCTTCAATGGCTTGATCTCTGACTTTGGGTATTCAAATCCATTGTCGGACAATTCCCAAAGCAAAGGCGCCAAATTCTGCACTGCAGCTTTGCAGCCTTGGACAATAGCTCCCATTTTTCCTGTTTGCTTGGACAATTTGGCCTCATTCTCGATTTCAAATGGTCCTGAAAAACCTTTTTCCTTCAGGATATTGACAAAGGCTCTCCAATCCATGCTATCCCCCAACCCAAAACCAGGTAAAGTCGCCTCGTAATGGTGTCTGTCCCATTCATTTTGACTAGATGGGATTCCTGCTTTTGCCGCCCATTCGGGTTTGACCCGTTGCATGGGGTACATATTTCCCCAAAATGGATCTGAATTGTTTCTCGTCGACTTCACATGGATGCGTTTTAGCCTTGACATATCGGTATGTCTGATCACTTCCAAAGGATCGGTATGCTGCCAGACATCATGCGAAGGGTCATAGATTTCCCCGTGGTTTTTGCTTGGGATCAGGTCGTACATGATTTTCCTGGCCGCTAGGACTCCTGTCAGGTTGTTGTATGTCGTGGAGTAACCTGAAGAGCGCCAACCTTCCATGGGACAGTTTTCATATAAGACGGTGACGCCAAGGTCTTCCGCATATTTGATGATGGGAGTGAAAACCTTTTGGTATTCTTCGAGATTTTTCTCGTAACCATTTTCTTGGATGCCCAATTCATGGTTGTAACCCACAAAAGTTCCCACTTTCACATCATTCTCATCTCCGCCCATCAGGTAAGCCATCCGGATCAGTTTCAGCAGGTGGTTTTGGTTTTTTACCTTGTGAAAAGGATCTCCGCCAATCAGGTTTTCAAAAGCACCGATGGAAAGCCGAAGTCCGGCGGCATTGAACTTGTCGATCATCTTACTGGCAGCCTCGGGATCGAAGTTTTCATAATCCATATGAGTTGCCACAAAGTCATCCCTAGTACCGTCTTTTCTGAAAACACAGACATCCAATCCCTGAACTCCGATTTCGGTTGCTTTGGTGATGGTTTGATCCAAATCCAATTGGTCAAATGCGGAAGTCATGATCCAAATCTGATTGCTCATAGTAGTAGTTTTTTTTAAAGATAAATACCCTGTTTTGGTTTTAAAAGCCAAATCCTGCCAATGCCGTCCGCTTATCAAATCGAAAAAACATTTTCAGGGATAATTGCTTAATTTTGAGGATAATCTACTCACCAAAAAATGAAAACACTTAAGAACTTATCTTTTATTTTGGGAGGAAGCCTTATTTTGGGTTTTTCTTCCTGTTCAAATAATACTCAGCTTGAAGAAAAAGTTGAACCTAGTCCCTATGCAGTGGTGACGGAAAAACTTACCATCCAGGTTGATACCCTTTACACGCAATTTGAAAATCCTTGGGGCATGACTTGGCTTCCTGATGGAAGAATGTTGGTGACCGAAAAGAAAGGTGAAATCCTGATTTTCAAAGATGATAAATTTACCGGAGAGAAATTAACAGGAGTTCCTGAGGTAAGTACTGTCAATCAAGCCGGCCTTTTAGATATAAAGGCTCATCCAAAGTATGATGAAAACGGTTGGATATACATGTCTTATGCTAAAAAGCAAGGCAAAGGAGAAGTCTTAGTCATCGCAAGAGCAAAACTGAACGGTAATGCATTGGAAGGATTGGAAGAGGTCTTTGTCTGTGGACCTGAGTGGGAAGGCGGAAGACACTTTGGTTCAAGGATAGTCTTTGACAATGACGGCTATTTGTATTTCTCCAATGGAGACAAAGGGTCAAGACCTGCCAACGCACAGGAATTGGACAATGACCACGGAAAAATCCACAGAATCTATGATGATGGCAGAATTCCGGAAGACAATCCATTTGTCAATACTCCCGGTGCTTCTCCTTCGATCTGGACTTACGGAAACAGAAATCCACAAGGCATGATTTATGACAAGGCCAACAACCGTCTTTGGGCTGTCGAACATGGACCAAAAGGTGGTGACGAATTGAACCTGATCGAAAAAGGCAAAAACTACGGTTGGCCGGTCATCTCTTACGGGATCAATTATGACGGAACCATCCTGACTGAATTGACCGAGAAAGAGGGCATGGAACAGCCTGTAACCTATTGGGTGCCTTCCATTGCAACATGTGGATTGGCGATTGTGACTTCAGACAGGTATCCTGAGTGGAAAGGAAACATATTGGTAGGAGGTCTTGCGGGAATGCAGATTGCAAGAGTTGAATTGGACGGCACTAAATATGTTGGTCAGGAGACATTGTTGAAAGACATCGGACGTGTAAGGCAAGTGTCTGAAAGTCCTGATGGTTATATTTATGCAGTGACTGAGGCAACAGGCCTCATGGTGAAGCTGATTCCTCAGCGATAATAAGACATTTTGTATATAATAAGCCCTGTCAGATTAAATGATGACAGGGCTTTTTAGATTCTTTTAAGGTAGGTCTTCAGGCTAATTCCAGCTTTTTTCAATCCTTCATTTATTGGACTAGTTTTGGTAAGGCCCCCGGTTAGTGCCTCCACTAACCGTAGGAACCATTTTCCAACCTTTTTCCTTCGTATTTCAAAGTTGACTTTCCTCAGGCCACCTTTTTTAAATTTAATTCTTAGTATCAAACCATCCTAACCTGCTTCTCAAATCCACTTTAAACCTGTTTTAAAGTAGGAGCAAAGCCGTACCAAAGTAGTAGCAAAGTAATACCAAAGTAGTACCAAAGTAAGGGATAGTGCGAGCTTACCCCCCCTGATATTCCTATATAGTGGATTCTTTTACTGATTCTCTTGTTATTATCAATTTTTCCGACGGAATTCTTATCCAAATAAATATTTCCTATTAACCAATAACCCCAAACCTACTGGATCTTAACAACCGCTGATTTTGCGATTTCAATATCATAAGCCACCTCATCCCTGATCAATGCCCAATGAAATAAGTTGTTTTCATTCCTGTCGTGACTGCTGCCATTGTAATGGGCGAGGGGCATATCTTTGTATATCGGTCTGGAAATAGCAATGATTTTGTCCCAATACTCAAGGGCATTGGTAAAGGAGGTTACAGCTTCAGCCTGATGATTCGCTCCAAGACCTTCCCGGTAGGATTGTAGCGAAATTGATCCTTTAATTTTCTCTGCCAAGTGTAGCCCAAGATTCGCCCAGATTTTTATATCCGCCAATTCATACATCAAAGAATTGTTGTCTTTGGTTGAAATCTCCTTGATAAGTTCCAATGCCTTTATGCAATCACTTTCCAACATCTCTACCAAAACCGTAGGGGTGATTTTCTCCTTCCCAAATTCCTTTCCTGATTTTTTGGCTAAAACATAATCTTTGACAGACACATAATCGGGATCGAGCGTGGGCTGATTGATCAGGATATCGGCGGAAATATAATTGGTGCTGTCACCGACCAAGGCCATCAATCCTTCTCCATAGAGTGTAAAATCCCATCTTGAATCATAAAGAGAACCGATTTTCATTTGAGTGGAGGAAGCCAAAGACATTGCTTCCAATAATTTATCCCCATCCACTCCATATTTATTGGTATAGGTAGCTGCAAAAACTTCATCAGGAGTTTCTGGATTGTACAGCAACCTTCCCCATATTTTGTAAAAAAGCCATTGTCTCTGAAAAGCAAAATCCCAATCAACCGGACCTTCTACAGCTGTAAAATAATCTTTGGCGGGGATATAAGTTTCTGAACCCACAAAATAGCCACCAACATAAGAATGGCTATTCAGGGCAATATGGTCTCTGACAAATTGTGGAACTCCCCATCTCAAAGCAAAGAAATCCTCATTCCTTGCAGTATAGGTAATCTTATAGCCTTCCGGCAAGGGATTGTAAAAAGTGTCAAACATTTCTCCACCGTGAACTTTGACAAGCTTGGGAGTGGAATGGGCATGTGACCAGTTATACTTCAGGTCTGCCCAAATCGGACCATCTATAAAATCCAGTTTTGCCTCTTTTTCAATCGCTTTACGTGTCAGTCTTTCCAGATCTACACTGGTTGCCCCAAGAGATTCCGTAGTACTTGAAAAGGGAATACGGTGTACCAATTTGGACGGTCTGCCGGCCAATCGCATGCCCTCAATATAAGTATCAAACATCCAATCTTCACGTTGCTGAGGAGTCATTCCTGCCATCCCTTCGCCGAGAGTCAATCCAAATCCTGTCAGTTCTGGGTATTCCTGCAGGACTTGCGTGACACTTTCTCTTGTGTATCTTTTTACCAATTCTGAAGTATCGCCTGGTACGTAATAATTTGGATAAACATTCTTTTGGGCAATATTGTGCGCATTGGCAAACTCGTGGCTGACAAAAATATTGAAAGGGATAATATAGGTTTCTATCGCCCTTTCCTTTGCCATTTTGAAAATTGATTTATGCAGCTTTTTCCATTCCTCCATTTCTTTGGGAGAAAAGGGACTTGCCTCGGGAAAATTCTTTGCCTGAATCATAAACACAAAAGGGTGTAGGTTCCAGATTGAAAGCGAATTGAACCGGTTTTCTACCATCATATCCAAAAATGCTTCCCAATATTTTACGTCCTTCAAGGTTTCAGTGTGTAGGTCAAGGGCTGAACTAGGCCTGTATGAATACCAGGAGGTATTGTGTTTTATTGCCCTTAAGGGAAAATGTGGTTTTTCGGTTTTATACTCTATTTCTTTCAGGGATGATCCATTTCTCAAAGATTCCGTCAAGGAAAGCGTCCCATATATCATCCCTCTAGCATCACTGCCTAAAACGGAAATTTTATTCCCTTCTCTTTTGATCTCAAATGATTCAGGACCATTTGCTGAAGGTGCAATTCCTATGTTGATAAGGTAATGGTAATCCTTTGGTGAAGTAGTCAAGGTGTACTTTTTAGACGCCAATTCAAAGCTTAGTTTTTCTGCGGCATAATTTGCTTCAGCAGAGGATTTGTCAAAAAGGAGATAAACCGATTGGCTATAAGTTTCTGATATAAAAAGTAAAGCCAAAAGGAAAGTGATCAAAGTAGGTTTCATAGGGTTCTATTTAGTATTATCCGAATCTATTCATTTAAAATATTTCGTAAAATGGGTTTTCCAAACACGGTAACAAAAGCCGGGAAATTTGAAAGATTTCAAAAAACAAAAAGCCCGACTATAAAGCCGGGCTTTTCAATATTAACAGGGATGAGATTAATATCCGGGATTCTGATCTGCATTGGTTAAAGCAGAGTTATTGTCGATTTCACTTAATGGGATAGGAAGTTTATCAAAACGGACATTCCAGTTTGGAATAGGCTCACTCGATAATAAATTCTGTCTTCTCCATCTTCTGATATCTTTGTTCCTTATTTGTTCACCGGCTAATTCTACCCTTCTTTCATGTTGAATTGCTCTAAACATCTCAATCTTGCTACTTGTAGGATATTGGGCCGTTGGATATGGAGGCATTGCTACATCAGCTCTTGCTCTAACCTGATTAATATATGGCAATGCAGCGGAAGGACCTGAAAGTTCATTTTCAACTTCAGCCATCATTAACAAAACATCAGCATATCGGATTGCCCTG
Source organism: Aquiflexum gelatinilyticum (assembly GCF_024813435.1). Classification (NCBI taxonomy): domain Bacteria; kingdom Pseudomonadati; phylum Bacteroidota; class Cytophagia; order Cytophagales; family Cyclobacteriaceae; genus Aquiflexum; species Aquiflexum gelatinilyticum. The sequence continues at coordinate 496,731 of NZ_JANAEZ010000002.1, forward strand.
AAGTTGATACCTGATTGGGTATTTTCTGCACCTCTTTTATAAATCATCTGGTATTTTCTCCAGCTTGCTCTTTCGGTATCTCCTTGGACTTTATCTACAGTCAATACCTCAGATCCACCATTAAAAGGATCCCCAATTCTAAAGAAATTATAACTGATTCTTGGATCGTCTTTGGCTGCTCCATTTGCAACCCTTTCATAATCATTAAAAAGAGGCAAGCTTGGAATTACATTCCTCCACGCTGTTGGACCATATTCCTGACCTCTAAATGTTACCTCAGCGATTCCATTACCGTTTCCATTCCAAGCTCCCGCAGTTCCAAAGGCTTCTGAGAATTGGATTTCCCATACGGATTCAGAATTGTTCTCGTTTTCTTCTTCAAAATTATCCAAATACCTATCTACAAGGCTATATTGGTTGGAAGAAACGATTTCCAGTAAGAATGGCCTAGCAGCTGAGTAATTTCCTCTAAACATATGAGCTTTAGCGGCAAGAGCTTGTGCTGCACCTTTTGATGCTCTTCCCGAATCAGAACCGGAATAAGCACTTCTTAACGGTAATCTATTAATAGCCTCAGTAAGGTCAGCAAATAGGACAGCATAGACCTCATCTTCAGAGGCTCTAGGATTGCCGTCAGGAGATTCTGCGGTATTTAACATTAACGGAATTCCACCCCATTGGGTAACCAATTCGTAATGTGCCAACGCCCTAAGGAAATAAGCCTCACCAATAACCCTGCTTCTAAGGTCCTCTGTGATTTCTTCTGTAGCCTTATCAGCATTTTCTAAAACAAGATTGGCTCTATGAATGACTCTGTACCATCCTCTCCAATTTGCTTCAACCAATGGGTTAGAACCATCGAATACATGATTTAGAACCTGAGCCCTTGCGGCTTCTAATTGTGGTCCACCTGTGTCACAATCATCTGACAATAAATCCTGTAAAAAGAAATATTCTCGGTTGTAGAGATTGTTAGCTTGGAGTCCTGCATATACCGAATTAATAGCAGCCACCAATTGAGGACCTGTCCTGTAGAATGTCTCAGACCCCAATTGATTTGGATTTGTAGGACTCAATCTATCCTCGTCACAGGAGTTAAATCCTACCAAAATAATAATTAATGTAAGAATAAATCTCGTTTTCATATTCTTAAGCTTTTGATTTTGAGACATAATTAAAATGTAAACTGTATACCACCTATGAATGTTCTTGCGGCCGGGAACTGACCATAGTCAATACCTGTACCTAGTGATGTGTTGATACCTGTTCTAACCGCAATTTCAGGATCATATCCGCTATATTTGGTAAAGGTTAGTGGATTTTGGGTTAAGAAATATATCCTCAACCGGCTTACATAACCATTTGTAATAGTATTAAGTGTGGCAGTTGGAATCGTATAACCGATGATAATATTTTTTACCCTCATGTAGGATCCGTCTTCCACAAACCTAGAACTTGCCCTTGCATTTCTGTTTGGATCTCCGGATACAGCCCTAGGTACGTTTGTATTGGTATTATTTGGAGTCCACCTGTCCAATACAACAGTAGAGGCATTGAACAATCTAGTCATTCCTTCGGTGTGAAACCTCAGGTTATTGAAAATTTCATTCCCCTGAACTCCTTGTAGGAACATGGTAAAGTCAAAATTCTTATAACTTCCATTGAAATTGACACCATAAGTGAAATCAGGGAGATAATGTCCAAGGTTAGTTCTGTCATTTGCATTTATGATACCATCATTATTGATGTCTCTAAACTTGATATCACCCGCAGCGGCATTTGGTTGTGCTGATGTACTTTCGCCAGTTTGGTAGATTCCATCTGCAATCCATCCGTAAAAATAAGCGATAGGTTGTCCCTCCTCTGTAAATGTATAAGGATCACCATTGAATGCAGGTCCGAAAATTGTATTTCCCGATCCAAGGGAAACCAGCTCATTGTTCACAAAACCCATATTTCCATCTATTGAGAATTGAAAATCGCCTGTATATTTTCTATAGCCTAAAGTGAATTCCAATCCATTATTTCTCACAGTACCCACGTTAGCAACAGGAGCGCCGTCAAATCCCAAAGAAGGAGGGATAGGAACACCTAGAATCATACCTTCCGTTTTATTGTCAAAATATTCAAAAGAAAGATTAAACCTGTCATTGAATAATCCCAAATCCATACCGATGTTTTTCATGATAGTACTTTCCCATCTCAGGTCAGCGTTTGCAAGAGAGCTGATAGTACTTCCTCCTTGGAGGCTTCCATTAAAATTATAAAAAAGGTTACTATCAATTGTACCTTGGTATACATAATCACCGATTCTATCATTTCCTGTTTCCCCATAACTCGCTCTGATTTTCAAATCACTGATCGCAGTTAAGGATTGCATGAATGTTTCCTGACTCAATCTCCATCCTACCGAAACAGATGGAAATGTCCCCCATTTGTTACCCGGTCCAAATCTTGATCCACCATCTCTTCTAACAGAAGCACTGAAAAGGTACTTTTGATCATAATCATAGTTGATTCTTCCAATGTAAGAGATCAATGCATAATCTGTTTGGCTTCCTGAAGTAACCTGATTTTGAACACCTTGAAGTACACGAACATCATTGGTTAGGTTATTTTGACCGGAACCGCTGAGGTTTGTAGACCTGAATGCTTGCTGTTCGATAACTGCCAAAACATCAAAACTATGTTTATTGATGGTTTTTCCATAGGAAAACTGGTTACTGAATAGCGGAGAAACAAATGTAGATCTGGTCTGGGCAATGGTAGCAAAAGGCTGGTTGTTAAAATCGCCGGCAAAGAACCTTGGAGTGTATTGGTCATTGGTTCCGATTCCAATGTCAATACCTGCAAGGAACCTGTACTTGAATCCTTCAAAAGGCATCACATCTATGTAAGCTGTTCCAAGAATTTTAAAATCTTGCTGCCTATTGGTTCTTAATTCTGCATTCAATACAGGGTTTTCGGGATCTGAACCGTCAACTCGGTCTGGAGCTCTAAACCCACCTAACCTGGTTTCGTCCCTAACGGGGATATAAGGCACTTGCTTTACAATGTGTTCCAATTGGCTTCTGCCACCGGTAAAGGGCTCGTTGTTTCTATTTGAATAGGCAAAAGTCAAGGTCTGACCGAAACTCACATATTTGTTAATTTTAAAATCTGTATTTGAACGGAAGGAGATCCTTTCAAAATCAGTTCCTTTCATGATACCCTCCTGAGAAAAATAACCCAAAGATACATTATACAAGACACTTTCAGTTCCTCCTGAAATGGCTAGGTTGTGGTCTTGTATAGGGGCAGACCTGAACATCTCCCCTTGCCAATCAGTCTCAACATTAGCGAGATCGCCAAGATTGTCAAATCTTTGAGGAGCAGGCTGGTTTCCGTTTGCCAATAATTCACGGCCAAAAGCAATGTACTGATCACTGTTTAATAGATCAAGTTGTTTCCAAGCTTGTTGTGTACCGTAATAGGAATCCAAAGTTACCTTTGGCTTTCCAATCACCCCTTTTTTGGTAGTGACAAGAATTACCCCATTGGCAGCCCTAGAACCATAAATGGCTGCTGCTGAGGCGTCTTTTAATACCTCAATGGATTCGATATCTGCTGGGTTGATCTGATTCAATCCTCCTGCAGGTACTCCGTCGATTACATAAAGCGGGTCATTGTTACCCACAGTACCGATACCTCTCACCCTTACGATGGGGTCTGTTCCCGGTGCACCTGCATTCGTAACCTGTACACCTGCTGCACGTCCTTGAATGGCAGATGCCAAGTTTGGTACCGGAAGTGCTCTGATAGCCTCGGATCCTACAGAAGAGATAGCCCCGGTTACCTTGGCCCGCTCTTGCGTGCCATATCCAACAACAATGACTTCGGAAAGATTGGACATGTCAGGCTCCATCGTGATAGATAATGTGGTCATGTTGCCCACACGAACTTCTTGCTGCTTGAACCCAATAAAGGAAAAGACCAACACAGCGTCAGAAGAAGGGACTTCAATGGAGAAGTTACCGTCAATGTCTGTGGCAGTGCCTTGGGTTGTTCCTTTGATAAGAACGTTTACTCCGGGCATTGTCTCTGTCCCATCTCCTGATTTGACGGTGCCTTTGACCATAAATGATTGAGCCATGGCACTAAGTGGGAGTAGCAATGATCCCAAAATGAGCAATAAGGCCAGCAACGAATTTGCTTTTTTCGGCGGCCCAAACTTTTTACTGTAAATTTTAATGTACATAGGTTTTAGGGTTTATGTGAATAATTAATTTGATATATGGTATTTTAAAATTGAATGAAAATCAGAAACAAGCATATTTCTCCTTATTGTAAGCTGGTAAAATTTTTGAATTGGAGAAAAAACAATAAAAAGGTTTTGGGAAAAGCCAAACCAAAAAATATGTGTCCAGAGAGATTTTAAAAAAAAGGATTCCATAATCGGTTATTTGGGTACTGTTAATTTTTTGATAATTAAACAAAGAAGCCTTAAACGCTTTATTGTCATGACATTAAATACGTCAAGGATTATCAGTTTTATAAACTTCTAAAAAAATAATTGTTTATGCAACCGATTTCATAAAATATTTTTTTCATGATCAAAAATCATTTTAAAAGCACTGATTGATTCAATTTTATAAATGCTTCTTCTAGTTGAAAAATGAATGGTTTTGAATTTTTACGGAATAATATTTTTTATTTTCTTTAAATTGTGCGTAAAAATGTTTTTTTTTCAATGAAATATTTTAAACTTAATGTATAAAGTTGAACATCTGGGTTGTTGTAATTGGATATTATTAAAAAACTTATTTAACTTTATTTAAATTTTTAAATAATTGATGGAAAGTAAAAATTGTAATAAGTAAAAAATTCAACCGATTATATATTATTATTTATATTTATCTTATTTAAATTATATTACAACCGATTTCATAAATTCATTCTATTGGTTAAAAAATTCATCTTCAATCTATTTGTTCTGATATTCCAATATTCCAATTTTTGGAGCATTTACCGGCATTAAGCAATAAACCCAAATAAGCTGTGCTTGATCTTATAGATATGAAAAACTCTCTATAAAACCCAAATGAATAAAGAAACAACAATTTATGATATTGCTAAGGATCTTGGTGTTTCTCCTACTACAGTTAGCAGGGCTCTTAACAACCATCCTGCTGTCAATGAAAATACCAGAAAGAAAATATTTGATGCTGCAAATAAGAGTGGTTACCAATCGAATGTTTTTGCTGCAAACCTTAGAAACAAAAGGACAAAAAAAATAGGTGTGATTGTTCCCCGGCTCAATTCCAGTTTCCAGTCTTCGGTTCTTGCCGGAATGGAAAAGGTTGCCAATGATTCAGGTTTTAATCTAATCATCAGTCAATCCCTAGAATCTTATGAAAAAGAAGTAAGTAATGCATTAACAATGTTCAATAGCCGTGTTGACGGATTACTTGTTTCAATAGCCGGTGATTCCGAAAACATGGACCATTTTACTCCATTTCTGAGAAAAGGAATTCCTTTATTATTTTATGATAGGATTGCTGATTATTCCAATACCGCAGGAATTACAATTGATAATTTTCAAGCTGCATATAATGCCACAAAGCATTTGATAGAACAGGGCTGCAAAAAAATTGTACACGTCCTCCGCTCAACCAAAAACAATGTATATGCGGACAGACTCAGAGGTTATAAATATGCCTTTTTGGAAAATGAAATTCCATTCAATCCGGATTTGGTGATTTTTACAGACCTTATTGAGGAGAAAGGTGAAGAAATTGTAAAACAAATCCTTAAGATGAATCCATTGCCGGATGGACTTTTTGTCTCTAATGATTCTTTTGCCGCAAATTGCATTCGCCATTTAAAGTTGGAAGGTATCAGAATACCTGAGGACATCGCTGTTGTGGGGTTTAACAATGAAGCTATTTCAAGGCTTGTCGAGCCTAACATCACCACGATCAATTATCCAGGCTATGAGATGGGGGAATTGGCTATGAAAAATCTGATCAACCATCTTGAAAATCCCTCTGAAGGGATGTTGCATAACACGAATAAAATTACCTTGAGGTCAGAATTGATAATTCGAGCTTCATCAAAGAAGAAATAAGCTGGGATAATTTAACTGATAGCAATCAAAGTAAGATTGATTTATTCTAGCCATTTAACCAAATTTATATCCTATATAGAATTGGATTTGGGATTGTTGAGGCGTAAAAATTAGATTATTTCTATTTCTTTCTCAAATTTTATTAGTACACGTTTTAAGTTTGAACTTCATGAGACTATCATTTTTTTATTTACTAAGTTTTGGCTTTCTGATTTTAAGCTGTTCTCAAAACCCAGAAATAGAAAATAAATTTGAGTTGTTATCTGCCGACTACACCGGGATTGAATTTAATAATAGGATTGATATAGATGAAAGCTTTAACGTTTTGGATTTTGACTACATCTACAATGGTGGAGGAGTAGCGGTTGGAGATTTTAACGGTGACAGCCTCCCTGATATTTTTTTTACGGGGAATATGGTTTCGTCTAAACTTTACCTCAACATGGGAGAATTTAAATTTAAAGATATCACCGAAATAGCGCAGACAAATACAAATTCCTGGACTGAAGGAGTGACGTTGGTCGATATCAATAATGATGGATTATTGGATATTTATGTCAGCGTATCAAACAGGGATAATAGCTTTCCAGATCCAAATCTCCTTTTTGTAAATCAAGGTTTAAATTCAGAAGGCATTCCTTTATTTAAAGAAATGGCTTCTAATTATGGAATAGCAGACAGGGGATATAATACCCAAGCAGCTTTTTTTGATTATGACCGGGATGGGGATTTGGATTTGTATATTTTGTCCAATGCTTTAGAGAGTTTTCAGAGAAACCTATCAAGACCAAAAGAAAAAACAGGGAAAGGAAAAAGCAATGACAAGCTTTACAAAAACAATGGTGATGGTACTTTTATCAATGTAACCACTGAGTCGGGAATATTGATCGAAGGCTATGGTTTGGGGCTTGCCATCAGCGACATCAATCAGGACGGATGGCCGGACATTTATATCGCCAATGATTTTATCACCAATGACCTCCTATACATCAATAACCGGGACGGTACTTTTTCAAACCGCATTGGGGATATGATGAATCACCAAAGCTTCAATGCAATGGGGGTAGATGTGGCTGATTTCAATAACGATGCTTTGCCTGATGTGGTGGCTTTGGATATGTTTCCTCCGGATAACCTGAGACAAAAAACCATGTTTGCCCCGACTGAAAACTACGATCTTTATCAGACAAATTTGGATAGGGGTTATGAACCGCAATATGTGAGGAATACCCTTCAGCTTAACCGTGGAAACGGTACATTCAGCGAAATCGGGTTTTTGTCAGGGATATTTCAGACCGACTGGAGTTGGTCTCCACTTTTGGCAGATTTTGATAATGATGGCAACAGGGACTTATTTATAAGCAATGGTTATGGAAAGGACGTGACTGACCTTGATTATATCAATTTCACCCAAAACCTTGGACCTTTTTCCACACCGGATGAAAGGAGAAAATTATTGATGCAGGGGCTGGAATCTCTGAAAGAAGTCAGGCTACCAAACTACGTGTTCCGAAACAATGCCGACCTAACTTTTGGGGATAAAAGTAAAGAGTGGGGAATTACCCATCCAAGTATCTCCAATGGGGTAGCTTATGCCGACTTAGACAATGACGGTGACCTTGATTTGGTAATCAATAATCTTAATGAAACCGCCTTTGTCTATAAAAATACCACAAGGGAAAAACAACCTGAATCAACCAATTACCTTAAAATATCTTTTGAAGGGCCATCCCAAAACAAGAACGGAATCGGTGCAAAAGTGTACCTCAACTTTGCTTCAGGAGATTCACTCACCACCCTATACCATGAACATTACTCTACCCGAGGATATAAATCCTATGTAGAATCAATAGCCCATTTTGGGATTGGTAAGACAAAAACTATAAATGAACTCAAAGTAATATGGCCGGATGGAAAAACCCAGCTGATAAATGACATACCTTCAAATCAAAAAATTACCTTAAACTTTAATGCGGCGGTTGAACCAGAATTAGGCGATGATGAGGTTTACTCCATTCCGGAATTTATCGAAGTCAGCGAGGATTTGGGGATTGATTATTTTCACCATCATATTTCTTACAAAGACTTTAACAGGCAAAGGTTACTCCCCCATAAGCATTCTGAAAATGGCCCCGGGATTGCCGTAGGGGATGTCAATGGCGATGGAATGGAAGATTTTTTTATCGGTGGATCAAAAGACCATCCCGGAGAATTTTTTATTCAAGCAAAAGATGGCCGATTTACCAAGAAAAAACTGGACGACAATTCCCCGTTTGACGATATGGGTTGTCTTTTGTTTGATGCAAATGGTGATGGAAATCTTGACTTGTATGTGGTAAGCGGAGGAAGCAGGTATCAAGAATCATCACCTGAATATCAGGACAGGCTGTATACCAATGATGGTAAAGGAAATTTCAGAATTATTCCGGATTTGATCCCGGATATGGCATTTAGCGGGTCTGTAGTGACAGCGGCAGATTATGATGGAGATGGGGATTTGGATCTTTTTGTTGGTGGGCGAGTCAAGCCTGGGCAATATCCTTTATCTCCAAAATCAGTGATTTTAGAAAACCGAGGAGGTAAATTTTCAGATGTAAGTAATTCTTTATTTGCCGGACTTGATTCCTTGGGAATGGTGACAGCAGCACTTTGGACTGATTTTGACTTAGATGGGTTGTTGGATTTGATCGTGGTAGGTGAATGGATGCCAGTCAAATTCCTTAAGCAAAATCGAAAAACAGATGGTGCTATCAAACTACTGGATGTTTCAGCCGATTTTGCACCTCAAAAATCAACAGGATGGTGGAACAGCATCATTTCCGTAGACCTAAATAAAAATGGAAAAAAGGAGTACATTCTCGGAAACCTAGGCCTAAATTCAAGGTGGAAAGCCAATCCTGAACAACCCCTGATTATGATTGCTAAGGATTTTGATTCCAACAAGAGTGTGGATCCAATCATGTTCCAATACCTTCAGAATGGATTTTTTGCTGCTCCCGGGCGAGACATGGTAGTCAGTCAAGTTCCATCTTGGAAAAATCGGTTTCTTGTTTATTCCGAATATGCAAACAGGACACTTAATGATTTTTTCGCTTCTGAAGCTTTGAAAGGTGCACACCGGTACGAAGTGGATTATTTTCAAAGTGCCGTAATGGAAAATAATTTGGGTAATAAATTCTCACTTAAATCCTTACCCGTAGAAGCTCAGTTTGCTCCCCAATACGGAATAATTGCTTTGGATAATCCTATCAGAAAAAATCAATCCTTACTTATGATAGGTAATTTCTACGGTAACGAGACTGTAACCGGAAGGTATGATGCCTCCAAAGGTCTTCAGGTAGAAATAAATAATGGTGAATTGAAGTCCTTGTCCTTAAGAGAAAGTGGATTAGTGGTAAATGGCCAAGGAAGGGCTTTAGCAGTTTTAAGGGATCAAAATGGCAACCCGTTTATCCTTGCAGCCCAACATGGGGACAGTTTGAAGGTATTTAAAAATAGAGAGGTCCAAGCTTACAGACAAGTTATAAAGCTTGGACCTCTTGATTATTTGGCTGAAATCACTTTCAAAGATAGCTCAAAATCCGTCAAAGAATTTTATTATGGAGATGGATATCTTTCCCAATCTTCGAGAATTTTTCCAATTTTGAAAGATTACCAAAAAGTAGAAATTTCAGATTATAAAGGGGGAAAAAGAGTCGTCTTTGGAAATTGATTTCCGAAGTATCAATCCTCAAAATCAATCAACTCCCATTTTTTGAACAAGTCAAAATTCAGAGAAACATAAAAGATGTTGGCGTCTAATCCTGCGTAAGGTTGGAAGGTGCCACCATTTCCATCTGAAGCTGTAAAGTTTCTATTGAAGAAAGTATTCAGATAATACTTTGCTTTGATACTTGTTCCCTTTGGTAATGTATAGCCGATGAACAGAGCATGCTGCAATGTATTGACCCTGTCACTGAACCATACACTGAATCTTTCAGTCCTTTTTTCATCGACAAAAGTTCGCTCACGGTAATTCATGGCAATCTCGAGTTCGTACCCAGCGAAGAAAAACCGGTCCTCCATATGACCAAGCTTTATACCTACCGGGATACCCAGATTGTAATTTCTGACTTTTTTTCTCACCGAAGCAGATTCGTCAAAAATAAAACCCACGTTGCGGATATTGACTCCTGTGAACCATCCAAAAGATTCACTTTGGTCAAAATTAAGAAGTGTCTGAAGATTAATCACCGGAGAAAATCTCAAAACATTGTTGTTGTTTTGTAACGTTCCTGTAGAAAAGATCCATTCCCCACCTGAAGTGAAATAAGGCTTGCCTTCTTTTGTCACTGTTTTGGTTTGGGCAAATGACATGGAAATCATGCAGGAAACAATAATAAGTGTTGTGTAGATTTTTTTCATATATCAAATTTTTTTGGCTTAAAACAAATATCTAAAACTAAAATTAAATCAAATAATTTAAGTATGATTAATTCGGTATTATTTAGAAATATTTTTGGCAACAGAATGGATCCCAAAAATCAATAATCCTAAAGTTGTCCAAAGAACAGTATCCCAAATTTCTTCTGATTTGGTACCTGAAAGCAGCCAAAGCGTAGCACCTATCCCGGCTATGGCAAAGTAATTACCAAATGGGATTTTGAAAAATTCGCCTTCGGGATTGGTTTTTCTAAGCTTGATCAAGGAAGCACAGACCAAAGCATACAAAATCAGCCGTGAAATTACCGAAACAGCTAATGAACTCATAAATCCCCATACTATGGCCACAAAAGCTACCAAGGCTGAGAAAAACAAAATAGAGACATATGGAGTAGCAAATTTTGGATGGATTTTTCCGAATAATTTTGGCAATTGATCTTCTTGACTGAGTGCAAAAGGTAATCTCGATCCACTCAAGATCTGAACATTCAGTGTCCCCAAAATGGAAATAACGGCACCGACTGTAATAAATAGCCCTCCATACCAACCCATAAATATTGATGCTGCATCGGCAAGGGGTTTTTCGGAAGAAGCCAAATCAGGAAGTGTTCCAATAGAAACTATCTGGATCAAGATATAAAATCCGGCAATGACTGCTGCTGCTGTCAATAATCCAAAGGGCAGGTTTTTTCTGGGATTCACAATCTCGCCGCTATTGACCAAGCCGGCCTCAAAGCCCCCGAAAGCAAAAACCAACAATAAGGTTGAAGCAGAAAAATCCTTCAATGTAGGAATAGGATGGCCTTTCATCAGATCAAAATCGATGGAAAATAATCCTACGATGATAAATATGGCTAAGGGAAAAAGCTTTGCCACTGTTAGTACATTACTTACCCTTGCGGTATTTTTTACCCCAATCCAATTGAAATAGGCAATTACAGCAGTGATGAAGATGATAATGGCAATTCTTATTTCGGGTTGATTGAACTTGTCAGAGAAAAATGAAAGGTATAGCACCATCAGATTGATCAGGGTGGCATAGCTAAAAAGCCTCGTCAGCATCAGGAGCCAACCTATAATAAAGGCGGGAACAGGCCCAAAAGCAGTGTAAACATAAAGGTAAGGCCCACCCGTCTGTTCAAAACGTGAACTGACTTCTGCAAAGACCAAAATCAAAACAGCCATCACCAAGGCACAGACCACAAAGGCCAAAATGGAGTATACTCCTGAAAGCGCAAAAACTTTGGCAGGCAATGCGAAAATCCCCGCTCCGATGACAGAATTAATAATCAGGAAAACCAAATCCCATCTTTGGATGCCGCGCTTGAGTGTTGTGGGAGAATTTGTCAATTTGCTTTCTTTTGGTTGTTTACTTTCCTAATCCCCTCCTGATTCAGCTCCACAAATAAACAAATAAACAATAAATCAAATAACCACTTAAACAATAACCAAATTCTACAAGAAATCCACATCCACGCTAAACGGATATTTCATCAGGTATTGTAAAGCATCTTCAATCTTGAGGTCTTCAAAGAGGACTTTATATAGGTTTTCCGTGATGGGCGCCCGCATTCCAGTTCCCTCTACAAAAGCTTTGATGAGTTTGATGGTATTGACACCTTCTGCTACTTCCTCCATGGTATTCAGGATATCGTCGAGTTTCTCTCCTTTTGCCAATCTAAATCCAACGGTGTAGTTTCTTGACAAGGTAGAATTGCAGGTAGTCACAAGGTCCCCGATTCCAGCCAGGCCGATAAAAGATTTCAGACTTCCTCCAAGGGCATTCCCAAGGTACACCAGTTCCACCATACCTCGTGAAATCAGAAGTCCTTTTGCATTTTCTCCCAAACCCATTCCTGCAAGAGCACCGGCTGCGATGGCGATGATGTTTTTGAGTACACCGCTTAGCTCGACTCCGACAATGTCAGAATTGCCATAGACTTGAAATTTATCTGTACGGAGCAACCGCTGTCCCTCCAATATCACTTCGTTATATTTGCTGGCTACCACGGTGGCGCCCGGCTGACCGAGATAAAGTTCCCTCGCCAGGTTGGGGCCCGCAAGACATCCGACTCTAACTACAACAGTTTCCTTCATGATGACCTCGCTCATGGTAAGGATATTTTCTCTGTTGATTTTTCCCATTTCCTCTAGGGTTTTCCCCTTTGGAAGGTTGAGACAAAGGCCCTTTGTGCCATGAATGATCAGGTGGTAGGGATATAAAAAAGGAGAAAAAGAGCGGATTACTTCCTGGAAAGCTGAAGAAGGAACCATAAAAAAAATGGTGTTACACGATTTACACAAATGTTCAGGATCTTGGGTAGCAAATATTTCAGCGTTGATCTGAGCCCCATCGACGGTATGTTTCTGGTTGATTTCATCGACCACTTCGGCCCGTCTGACAAAGGCAATTACCTTACTTTTTTCGGCAAGAATATTGGCTATGGCAGTACCAAAGCTTCCCATGCCCACGACACCAACTGATATTTCTTTAGAAGAGTTTTTCGAGGTCATATCCATAAAGTCTGTTGTGGTAATAATACAGGAGATTCAAATCCTGGGTTTCAATATTCCCCATGCTGTTTTTGACTAATGGTCTCTTGGCATGGTACATTCCGACGTTAGCCAATCCATGGTCAATGATGCTGTCAATATCCATTTTCATATGGGGAGCGATCTGAACTTTTGACTCAGCTTCCAGTTCTTGGATTTTGTCCAGTACTTTTTGACATTCTTCTTTGAATTCATTGTAAATGATCACCACATCTTCTTCAGGTAACCTGAGAAGGTTGTAGAGATCCATTTTTTTATTTTCTCTTTTGATCATCTGAAAAGCAGTAAATGCAACGAGATGAGAACTGAAGACCCTGTTGATTTTGTGAAATTCCTCAACGATGCGTTTTCCAAGATGGTAGGTGTATTCTTCCTCCCTTTGGGCATCCACGGTGACTTTTCCATTATAAAGGAAGTAATCTTTAGTATCTATTTTTCTTCCGTTTCTGTCTATGCTGTTTCCTTCGTTGTCCACATAGTTGCCCAATACATCCAAGGCCTTCCCGACAGAAACAGAAATGTCTGAACCTTTTGTAAAGAACTTGACCAGGAATTTAGAGATTTTGTAGGAGGTGGAAAACTCGTCAGACTCCTTATAATAGCGTTCCTGACCTGTCAAAGCCAGGTGTTCTTGGATAAGACTTGGTGCCTCTAGAACGAAGTGGTAGTTGATCGTGACAGGGACAATGAAAATCTTTCCACTTACATCATCTTCGCCTTTTTCAAAATTTGCTCTTTGGGCTTCCACCGCGGTACTCAACAAACCGAGTTTGAGTTTTTTCTCAATCATTCCACTTCTCGAACGCGTACCTCCGGGAAAGAAAAGACTATGTACGCCAAACTGCAATGCTTCTGAAGAATATGTTTTTAATGTCTCAAGATAAATGAGGTTTTTCTTTCTCCTGTCAACCTTGTAGGCACCAAGGGCATTCATGAAGTAGGCAAAAATACTGATGTTGAAAAGGTTCAATCCGGCTCCATAGATGAATGGGGGCAAACCCAAAACAGATATAATCCAGCCTATCAAAATGCTGTCTAGATTGGAAAAATGGGTAGGAACCATCACAATTGTTCCTTTTGAAGCGAGTTCTCTGATCTGATCGGTTTCCCCTACGATCTGGATTTTATCCTGAAGGCTAAATTGGTTGCTAAATATTGATTTAAATCCTTTGACCCGAGCTGCATTCAACAGACGTGAAAATCCAAAAGTAACTATCCTCCGGGTGACCTTATAATGTGTATGGACAAAATTACTTGCGATTTCCTCCGAATACCGCATAGTAATGTCGTCGAGGATTTCGAGGTATTTTTTCTTCTTTTGTGTTTTGGTCAGACTGCTGTCGGCGCTGAGTTGGACGAGGCTGGATTTTACTTTTCCCCAAAATTCTTTTTCATCATCCGGATCCACAGCCCAAGGGTTTTGCTTCATCCTCAGTTTTTCACGGTAAAGGGTTGTTTCCAACTCCTCCCTGAGCAAATCCATATTTTCTGCGGTAATTTCTAGGACTGATGTTTTGCTGGCATCAGCCACTTTCCTTACAAAATCCTTCCTGTTTTTGCTGAGTTTTACAACGGGCCATTCATCCTTTTTTGGAAGGATTGGTTCGTATTTGTGTTTGATATAAGTATCAGCCAAGTGATTTTCTATTTTGGATGGATAGCAAAGATAACAAAAATCACCACGTTGGTACACGCAGATTTGGGCGTTTATAATCCGATTTTGAAGGGACAAAGAAAAAAAGTGGAATAGCCAAAACGATTTTAACTCGGGGCAGTTTGTTTGGTAATATTTCATCATGGGTTTTGTGCTGCTAAGAATCCATTGTATTATTGCAGCAGCATTGTTTTATGAAGCCTGACCTCAAACAGATTCAAGCACCTATAGCCACAGAGATGGAGGAATTTGAAATCAAATTCCGTGACTTTATGAAAAGTAAAGTCAAACTTCTCGACCATATCACCAATTACATAGTCAGACGTAAAGGCAAGCAGATGCGGCCTATGTTTGTTTTTTTGACTGCGGGAATGACCGGTGGGATTACTGAATCCACATATAGAGGAGCTGCTTTGATCGAACTTTTGCATACCGCTACGCTTGTTCACGATGATGTCGTAGACGATTCAAACTATCGTCGCGGATTTTTTTCTATCAATGCACTTTGGAAAAACAAGATAGCGGTCCTAGTAGGCGACTATTTACTTTCAAGAGGGCTGTTGCTCAGTGTGGACAACGGTGATTTTGACCTGCTCAAAATCGTCTCCAATGCCGTACGCGAAATGTCTGAAGGTGAATTGCTTCAAATGGCTAAATCCCGAAAACTTGATATTACCGAAGAAGTCTATTACACCATCATCCGTCAAAAAACTGCGAGCTTGATCGCTTCCTGTTGTGCTGTCGGGGCATCAACTTCCGGGGCTGCAATAGAGATAATTGATAAGATGCGGACTTTCGGAGAGAAAATCGGAATGGCATTTCAAATTAAAGACGACCTTTTTGACTATGGAGAAGATGAGATCGGAAAACCTTTGGGTATTGACATCAAAGAAAAAAAGATGACGCTTCCCCTTATCTATGCCCTCAATAATGCCTCTTGGCTGGACAAAAGGAAAATAATCTACCTTGTCCGCAATAAAAACGAGGATAAAAAATCTGTGAATGAAGTCATTGAATTTGTCAAAAAGTCCGGCGGCTTGGCCTATGCAAATGAAGCCATGAACAGGTATTTCGAAGAGGCGATGACACTATTGACCGAATTTCCTGAATCCGAATATAAGACTTCACTCGAAGGTCTGGTCAGGTACACCATCGAGCGGAAGAAGTAACATAGCTCGAAAGATTTTATTTCCCCGGTCTACTGTGACTGAAAACTGCCTACTGCGACTGCAACCTATTCCTCCACCAATTCCTTCACCAGCGCTTCATGTTCAGCAACCCATCGGTCATAGTAATCACCCGTACCGGGTCCAGTAAATCCAGTATGTATCTTCCTGACTTTTCCTTTTTTGTCCATATAAATCAGGGTAGGAAATGCCAGAACTTCATTCAAAGCAGGTAAGGCCTCTGAAGCCTTTTCCTTGTCACTGACCCCTGCGATCAGAAAAGTGTAATTGGCATTCAGCCTGTCGATTGTTTTCTTTACCCTTGTGCTTGCATAGTCAAACTCGGGCTTGCTTTCGAATGCAAGACCAATGATTTCAATACCGCGGTCTTTATTTTTTTCATACCAAGGGCCCAAAAACTTGGTTTCATCGACGCAGTTTGGACACCAGGTCCCAAAAATCTGCACCAATACCACTTTATCTTTAAATTTCTCATCTTGATTGGAAACAGGATTTCCATTTACATCAGGGAATGTGAATGAAAAAGTATCATAACCTTCTTTGAGGTAATTAAGAGAGAAAGCATCAGGAAGTTCATAATCCTCATCTCTGTTTGCTGTAAAAGTTTCTTTGCTTTTAGGCCCGCTTCGGAAGCGACCTTTCACAGACCCATTAGCCTGAAGTTCTCCCGAAAACAGGAATAAATGGTTGCCATCAAAGGTGCTCAGGAAAAAAGTATTACCCGATACGTTGCCTTCTAGGTAGCGGTAATCTCCAAGTTTGGTAAGGAATGTCCCTGTGATATTATCTCCGTTTTGGGTGAAAATCCCAACAGCAGGATAGGTATCTCCATCTTCCTCGAGAAATTCTGTTTTCCACTTTCCGGAGAAATCCGTCGAGGGTTTTTCAGTCACTTCAAACCTGGTGATTTCTCCCTTTTCAGCTTTGAATGGCACGAAGTAATCTTTTGCATAATTTTTTGTGAACACTCCCTCTATCAGGTTGTTACCAATGATTTTTGCCCGAATCTCTGCATCAAAAGTTCCCATTGTAACCTTGATAGAATCACCGGTAACCGCCACCTCATCAAAGGTCAAAATTTCCTCTGCATGATAAGCTTCCATAGTCCATTTTTCACCGTTTTGAATAAATCCTATTTCAAAGGGAAGGAGGTCACCGCCAAGATCGAGCTCAGCATGCCACTTGCCTTTGAGATTGGGATTTTCAGTTTTTTTGTTTCCGCATGAAATAAGAAAAATAGCCGAAACCGAAAGGGTAAAAACAGAAAGGAGCTTCATTGTGAGTTGTGGAGTTTTTTGGTGCAAATAAAATCAAAATCTATTAACCTACTGGTTTTGTGTGGTAAAGATTTTTTTTTGCCAAAAGGTTCATTTCGTAATAATTGACTTTTGTTTTGGGGAATTTCTTCTGAAATACCAAAACCTTTGGGAAATTGCTCCACTTTTCTCCCAAATTGGAAATAATGGATTTGATCCCGAATATTTTTCATTTCATTTAACAGAAAAACGCTGTTTTTGAATTGTTTTTGAAGTTTTTTCTCGGGAGAGATTTTTCCCAAGTGGCTGAGCACCAAATAAAAAAAGGCTGAATTTTTTGAACATTTATTGTAATAAATCAAACTTTTGAATAGTTTTAAGAAAAAGTGGAGAAAAGTGGGGGAAAGTGGTGGATTGTGTAATTGCTTTTCTTACTTTTGTCTTTGTAGTAAATCCAAGATAAGCCCATGGGAATGTTCAACGGTCTGTATGAATGCAAGGTGGATCCGAAAGGACGTCTGGCATTGCCTGCCAAAATGAAGGCGGCAATTCCTGACTCCAACGGTGATACCCTCATTTTACGCCATGGAGACGATGGATGTCTTGCGTTGTACACCCAAGTAGAGTTTAAAAAACTTTTACATCAGATCAATGCGCTTTCAGACCGCGATCCTATCCAAAGAAGGATCAAGAGAGGATTTTTTGAAAGCATGACTGAAGTGGAGCTGGACAGTGCAGGCCGTTTTTTGATCCCCAAAACTTTTCTACAAAAGGCTGGCATTGATAAAGACGCCACTGTATTGGGTTATGGCTCTTTTATCGAAATCTGGAATCCTGAAAAATACGGTCAAAATTCTATAAAAGACCAGGATGAGCTGTCGAGCTTGATGGACCAATATCTTTCCTGACTATGACAGCCCTTCCTTATCATATTCCCGTGATGCTTGGCCCCTGCATTGAAGGATTGGCTATTAATCCCAATGGGATTTATATAGACCTGACTTTTGGTGGTGGCGGACATTCGAAAGAAATACTCAAGCATCTTGAAAAAGGACATTTGTATGGATTTGACCAAGATGTAGATGCTGAAGAGAACATTCCAGAAGATGACCGCTTTTCATTCATTCAGGCCAATTTCAGGGATTTTAGAAAATATCTCCGATTGTACGGGGTAAATCAGGTAGACGGGATTCTTGCTGATTTGGGGATTTCTTCCCATCAGATCGATGAACCTAAAAGGGGTTTTTCGACACGTTTCGAAGGAGAGCTTGACATGAGGATGAGTAGCGGGATGGACATTTCTGCAAAGGATGTCCTGAACACCTACGAGGAAGGGAAGCTTCACAAGATTTTTGGCATTTATGGAGAAATCAAAAATGCCAAAACTCTAGCACAGGCGGTCGTCTCCCAAAGAGCGGCAGCACAATTTGAAACAACAGCAGATTTCAAAGCGCTACTCCAAAAATATGCGCCGCGAGGCAAAGAGTTCAAATACTTCGCCCAGGTGTTTCAGGCATTAAGGATTGAAGTCAATGATGAGATGGGAGCCTTGGAAGATATGCTGAAACAAACAGTGGATGCATTGAAGCCCGGAGGAAGGTTGGTCATTATGAGCTACCATTCCTTAGAGGACAGGTTGGTGAAGAACTTTATCAACAAAGGAAAATTCCAGGGTGAGGTTGAAAAAGATTTCTACGGCAACCTGATCAGACCTTTGGAACCGATACATAGAAAGGCACTCATCGCTGATGAGGAAGAAATACAGAGAAACAACAGGGCACGCAGTGCCAAACTGAGAATAGCTGAAAAGAAATAAGATGAGCCAAAATACTTTCAAGAAGAAAATCCAACAAGGTTCTTCTCCAAAGGGGAATGGTAAAAACATCTTTACCATGATCGAGGAGAAGCTGAATGTGACCGGTATTCTTGGCGAAGGTGTTCCGGTCCATTTTGCACCGCCTTTCTTCTTCGCGGCTTTCTTAGCGCTCATTTATATATGGAGCAACCACCGTGCAGACAATATGATCCGCAAGATCGAAAAACTGCAACAGGAAGTTGAGGACGTCAGGGCAGATGTCACCACGCTCGAAGCGGAGTTTATGCTGAGCAGCAAACAATCAGAAGTAGCAAAGAAAATTGCGCCTTTGGGCATCGTAGAAATAGAAGAACCACCGATTAAAATCATTGTTGACTAGTGAATATAAAACGTTCCATAGTACTGCGTGTAAGGATAGCCTTCATTTTGGTGGCTTTGTTTGCCGGGGCAATCTTCTACAGGATTGTCCATTTGCAGTTTATGGAGGGTGAAAAATGGCAAACAAAATCTGAAACCCTTAATTTCCAGTATAGACAAGTAAGCGCCACCAGAGGCAATATCTATGCGGCCGACGGTAGCCTGTTGGCGACCAGCCTTCCTTTTTATAGGGTGGTGATTGATCCCATGATGGCTAAAGAAGATGTGTTTTCAAAAGGCATTGACTCTTTATCCTACTTTTTGTCTTCCCACTTCAAGGACAAATCCGCCAATTCTTACAAAAGGATGATCAGGGATGCCCGCTCGGAGAAGAAAAGATACGTCATCCTCAACCGTACCCAAATCGGTTATCAGGACATGCAGAAAATGGCCAAATGGCCGATTTTCAGAAACGGGCGCTCCGGTGGTGGGGTGATCTTCGAAAAAGTAGAAAAAAGATACAGACCCTTCAATAACCTTGCAAGCAGAACTGTGGGATTTGTCAATGAAGACAAAAACGGAGCAGGAATAGAATACAGTTTCAATAATTTTTTGGAAGGGAAAAATGGAAAAGCCCTTTTTCAAAGAATTGCCGGCGGCTCTTGGAAGCCGGTTTTTGATGCGGAAGACATCAAGCCTGATGATGGCTATGATATCCTCACCACCTTGGATGTCAATATTCAAGATGTAGCAGAATCTGCGCTTTTGAGACAATTGACAAATAAAGATGCTGAGTTTGGATGTGTGATCGTGATGGAAGTGGCTACCGGCCAAATTAAGGCATTGATCAATCTTCAAAAAAACAAAGACGGATTTGGATACGGGGAGAACTACAATTTTGCTATTGGGGACCAGGGTTTGACAGAACCGGGTTCGACATTTAAGTTGCTGTCAATGCTTGCCCTGCTTGAAGAAAGTAAAATCAACCTCAATGATTCTATCGATACAGGCAAAGGAACTTTCAAATTCTATGACAGGAATATGAATGATTCCAAAGAAGGTGGCTATGGCAAAATCACGATCAAAGAAGCATTTGAGAAATCTTCCAATGTGGCTATATCCCGGCTTGTAGAAGATAATTTTGGACACAATCCAAGCAAGTTTGTCGCCTACATTGAAAAAGCAGGACTCGACAAGCCGATTGATTTTCAATTGAAAGGCGAAGGGGTTCCTTATTTCAAAAAGCCCGGAGAAAAGAATTGGTACGGAACCACGCTTCCTTGGATGTCAATCGGCTATGAGGCCAAGTTGACACCTTTACACACCCTCATGCTATACAATGCCATAGCAAACGATGGTAAAATGGTCAAACCAATGATCGTTAAGGCTGTAGCTAGGGGGAATCAGATAGAAGAAAAATACGAAACAGAAGTGGTACGTAGGAGCATTGCTTCCTCCAAAACCATTGACCAATTGAAAGAATTGTTGGAAGGTGTGGTAGAAAACGGCACCGCCAAGAATGTCTATACAGAAGAATACAAGATCGCCGGCAAAACAGGTACCGCCCAAAAGCTGATTGGTGGCAGGTACACACAAAAATATTACACATCATTTGCAGGATATTTTCCTGCAGACAACCCAAAATATTCGGCCATTGTGGTGATTGACAGTCCCAAAGGTTTTGCTGCCTACGGTGGAGATGTTTCAGCTCCTGTGTTTAAGGAAATTGCTGACAAAATATATGCTCAGGACCTTGGATTGAACGATAAAAAATCGGAGAAAATCTACCTGACTTCCAATTCCGGACCTTTTCCTTTGATTCAGTCAGGGAATATGGAAGAGCTGCAGATGATCTGCAACAAGTTTGGAATATCCAACCATGTTTCAGGTGATATTGAAGAGGAATGGGTCAAGTCTACCCCGGTCAACAAAGCCGTGATCTGGAAGGCAAATAAAACAGATTCGCCAACAGTGCCTGATGTGACGGGCATGTCCTTGAGGGATGCTTTGTATGTATTGGAAAACAAAGGAATACGCGTGGTCTATCAGGGTAAGGGAAGGGTCAGAGGCCAATCTATCAATCCCGGTACTCCAGTCAATAATGCTTATGTAATCAATTTAGTATTGGGATAAATGAAAGTACTGAAAGACATATTGTACAAAGTCTCCCTGACTTCTACCATTGGAAACATGGAAGTGGAGGTAGGCGATATTGTCTTTGACAGCCGCAAAGTCCTTTCGGGAACGGTTTTCGTAGCCATTTCCGGAACTCAGGTTGACGGCCATGCTTTCATCGAAACAGCCATAGAAAAAGGAGCTGTAGCCATAATTTGTGAAACGATGCCTGAAAAGCTCCAAGGAAATGTCACCTATGTTCAGGTGGTTAATTCCTCCAAAGCATTGGGAATCATGGCATCCAATTATTTCGAAAATCCATCTGAAAAGTTGAAGCTCGTGGCGGTAACAGGTACCAATGGGAAAACCACTACCGTCACGCTTCTTTATCAGTTATTTATGGAAATGGGGTATCAGACAGGTTTGCTTTCCACAGTGGAAAACAAAATCAACGAACTGACCATCCCTTCCACACATACAACACCTGATGCGCTGAGCATTCAGAAACTCCTTCGTCAAATGGTAGATGCAGGCTGCACCCATTGTTTTATGGAGGCAAGTTCTCATGCTATCGTCCAGGAAAGGACAGCGGGTCTGACGTTTGCCGGAGCCTTATTTACCAATATCACACATGACCACTTGGATTACCATGGTTCTTTTGACGAATACATCAAGGCCAAGAAAAAGCTATTTGATGAACTGCCAAAAGACGCTTTTGCACTAGTCAATGCAGATGACAAGCGGGGCATGGTCATGTTACAAAATTTCAAAGGCTCAGGCCATACTTTCGGGTTGAAATTCCCCGCTGACTTCAAAGCCAAAATCATTTCCAATACCCTCGAAGGACTTGAACTTGAGATTGACAACAGACAGGTTTGGTTTAGGATGATCGGTCAGTTCAATGCTTATAACCTACTTGGGGTATTTGCCATCGCGGTGCTGTTGGGCGAAGAAGAGGAAGAAGTGCTGATGCAGCTTTCCAAAGTTCCCGGAGCGCAGGGTCGTTTCGACAAAATCGCCATGTATGGCATCACTGCCATCGTCGATTATGCCCATACGCCTGACGCACTCGAAAATGTCCTCAAAACCATACAAGGTGTTAGGACCGGAGGAGAACAGGTAATCACGGTCGTCGGCTGTGGCGGCAACAGGGACAAAACCAAAAGACCTGTAATGGCCAAGATCGCAACCCAATTTTCGGACAAAGTGATCCTAACTTCAGATAATCCCCGAGACGAAGAACCTATGTCCATCCTGAGAGAGATGGAAGCAGGAATCAATCCTGTGGATTTCAAAAAAACACTGGTGATAGAAGATAGAAGAGAAGCCATCAAGACGGCCGCTGTCATGGCGAAAAAGGGAGACATCATCCTTGTAGCAGGCAAAGGACATGAAACCTATCAGGAAATCAAGGGAGTGAAATATCCTTTTGATGATCGTCAGGTTGTGGCCGAATTACTTAATCTGTTGAATAAAGACTGATATGCTATATCCTATTTTTGATTATTTGGACTCAGTATTGGACATCCCGGGAACGGGGGTCTTCCGCTACATCTCCTTCAGGGCAGGGATGGCGGCGCTTTTTTCATTGATCATCACCATCACCTTTGGCCATAGGATTATCAATTGGATCAGAAACAAACAAATCGGGGAAACGGTCCGCGACTTGGGTCTCGAAGGACAGACCGCCAAAAAAGGAACACCTACCATGGGTGGACTGATGATCATGGCCGGTATCATTATTCCGACTTTGCTTTTTGCCAATATCAACAACGTCTACATCATCCTTCTCCTGATCACTACAGTTTGGTTAGGGACCATTGGATTTGTGGATGATTACATCAAAGTATTCAAAAAGAACAAAGACGGTCTAGCCGGAAGGTTCAAAATCGTAGGTCAGGTTACCATCGGGATTATCGTGGGTGCTACCCTTTACTTTCATGAGGATGTCGTGATCCGGGAATTTACCAATCCGGTTTCTATCGAGGAAGGCGTAGTCGAAACCCCGGCATTCAAAGATGTGAAAGTCGCAAAGACTACCATCCCTTTTGTCAAAAACAATGAACTGAACTACGAGACTTTCCTGGGTTTCATGGGGGAAAGCATCACTCCTGTGCTGTATATCCTTTTGGTGATTTTCATCATCACGGCCGTTTCCAACGGAGCCAATATCACCGACGGTATTGATGGATTGGCAGCGGGGACTTCTGCGATCATCGGACTGACGATTGCCATATTCGCATACGTTTCCGGCAACGCCATTTTCTCCCAATACCTCAATGTAATGTTCATCCCCAACTCAGGAGAGTTGGTGATTTTCTGTGCTGCATTTGTGGGTGCATGTGTCGGTTTCCTTTGGTACAATGCCTTTCCTGCACAGGTTTTTATGGGAGATACAGGAAGTTTGATGTTGGGTGGAGTGATCGCTGTCCTGTCCTTGACCTTGAGAAAAGAACTGTTGATTCCTATCCTTTGCGGGATTTTCTTGGTCGAAAACCTCTCTGTGATCATGCAGGTGAGCTATTTCAAATATACCAAAAGAAAATATGGAGAAGGCCGCAGGATATTCCTGATGTCTCCTTTACATCATCATTACCAGAAGAAAAATATCCATGAAGCCAAAATCGTAACCCGATTTTGGATCACAGGGATTCTTTTGGCTATCATCACTTTGGCAACATTGAAACTGAGATAAATGAAAAAACAGATAGCCATATTGGGTGCAGGCGAAAGCGGATTGGGAGCAGCATTGCTCGCCAAGAAGCATGGCTATGCGGTATGGGTATCTGATGCCGGGACCATCAGCGCATCCAGAAAACAAACCTTGACAGAGAACGGGATTGGTTTTGAAGAAGGAATGCATTCGGAGGAAAAAATCCTTTCTGCCGGCGAAATCATCAAGAGTCCCGGGATTCCGGAAAAAGTAGCCATTGTCCAAAAGGCTTTGGAAAAAGGAATTCCGGTAATCGATGAATTGGAATTCGCTTTCAGGTATTCCAAAGGAAAAGTAATCGCGATCACGGGTACAAACGGCAAAACCACGACTACGCTCCTGACTTATCACCTGCTCCAAAAAGGAGGTTTGAATGTAGGATTGGGAGGAAATGTAGGCGAAAGTTGGGCTGCACAATTGGTGGACGGAGACAAAGATTGGTGGGTATTGGAAGTCAGCAGTTTCCAGATTGACGGCTTCAAATCTCTGAAACCCTCAGTGGCGGTATTGACAAATATCACTCCTGACCATTTGGACAGGTACAATTATAAAATTGAAAATTATATCGCTTCCAAAGTCTCCCTGTTCAAAAATATGGATGAAAAGGATGCGGCAATTTATTGGCTTGACGACCAACTGATTAAATCAGGTTTTGAAAAAGTGAATTTGAAAGCAGATCGGTTACCATTTTCACTCAAAGAACCGCAAAACAAAGGCGGGTATTTTGATGGAAATGCCATCACGGTACAAGCCGTCGGAAAGAAATTAACAATAGACCCAAAAGATATTATCCTGAAAGGAACCCACAACATGCTCAACACCATGTGTGCCTCTTTGGCAGCAACATTGGCAGGCGTGTCGGAGCAAGCCATCAGGGAAGGATTGAAGGATTTCCAAAATGCGGCACACAGGATGGAACCGGTGGCTACTATCAAGGGAATTGCTTTTATCAATGACAGTAAGGGGACTAATGTCGATGCCACAGCCTACGCGCTTGACAGCTTCAAACAACCCCTGATTTGGATTGCCGGTGGAGTGGACAAAGGGAATGATTATGCAGCCCTATACCGGCTGACAGATGGAAAAGTAAAAATGCTGATCTGCCTCGGCGTGGATAATGAGAAGTTGAAAAAAGCATTTTCGGGAAGGATTCCTGAAATCAAAGAAACACAAAGTATCGCTGAGGCAGTGGCTTTGGGACTGGAATTTGGGAAGGAAGGCGATGTGGTTTTGCTTTCTCCGGCATGTGCAAGTTTCGACTTGTTCAAGAATTATGAAGACAGAGGAAATCAGTTTAAAGCCGCAGTGGCAGAATTAACCGCGACAGTGAAATGATGGAGAACATAAAAATATGGTTTGACAGAAATCTGAAGGGTGACCCGATCATTTGGGGCATCGTGATCATTCTTTCTGTCATCAGCATCGTGGTGGTTTATTCTGCCACGGGTTCTTTGGCATACAAATACACCGGAGGCAATACGGAAAAATACCTGATCGATCATTCTATGATGGTGCTTGCTGGCCTATTGGTCATGTGGGTTGCCCACAAAATACCATACAAGACTTATGGTCTTATCGGAAGGTTTCTGCTATTGGTATCCATCCCCCTTTTGTTATTCACATTCTTGTTTGGCTCTACTGTCAATGAAGCTAACAGGTGGATCACCATTCCTGTGATCAACAAAGCATTCCAACCTTCGGATATCGCAAAATTGGCATTGATTGCAACCTTGGCTTCTTTGCTCGCCAGAAAGCAAAAGAATATTGACGATTTCAGAAACGCCTTCCTTCCGATGATTGTAGTTATAGGTTTGGTTTCCGGCCTGATCGGATTGGCAAATATGTCAACGGCGGTTCTTTTACTGTCGACTTGTTTGTTACTGCTTTTCATTGGCCGAGTGCCGATGAAGTATATCCTGATGGTGGTTTTGGTTGGTGGATTATTCCTGACTACTTCGGTTTTCTTGGGACAAAGGGGAGGAACATTCTTTTCACGGATAGAAAAATTTGTTTCAGGGGATGAAATTCCTTTTCAGGCAGAGCAATCATTTATCGCCATTTCCACAGGAGGAATCACAGGCAAAGGTCCGGGAAAATCCGAACAGAGAAATACACTTCCGCATCCATATTCTGATTTCATCTATGCCATCATCATCGAGGAATACGGGATGGTTGGCGGTGCGACGGTATTGTTCCTTTATCTCGCGCTACTGTTCCGGGGAATGCGGATTGTCGCTTCCTCGACCAAGCCGTTTGGAGGATTGCTTTCGGCAGGACTGAGTTTCGCACTCGTGCTGCAGGCTATGGTCAACATGGCGGTTGCCGTGGGATTGGGCCCGATTACCGGTTTGCCATTGCCCTTGCTGAGTATGGGAGGGACATCATTGGTATTTACAGGATTTTCACTGGGAATCATATTGAGTGTAAGCAGGGGCGACCATCAGGAACAATTGGACAGCCCCTCCGAGGGAAGCAATAAAGTGAGGAAGACATTTCAAACAGCATAACAGAAAGTGGGAAATAGCACACCATATAGAATCATGATCAGCGGAGGAGGCACAGGAGGCCATATCTATCCGGCACTTGCGATCGCAAATGCCTGGATGGAAAAGCATCCTGATACGGAGATTCTATTTGTCGGTGCAGAAGGAAAGATGGAAATGCAAAAAGTCCCTGAAGCAGGATACCGGATCGAAGGACTCAAAGTAGCAGGATTGCAGCGAAGTCTCAGCCTTTCCAACCTCAGCTTTCCTTTCAAATTATTGGCAAGTCTGAACAAGTCCAAAGAACTTCTCAGAACATTCAAACCCAATGCCGTGGTCGGAGTCGGTGGCTATGCAAGCGGTCCACTCTTGTATTCTGCCCAAGGTAAAGGAATCCCGACATTGATTCAGGAGCAAAATTCCTATGCCGGATTGACCAACAAGATTTTGGCAAAAAAAGCAAAAAAGATCTGTGTGGCTTATCCGGGCATGGAGAAGTTTTTCCCTGCTGATAAGATCCAATACACCGGTAATCCTGTCCGCAAAGACATCCTTCATTTGGAGGGTAAAAAGGAAAAAGCATTCCGACACTTTGGATTGGAAGAAGGCAAGAAAGTCCTGTTGGTGTTGGGAGGAAGTCTTGGAGCGCGCACCATCAATCAGGCGGTATTGGCTGATATGGAAGGTCTCGAAAAAGAAGGCTACCAAGTTCTATGGCAAAGTGGGAAGTTTTATTTCTCCGAAATGTCGGAAAAAGTAAAGGCTTCCGGACTAAAACACATCCAAGTCCTTGAATTTATCAGGGAAATGGATTTGGCTTATGCGGCCGCAGATTTCGTGGTATCAAGGGCCGGAGCGCTTTCGGTTTCCGAACTCAGCCTTGTTGGGAAGCCGGTGGTATTTATCCCTTCTCCCAATGTGGCCGAAGACCATCAGACCAAAAATGCCATGGCCTTTGTGCAGGCAGATGCAGCGGTCCTATTGAAGGACAGCGAAGCAGTCGGGAAATTGAAATCGACAGTAAACCAACTCATGGCGGACGATAACAAAGTCCGGTCATTGGGTGAAAATATAAAGAAACTGGCCAAGCCAAAAGCAGCCGAAGAAATTGTAAAAGTATTGGAAAGCATCATTCAATGAATCTGAAAAACCTACATAGCGTCCATTTCCTTGGAATAGGTGGCATCGGCATGAGTGCTTTGGCGAGGTGGTTTAACCATGTCGGCATCAAAGTCTCCGGCTATGACCGTACTCCTTCTCCATTGACAGATGCATTGGTGGCAGAGGGAATGGAGATTGTGTTTGAAGATACTTTGGAAAATATCCCGTCAAGGATCCGCTATGACAAAGTCCATACTTTGGTCATTTGGACTCCGGCGATGCCAAAGGATTCTATTCAACTGAACTTCTTCCAAAACAACGGCTACAGCATCAAAAAAAGAGCTGCAGTTCTCGGGATGATCACTGCTGACCTTCCGACGATAGCCGTAGCGGGAACACATGGCAAGACGACAACTTCTTCCATGGTCGCTCACCTGCTTAAGTCAGGAGGAAAAAATATCGCTGCCTTTTTGGGTGGATTGACACAAAATTACAATTCCAACCTCATCCTCCATGACGAGGAAAGTGGAGACGCAACGGTGGTCGTTGAGGCAGATGAGTTTGACCGTTCTTTCCTCCACCTACATCCCAATGTGGCTGTGGTCACCAGTGCCGATCCCGACCATTTGGATATCTATGGAGATGATGCACAGATGATGGATGGCTTCAGGGCATTTATTGACCTGATTGCTGCCGACGGGTCATTGTATATCCATGCTAAGGCCTTCCAAAAACTCGGAGCTCCGACATCCAAATCGGTTACTGTAAAGCAATACGGAATCAACATCGGAGAGATCCAAGCCAAAAACATCGTGGCAGGACCTGCGGCTTTCACCTTCGATTATGTTAGTGGAGACAAAGAAATCAAGGGATTGAAGATGTACATGCCGGGATTTCACAATGTGGAAAATGCCCTGCCTGCCATTACGGTCGCTTTGGATTATGGCATAGAAGAACAAGCCGTCCGAGAAGGATTGGCAAGTTATAAAGGAGTAAAAAGAAGGTTTGAAATATGGGTTCAGGAAAAGGATAGGGTATTCATCGATGATTATGCCCACCATCCTGAGGAGATCCGCGCTTTTCTTTCATCTGTCAAAGCCATGTATCCTAACAAAAGGTTGACGGCAATTTTCCAGCCCCACCTTTTCACCAGGACCAGGGATTTTGCGGCAGGATTTTCAGAGAGTCTTTCTATCGCTGATGAAGTGGTGTTGCTGGAGATTTATCCGGCAAGGGAACTCCCTATCGAGGGAGTAAATGCAACGATGCTGTTGGAAGGAATCACTTCCGCCAAAAAATCCCTACAATCCAAAGAAGGATTGTTGGATTACCTCAAAGAGGTTAAGCCCGAGGTTTTGGTTACCATCGGTGCCGGAGACATTGACAGATTGGTGTCACCTATCGCAAACTGGATGAAAACGCTATGAAAAAGTTCAGGATCAAAAAATCGTTGATTTTCGCCGCTTTGACCTTGGTTCTGATCGGCTTTATAGGATTTGTGGAGAAAAAAGATTCTGAGAAAGTCTTCACCGGGATTGAAGTCAGGGTCAAAGGAATTGCAGATGTCTATTTCGTAAATGAAAAGGACATTTTAAAAAATATTCAGATTGAATTTCCGCTGATGCAAAATGGTGTATCCATGCAGGAAGTGGATTTGAATAAAATTGAAAAGAAGGTAGAGACTTATGCTTTTGTCCGCAATGCAGAAGTATTCGCAGACCCCAAAGGACATGTGATGGTTGAAATCACCCAGCATATCCCGATTGCAAGGATTGTGCGACCAAGTGCAGCGGACGGCTACATTTCTTCGGAAGGAAAAATATTACCTACATCCAATTCATACACCACCAGGGTGATGACGCTTGAGGGTGCTTACGCAGAAAGTCTTTTGAAGCTCGAGGATATTTCCGAAAGCCACAGCGACCTCATGGCAATGATCAATTTTATCAATGCCGATGAGTTTTGGAAAGCGCAGATCTCCGGGATGGATATTTCCCGAAAGACGGACATCAAACTTTACCAGCAGGTAGGCAAGCAGGTAATCGAGTTTGGGGAAGCCAAGGATTTAGAAGAAAAATTTGAAAAGATAAACCTGTTTTATGAAGAAATCATCCCCGCAAAAGGATGGAATGCATACAGCAGAGTGAGTGTAAAATATAAGGGCCAGATTGTTTGTGAATAATTGAAATCGCTATGGAAAATAACAAATTGATTGTAGGACTTGACATCGGAACCACCAAAATCTGCGCGATCATCGGTCGCAAAAACGAATTTGGAAAGTTGGAAGTTCTCGGCATGGGAAAGGCCGTATCCGACGGGGTCATCCGTGGTATCGTCACAAATATTGACAAAACTGTCAACGCCATCCAAAAGGCGATGCAGGATGCGTCAGACATGGCTGACGTGGATATTGTGGAAGTGATTGTCGGTATTGCCGGACAGCATATCCGCAGCACCATCCATCACGGTGTCATCATCCGTCAGCCCAATCAGGATGAAATCACTGTAGAGGATGTCAGGAGACTTTCCAACGACATGGAAAACATAGTCGTGCCTCCCGGAAATACCATCATCCATGTCATGCCACAAGATTACATTGTGGACTATGAAGATGGGATCAAAGATCCTGTCGGGATGTCCGGATCCAGATTGGAAGCTGATTTTCACATCATCACCGCACAAACAACAGCCATCAACAACATCAACCGCTGTGTAAAGCGTGCCAACCTCGTATCCCAAGACCTGATCTTGGAACCTTTGGCTAGTTCTCTGTCTGTACTTAGCGAGCAGGACAAAGAAGCCGGAGTTTGCTTGGTGGATATCGGAGGCGGCACTACAGACATTGCGATTTTCTACGACAATATCATCCGCCATACCGCGGTCATTCCTTTGGGAGGAAATATCATCACAGCCGATATCAAAGAAGGCTGTATGGTACTTCACCATCAGGCTGAATTGCTCAAAACCAAATTTGGTAAAGCCATTGCCGAAGAAGCCAATCCAAATGAAATCGTGTCCATACCGGGACTTCGCAACAGACAGCCTAAGGAGATTTCCATCAAAAACCTGGCAGCCATCATTCAGGCAAGGATGGAAGAAATCATTGAATACGTGCAGAATGAATTGGTAGCAAGCGGTCATTACAAGAAGCTAACCGGAGGTATTGTCCTCACAGGAGGCGGTTCACAGCTGCAGGGAGTTTCCCAACTCTTTGAATACATGACCGGACTCGATACCCGGATCGGCTATCCAAATGAACACTTGGGCAAATCCAAAATCGAGGAAGTGAAAAGTCCGATGTACGCCACTTCAGTAGGATTGGTTTTAGCAGGATTCAAGTCTCTTGACGAAAGGGAAAACCTTTACAGACTAAGAAAGGAAAGCGTGAACAATAACACACAAAAAGTACAGGCCAAACCTGTAAAAACAGAATTTGGCCCGAACATTTTCTCTAGCATAGGTAAGAAACTGAAGGATATCATCACCAATGATATTCATGATGACAATAATTACTAGGGCTTATCATACTAGGGAGGTAGAAGATTTTGTCTTCTACTTCCCTTTCAATACAAAAACCATACTAAAAAGGAAAACAAATTCACCAATAGATAAAAAATGTCAGATAACATGAAAGATTACAAATTTGATCTTCCAAAAAACCATAAATCAATCATCAAAGTGATTGGTGTTGGAGGAGGTGGTTCCAATGCTGTGAACCATATGTACAACCAAGGAATCAAGGACGTGGAGTTCGTCGTGGTCAACACAGACGCACAGGCTTTGAAAAGCAGTCCGGTTCCTTTGAGGCTTCAATTAGGTGCAAATCTAACCGAAGGACTAGGTGCAGGTGCCAATCCTGAAAAAGGGAAAAGCGCTGCATTGGAAAGCAAAGAGGATATCAGGGAATTGCTTTCAGACAATACCAAGATGGTATTCATCACTGCCGGCATGGGTGGTGGTACAGGTACAGGTGCTGCACCGGTGATCGCCAAGATCGCCAAGGACATGGACATCCTTACCGTGGGTATCGTTACCGCTCCTTTTGTATTTGAAGGAAGAAAGAAAATGATCGCCGCACAGCAGGGCATCGAAGCTTTGAAAGAAAGCTGCGATACAGTATTGGTTATCCTCAATGACAAACTGAGAGAAATCTATGGCAACCTTGCCATCCGTTCGGCATTTGCCAAAGCCGATAACGTGTTGACAACTGCCGCCAAGTCTATCGCCGAAATCATAACCATCCATCAGGATGTCAACGTGGATTTCGAAGATGTGAAAACAGTCATGAAAAATGCCGGTGCTGCCGTGATGGGTTCTGCTACCGAAGAAGGTGAAGGACGTGCCATCCGTGCAGCCGAAAAAGCCATTGCTTCTCCGTTGTTGAACAACGTAGATATCAAAGGCGCACAGAAAATATTGCTTTCTATCATGTCCGGTGAGGACGACGAGCTCTCCATGGACGAGTTGAGCGAAATCACCGAATACATCCAGGAAAGAGCCGGTGACGATGCCGAGGTGATCTTCGGTCAGGGTATTGACTCTGAACTGAGCAAAGGAATCCGTGTTACCGTCATTGCCACAGGTTTTGAAATGGACAGATTGACTACAGCTTCTCCTTCAGGTAAGAAAGAAGAAGTGGTTGTTGCCGCTGTCATGGAAGAAGATACCAGCAAAAAAGTAATCGACCTCGAATCAGGCAAAACTTCCAAAGTAGAGGAAGATGCCACTCCGGCACCGGGTCAGACTTTCACCTTTACTTTCAACAAGCCTTTGTTTACTCCGGCCAATGAAAGTAAGCCTGAAGAAATCAAGCCAAAAGTGGAAGTTCCTGCCCCTGTATTTGAAAAAGAAGAAGAGATGGAAATGGAACCTCAGTTTGAGTTTGTTCCTGCCAAGTCTGAGTCTAAGAAAGTGATTTTTGAATTGAATACCGAAGAAGAAATCACAGAGGAATTGCCAAAGGCAGAAGAAAAAGTGGAAGAGAAGCCCGCACACAGCAATGATTATTATGAACAGTTAAAATTGAAAGCGATCCAAAGGGCGCATGAGCGTTTTGAAAAGCTGAAAAGCATCAAGACTTATAATCAGAACCCTGAGGAATTCAAAGATAAATTAGAGACCCCCGCTTACCTCAGAAAAGAAGTAAAATTGGCTGATGTGCAGCACAGTTCTGAGAGAAGCATATCAAGGTACAACCTGACTGACGAAAATGAGTTTCTGAAGAACAACAGGTTTTTGCATGACAATGTTGATTAACTCTAAAAGTTAATCAACATTTCTGCCTGGGTATGTAGTAATTCCATGTACAGCCTGTTGGTGAGCAGGTTATCTGACATATTGTCCTCGATCTTGGCTAGTTTGGGCTTGAGGGCAAGTACATTCATACCTACGTAGTGGAAGATGTCGGTGAGGTGGCTCAAAGCGATGCCACCCCCGCCTATTCCAGATGAAATGCCGACCAAGGCACATTTTTTATTACGGAAAGAGTTGGGATAAGTCATCCCGTCTATAAATCCTTTCAAGATCCCGGGGAAAGAACCGTTGTATTCCGGTACGACGAAGACAAATTTCGTCCCTTCTTTGACTTTTTGGTGAAAGCTATTGTAGCCCTCGTTTTTGCCGTTGTTATGGTAAAGGGCCGAAAAAATAAAATCATGCGGCAAATCTTCCAATAATAAAATCTCCGATGGCGTATCCATATTGGCCAAAAGATCCTGATATATCAATGCTATTTTTTTTGAGACGGAATTTCTGCGGTTGGTACCGACGATGATCTTGATCATGCAAAAGGTGCTTTCTGTTGATTTGAGGTAAATACAATCTAGAAAGTCAATAAGTTTCAGGAATGTTTAAAAATCAAAGGCGGTATTTCACACAAAGGCACAAAGACGACAAAGATTGACGTTTCCCGCAAAGTCAGCAAAGACGGATATAAATACCTCTCGCAAAGACGCGAAGCCGCAAAGAAAAGGATGAAGGCTGAGAGCTGACAGACTTTTTTGGAACAAACATCTATCGTCAAATTAATAAACCCGAGAAAGATTCTATTATTTTGAAATACCATTCACTTTTTTGATATTACTTTTAGTTTTACAAAACTTAATCATCGGGTATTTTTAAAAAAGTCTTCCAAATATGGAGTTAAAGAAGGTTCTCTTGCTACCATCCTATTTAATGAAGGTCAATAATCAATGGAAGAAACTTCAAGCTATGCAATCGCTTTATTCGGAAAAAAAATGGCTAGAATCCATCGCCTTGGCCAATGAAATGGTCAATTCTATGGAAGATGATTTTTATGGGTTCTATTATCGCGGTTTATGCAATTTTCAGCTTAAATTTTTCGAAGAAGCAATTGAAGATTTTAAACGGGCCATTGCCAATGCCGAAAAGAACAAGTTCCCCAAAGTGATGCAAGAATCTATTTTTGACTGTAATCTTCGAATCGCTATGGTTCACAGGGTTCAAAGGAATTATGATCTTGCTCTTGAATTAATTAATTCAGCCATTAAATTATTTCCTGATTCCATAGATGGGCATATTTTGAAGGCACAAATTTACCAAGATTTAGGAAGGACAATTGATGCACTTGACTGTATCAACAGCGGCTTGATTGTGAAACCTAAAAATTCTGATTTGTTGACATTCAAGGATAATCTGGTATATCAATATTCAAGGGAACAAAATGAAAAAAGAAACGGCACTGAAATTTAAAAAAAACTAGCTGGGGGATTAAAAGAGTGGAATAATAAGTCCTACCAAGTCGCAGCATCTAAGATTGGGACTAAAGATCAGGGAGGGGCTAAAAAATAACTTAAACTTATGGAATGGTATAATTTGATTTTCTTTCATGTATTTAAATTCTATTTTAAGGACGGAAATTATAAAAATGATGTACCGTGGTTTACTGCTGCAAGTTTAATTTCGACTTCATTTTGGGTTTATTTTTTTAGCAGTACGATAATTATAACTAGTTTATTTAATCTTGATGGATTCCAAACAGAAAATAGGCCTATATTTATTTCATCTGGCTTTATTTTTCTTTTTGCTAACATTTTTTGGTTTAAAGGCAGTGATAGGTACTTAAAAATTTATAAAAAATATAGAAATTCACCTCAAGATATAGGGATAATTAGTATTATTTCCTGGGTTATTGTAATTGGGGGATTTCTATCATTACCAATAATTCTTTTCCTATAGAAAAGTTCAATATTCTACAAAGTAACCCCTCCCATTTCAGAACTACTCCTTACCGCCGGCAGAGAGAATTTGGTTTACCTAGAAATTGATCTCAAAAGAAACATTTGGCGTAATTCCCATCAGGGGCACATAAGTAGTCGCAAGAATTTGATCCCTGTTGTTCCTCCTATCTCGGGGAGCGACCACTGAAACCTTGGTGTCGAGAATATTTTCTCTGTTGTAGAGGTTAAAAATACCCAAAGAAACATTGGCTCTGGACTTGCCGAGATCTAGAAAATACCTCGCACTTACATCCAACCTATGGTATGCCGGCAATCTTTCGCCATTCCGTTCAGGAATCTGTAACTGAATTATCTGAGGGCCATTTTGGGAATTTGATGGCCTGGTGACAACCTCCTCAAAGGAGGAAAACGGCTTTCCTGAACCATAAATCCAAGTAGCCGAAAACTCAAAATTCTTGAATGCATATACCCCAAACCAATTGATCTCGTGACGCTGATCGTGGTCTGCAAAAAAGGCCCTTCCCTGATTTATCCTTGGAAATGTATATTTAACCTGAGACAGGGTATAGGTCACCCAACTTGAAAAATTTCCCAAATCTCTTTTGACCATCATTTCCACTCCTTTAGCTACCCCGTCTCCTGAAGTGAAAATCCTGTTTTGGTCTTCAAATTGGGTAATCAGACTCCCATTTCTAAACGCGTATTCCATCAATCCCTCAAAGTTTTTTTGGAAAAAACTCAAAGTGAAAAGATTTTTGTTTACAGCATATTCAATCCCCAACAAGCCATGCCAAGCTAGCTGGACCGGAACATTCTTGCCATTGGCCAAAATCCAGAAATCACGGCTTCCCTCCAGGACATTCTTGGTATTGGATTGGTTGATAAACTGGTTATAAATTCCTGTCGCTCCCTTTAATTGAAGTGACTCATTAAGCTTATGGATAAATGAAAATCTGGGCTCAAAATAAATTTTACCCGTGGTAGAGAAATAGCTGCTGCGAAGTCCCGGAGAGATGGAGAAGCTAGGGCTCAGGATAAAAGTCCCTTGTAAATAATGTGCCAAAAGGTATTCGTTTAGCTCGGATTTGTCTACCAACAAGGAATCATTTGCCACATATTTCAGCTGATTGTTATACAGAGAACCTGATATTCCTGTTTCGATGGTGCTCGAATTTCCAAGAGTCCATTCATGATCGAGTTTGATGGAAAAATCCTCGATGTTATTGAGCTGATCCTGTGATGCTACATTTTGGAAATTACCCTGACCGGATGATTTGATTTCAGAAGTTGCGATTTCCTGAAAAGTACTTTCATAAAATGAATAAGAAATAAGGGCACTTGAATGGTTGGTGCTGTTCCATTGCCTGGAAAAATTCAGGGAGGTTCCCACGTTTCCCCAATTTATTACCCCCAGCTTTTTTGTTGACACTGAAAGGGTGTCTCTAAAATTTACCTGTGAATTTTCCGTATAGTTCAGCAGGTCATTGCTGTCATAAAAGCTAAATGAAATTTGATTTTTGGCGCCTACTTTGGAAGATATTTTGAAGTTGATATCTGAATAGTAAAAATCAGGTTTTACCTCGGATTGGATCGTCCGCGGGAATAAAGGGCCCCGCGGGCCTTCAGTTATGCTGCTCTCGAAGATGGAAAAAATATCCTCAAACAGCGAAGAAGACCACACATCAGTGTAAGACCTTATACCCGAAAAGAATAAAGTGGCGCCTTTGTCTGACAAGGGAACTTCCAGGGAGGTGTTGACGCTGAGCAAATTAAAACCCAAAGAACCTTTTGTCTCATTTCGGTTGCCATCCTTTCCCGAAATATCGACCACACTTGACGCCCTACCACCATACTTTGCTTCAAAACCGCCTTTGTAAAGTCTCAAAGACTTGATGGCATAAGGATTAAAAGCACTGAAGTACCCAAAAAAATGGTCAACGTGATAGACGGTGAATCCATCGAATAAAAACAGATTCTGGTTGTTGGTCCCGCCATTGATATTGAGTCCGGAAGAAATTTCATTGGTCGCATTTACGCCGGGCAATAACTGAAGAGATCTCAATACATCCACCTCTCCCACGGAAGGAGTCTGCCTCGCATTGATGGGGTTGTAAGTGATTTTGCCCGCCTGACCTCCAGTGCTGAAATGGTCAATTTCCTGATCTGCAATAATGTATTCTGCCAGCTCTGTCACCTTGGCTTTTAGCCCAATCTGTAATCTTTTATGTTGGTTTTGTTCGCTGAGTACGAGAACAGTATCCTGATATCCAAGATAGGAAACTCGGATCTTGTTGATTTTTCTGGTATCAGAAATGAAAAAATAGCCCTCCTCATTTGACAGAAAGTTCGTTTGGTTTTCCTCATTCCAAACAGCCGCGTAAGGTAAGTTTTCACCTGTCATGGCATCACTGATGACTCCTGAAAATTCAGAGAGAGCAGGCGGTTCATTTTGCTGTTGCTTCTGCTTTTTGATGATGATGGTATTCTCATCTATAAGTTCAAAGCTGAGGTTTGTATTTTCCAAAATCTTCACAAAGGCTTCCTCAATCGAAAGATTCTGGATGCTTACATTGACCAAAACATCCCGGACATTTTTGTCACTGAAAGCGACCTTGAGTCGGTAGTTTCTTTTCAAAACCTGAATGGCGTCTTTGAGAGGAACATTTCTAAATTCCTCATTGACCACAGTTGCCCGATTTGCCAACGTGACATTGGTAATTAGAAGAAAAAAAAGGACAGGAAAGAGGGTTTTCAGCATGCGGGTTTTCGATGATTGAAACTCATTTTGTTGTTGAAACAACAAGCCCTAAGGGAAGCAGACATCAGTATTTTGGATTTAGATGATATTTTGATCTGTTGGTTTATTTGGTAAATGTAAATTCCAATGAATTGCCCTTGCGGACGTACTGTAATCCCAAAGGTTCACAAACCAATTTGAGTGCTTTGTCCAGGTCCTTATTGTCGAAGTAGCCTGTATATTTTTGATTTCTTAATTCCTCAGGAAACGAGATTTCAAGGTCAAATTGTCTTTCTAATTCTGAGATGACATCTTCAACATTCTCCTCTTCAAAATAAAATTCACCTTTGAGCCATGTGGGGCTTGTTGGAGAGGAAAGGGAATAAGACTGCAGATCAGATTGGTTTATAGCCACCCCATCACCCGGTAAGAGCATCACTTTTTTCTGGGTGGCATTGGAAGTGACCGCTACCTTGCCGCTGAGGCATTCCACTTCATATTTTCCCGGACGGGAATAAATATTAAAGCTCGTGCCCAGGATTTGAGTCGTTCCTAAAGTGGAATAGATTTCGAATTTTTCACCTTTTTGGATTTCAAAGAATCCTTCTCCCTCAAAGATTACTTTTCTACTGAAATTCCATAAAAATTTATTGTAAGCGATTCTGGAATCAGCATTCATATGGACGATAGATCGGTCAGGCAATTCCACTTTTTCAAATGCCATTTTGCCCACTTCGACAGTTACTTCATTGAATGCGATCAGGGCATAAAGGGAAATGACAATTAAGGTCAATGAGGCTGCGATTTTATAGACAATGTGAATTGGTTTTTTGTTGTCAGCTAGGGGATTTAGGATTCGGGTTTTGGACTCCAAAGGAAGCGCCTGATCAAGCAAATCCATCATGTTTGATACGGCATCATCATTTGGCTTTTCCTCAGTAGGATAAGATTGTAACTTGTCTTTAATTATTTTATCAAACTTTTCCATTTTTCTTTAATTGGATTTTTCCAAAATTGCCCGCTTTAATTTTGATCTTGCAATGGACAGGTTGGATTTTGAAGTCCCTTCAGAAATCCCGAGTTTCTCTGCGATTTCATGATGCTTGAATCCTTCCATGACATAGAGGTTGAAGGTTATTTTATAGGAAGGTGAAAGACCTTGAACCAGCGCCATTATTTCCTCTGCCGAAAGCGCTTCCAATGCATCTTCAGATCCGCTTGACACATCGTATGCCTGATCGATATCATCCTGGAAGTAATGTTTTTTATTCTTTCTGAAATGATCTATGGCCGTATTGACAAAAATCCTGTTCATCCATGCTTTGATTTCCAGTTCAGGATTGTAGGCTTCTATGTTGGTAAATACCTTCAAAAAGCCATCATTGATCATTTCTTCGGCTTCGGCCCTGGAGTGGGAATACCTCAGACAAATACTCATGGCAAAGCCATAATATTTCCTATAAAACGCTGCTTGTGCATTTCTCTGGTTGGACTTGCATCCCAAAATCAAGTGCTTTTCCTCTTCTGTCATTCGAAATGTTGAAATGACTCCGGGAACATTTCGACCCCCGGAGTCAAAGCCAAACCAAATATATACTTATCCTTTATGCATTCCACAGGTTTTCAATTCAATAAACTCGCCGCTTTCATCAAAAATCAAAGCGCCTACGCCGGCCACCAAGACATGAATTTCAACTTCTCCTTTTCTCGTACCCTTGCGTGCCCTTAATATTTCATTGTCGGGATAATTCTCCGCGATGTAGGAAGTAATGCTTTCAGGAAGGTCTTCAATTTCAATTTTTTGGAAATTTGGGCAGATCCTAACCGGTTTTTCCCTCAATTTCAAAAACACCCCATCTGCATCGAAAATCACGATCCCTATTTCCTTGACAAGGACATGGTATTGATTCAGCGCCTCCCTCTCAATGAAAATGACCTTAATTATTTCATTTTCTGAGTAATTTTCCCTCAAGTATTCTTTAGC
The DNA here is from genome assembly GCF_024813435.1 of Aquiflexum gelatinilyticum. NCBI lineage: Bacteria > Pseudomonadati > Bacteroidota > Cytophagia > Cytophagales > Cyclobacteriaceae > Aquiflexum > Aquiflexum gelatinilyticum. The sequence continues at coordinate 536,414 of NZ_JANAEZ010000002.1, forward strand.
AGCATCCGGCAAATCGTCAGGGTCGATAACATTTGGCTTAGGTCCATCTTCTCCCGGCTTTCTCGGAGGACGGCCAAAGCCACCTCTTCTCCTGTGTCTTCCTTCGCAGTCCACTTCCGCGCCATCTTCCCCGAATGCTTGGATCCGGCCATTTTCGGAAAACACCAAATTCATCTGATTGGTGAGATTCGCTTCAAATGAAACTTCCTTTCCGTCGGTAATCCGAAAAGCGGAAGTTACCACCTCTCCTTCAAAATTTTCTGCAATAAAAGTCGTGGCGGATAAAGGAAGGTCAACCTCGGTTATTTCAGTGACTGTTAAATCCTCTCCTGGCAATCCTTCTTCCTGTTGGCATCCACTTATAATTCCCATAAAAATGGAAGCCATTAAAATTTTCTTTAACATGTTGTTTTCAGTTTTGTGGAACATAAAATTTTTGAATTTGAACCATTACGGAAGGTACTTGGGAAATGGTTGGTTGGGTTGTAAAAAATATTTTTCTCTGGTATAATTTTAAATCAACCGGAGTTTTAATCCGACTCCGTATTTTCATTCGAAAACGCTTTCAGGTTAATTGGAATCTTATATCTCAATTTTTTCTATTCCTTATTTTTGTCAGACTGGGTTAGGTTTCCAATAACTCAAGAATTCCTACCTTGGGGAAATTTTAAAATATGAATTCAGCATCCACTCTTTCGTATTCAGAGCAAATCGATTTTGCTTTTGACTATATCAAAAAATTATATCCCAAAACTCCTCAAGTGGGTATTATTCTAGGCACCGGATTGGGACAATTGATCCAAAATATTGAGATTGAATTGGAAGTGTCCTATGATACAATACCATTTTTCCCTGTTTCCACGGTAGAAAGCCATAAAGGAAAATTGATTTTTGGGAAGTTATCCGGAAAATCTGTCGTCGCCATGCAGGGAAGATTTCATTATTATGAAGGTTATTCCATGAAGGAAGTGACCTTTCCGGTGCGAGTGATGAAAAAATTGGGGATCGGACATCTTTTTGTCTCCAACGCGGCAGGAGGTTTAAATCCTGATTACAACATCGGAGAACTCATGATCATCAATGACCATATTGATCTTTTTCCCGAAAACCCCCTCCGAGGCAAAAACCTTGATACATTTGGGGTGAGGTTTCCGGATATGTCCGAACCCTATGACCTGTCTTTGGTCAAAATAGGGATGGAAATCGCAGCTGCAAATGGGCTAATCGTCCATCAGGGAGTTTATGCGGCTGTGCAGGGCCCAAATCTCGAAACCAAAGCCGAATACAAATACCTCAGGACGATCGGTGGTGATGCCATCGGTATGAGTACGATTCCAGAAGTCATCGTAGCGAGACATATGGAATTGCCTGTTTTTGCCATATCCGCAATTACAGACCTTTGCTCTCCCGGAAAGGTCAGGAAAATCAGCCTTGCGGAAGTCTTAGCGGGGGCTGCCAAGGCCGAACCGGGCATGAGTCTGATCATCAGGGAATTGGTAAAATCACTTTGACATTGACTATCTGATTCACTCAATGCTATGATAAAAGAACAGGCTGCAGTTGATTTTTTGAAATCAAAGAATATCGAATTCCCCGAGACTGCCATCATCTTGGGTTCAGGTCTTGGAGGATTGGTGGATGAAATCGACATTGAGAAAAGGATTCCTTACTCGCAGATTCCCCACTTTCCTGTTGTGACCGTCGAAGGTCATGGTGGGGATTTGATTTTTGGAGATTTGGAAGGTGTAGCCGTTTTGGCAATGAACGGTCGCTTCCATTATTATGAAGGTTACGACATGGCAGATGTGGTTTTTCCCATGCGGGTGATGAAGTTGATGGGGATCAAAAGATTGGTCATCACCAATGCTGCCGGGGGATTAAACGAAGATTTTGAAGTAGGGGATTTGATGCTCATTGAAGATATGATCAGTCTGCTCCCGGAAAATCCCTTGCGAGGAAAAAACAGTGAAGAGTTTGGTCCGAGGTTTCCTGATATGAGCGAACCATTTGATCTGGACTGGTTGGAAAAGGCAAAGTCCGCGGCCATTAGATTGGGGGTCAAGCTAAGAACCGGAACATATATCGGATTGCAGGGGCCAAAGCTGGAAACCAAGGCTGAGATCAGGTATTGTAGAATTATAGGGGGAGATGCTGTCGGGATGAGTACGGTGCCTGAGGTTATTGCAGCCAACCATATGGGCTTAAAAGTTTTGGGGATATCAGTGATAACCAATGAAAGTATTCCAAAAGTTGCCAAAGAATTTACCCATGCTGACGTTGTGGCTACTGCAAATAAAGCGGGAAAGAAGTTGGTGGAGTTAGTGAAAAATATTTTATAATTAAAGTATAGATCAGGTTTACTACAAACGCAAAAAGGCTTCTTGTCATCACAGGAAGCCTTTTTATATAAATTTATCTTCGATCAAACAGTCATGATCTCATGTTCTTTCTTCACAAGAAGTTCATCTATTTTGGCGGAATAACTATCCGTGAATTTTTGGACCGAATCTTCCGCTCTTTTGATTTCATCCTCAGATGCTCCTTCTTTCTGAAGTTTTCGCAGTGATTCGTTTGTTTCTTTCCTTACGGTTCTGATAGAAATTTTTCCTGATTCACATTCGTTTTTTGCTTGCTTTACCAGGTTTTTTCTCCTCTCCTCCGTCATAGGTGGAATAGTCAGGATGATGATTTCTCCGTTGTTTTGGGGAGCAAGGCCAAGGTCAGAGTTGATGATAGATCTTTCGATTTCATTGATCAGGTTTCTTTCCCATGGCTTGATGGTGAGGGTTCTCGCATCCGGAGTCGTCACTGAAGCTACTTGCTGAAGTGGCGTCGGAGAGCCGTAATAAGCGACCATGATTCCATCCAATAGGTTAGGCATTGCTTTACCGGCCCTGATTTTTAACAGTTCAGCAACTGTGTGGTTGACCGCTTTTTGCATCAATTCTTTGGCTTCTTCCAGGTACAGCTGAATTTCTTCCATAGTTTTGTCTGTATTAGTTTGAAGTGATTAATGTTCCGATATCTTCTCCGATGACAATTTTGTCAAGATTGCCAGGTTTGTTCATGTCAAAAACGATGATCGGCAAGTTGTTTTCCTGACAGAGGGTAAACGCCGTCATGTCCATGATATTGAGGTTTTTTTCGTAAGCTTCCTGATAGGAAAGCGAACTGTATTTGGTTGCGTTTTTGTCTTTTTCAGGATCTGCTGTATAGACTCCATCTACCCGGGTTCCTTTAAGGACCACATCAGCTTCGATTTCTATTGCCCTTAAAGCTGCGGTCGAGTCAGTAGTAAAATACGGGTTGCCGATACCTGCTCCGAAAATGACAATTCTGCCTTTTTCCAGGTGACGGATTGCTCTTCTCCTGATAAATGGCTCGCATACACTTTCAACTTTGATACCTGACATCAATCTGGTGTACATGCCTCCCTGCTCAAGTGCGCTTTGAAGAGCCATTGCATTGATCAATGTGGCAAGCATTCCCATGTAATCACCCTGAACCCGGTCGATTCCGGCATTTTCTGCTTGAACTCCTCTAAAAATATTGCCTCCTCCGATGACAATTGCGATTTCTACTCCCAAGTCCTTGACTCTTCGGATTTCTTGGGCATATTGTTCAAGTCTTTTGGAGTCAATCCCGTAGTTTTTTTCTCCCATCAGCGCCTCTCCGCTTAGTTTCAGCAATATCCTTTTGTACTTCATTGTTGGTTTTTAAATGTGAAAAAGAGCTAACTCAATCAGGTTGGTAAATTGATAAATCCGACAAATATAAAGCCTTCCATTAGAAATCTAAACCCATGACTTCTTAAAATTGGATCAGGACCTGATTTTTCTCCACGCTTTGTCCTTTTTTTATTTTGATGGCTTTGACGGTTCCGTCTCCGGGGGATTTCAAGATGTTCTCCATTTTCATGGCTTCTAGAATCAGGACTGCATCTCCTTTTTTTACCTCATCACCTTCTTTGACTTTGATATCAAATATAAGCCCGGGCATAGGAGCTTTTATTTCCTTGGCAGTTTGACTCTTTAGGTTGTTCATTCCAAGTTTTTCCAGCAAGAGGTCAAATTTATCTTTGATCGTTACCTCACAGAGTTTGTTGTTAAGTTTGAGTTTTACTGTTTTGGTTTCTGCATCCAGACTGACCAATTCCAGGTTGAATGATTGACTATTGTAGAGGACATGGTAGTGTCCGGCACGGATTTCAGAAATATCCCAATCAAGAATATTTCCGTTTACAGCTACAGTTTCTTTTGATTTTTCTACCTCAAAAACCGAATTCTTGATACTAACTGAATACATTTCCTTTATTTTGCGCTAAATATACAATTAATCTTTAAAAAGCATTTTCATGGTATTCAATAAACCCAAGGCACTTTTCGCAATTTCAGTTTTCTTGATTTGGTCATGTCAAAGTTCCAAACCTGTAGCGGATCAGGAGCTCCAAAAGGTTATTGAGACCACCAATGAGGCAATTGAAGATCCTGTTTCAATCGACTCTTCCTCAATCAAAGCTTTGATTCCGGCACTGGAAAATAAGATTGCTGCCTATAGAGCATCTGACACGAGGCATTTTGACCTGTTGCATACTGCTTTGGATTTGTCATTTGACTACCAGAAAGAATGGGTAAATGGAGTTGCTGTCCTTACCTTGAAACCCTATTTTTATCCCCAAAACCAACTTTTCCTTGATGCACAAGACTTTGATATCCATGTTTTTTCTTTGATAACTAAAGGAAAGGAAAGTGAGTTGAATTTTCGCTATGATGGACAGATTGTCACGGCTTATTTGCCACAGGCCTACACTGCCAAAGACACGATCCAAGTCAGGATAAAATATACTGCCAAACCAAATGAGAATCCCGAATTGGGAAGTGCAGCCATTACCGATACCAAAGGGCTTTACTTTATTAATCCCCGAGGAGAAGACCCAAATAAGCCCACACTTATTTGGACGCAGGGGGAGACCGAACATAACTCAAAGTGGTTTCCGACTATTGATTCTCCCAATGAAAGGATGACACAAGAAATCCGAATGACGGTTGATAAAAAATACAGGACAATCAGTAACGGTCTTTTGAAATCAAGTAAGGAAAATGCAGATGGGACGAGAACTGATCATTGGGTGATGGACTTGCCACATGCACCGTATTTGGCGGCGGTGGTTGTTGGGGACTATGTAGAGATCAAAGACGAATGGGAAGGAATGCCTGTGAGGTATTATGTTGAAAAAGAATTTGAAGAAGGAGCTAAGATGGTATTCCAAAATACACCGGAGATGATCGGATTTTTCTCCAAAATCCTTGGAGTCAGGTATCCTTGGCAAAAATATGATCAGGTTGTGGTCCGGGATTTTGTCTCTGGGGCAATGGAAAACACTACCATTTCAGTTTTCATGGAAGAACTTAATCTTGATGCAAGGGCAGCCATTGATTCAGAATGGGACGGAATCATTGCACATGAGCTGTTTCACCAATGGATAGGAGATTACGTCACCAATGAATCATGGGCAAACCTGACATTGAATGAAGCCTTTGCCAACTATTCAGAATATCTTTGGTATGAATACAAAAACGGGAAAGATGATGCCGACATGCACCATATATCCGAAATGGAAATGTATTTTGAAGAATCTCAAGAAAAACAGGTTGACCTGATCAGGTTTTACTATGACAATTCAGAAGACATGTTTGACAGTCATTCCTATGCAAAAGGCGGACGAATTCTCCATATGCTTAGGAGACATATCGGGGATGAGGCATTTTTTGAAGCTATTAGGCTTTATTTGACCAAACATTCGTTTTCAAGTGTTGAAGTGCATGACCTAAGAATGGCCTTTGAGACGGTTACAGGTCAGGACCTGAACTGGTTTTTCAATCAGTGGTTTTTAGCTTCAGGCCATCCTAATTTGGAATATGAGGTAGATTACAGTCAGCCTGAAAATCTCCTACTGACCGTTTCACAAAAACAAGACCTGACTTCTACACCCCTTTACAAGATTCCGTTCAAAGTGAGCTGGTATTATGATGGAAAGAGATATGAAAAAGAATTGGTCTTGGACAAGGCTTGGCAGCAGTTTGCAATAGAAAACAAAGTTCCTTTGACCCATTTGTATGTGGATGAAGCCTTGGAGTTATTGGCGCAAAAAAAATCCTCTAGAGGAGCTGATCATTTCAAAAAGCAGTTCAGTATTTCAAATTTGGGAGTATCAAGATTCGAAGCATTGGACAGTTTGGCTAATTCATATGCAGATGATCCCGAAGTAGCTTCCTTGGTAGGAAGAGCATTGAATGATTCTTTTTGGGCAATTAGGGAAGCTGCAATCATGCATATTGCCCAGCATCCTGAATGGCTTTTGGAGATTTCCGGTCTTGAACAGCGGTTATTGGAATTAGCAGAGTCAGATCCGAAAAATACCGTGAAACAGGGAGCTATTGAAATGCTAAGCTTGATTGATCCGGATAAGTACGCACCATACTTTCTGAAATGGATGGAACAACCTTCCTATTATGTGGCAGGCGCTGCTTTGGCTGCTTATTTGGAAAATGAAAACAATGCGGATAGAGAAAGCATAGCAATAAGATTTGAATCTGAGAAAAACATCAGATTATTGGTTCCGGTAGCCGAATATTATATTACAAATTTGGTGGAGGGTAAATCTGACTGGTTTCACAATAACCTAAGCGCGCAAAGTGGGCAGTCACTTTATTATTTCCTCGGATATTACAGCGAATATTTTGTACAAAATCCTGGAGAAGGAACCGAGAAAGCAATTAATAATTTATATGCCATTGCAAAAGATAACACCTCCAATTATGTCAGGATTGGGGCCTTTATGGGATTATTTGGATTCATAGATGAGCCGGGAGTATTGGATAAAGCAAAAGAATTGTTTTCTCTTGAAAAGGATGAATTAGCCAAAAGGTATGAGGAATTTTTCCTCTCTCAATACCTTGAAAAAAATTAAATCATTGATTTTTATGTGATTAATGCAGGCATTCAAAAAATACTTTGAAATTTTCAGGCATAATTTTGAATGTTTAGGAAAAGGGTATAATTTTGCCATCCGTTAAGAATACGAAAAGCTATTTTGGCGTCTTTTCTTAGCAATAATCAGTTGGGGGAATACCAAAGCGGCCAACTGGGACGGACTGTAAATCCGTTGACTTATGTCTTCACAGGTTCGAATCCTGTTTCCCCCACAAAGTGTGAATTGCAAAATAATTTATTACTTTTGCACAGCATTTCAAAAGCGGGAGTAGCTCAGTTGGTAGAGCGGCAGCCTTCCAAGCTGCAGGTCGCGGGTTCGAGCCTCGTCTCCCGCTCTATGCTTTTATAAGCAGAGCGAATGTTATCAGCCGACGTAGCTCAGGGGTAGAGTACTTCCTTGGTAAGGAAGGGGTCACGGGTTCAATTCCCGTCGTTGGCTCTGAAACATTTAAAAAAATTAAATAAATTATAACCTTAACTAAAACAGAGGATTTTCACGCATGGCAAAAGCAACCTTTGACCGTTCAAAACCGCACGTTAACATCGGTACGATTGGTCACGTAGACCATGGAAAGACAACTTTGACTGCTGCCATTACTACAGTTTTGGCGAAAAAGGGTCTTTCTGAATTAAGAGATTTTTCTTCTATCGATAACGCGCCGGAAGAAAAAGAAAGAGGTATCACTATCAATACTTCTCACGTAGAATACTCTACGGAGAAAAGACACTACGCACACGTAGATTGTCCTGGACACGCTGATTATGTGAAAAACATGGTTACAGGTGCCGCTCAGATGGACGGTGCTATTCTAGTAGTAGCTGCCACTGATGGACCTATGCCTCAGACAAGAGAACACATCCTTCTTGCTCGTCAGGTAGGTGTTCCTGCACTTGTTGTATTCATGAATAAAGTTGATATGGTGGATGATCCTGAGCTACTTGAGCTTGTGGAAATGGAAATCAGAGAGCTTCTTTCATTCTATGATTTTGATGGAGATAACATCCCTGTAATTGCCGGTTCTGCTCTTGGTGCACTCAACGGTGAAGCTAAGTGGGAAGAAACTGTTATGCAGTTGATGAATGCAGTTGATGATTATATTCCGATTCCTGAGCGTTTGATCGACAAAGATTTCTTGATGCCTGTGGAAGACGTGTTCTCAATCACCGGACGTGGTACTGTTGCTACTGGTAGAATCGAAAGAGGTGTAATCAACTCTGGAGATCCTGTAGATATTATCGGTATGGGTGCTGAAGGATTGAAGTCTACTGTAACAGGTGTGGAGATGTTCCGTAAAATCCTTGACAGAGGTGAAGCAGGTGATAACGTAGGTCTTTTGTTGAGAGGTATTGAAAAATCTCAAATCAGAAGAGGTATGATTATCTGTAAGCCAAACTCTGTGAAGCCACACGCTCACTTCAAGGCTGAAGTTTACGTTCTTTCTAAAGAAGAGGGTGGACGTCATACCCCATTCTTCAACAAATACCGTCCACAGTTCTACTTGAGAACTACTGACGTAACTGGCGAGATCATGCTTCCTGAAAACGTTGAAATGGTTATGCCGGGTGATAACGTGACTATTGAAGTTAACTTATTGAACAAAGTTGCACTTGAAAAAGGACTTCGTTTCGCTATCCGTGAAGGTGGTAGAACTGTAGGTGCCGGCCAGGTGACTGAAATTCTTGACTAATTGTCTTAGAATTTATAAAATTTCAAATGCGATCCTGAATAAATTTTTAGGATCGCATTTGTATCTCATCCCATTTCTGACTACCTTTGCGTTCCTTTTGGGGACTTAAAATTCTACGGGCATAGTTCAATGGCAGAATAGCGGTCTCCAAAACCGTTGATGGGAGTTCGAATCTCTCTGCCCGTGCACAAAATGTAGTAAACCATGAATATTAAGAGTTTTGTTATCGAATCAATCGACGAAATGAAAAACAAGGTCACATGGCCTTCGTATTCGTTTTTGCAAAACAGTGCTGTTTTGGTAATAGTCGCATCTCTCATTTTTGCTCTTGTTATTGGAGCGATAGACTTGGGATTCGAGAAATTGATGAAATGGTTTTACGATCTATTCTAATTGAATAATACTGATGGCTGAACATAAGTGGTACGTACTTAGAGTGGTAGCCGGACAAGAGAAAAAAACCAAGTCTTACTTGGATAATGAAATTGTCCGTCAAAAACTTGAGGAATTTATTCCTGAAGTCTTGATACCCTCTGAAAAAGTTTACGAAATGCGTAATGGTAAAAAGAGAGTCCGTGAAAGAAACTTCTTTCCCGGCTATGTTTTGATCAATGCGGATTTGACTCACGGTGAAGCCAATCACGTTATTACAAGTATCCCGGGTGTTATCGGTTTCTTAGGATCAAACCAGGGGGGAGCTTCCAAAACCCCTGAACCATTACGCCAATCTGAAATCAACAGAATCTTAGGACGAGTTGAGGAGATTGATGAGTTTGCCGTGAAACTTGATACACCATTTATAGTTGGAGAGACTGTCAAAGTAATGGACGGTCCATTCAGTGGGTTCTCGGGAATTATTGAAGAGGTGTTTGAAGACAAGAAGAAATTGAATGTTATGGTCAAGATCTTCGGTCGAAATACGCCGGTAGAATTAAACTTTATACAAGTAGAAAAACAAGATTAAGAAATGGCTAAGGAAATCACAGGTTATGTGAAATTACAGGTGAAAGGTGGCCAGGCAAATCCATCACCTCCGGTTGGTCCGGCTCTTGGTTCCAAGGGTTTGAACATCATGGAGTTCTGTAAGCAATACAATGCCCGTACCCAAGATAAAATGGGTCAGGTATTGCCTGTTTTGATTACTGTTTTCTCTGACAAAACATTTGAATTCGTAGTAAAGACTCCTCCTGCAGCAAACATGTTGCTTGAGGCTGCGAAGATTAAAAGTGGTTCAGCAGAGCCAAACAGGAAAAAAGTAGGTTCCGTTACTTGGGATCAAGTTAAGGAAATTGCTCAGGTGAAAATGCCTGACTTAAACGCTTTCAAAGTGGAATCTGCCATGAAAATGATCGCAGGTACCGCTAGAAGTATGGGTATCACTGTTTCGGGTAAAGCCCCTTGGGAGGTATAATTATACAAATATGGCTAAGTTAACAAAAAAGCAAAAAGAAGCTCTTTCTAAGTACGACTCAAGCCAGCTGTACTCCCTAGAGGAAGCTTCTTCTATCGTTAAAGAAATTACCAGTTCAAAATTTGACGCTTCTGTTGATATTGATGTCCGTTTGGGCGTTGATCCGAGAAAAGCAGATCAAATGGTGAGAGGTGTAGTGGCTTTGCCACATGGCACAGGTAAAGATGTAAAAGTCTTGGTGTTATGCACACCTGACAAAGTAGAGGAAGCCAAAGAAGCTGGTGCTGATTATGTAGGTCTAGACGACTACATAGCTAAAATTGAGGGTGGTTGGACTGATGTAGATGTCATCATAACCATGCCAAACGTTATGGCTAAAGTAGGTAGATTAGGTAGGGTTTTGGGTCCCAGAGGCTTGATGCCAAATCCAAAATCAGGTACAGTTACCTTAGAAGTTGGTAAAGCAGTTAGAGAAGTAAAAGCTGGTAAAATCGATTTTAAAGTTGATAAATTTGGAATTATCCATGCGAGTGTAGGAAAAGTTTCTTTTGAACCTGAAAAAATTCAGGATAACGTCAAAGAACTTATCAATACAATATCCAAATTGAAACCATCTTCTTCTAAAGGAACGTATTTCAGGAGCATTCACTTGTCAAGTACGCAGTCTCCTGGAGTGAAAGTAGATAAAGGAAGTTTTCAAGGTATTTAATCATGACTAGAGAAGAAAAATTAGAAATAATCGAAGGTCTTACCGAGAAGTTTAAGGAAAATCCCTACTTCTATATCACTGATGCTTCAGGGTTTACAGTGGCCCAGGTAAATGCCTTCAGAAGAGCATGTTTTGAAAAAGGCGTAGAATACAAGGTTTATAAGAATACGCTGATTAAAAAAGCGTTGGAAAATCTTGATGCAGACTACACTGAATTTTCAGAAGTAGCTTTAAAAGGATTCACAGGTATTATCTTCTCAAAAGAGACTGGTAATCTTCCTGCAAAAGTTATCCTAGATTTCAGAAAGAAGCTTGGTAAAAAAGAGGTTAGACCTTTATTCAAAGGTGCTTCAATAGATTCAGGAATTTTCTTAGGCGAAGATCAGTTGGATTTATTGTCCAATTTGAAGTCAAAACAAGAACTTCTTGGAGATGTTATTGCGCTTCTTCAATCTCCTGCGAAAAACCTTATTTCTGCCCTTCAAAGTGGACAGAATACATTGGCAGGGCTTGTAAAGACTCTTTCTGAAAAAGAATAAAAAATAAGTTATCAAATTAGTTAAAAAAAAATCAACAATTTAAATATTAATACAATGGCAGATCTTAAACAACTTGCTGATCAGTTAGTAAACTTGACTGTAAAAGAAGTAAAAGAATTGGCTGATATATTGAAGGATGAATATGGCATCGAGCCTGCAGCTGCTGCTGTTGCTGTTGCTGGTCCTGTTGGCGGTGCCGGTGCTGGTGCTGCTGAAGTGGAAGAAAAAACTTCCTTTGATGTAATCTTGAAAGCTGCTGGCGGTCAGAAATTGGCTGTTGTGAAGCTAGTGAAAGAATTGACTGGTCTTGGCTTGAAAGAAGCTAAAGAATTGGTTGACGGAGCTCCAAAAGCTGTGAAAGAAGGTATCGCCAAAGATGAGGCTGATGCTTTGAAGAAGTCTCTTGAAGAAGCTGGTGCTGAAGTAGAGATTAAATAATTTGAATAACCTTTCCCTTTAGGTAAAGGTTATAAATTAGGACCTGACTGAATAGTCAGGTCTTTTCCTGTTTGTGCACAGGTAATAAATTGCATTATTCTAAGCGAAAATTGTCGCATTTAGTTATTCATTATCACTAAAACATATACTGCCTTGGCTATCCAGAATCAAACCGTAAGGAAAAGTTTCTCATCTATTAAGGTAGTCAAAGACTATCCGGATTTCTTAGATATCCAATTACAATCTTTCAAAGACTTTTTCCAATTGGATACTCCCGCTGAAAAAAGAAGGCAAGATGGTCTGTTTAAGGTATTTTCAGAGAATTTTCCAATTTCGGATTCCCGTGAAAATTTTACCCTTGAATTTATTGACTACGCAGTTGATCCTCCAAAATATAGCGTTGAGGAGTGCATTGATAGAGGCCTAACTTATTCTGTTCCTCTTAAAGCAAAACTACGTCTTCTCTGTCATGATGAGGACAATGAAGATTTCGAAACTATTGAACAAGAAGTATTCCTAGGAAATCTTCCTTACATGACCGAAAAAGGGTCATTCGTAATCAACGGTGCAGAAAGGGTTATTGTATCTCAATTACACAGGTCTCCGGGCGTTTTCTTTGCGCAGAGCAAGCATACTAACGGTACCAAGCTTTATTCTGCCAGAATAATTCCTTTCAAAGGGAGCTGGATAGAATTTGCTACAGATATTAATAATGTCATGTATGCATACATTGACAGAAAGAAAAAATTTCCTGTTACAACCTTGCTAAGAGCCATTGGTTTTGGTTCTGATAAGGAAATTCTTGATTTGTTTGGCCTTTCAGAAGAAATCGATGCAACAAAAAACAACCTTAAAAAAGTTTCAGGTAGAAAACTTGCTGCAAGGGTACTCCGCACTTGGGTTGAGGATTTTGTGGATGAGGATACAGGTGAAGTAGTGTCGATCGATAGAAATGAAGTCTTGTTAGAGAGGGATTCCATTCTAACAGATGAAGATATATCTCTGATATTGGAATCAGGCGCTAAGTCAATTATTCTTCACAGAGAAGATGTGAACGTCGCTGATTTCTCTATTATTTATAATACCCTACAAAAAGACAATTCCAACTCAGAGAAAGAGGCTGTAGAGGTTATCTACCGTCAATTGAGGAATACGGAGGCTCCGGATGAGGCAACTGCCCGAGAAGTTATTCATGGTCTTTTCTTCTCTGACAAAAGATATGATCTTGGAGAAGTTGGTAGATATAGAATTAATAAGAAGCTTGGATTACAGATTGATCCTGAGAAAATTGTTTTGACAACTGAAGATATCATCAGCATTGTGAAGTATTTGATTGGATTGATCAATTCCAAAGCTGTAGTCGATGATATTGACCACTTAAGTAATAGAAGGGTTCGTACAGTTGGGGAGCAACTTTACAGCCAGTTCGGAGTTGGTCTTGCACGTATGGCAAGAACAATCAGAGAAAGGATGAACGTCCGTGACAATGAAGATTTCAAGCCTGTTGACTTGATCAATGCACGTACTTTATCCTCTGTCATCAACTCCTTCTTTGGTACCAACCAACTTTCTCAGTTTATGGACCAGACCAATCCACTTGCAGAACTTACTCACAAGAGAAGGTTATCTGCATTGGGTCCAGGTGGTCTTTCACGAGAACGAGCCGGATTTGAAGTTCGTGACGTTCACTACACGCACTACGGTCGTTTGTGTACTATCGAAACTCCGGAAGGTCCAAACATTGGGTTGATATCCTCACTTTGTGTTCATGCTAAAGTGAACTCAATGGGTTTCCTCGAAACTCCATATAGAAAAGTGAAAGAAGGTAAAGTAAGCATGAATTCCAATGATATTGTTTTCTTGACTGCAGAAGAAGAAGATGACAACAACATTGCACAGGCAAATGCACCATTGGATGCCAATGGAATCTTTATCAACGAAAAAGTAAAAGCAAGATTTGAAGGTGATTTCCCGGTTTTAGAACCAAAGGAAATCAGCTATATGGATGTTGCTCCCAATCAAATTGTATCAGTGGCAGCATCTTTGATTCCTTTCTTGGAGCATGATGATGCTAACCGTGCCTTGATGGGATCTAACATGCAACGTCAAGCTGTACCATTATTGAAGCCTGAGGCTCCAATTGTTGGAACTGGCTTGGAAGCAAAGGCTGCTACTGATTCAAGATCTTTGGTATTGGCTGAAGCAGACGGTGTCGTAGAATATGTCGATGCAAGCAAAATCACAATCAAATACGATCTTACCGAAGATGACCTTTTGGTCAATTTCAGTGATGAGTATAAGACTTATGAATTGGTAAAATTCAGAAGAACCAATCAGGATACTACCATCAACATTACTCCATTAGTACTTAAGGGAGAAAAAGTAACCAAAGGACAGGTACTAGTTGAAGGTTATTCCACCAACAACGGTGAGTTGGCTCTCGGTAAAAACCTGATGGTAGCTTACATGCCTTGGCAGGGATATAACTTCGAAGATGCGATCGTAATTTCTGAAAGAGTTGTAAGAGAAGATGTGTTCACTTCAATTCACATAGAAGAATTCCAGCTTGAAGTGAGAGATACCAAAAGAGGTGAAGAAGAATTGACTTCTGAAATTCCTAACGTTTCTGAAGAGGCAGTAAAAAACCTTGACGAAAACGGTATCATCAGAGTCGGTGCAGAAGTGAAAGAAGGCGATATCATTATTGGTAAAATCACTCCAAAAGGCGAAACTGATCCTACTCCGGAAGAGAAGTTATTGAGAGCAATCTTTGGTGACAAAGCCGGTGATGTTAAAGATGCTTCTTTGAAAGCTTCTCCTTCATTGAATGGTGTTGTGATAGAGACCAAACTATTCTCAAGACCTAAGAAAGACAAGGACCTTAGGGCCAAGTCAAAAGCTGAGGTTGAGAAATTGAAAGGGAAATATGCCAAAGACCTTTTGGGTATCCGTGCAAAAATGATCAACAAATTGGTCACTCTTCTTGACGGAAAAACTTCTCAAGGTGTTAGGCATAAGTTCGGCGATGAGATTATCAGCAAAGGGGTTAAGTTCAATTTGAAAAATATTGAGCAAAATCTCTTCCCTGCGAAAAATCCTTATAGAGATGAGTCAAACTACAATGTACCTGAAGAGGCCAATTTGATTTCCGATATCATTCTTGATGATTGGACTGAAGATGCACACACGAATGTTTTGATCCAGAAATTGGTTAAAAACTATGTGAACTCCAGAAACGAGATTTCAGGAAGATTTAAAAGAGATAAATTCACCCTTGAAGTAGGGGATGAACTTCCTGCCGGAATCGTTCAACTTGCTAAAGTTTATGTTGCCAAAAAACGTAAACTGAAAGTAGGAGATAAGATGGCGGGTCGTCACGGTAACAAAGGTATTGTGGCCAGAATCGTAAGAGAGGAAGATATGCCTTTCTTGGAAGATGGTTCACCGATGGATATCGTACTCAACCCACTTGGTGTACCTTCTAGGATGAACATCGGCCAGATCTATGAGACAGTTCTTGCTTGGGCAGGTATGAAGCTTGGAAAGAAATATTCGACTCCAATCTTTGACGGTGCTACAATGGAAGAAGTATCTCATGAACTTGATCTTGCAGGATTGCCTTCTTATGGTAGGACATACCTATACGATGGGCTTTCAGGTAAAAGATTTGATCAGCCGGTGACAGTGGGGATTACCTACATGTTGAAACTTGGTCACTTGGTAGATGACAAGATGCACGCAAGGTCTATCGGTCCATACTCTTTGATCACGCAGCAGCCTTTGGGTGGTAAAGCCCAGTTTGGAGGTCAGCGTTTTGGAGAAATGGAAGTTTGGGCTCTTGAAGCATTTGGAGCATCACATGTGTTGCAGGAAATCTTAACTGTGAAATCTGATGACGTGGTGGGTAGAGCCAAGGCATATGAGGCTATTGTAAAAGGTGAAAACCTTCCTAAGCCAAATATTCCTGAATCATTCAACGTATTGGTTCACGAGCTTAGAGGTCTTGCACTAGAAATTACCCTTGATTAATAAAATTTCAATGGGCCGCAAGGCCCTTCACATACTCTTCGACAATTATGGCGTTCAGAAAAAACAAAAAACTAAACAACGACTTTTCCAGAGTCACTATTAGTTTGGCCTCTCCAGAATCCATTCTGGATAGTTCACATGGTGAAGTAACGCAGCCCGAAACAATCAACTACAGAACTTACAAGCCTGAAATGGGAGGTTTGTTCTGCGAGCGGATTTTCGGTCCTGTAAAAGACTGGGAATGTCATTGTGGAAAATATAAGCGCATAAGATATAAAGGTATCATCTGTGACAGATGTGGTGTTGAAGTTACTGAAAAGAAAGTAAGAAGGGAGAGAATGGGACACATCGAATTGGTGGTTCCTGTTGCTCACATCTGGTACTTCAAATCCCTTCCCAACAAAATCGGATACCTATTGGGTCTTCCAACCAAAAAACTGGATCAAATTGTCTATTACGAAAGATATGCTGTCGTTCAAGCTGGTCTAAAAGCTGAAGACGGTGTGCAATATCTTGACTTCCTGACTGAAGACGAGTACCTGGACATCATGGATAAACTTCCAAAGGAAAACCAGATGCTTGATGATGATGATCCTAATAAATTCATAGCCAAAATGGGTGCAGAAGCAATCGAAATGCTTTTGTCCAGACTGGATTTGGATGATCTTTCTTACAGCTTGAGACATCAGGCAGCTACAGATACTTCTCAGCAGAGAAAGGCTGAAGCTTTGAAAAGACTTAAAGTTGTTGAGGCTTTTAGAGAGGCAAGAACCAGAATTGAAAACCGTCCTGAATGGATGGTGGTAAGAATGGTTCCTGTTATTCCACCTGAATTGAGACCATTGGTCCCTTTGGATGGCGGTAGGTTTGCTACCTCTGATTTGAATGACCTTTACAGAAGGGTTATTATCAGAAACAACCGTCTGAAGAGATTGATAGATATCAAAGCTCCAGAAGTCATTTTGAGAAATGAAAAAAGGATGCTTCAGGAAGCTGTCGATTCCTTATTTGACAATTCAAGAAAAGTAAATGCCGTAAGATCGGATGGTAACCGTGCTTTGAAATCTCTTTCAGATATGTTGAAAGGAAAGCAAGGCCGTTTCCGTCAAAACTTGCTCGGTAAAAGGGTTGATTATTCAGGCCGTTCGGTTATCGTCGTTGGACCTGAATTGAAACTTCACGAGTGCGGTCTTCCAAAAAATATGGCTGCAGAGCTTTTCAAACCATTTATCATCAGGAAGCTGATCGAAAGAGGTATTGTAAAGACAGTAAAATCTGCCAAGAAAATTGTAGACAGAAAAGATCCCGTAGTATGGGATATTCTTGAAAACGTATTGAAAGGACACCCGGTATTGCTAAACCGTGCTCCAACTTTGCACAGGTTAGGTATCCAGGCTTTCCAACCAAAATTGATCGAAGGAAAAGCAATCCAGCTTCACCCATTGGTATGTACCGCATTCAACGCCGATTTTGACGGTGATCAGATGGCTGTTCACGTACCACTTGGACATGAAGCGATTTTGGAAGCTTCTACTTTAATGCTTTCCTCACATAACATCCTTAACCCTGCCAACGGAGCGCCGATCACGGTTCCTTCTCAGGACATGGTTCTTGGTTTGTACTATGTGACAAAAGGAAAGAGATCTACTCCTGAAGAAATTGTCCTTGGAGAAGGTATGACTTTCTATGGAGAGGAAGAAGTGATCATCGCATTGAACGAAGGCACCATTTCCCAACATGCATTTATCAAATGTAAAGTACATGTGAGAGATGAAAATGGCCAATTGGTTGAAAAAATCATTGAAACTGTAGCTGGTAGATTGATTTTCAATCAGTTTGTTCCTGAGGTTGTAGGCTTTGTCAATGAATTGTTGACTAAGAAAAAATTGCAGCAGATCATTTCAGAAGTAGTTAAGATTTGTGGTGTTTCCAGAACAGCCCAATTCCTTGATGATATCAAACACCTTGGATTCCAAATGGCATACGCCGGTGGATTGTCCATGGGATTGAATGATGTAATTATTCCTGTTGAGAAAGATCCATTGATCGCTAAGGCGAAAGATGAGGTTGATCAGGTTTGGAACAACTACCTCATGGGTCTGATAACAGACAATGAGAGATATAACCAAGTAATTGATATTTGGACTAGAACTAACTCCTTCCTGACCAACATCCTGATGAAACAGATGGAAGAGGATAAGCAAGGATTCAACGCCATCTACATGATGATGCACTCAGGAGCCAGAGGTTCAAGAGAGCAAATCCGTCAGTTGGGTGGTATGAGAGGCTTGATGGCCAAGCCACAGAAAAACCTTCAAGGTTCTGTAGGTGAGATCATTGAAAACCCGATCCTTTCGAACTTCAAAGAAGGACTCGATGTATTGGAATACTTCATCTCTACACACGGTGCACGTAAAGGTCTAGCCGATACTGCATTGAAAACTGCAGATGCTGGTTACCTAACAAGAAGACTTGTTGACGTTGCTCAGGACATGATTATTTCTGAAGAGGATTGTGGTACTTTGAGAGGTCTAGTCGTTCAGGCTTTGAAAGACAATGACGAAATCGTTGAACCGCTTTCTGAAAGAATTCTAGGTCGGGTATCTGTGCATGATGTATATGATGCGGTGACAGAAGAACTCGTTGTACCTGCGGGAATTGAAATTACTGAAGAAATCGCCAGAAAAGTAGACGAATCTACCATAGAGGAAGTCGAAATCAGGTCAGTACTTACTTGTGAAACAAGAAGAGGTGTTTGTGCAAAATGCTACGGACGTAACCTTGCCACAGGTAGAATGGTACAAAACGGTGAATCTGTAGGTGTAATTGCCGCACAGTCTATCGGTGAACCAGGAACTCAGTTGACATTGAGAACCTTCCACGTAGGTGGTACAGCTTCCAACATTTCTGTTGAAGCAAGCATCACTGCCAAGTTTGAAGGTGTTGTTGAATTTGATGAGGAATTGAGATGGATTGACACTACTACCAAAGAAGGCGAACCGGTTTCTATGGTTATGGGTAGATCAGGTGAGATCAAAATCAACGATGCTAAGACTGGAAAAACTTTGGTTTCAAACCACGTGCCTTATGGTGCTACCCTGAATGTTAAAGACGGACAAAAAATCGGTAAAGGTGAAGCACTTTGTAAGTGGGATCCATACAATGCTGTGATTCTATCTGAATTTAATGGTGAAATCGAATTTGATTCTATAATCGAAGGCATTACTTTCAAAGAAGTGGCCGATGATCAGACAGGATACAGAGAAAAAGTTATCATTGATACAAAAGATAAAACCAAAAACCCTGCTGTTGTTGTGAACTACGGTTCTGACGAGAGTAAGTCTTACAACATTCCTGTGGGTGCCCACTTGGCTGTTGAAGCAGGTGAAACTGTTAAATCAGGTCAAATCTTGGTAAAAATCCCAAGATCTGTTGGTAAAACAAGAGATATCACCGGTGGTCTTCCAAGAGTAACGGAATTGTTCGAAGCGAGAAATCCTTCTAACCCTGCTGTTGTTTCTGAGATTGATGGTGTTGTTACTTATGGTGGCATCAAGAGAGGTAACCGTGAAATCTTCATCGAATCTAAAGATGGTGTGAAGAAAAGATACATGGTTTCTCTTTCCAAGCACATCCTTGTTCAGGAAAATGACTTTATCCGTGCAGGTGAAGCTTTGTCAGATGGTGCTATCACTCCAAGTGATATTCTTTCTATCAAAGGACCAACTGCAGTTCAGGAATATCTGGTAAATGAAATTCAGGAAGTTTACAGACTTCAAGGGGTAAAAATCAATGACAAGCACATCGAGGTTATTGTAAGCCAGATGATGCAGAAAGTTGAAATCCTTGACGCAGGTGATACTGGATTCCTTCAAAACCAAGTGGTGGACAAATGGGCTTTCAGAGAAGAGAATGACAATATTCTTGACAAGAAAGTTGTTATGGATGCTGGAGATTCTTCTACATTGAAGCCAGGTATGATCATTACTTCAAGAAGATTGAGGGATGAAAACTCAAGCTTGAAGCGCAAGGATTTGAAACTTGTGCAGGTTAGAGATGCAGAAACAGCCGTATCTCAACCAACTCTACAAGGTATCACAGCAGCTTCTTTGGGTACTGAAAGCTTTATCTCGGCTGCTTCCTTCCAGGAGACAACCAAGGTATTGAGTGAAGCTGCCATTAGAGGTAAGCGTGATGAGTTGTTGGGCTTAAAAGAAAACGTAATTGTAGGACATTTGATCCCTGCAGGTACAGGACAGAGAGGTTTCGCAGAAATCATAGTAGGTTCTCAGGAGGATTATGACAGACTTTCTGCAGAGAAGGAACGGTCATTCAACAAATCTCGAGAAACAGTTAAATAAGTATTGTTTTATTCATAAATAAAAGGCCTGTATTCCAATACAGGCCTTTTTTAATCAAACCAATTCACTATGGAAGACGGTAAAGGACAAAAACCTATAATGGATCAACAAATTAATGTTGAGCTTTCCGAAGAAATTGCAGAAGGGATTTATAGCAACCTGGCTATGATAGCCCATTCCAATTCGGAATTTGTGATTGATTTTATCAGGCTAATGCCGGGAGTGCCAAAAGCAAAAGTAAAATCTAGGATCATCATGACCCCAGATCATGCTAAAAGACTCTTAGCAGCATTGAAGGATAACATCAGCAAATACGAACAGGCTTTTGGAAAAATAGAGGGAGGTTCAGAGGGACCTAGCTTTCCCCTAAATTTCGGGGGGAACTTTGGTGAAGCTTGATAAAAATATAACAGCTTAATTTTGTTTGTTTTACCTATTTGCATACCTTTGCAGTCCAAAATTCACAAGTTAAAGGAAGAAAAATAAATTTTATCAGTTAATGCCTACTATACAACAGTTAGTAAGAAAAGGTAGAACCACCCTTGAGACCACATCCAAATCGAGAGCTTTGGATTCTTGTCCTCAAAGGAGAGGTGTTTGTACCAGGGTGTACACTACCACGCCTAAGAAGCCTAACTCAGCGATGAGGAAAGTGGCCAGGGTAAGATTGACGAATGGTAAAGAGGTAAACGCCTACATTCCTGGTGAAGGTCACAATTTGCAAGAACACTCTATCGTATTGATCAGAGGTGGTCGTGTTAAGGATCTTCCGGGAGTACGTTACCACATTATCAGAGGTGCATTGGATACAGCAGGAGTAAAAGACCGTAAGCAAGGTCGCTCCAAGTACGGTGCTAAGAGACCTAAGCCAGGTCAAGCTGCTAAAGGTGCCCCAGCAAAAGGTGCTCCAGCAAAAAAGAAATAATAAAAACTAGTTAAAGAAATGAGAAAAGCGAAACCAAAGAAGAGATATATTCTTCCTGACCCGAAGTTCGGCGACACCTTGGTAACCAAGTTCGTGAACTGTCTGATGGTAGATGGTAAGAAGAGTATTGCTTACAAAATCTTCTACGACGCAGTCGAGAAGGTAGAATCAAAAGTAGGTGAGAACGGTCTTGAGGTTTGGAAAAAAGCGCTTAACAATATAACTCCAGCCGTAGAGGTGAAGAGTCGTAGAGTTGGTGGTGCTACATTCCAGGTTCCAATGGAAGTTAG
Source organism: Aquiflexum gelatinilyticum (assembly GCF_024813435.1). NCBI lineage: Bacteria > Pseudomonadati > Bacteroidota > Cytophagia > Cytophagales > Cyclobacteriaceae > Aquiflexum > Aquiflexum gelatinilyticum. The sequence goes on from NZ_JANAEZ010000002.1 coordinate 557,797, forward strand.
ACCTGAAAGAAAAACGTCCCTAGGTATTAAGTGGATGATCACTTACGCCAGAAAAAGAGGTGAGAAGACAATGATGGACAGACTTGCAGGTGAGATCATCTCTGCTTCAAAAGGCGAAGGTGCTGCAGTGAAGAAGAAGGATGATACACACAGAATGGCTGAAGCAAACAAGGCATTCTCACATTTTAGATTTTAATCAGTAATGGCAAGAGATTTAAAATACACTAGGAACATTGGCATTGCCGCGCATATTGATGCCGGTAAAACAACTACTACAGAACGCATACTCTACTATTCAGGTGTCAGCCATAAAATCGGTGAAGTTCACGATGGTGCGGCTACCATGGACTGGATGGCACAAGAGCAGGAAAGAGGTATTACCATTACTTCTGCTGCGACCACTGTGTTTTGGAATTACAGAAAAAACAAATATCAAGTTAACATTATCGATACTCCCGGCCACGTTGATTTTACCGTTGAGGTAAACCGTTCCTTGAGAGTTTTGGATGGGCTTGTATTCCTTTTCAGTGCTGTTGATGGTGTTGAACCACAATCAGAAACTAACTGGAGACTTGCCGATAACTACAAAGTAGCCCGTATCGGTTTTGTTAATAAAATGGACCGCTCAGGTGCCAATTTTCTTGACGTGTGTAAGCAGGTTAAAGAAATGTTGGGAAGCTATGCAGTTCCATTACAGCTTCCAATTGGAGCAGAGGACAATTTCAAAGGAGTTGTTGATTTGATTAACAACAGAGGAATTGTTTGGAATGAAGAGGATAAAGGAATGACTTTTACAGAAGTTCCTATTCCTGATGACATGCTTGAGGAAGTTGCTGAATACAGAGAACATTTACTTGAAGCAGTGGCTGATTACGATGAGTCATTGATGGAAAAGTTTTTTGACGATCCTGATTCCATTACGGAAGCTGAGATTTTATCAGCATTAAGAAGAGCAACCATTGACATGAAAATTGTTCCGATGGTTTGTGGTTCTTCATTCAAGAACAAAGGCGTGCAAACCATGCTTGACCTTGTAATGGAATTACTTCCTTCTCCTTTGGACAAAGATGACATCATCGCTACAGGACTTGATTCTGAAGAGGAAGTTGTCATCAGACCTGACGAAAAAGAACCATTTACAGGATTGGCTTTCAAAATTGCAACTGATCCATTTGTCGGACGTCTTTGCTTCGTAAGAGCTTATTCAGGCATTTTGGAATCTGGTTCTTACATCTTTAATAGCCGTTCAGGAAATAAAGAAAGGATTTCGAGGGTTTTCCAAATGCACGCCAACAAGCAAAACCAAATCGAAAGATTGGTTGCCGGTGATATCGGTGCTGTCGTTGGTTTCAAAGACATCAAAACAGGAGATACTCTTTGCGACGAAAAACGCAAGGTTGTTCTTGAATCTATGGTGTTCCCGGAACCGGTTATAGGATATGCCATCGAGCCAAAAACTCAGGCAGATGTTGACAAATTGGGTATGGCAATCTCCAAATTGGTAGAAGAAGATCCTACACTTCAGGTAAATACTGATCAAGAAACTGGTCAGACTATCCTAAGAGGTATGGGAGAACTTCACCTTGAAATCATCATTGACCGACTTAAGAGGGAATTTAAGGTTGAAATCAACCAAGGTGCACCTCAGGTTGCTTACAAAGAAGCTCTTTTTGGTTCAATTGAGCATAAAGAAGTGTACAAGAAGCAGACAGGTGGTAAAGGTAAATTTGCAGATATCGTATTCGAACTTGGACCAAAGGATCCTGATCCTGTTACAAATGAAATCAAGCCTGGTCTTGACTTTGTGAATGGTATCGTTGGTGGTGTGGTTCCAAGAGAATTCATTCCTGCTATCCAAAAAGGATTTGCTGAAGCGATGAAAAATGGACCTTTAGCCGGGTATCCAATCGAATCAATGAAGGTAAGGTTGTTTCATGGTTCATACCATGATGTTGACTCCGATGCACTTTCATTCGAATTGGCTGCAAGAATTGGTTTCAAGGAAGCAGCTAAAAAATGTAAGCCTCAACTTCTTGAGCCAATCATGGCTGTAGAAGTGGTTACTCCGGATGAATATACAGGTCCAATTACAGGTGACTTGAACAGGAGAAGAGGAATGATGAAAGGTATGGATACCAAAGGTACCTCTACTGTAATAAAAGCTAACGTTCCTTTGTCTGAGCTGTTTGGATATGTTACCGACTTGAGAACAAACTCTTCGGGTAGAGCTTCTGCATCATTGACATTCTCTCACTATGAGCCGGTGCCAAATAACATTGCAGAGGGTGTGATTGCAAAAGTAAAAGGAGAAAAAGCCTAAATCTCGACAGAAAATGAATCAGAAAATCAGAATAAAATTGAAATCATACGATCACAGCCTGGTGGACAAGTCATCTGAGAAGATCGTAAAGGCGGTTAAAGCAACCGGAGCAATTGTGGTTGGACCTATTCCTTTGCCAACAAAAAAAGAGAAATTTACAGTGTTGAAATCTCCTCACGTAAATAAGAAAGCAAGAGATCAATATCAACTTTGTACTTACAAAAGATTGGTTGATATCTACAGCAACAGCTCAAAAACAGTTGACGCTTTGATGAAGATCGAACTTCCAAGTGGAGTTGATGTTGAAATCAAAGTCTGACGGATAAAAAACATATTGATGAAAAACCTGTACCAATCTGGTGCGGGTTTTTCTTTTGCCCACACTAATTTGAAAGTATGTTTGGAGAAAGAATAGCTTTTGTGGCAGTTTGCTGAATTTATTTTCATAAATAATTGAAAATATTAAAGTTGGGATTTGTAAGCTGGGGGAAAAACCCTAACTTTGCAGTCCTTAAAAAAGCACCTAAGTACTTAAAAACTTGGGTTTCAAGATTATTATACAACAGAAGATGTCTGGAATAATAGGTAAAAAAGTAGGAATGACTAGCATTTTCAGTGCCGATGGACGAAACGTCGCATGCACGCTAATAGAAGCTGGTCCTTGCGTAGTGACGCAAGTAAAAAATGTTGAGACAGACGGGTACAACGCTGTTCAATTGGCATATGGTGAGCGTAAAGAAAAAAACACGCCAAAACCATTGATGGGTCATTTTAAAAAGGCCGGAACTACGCCAAAGCAGAAAGTTGTAGAATTCAGAGACTTCAGAGTAGAATTTGAAGGTCAGGTTGATCTAGGAAAGACAGTGAAAGCTGACGAGGTATTTATCGAAGGTGACTTCGTTGATGCTATCGGGACTTCCAAAGGTAAAGGTTTCCAAGGTGTAGTAAAGCGTCATGGTTTTGCTGGTGTCGGTGGACAGACCCACGGTCAGCATAATAGGGCAAGACACCCTGGATCGATTGGTGCCTGTTCTTGGCCATCCAGAGTTTTCAAAGGAATGAGAATGGCTGGTAGAACCGGGGGAGATAGGGTTAAGGTAATCAATTTGAGAGTCCTTAGAATCTATCCTGATAAGAACCTTCTACTTGTTAGCGGTTCCGTACCAGGTCCAAAAAATTCTTTCGTTATTCTAGAGAAGTAAGAAAATGGAATTAGCAGTATTAAAATATAACGGTGAAGACACAGGTAGAAAGGTTAATCTTTCTGATGATATTTTCGCGATCGAACCTAACGATCATGCGATCTACCTGGATGTAAAGCAATATTTGGCGAATCAAAGACAAGGTACGCACAAAGCAAAGCAAAGAAATGAGATTGCAGGTTCTACCAAAAAAATCAAGAAGCAAAAAGGAACAGGTGGAGCAAGAGCAGGCTCTATCAAATCTCCTTTGTTTAGAGGAGGAGGTAGAGTTTTTGGTCCAGTTCCAAGAGATTATTCATTCAAATTGAATAAAAAATTGAAGCAATTGGCTAGAATATCTGCTTTGTCATACAAAGCAAAAGAAAATTGCGTGATGGTTTTAGAAAACTTCTCTTTTGAAGCTCCTAAGACAAAAAGCTATATAGCAATGTTAAACGGACTTTCTTTGTCAGATAAGAAGACCTTGTTGGTTCTTCCAGAACTAAATAAAAATGTCTATTTATCAAGCAGAAATCTTCCAAAAGCTAAAGTGATCACTGTTGACAGTGTAAACACTTATGAATTGTTAAATGCTGACAATTTGGTATTGTGCGAAGGTTCAGTAAGTATGTTAGAAACCCTTTTATTGAAGTAAGAAGATGGCAACACTTAAAAAACCTTTGATTACAGAGAAGATTTCAGCAATGAATGAACAAGGTGTTTATGGATTTGCAGTTGAGAAAACTGCTACTAAGCCTGAGATCAAAAGAGCCGTGGAAAATATGTATGGTGTAAAAGTTTTGGATGTCCGTACCATGAGGTATGCAGGCAAACCAAAAACAAGATATACCAAAACAAAGATTGTTTCTGGCTTTAGCACACCTTACAAAAAAGCTATCGTAAAAGTGGCAGAAGGAGAAATAATTGATTTTTACGGAGAAATTTAATTGAATCAGAATCATGGCAGTTAGAAAATTAAAACCTGTAACACCAGGAACCAGATTCAGAGTAGCACCGGCATTTGATGAGATCACTACATCAAAGCCTGAGAAATCTCTTTTGGCTCCGAAACCAAAGTCAGGTGGTAGAAATAACACCGGTAGAATGACCAACAGATATATTGGTGGTGGTCATAAGCAAAGACTTAGAATAATTGATTTCAAAAGAAATAAATTCGGCATTGTTGCAGAAGTTGTTTCTGTAGAATATGATCCAAATAGAACTGCACGTATTGCTTTGTTGCAATATGCTGACGGTGAAAAAGCTTACATCATCGCACCAAACGGTCTGAAAGTTGGACAAACTATCATTTCTGGTGAGAGTGTAGCCCCAGAGATTGGAAATGCAATGCATTTGGTAAATGTTCCTTTGGGTACAATTGTCCATAACATTGAGCTTAAGCCTGGAAAAGGTGGTGCTATGGCACGTAGTGCAGGTGGATATGGTCAAGTAGTAGCAAGGGATGGAAAATATGTCACCATCAAATTGCCATCAGGAGAAATGAGACTAGTGCTCGGAACTTGTATGGCTACTGTTGGAACTGTTTCCAATGCAGACCACATGAACGTGGTGCTCGGAAAAGCTGGGAGGAACCGTTGGTTAGGAAGGAGACCAAGAACTAGAGGTGTCGCAATGAACCCTGTTGATCACCCAATGGGAGGTGGTGAAGGTAGATCTTCTGGAGGTCATCCTAGGTCAAGGAAAGGTTTGCTTGCAAAAGGCAAGAAAACCAGAAGCCCTAAAAAGTATTCTAACAAATTCATTATCAGCAAAAGAACCAAATAGATATGGCACGTTCATTAAAGAAAGGTCCTTACATAGAGCACCACTTATTGAAAAAAGTGGATGTAATGAACGAGTCCGGAAAAAAATCTGTAATCAAGACTTGGTCAAGAAGATCAATGATTTCACCGGATTTCGTGGGCCATACATTCGCTGTGCATAACGGCAATAAGTTTATACCTGTATTTGTTACAGACAATATGGTTGGACATAAACTTGGAGAATTTGCACCTACTAGGAACTTTAGAGGTCACATCGCCAAGAAAGATAAAGGAAAGAGATAATCATGGAAGCAATAGCAAGATTAAACAACGTTCCTACTTCTCCTCGCAAAATGCGATTGGTAGCTGACCTTGTAAGAGGAAAAAGAGTAGGTCAAGCATTAAGCATTTTGAAGTTCACTCCAAATAGTGGAGCTGCTAAACTTGAAAAACTTCTGCTTTCTGCTGTGGCCAATTGGCAGGCGAAAAATCCTGATGAGAAGATTGAGGAAGCGGATCTGTTTCTGAAAACAATCTTCGTTGACGAAGGCCGGATGCTAAAAAGACTAAGACCTGCACCTCAGGGAAGAGCTCATAGAATCCGAAAAAGATCAAATCATGTAACTTTAATTGTAGATTCCTACAGCTCAAACGTTACCGCTGATAATGTAGAAACAACAGAAAAATCTAATTAAAATCAGACTATGGGACAAAAGATAAACCCAATTGGTTTTAGACTTGGTGTAATCAAAGGTTGGGATTCCAACTGGTATGGCGGAAAAGATTTCGCTGAAAAGCTGTATGAAGATCAGCAAATCAGAAAATATGTAAACGCCAGGATTCCAAAAGGAGGAATCTCAAAAGTTGTCATTGAGAGAACTTTGAAGAGGATCACTCTTACCATTCATACTGCCCGTCCGGGTGTAGTTATAGGAAAAGGTGGAGCCGAAGTTGATAAGCTTAAAGAAGAATTGAAAAAATTGACCAGCAAAGATGTTCAAATTAACATTTTTGAAATTAAACGTCCTGAATTGGATGCGAAATTGGTTGGTGAATCAATCGCGCAGCAGCTTCAAGCTCGAATTTCATTCAGAAGAGCAATGAAACAATCCATTGCCGCTTCTATGAGAGTAGGTGCAGAAGGTATCAAAGTAAAACTTTCAGGTAGATTGGGAGGAGCAGAAATGGCAAGATCTGAAATGTATAAGGAGGGAAGAATTCCTTTGCATACGCTTAGAGCTGACATTGACTATGCTGTTTCTGAGGCGAATACTGTATATGGTATCATCGGCATTAAGGTTTGGATTTTCAAAGGTGAAGTCTATGGAAAGAGAGATTTGTCTCCAAACGTAGGTGCAGCCAGTGAGCCAAAAACCAATGCTTCTGCAGCAGCTAGAGGAAAGCGAAGAGAAGGTGGTCCCAAGAGAAGAAAGAGAAATAACTAATTTTCACCCATAAGTGAGAAATCATGTTACAGCCGAAAAGAACGAAATTTAGAAAAATGCATAAGGGTAGAGTCAAAGGACTTGCTCAAAGAGGTCACGAACTCTCTTTTGGCAACTTTGGTATCAAATCCCTCGAGCCTGGATGGATAACTTCCCGTCAGATAGAAGCAGCTCGTATTGCTATGACAAGAGCGATGAAAAGAGAAGGTCAGGTTTGGATCAGAATATTTCCTGATAAGCCAATTACCAAAAAACCTGCAGAGGTTCGTATGGGTAAAGGTAAAGGTGCTCCTGAATATTGGGTAGCAGTTATTAAGCCTGGAACTATCCTTTTCGAAGCAACCGGTGTTAGTCTCGAGGTGGCAAATGAAGCTTTAAGATTAGCGCAGCAGAAACTTCCAGTAAGTACAAGATTCGTAGTACGTAGAGATTACGTAGGATAATAGAAACTATGAAAAACGCAGAAATAAGATCACTTTCCGAAAGTGAAATAATGGAACGCATAGCCTCTGAGCAGACCAATTTATCCAAATTGAGTTTTGCACACGCTATCTCTCCAATTGAGAATCCAAATAAAATAAAAGAATCAAGGAAATTAATCGCGAGATTAAAAACATCCTTGAAGGCAAAACAACTAGCTAAATAATAACAATATGGCTACTGCTGAGAGAAATCTTCGTAAAGAAAGAACAGGAAAGGTAGTGAGCAACAAAATGGATAAGTCCATTACTGTGGCTGTAGAAAGGAAAGTTAAGCATTCCATCTATGGTAAGTTTGTTGCTAAGACTACAAAATTTATGGTTCATGACGAGAAAAATGAAGCTAATGAAGGAGATGTTGTCCTTATTAGTGAAACTCGTCCGCTGAGTAAGAATAAGCGTTGGAGATTGGTTGAAATAATAGAAAGGGCTAAGTAATCATGATACAACAAGAATCTAGACTAGGTGTTGCGGATAATTCAGGTGCTAAAGAGGTACTTGTAATCCGTGTATTGGGAGGTACCAAAAAAAGGTATGCTTCCATTGGTGATAAAGTTGTCGTAACTGTTAAATCTGCACTTTCTTCAAGTAATATGAAAAAAGGAACCGTTTCAAAGGCGGTGATCGTAAGAACCAAAAAAGAAATCAGAAGAAAAGACGGTTCTTATATTAGATTTGAGGATAACGCAGCTGTTCTTTTAAACAACAATGATGAGCCAAGAGGGACCCGTATTTTCGGACCTGTTGCCAGAGAGTTGAGAGAGAAGCAGTTTATGAAGATTGTGTCTTTAGCCCCAGAAGTATTGTAATCATGGAAAGAAAATTCAACAAACAACCAAAATTGCATGTCAAAACCGGAGATACCGTTAAGGTATTGGCTGGTGATGATAAAGGCAAATCAGGTAAAATACTTTCTGTCGATCCAACCAAGAGAAGGGCGATAGTTGAAGGTATCAATATGGTAACCAAGCACGTTAAGCCAACTGCTTCCAATCCTCAGGGAGGAATCGAAAAAAGAGAGGCTTCTTTGCATTTAAGTAATCTTATGCTGATAGATCCTAAAACAGGGGAAGCTATCAGAACAGGAAGAAAAGAAAATGACAAAGGTAAACTAGTTAGGTATTCTAAGAAAACTGGGGAGGTAATCAATGGCTAATCCAAGAGTAAAAGATAGATATATGGCTGAAATAGTTCCTGCATTGAAGGAAAAATTTCAGTACAGTTCAGTAATGGAGGTTCCTAAGTTGACCAAAATTGTGATCAATAAAGGTATTGGTGCTGCAGTTGCGGATAAAAAACTTGTAGATCAAGGAGTTGAAGAACTTTCTTTGATTACCGGTCAAAAAGCTGTTGCAACAAAAGCAAAAACTTCAGTTTCCAACTTTAAGTTGAGAGAAGGAATGCCAATCGGAGCAAAAGTTACTTTGAGAGGAAACAAAATGTATGAGTTCCTTGACCGTCTTATGACTATTGCCCTACCTAGGGTGAGAGATTTCAAAGGAATCAATGACAAAGGTTTTGATGGAAGAGGTAATTATACTTTGGGTGTAACTGAGCAAATTATTTTCCCTGAAATCAGCATCGAAAAAGTGAATAAGATTTCAGGAATGGATATCACTTTTGTGACTACTGCCAGTACAGATGAAGAAAGCTACGCTTTGTTGAAAGCTTTCGGTATGCCTTTTATAAACAAAAATAATTAAGAAATATTATGGCAAGAGAGTCACTAAAAGCTCGCGAGCGTAAAAGAGAAAGTCTTGTAGCAAAATATGCTAAAAAGCGCGCTCTTTTGAAAGCAGCAGGGGATTTTGCGGGATTGGATAAATTACCTAAAAATTCTTCAGCAGTAAGACTACATAACAGGTGTAAATTGACAGGTCGCCCAAAGGGTTATATGAGGAAGTTTGGAATCAATAGGGTAACCTTTAGAGAGATGGCTTCAGCAGGAAAAATCCCTGGAATTACTAAGTCTAGCTGGTAAAAATCAAACAAGAGTTTTTATTCTAAAAATCATTGTGTAACTTTGCACTCCCTTAGCGGGAAAGTGCAGTTAGACTTATATAATTATGACTGATCCAATAGCTGATTATCTGACAAGATTGAGAAATGCCATCAAGGCTGCTCATAGAATCGTTGAGATGCCTGCTTCTAACATTAAGAAGGAAATCACGAAGGTGCTTCATGATAAAGGTTATATTCAAAACTATAAATTTGAAGAAAATGGACCTCAAGGGGTCATCAAAATAGCTTTGAAATATAATCCATCAACAAAGCAAAATGCCATCGTAAGCCTAAGCCGAGTTAGTAAGCCTGGTCTTAGAAAATATGTAAAACATGAAGATCTTCCTAGAGTCATCAATGGCTTGGGAATCGCCATCCTTTCCACTTCCAAAGGTGTAATGACTGATAAAGAAGCCCGTACAGAAGGTGTGGGAGGAGAAGTACTTTGCTACGTTTATTAATATACCGTCATGTCTAGAATAGGTAAAAAACCAATAAATATACCTACGGGTGTTACTGTAGACGTAACTGCATTTAATGTTGTTACTGTTAAAGGTCCCAAAGGTGTTCTAAGTAGGGATGTGAATCCCGACATTGCTGTAAAGGTTGAGGGTAAGGAAATTATCCTAGAAAGACCTACAGATTCAAAAAGACATAAGTCGCTCCATGGCCTATATAGGTCTCTAATCAACAACATGGTTTTAGGTGTATCCGAAGGTTACAAAAAAGACCTTGAGCTTGTTGGGGTGGGTTATAAGGCGTCTAACCAAGGTCAGGTTCTTGAACTTTCCCTAGGTTATTCACACAATATCTTTTTTGCGCTTCCAGAATCAGTTGCTCTAAAGACTGAGACTCCTAAGGGTAAAAATCCTGTCATTACATTAGAAGGGATAGATAAAGAATTGGTTGGCCAAATTGCAGCCAAAATTAAATCTTTGCGTAAAGTTGAGCCTTATAAAGGCAAGGGTGTACGTTTTGTCGGTGAAATTGTTAGACGTAAGGCTGGTAAAACTGCCGGTAAAAAATAATTGATATGGCCTTTAATAAGAATTTAAGAAGAATTAGAATCAAAAAAAGTATCAGAAGAAAGATTTCGGGTACTGATTCTAGACCTCGTCTGTCTGTATTTAAAAGTAATACTGGAATTTATGCCCAACTTGTAGATGACCTTAAAGGCCATACACTTGTTCAGGCATCTTCCAAAGAACTCGGTTCAGTAAAAAATGCTAATGTATCTGTTTCAAAAGAGGTGGGTAAGAAGTTAGCTGAAAGAGCTGTTGCGAATGGAGTCACTGATGTTGTTTTTGACAGAAGTGGTTATTTATATCATGGAAATGTTAAAGCTCTTGCTGATGGTGCAAGGGAAGGTGGCCTTAAATTTTAATAGATATTATGTCTCAGGTAAAAAGAAAACCAATTAGGGCAACAGATACTGAATTAAAAGAGAAAGTTGTTGCTATCAACCGTGTTGCTAAAGTAGTAAAAGGTGGTAGGAGATTTTCGTTCTCTGCTATAGTTGTTGTGGGAGATGGAGCTGGTGTTGTAGGATATGGACTTGGCAAAGCCAATGAAGTAACAGATGCTATCACTAAAGGAATTGAAGACGCAAAGAAGAACCTTGTAAGGGTTCCGGTATTGAAAGGTACTATTCCTCACGAACAATTAGGAAAATTCGGTGGTGGTTTTGTCCTAATAAAACCTGCTGCCGCTGGTACAGGTGTAATCGCAGGTGGTGCGATGCGTGCAGTACTAGAAAGTGCAGGGGTAACTGACGTTTTGGCCAAATCAAAAGGTTCTTCTAACCCACATAACGTGGTTAAAGCTACTATTGATGCCTTAGTACAGTTAAGAGATGCTATTGCAGTTTCTCAGCAAAGAGGAGTTAAAATGTCTAAAGTCTTTAACGGTTAATCAAAATGGGAAAGATCAAGATTACTCAGACAAAAAGTACCATAAAGAGACCTAAGGACCAAAAAGCAACTATTGTGGCGCTTGGACTTGGTAAGATCAACAAATCTGTAGAGATTGAAAGCAATCCTGCAATTGTTGGAATGGTTAGAAAAGTTAGTCACCTTGTAAAAGTGGAGGAAGCTTAATTATGAAATTACATACATTAAAACCGGCAGAAGGCTCGATTAAATCAAGTAAAAGAATCGGACGAGGAACTGGATCAGGAAAAGGTGGGACCTCAACAAGAGGTCACAAAGGTGCCAAATCAAGGTCAGGTTATAAATCAAAGCTTGGATTCGAAGGTGGTCAAATGCCACTTCAAAGAAGGGTTCCAAAGTTTGGGTTCAAAAGTCTTAACACTACTGTTCATAAGCCGATCAACTTGGATGTAATCCAAAGTCTGGCTACTGAATTCAACTTGAATACTATTTCATTTGATACTTTGGTAGAACATGGATTGGTTTCAAAAAAAGATGTTGTAAAAGTGTTAGGTAGAGGCGAACTTACAGCTAAATTAAATGTAAGTGCACACTTATTCTCTGCTTCTGCTGTGGAAGCTATTGAAAAAGTTGGCGGAACAGTAAACAAGCTTTAAATAAATGAAAAAGTTTATCTCAACAGTTAAGAATATCTTTTCTATTGAAGATCTAAGGATCAGGATACTAAATACAATTGGGTTCCTAGTTGTATTTAGATTAGGGTCCTTTATTGTATTGCCTGGTGTAGATCCTTCTAAACTAGGTGATGCTCCGGAAGGTATTTTTGGTTTGATAGATACTTTCTTAGGTGGAGCATTCAGCAATGCTTCTATCTTTGGGCTAGGTATCATGCCATATATCTCCGCTTCAATTGTGCTACAGTTATTGACTGTTGGAGTTCCCTATTTTCAAAAACTTCAAAAAGAAGGTGAATCTGGTAGGAAAAGAATCAATCAATTTACTAGGGTTCTCACAATTTTGATTACCATTGCCCAAGGTGTGGGCTATATTACTGCTACAATCCTCCCAACAGGGGCGGTAATGGTATCGACTACCCTCTTCATGTTCAGTTCTCTTGTACTTCTTACAGCCGGCACCATGTTTTGTATGTGGCTTGGGGAGAAGATTACCGAAAAAGGAATTGGAAATGGTATATCAATGTTAATTATGATTGGTATTATTTCGAGATTTCCCGGTGCAATCATTGCAGAGGTTTTATCTAAAGGTACTTCAGGGATGCTCTTGCTCTTGATAGAAGCTGCAGTATTGTTCTTTGTTGTTCTTGGCGTCGTTGCTATGACTGAAGCCACAAGAAGAATTCCGGTTCAATATGCAAAACAGGTTGTTGGTGGAAAGGTTTATGGCGGACAAAGACAGTATATACCAATTAAGGTAAATGCCTCTGGAGTTATGCCTATCATTTTCGCTCAATCTCTGATGTTTTTACCGGCTCTTATTGCTCAAATTTGGTCTTCTGAAAGTGACATAGCCAATTATATCGGCAGTACATTCAGTGATTTCACCTCATGGCAATATAACCTTGTATTTGCTACCATGATTATTCTCTTTACGTTCTTTTATACAGCAATCACAGTTAATCCTGAACAAATTGCTGAAGACCTTAAGAGAAATGGAGGATTTGTACCTGGTATCAAACCTGGAGCTCCTACATCAGATTTTATAGACAATATAATCTCAAGAATCACGCTTCCTGGATCATTGCTCCTCTCCATAATAGCTATACTTCCTGCTTTCGCAATCATTGCAGGAGTTGGTGGTGAATTTGCTCAATTCTATGGTGGCACTTCCCTTTTAATCATGGTAGGTGTCATTATGGATACTCTAAGACAGATAGAAAGTTATTTGTTGATGAGGCACTATGAAGGAATGATGAAGAGTGGAAATATGAAAAATAATCCTACTAATTACGCTGCAGCAGTATGATTCATTATAAAACTTCTGAGGAAGTTCAAATAATCAAACAAGGTGCTCAAATTTTAGGAAAGGCCCACGGTGAAGTGGCCAAACATATTAAAGAAGGGGTAAAGACCTCTTTTCTTGACAAAATAGCAGAGGAGTATATTCGTGATAATAACGGTATACCTTCCTTTAAAGGCTACAATGGATTTCCATCTTCTCTATGTATCTCAGTCAATGAGGTAGTGGTACATGGTTTTCCCGGTAGTTATGTTTTGAAAGATGGCGATATAATCTCAGTAGATTGTGGAGTCTTTCACCAAGGTTTTCATAGCGATAGCGCTTATACTTACCCTGTCGGTGAAGTTTCTCCCCAAGTATTGTCATTGCTCAAAGCAACGAAGGACTCTTTATATTTAGGTATTGAAAAAGCCGTATTTGGCAATAGAATTGGTGACATAGGATTCTCTATTCAAAAATTTGTAGAGGCAAAAGGCTACACTGTTGTTAGAGAATTGGTAGGTCATGGTTTGGGCAAAAGCCTCCATGAAGCTCCTGAAGTTCCTAATTATGGAAAAAAAGGAAGTGGACCTCTTCTTAAGGCAGGTATGGTTTTAGCCATCGAACCGATGGTTAATCTGGGTACCAGGAATATTGTTCAAGAAAGAGATGGATGGACTATCAGAACGGCAGATAGGAAGCAGTCTGCTCATTACGAGCATACTGTAGCAATATTTGAGGATAGAACGGAAATTTTAACTACACATCAATACATAGAAGAAAATTTCAAATTCTAAATATGGCTAAACAGACATCGATAGAGCAAGATGGTACAATAGTAGAAGCATTGTCTAATGCAATGTTTAAAGTGGAACTTGAAAATGGTCATCAGTTGATTGCACATATTTCAGGTAAAATGAGAATGAATTATATCAAGATCCTTCCTGGAGACAAAGTGAAATTAGAACTTTCTCCATATGATCTTTCAAAAGGTAGAATCGTTTACAGATACAAATAAAATGTCATGAAAGTAAAGGCATCAATCAAAAAAAGAAGTGTTGATTGTAAAGTTATCAGAAGAAATGGAAAACTTTATGTAATCAACAAGAAGAATCCTAAGTTTAAACAAAGACAAGGTTAATCATTATGGCAAGAATTGCAGGTGTTGACATACCAGACAACAAGCGTGGTGAGATCGGCTTGACCTACATCTTCGGAATCGGTAGGAGCTCAGCGAGATCTATCCTGAACAAAGCGGGAATTTCTTTTGACAAGAAAGCAGGTGAGTGGGATGATGATGAATCAACCGCTATCAGAACAATAATTGCTGAGGAATTCAGAACCGAAGGCGCTTTGAAGTCTGAGATCCAATTAAACATCAAAAGATTGATGGATATTGGTTGTTATAGAGGTTTGAGGCATAGAAAAGGTTTACCTGTCCGTGGTCAAAAAACCAAAAATAACGCGAGAACAAGAAAAGGTAAGAGAAAGACTGTTGCTAATAAGAAAAAAGCAACTAAATAAATCTTGAATTAGATTATGGCTCAGAAAAGAAACGATAAAGCTAAAGGTAAAAAAAGAGTAGTTAAAGTTGAGGCGGTTGGGCAAGTGCACATCAAAGCTTCTTTTAACAACATCATCATCTCTATTACCAATAATTCTGGTCAAGTGATCTCTTGGGCTTCTGCCGGTAAAATGGGATTCAGAGGCTCAAAAAAGAACACTCCTTATGCAGCACAAATGGCCGCTCAAAATTGCGGACAAGTTGCATATGACCTTGGATTGAGAAAAATTGAGGTTTTTGTAAAAGGACCAGGTGCAGGACGTGAGTCTGCAATCAGAACTTTGCAAAATGTAGGATTAGATGTAACCACCATCGTGGATGTGACCCCACTACCACACAATGGATGTCGTCCTCCAAAACGTAGAAGAGTATAATTTCTTAAAGAAGATATATAATGGCAAGATATACAGGTCCAAAGGCAAAGATAGCCAGAAGATTCGGTGAGCCTATCGAAGGATATAGCAAAGCTCTCCAAAAGAAAAATTACCCTCCGGGAATGCACGGAAGAGGTAGAAGAAAAAAACAATCTGAATATGCTATTCAGCTTGCTGAAAAGCAGAAAGCTAAATACATCTATGGTGTATTGGAAAGACAGTTTGCAAAAATGTTTGATATTGCTTCAAGAAAACAAGGTATTACTGGTGAAAACCTTCTTCAGTTGCTAGAATCAAGATTAGACAATACAGTTTATAGATTAGGTATCGCCCCTACGAGAAGGGGAGCAAGACAACTTGTCTCTCACAAGCATATTCTCGTCAATGGTGAACTAGTCAATATTCCATCTTATACCCTAAAGCCGGGTGATGTAGTTTCTGTTAGAGAGCGATCAAAATCTCTAGAAGCTATTACTAATAGCCTTGCAGGTAGAAGTTCGCGTTATTCTTGGCTAGAGTGGGATAATACCTCTTTGGCAGGTAAGTTTGTATCGATTCCAAGCAGAGATGATATTCCTGAGAATATCAAGGAACAGTTGATCGTCGAACTTTACTCTAAATAATTACTTTCAGACTTAAACAGAACTATTGATATGTCCATATTAGCATTTCAAATGCCCGAGAAAGTGGTAATGGAAAAAGCCGATGATTTTCACGGTCTATTCACCTTCAAGCCTCTTGAAAAGGGCTACGGGGTCACCATCGGTAATGCCTTGAGGAGAATACTTTTATCCTCATTGGAAGGTTATGCGATCACTTCTGTGAAGCTTCCTGGGGTAGTACATGAATTTTCTACAATCGAGGGCGTTGTTGAAGATGTGACTGATATCATTCTGAACCTCAAACAAGTTAGATTTAAAAAAGTCCACGATTCTATCGACGGAAAAATCACTGTTGAGGTTAAAAACCAGTCTGTTTTCACTGCAGGAGATATCGCCAAGTTCACTTCTTCTTTCGAAGTATTGAACCCGGAGCTGATTATCTGTCATCTTGATGACAAAAAGAGTTTCGAAATTGAATTGACAGTTGAAAAAGGCAGGGGTTATCTTCCTGCTGAAGAATCTAAACCAAAAGAGCAGATCTTCGGAGTAATTCCAATCGATGCCATTTTCACACCTATTAAGAATGTGAAATATAGCGTGGAAAACACCAGGGTTGAACAAAAGACTGACTTTGAAAAGTTAATCTTGGAAGTGACTACTGACGGTTCCATCCATCCAGAAAAAGCACTTCAAGAATCAGCTAAAATCCTTATCCAACATTTCATGTTGTTTTCTGACCAAACCATGGTCTTGGATTCAACAGGTGTTTCTGAACCAGAACCAATCGATGAAGAATTCCTTCACATGAGAAAACTCCTTAAAACTCCTTTGAGTGATTTGGACCTTTCTGTTAGGGCATTCAACTGCCTGAAAGCTGCAGATGTGAGAACACTAGGTGATCTTGCTAAACTGGAGATTTCAGATATGATGAAGTTCAGAAATTTTGGAAAAAAATCACTTGCAGAATTAGAGCAATTGATTCAGGAAAAGAGCCTGACCTTTGGAATGGATTTGTCTAAGTATAAACTTGATGAAGAATAATTTAAAATGAGACACGGTAAGAAATTCAACCACCTTGGCAGGACAGCCAGTCATAGGAAGGCAATGCTTTCAAATATGGCAACTTCCCTGATTCTTCATAAGCGTATTTCTACTACGCTTGCCAAGGCAAAGGAGCTAAGAAAATATGTAGAGCCTCTGATTACCAGAGCAAAAGAAGATACAACCCATAACCGAAGGATAGTATTTTCCTACCTTCAAAACAAAGAAGGTATCAAAGCCTTGTTTGGAGATGTTGTAGAAAAAGTTGGAACTAGAACAGGTGGTTACACAAGAATCATCAAAACAAACTTCCGACTTGGTGATAATGCAGAGATGTGTATCATTGAATTGGTGGATTTCAACGAATTGATGTTGAAAGACGCTCAGCCTGCTAAAAAGACTACAAGAAGAAGTAGAAGAAGCACTCCTAAAGCTACTGATTCTGTGGATGCACCTGCAGCTAAAGCTGATGAAACCAAAGAAGAAAATACTGGTGAATAATTCATGTCAGGAAATTCTAAATATAAGGGGATTGGACTTTGGTTCAATCCCTTTTTTTATTTCCTGTTTAAATTACCAAGGCTAATACTCCAAAAATCCTTAACTTTGACAAGTCCAAAAAATAACGATGAACAAACAAAAAGCAACTCTTCTTTTGGCTGATGGTACTATTTTCCATGGATCTCTCATTGGAAGAAAAGGTACCAACGGCGGTGAAATTTGTTTTAACACAGGAATGACCGGGTATCAGGAGATCTACACCGACCCATCATATACCGGGCAAATAGTTGTCACCACAACCTCTCATATCGGAAATTATGGTGTCATAGATTCGGAAGTCGAATCAGACCATCCTACAATTGCGGGTATTGTAGTAAATAGTTTTTCTGAAATTTTTAGTAGACTGGACGCCAACGGTTCATTGCAAGATTACCTAGTAAAATATGGAATAACCGGTATTGCAGATATAGACACAAGGAAACTTGTAAGGCATCTCCGTTCCAAAGGCGCTATGAATGCCATTATCAGCTCCGAATTTGAGGACGATTTAGCAGGTCTTAAAGCTGAATTGAATCTAGTTCCGGACATGAATGGATTGGAACTTTCATCTCAAGTGTCCACAGGTGTTCCTTATTTTTTTGGTGAAGAATCTTCAGCCATCAAAGTCGCGTGTCTTGATTTTGGCATCAAAAGAAATATTCTTAGGAACCTAGCTGACCGTGGGGTTTACTGTAAAGTTTTTCCGGCAAAAACATCTTTAGCTGAAATGGAAAAATGGAATCCTGATGGGTATTTTCTTTCTAATGGTCCTGGTGACCCTGCTGTAATGGAATACGCGGTTAAAACAACCAAAGACATTTTGGATACAAATAAACCGTTGTTTGGGATTTGTCTTGGGCATCAGATCCTTGCTGAAGCCTGTGGTATTTCAACCTATAAAATGCACCATGGTCATAGAGGATTGAACCATCCAATTAAAAACCTTCAAACCGGTAAAAGTGAAATCACTTCCCAAAATCACGGATTTGTGGTCAATAGAGAGGATGTTGAAAAAAGCGATATCGTAGAAATGACCCATGTTCACCTCAATGACAATACCGTAGCAGGGATTAAATTAACGAATAAACCTGCTTTTTCGGTACAATATCATCCTGAGTCCTCACCCGGACCACATGATTCAAGATATCTATTTGATGATTTTATCTCTTTAATCAATAAAAATTAAAACTCTTAAACCTTTAACATTATGACATTGATTCAATCGATTCATGCAAGACAAATTTTAGATTCCCGAGGAAATCCTACAATTGAGGTGGATGTATATACCGAAACCGGAGCTTTTGGAAGGGCGGCAGTTCCGAGTGGCGCCTCAACGGGTATAAATGAAGCAGTAGAACTTCGCGATGGAGATAAAAGTAAGTACCTTGGAAAAGGTGTTTTGAAGGCTGTTTCCAACGTAAATGATGTCATCGCTCCGGAACTTCTTGGAATGAGTGTTTTTGAGCAAAATTTCATAGATCAAATCATGATTGATTTGGATGGAACGCCTACCAAAGGCAAACTTGGTGCAAATGCAATCCTCGGTGTTTCGCTTGCAGTAGCTAAAGCTGCCGCTATGGAGGCAGGTCAGCCCTTATACAGATACGTTGGCGGTGTCAATGCCAATACACTTCCTGTACCTATGATGAATATCATCAACGGAGGTTCTCACTCTGATGCACCGATTGCCTTTCAAGAATTTATGGTAAGACCAGTGGGTGCTTCAAGTTTTTCAGAAGCAATCAGAATGGGTGCTGAGATTTTCCACCATTTGAAAAAAATCCTTCATGATAAAGGATTAAGCACAGCTGTTGGTGATGAAGGTGGTTTTGCTCCGAATTTTTCGGGTGGAACTGAGGAAGCTTTAGCTTGTGTATTGGATGCAATCAAAAATGCCGGCTACAAAGCGGGAGAGGATGTTACTATAGCCCTTGATTGTGCGGCTACTGAGTTTTACAAAGATGGGAAATATGATTATACCAAATTTGAAGGACCAAACGGGAAAATAAGAACCCGTGAAGAACAAGTTGAATACTTGACAGAGTTAACTCAAAAGTATCCGATTGATTCTATAGAAGATGGCTTTTCAGAGGACGATTGGGCAGGATGGGCGATGCTAACCGCTAAAATCGGTGATAAAGTACAATTGGTTGGAGATGATGTTTTTGTAACTAATGTTAAATTCCTTGAAAGAGGTATTAAAGAAAAATCTGCCAACTCTATTTTGGTGAAAGTAAATCAGATTGGAACACTGACTGAAACTTTGAAGGCTGTATCTATGGCTCATAAAGCAGGATTTACTGCCGTTATGTCTCATAGATCCGGAGAAACCGAAGATGCTACAATAGCTGATTTGGCTGTTGCGACCAATTGTGGACAAATCAAGACCGGTTCTGCTTCCCGTTCTGATAGGATGGCAAAGTATAACCAATTGTTGAGAATTGAAGAGCAATTGGGTGATTCTGCCATTTTCCCTAAGAAAAAATCCTGAGAAATTATTTGAAAATAAATTGAACAAAAAGCAGCTGAAAAGCTGCTTTTTGTTTTTATGGAAGCTATCTAGATGTATTTCTGAATTTTTGTTTTTTAAAATCTGTAGCCAATTAATACAAATACTTTATTGGTAGGAGATGATAATGATGGGATATCAGACATACCATTTCCGTTTTCATAACGGATCTCTCCTGATATTTTACCGAGACGAATCCCTGTTCCAAATAAAAACCCCATTTCTCCAACTCTGAAAGTGTCCACCGCTTTCCGGGTTTCAGATGTTACCGTTTGATAAAAAAAAGTCTGGATGTACTCCTGATTAGTTTCACTGACAGCAAATCCAAAGGACATCCCACCATGGAAAAATAGCTCAGTTGAATTCAAATATATGCTGTATTGTAGCATGCTGTTGATTTTGATTTGGGTATATTCAAATTTAGTCTCGGAATGCTCTATTAGGTAATCGGTGATTTCGTTTATGTTGTTTCCTTGGAATTGGTACCCTGCCAACATTAATTCATTTGAAAATCCCCATTTTCTCATATTTCTTGGGAAAATAAAATCTACTGATAAACCAAGGACCGGGTTAATTGAAATACCATAGTCAGCTTCGGTCAAATTTGGATGGTTGGCCCCTGTGAATGATAAACTAGTCATCGATACCCCTCCCAAAACCCCAAATTTGGTAAGTGTCTTTTCTTTCGGTTTTTCAAATTTGATTTCAGTGCCGGTACATTCATTATACCTGACGATCAACCTGCTTAAGCTTTCCTTTTTATATTGTGTGATATTGATGTCTTATTGAATATCAGGACAACCATTCAGATATGCCCCAAGTTGTCCCAGAAAGAATTTGTTTTCTGCTGTGTAGCTTCGGGTTGCCCCATTTACAGTTTGCACTTTGTTGTATTTCTTGTATTTGAGTAAATAATACTCCCCGTTATCTTTAATATAGAAATTTTCCCTTGAAGCCTCATTTTTATATAAAAACAAGCTTTTTTCTCCTGCTATTATAGTCTGTAAAAAAACAGTTTCTAAGGTCGTTTCAATGGTAGGGCTTTGGTCAAATTGATTGTTTCCAATCCTCTCGGTTTCCACCCTTGCACTGAGATATACTTCATCAGAAACCAAAAAGCTTTGAATGTCTTTCGGGGTGAATTCTAGTATTTCCTTTTGATCAAGGCTTTTAAAGGTGATTTTGTTCGGATTTTTATCCCAATTTCTGTAATCAATTTCTCCTTGGATTGTGTCACCTATAGCATTTACAATCTTTGCGGACAAAAAATTGCTCTGAGCAAATACAGGATTCTTAAGAATAAATAATAGGCTAAAGAGTAAAATGATTTTTACTTTTTTCATAAAATGATTTTTCCGAAAAATACAGTTAAAAATCAATTTCACAAATAAGTTAGTTAATAGAAATTTGTCTTTTCAAAAAATTTAAAAATCAATTTCTAAACCTTAATTATATGGAAATGGAAAGTGATTTCCTCAAGACAGGATTTTCAATAAAAAAGCCATTGTCAAACAATGGCTTTTTTGAAATTCAATAAAGAAAGTTTAATTAATGTTATCCAATCAGATTTCCCTCATCGTCCCAAACAGCGACTGTTGCCCTTTCTTCAGGCTTTAAGTAAAGAGGAATGTATTTTTCCTCGTAGGCAAAGCCATGTTTTTTCATGACTTCCTCAGGAACACCATCCCATACATTTGGTCTGTTTCCTACATATCCCAAGTAATTGAATCCTATCTCAGAAGTGAAATATCCCGTTGAAGTTAAGTTTCTGAGCATGTTGAAGAACTTGACGCCGCCTTCCATTTCAGGTTTTGCTTTTTCAGGCCAAGCGATCAAATCAATGATTTCCATTCTTTCAGTTTCTGAAAGTTCGAGGAATTTTTTTCCGTAATTATCATCGCTATAATGGTCCAGCCACATCAATCCACCGCGCATCGGTGTTTGATAGGCAGTATAATCTTTCATCATAAATTCAATGAAATCAGGAACACCTGCATCAGTTGCACTGCCTGAATCCTCACCTGCGGGCATAATAATATCCACCAGGAGATCAAGTTTTTTTCTTTCTTCCTCTGTAAAGAAGGTTTCCGAAAGGAGTTTTTGATCTCTGATATTTTCAGCTTCAATTCTTCCTCCCATAGTACCCCCGGAAATCTGCGGACTCATATCTGCAGCTTTGTCCTCCGGTTTACAATTGGTCAAAAGGAATCCGGATGCCAATGACCCGGCAAAAAGGAGTTTGAGGTTGTCTCTTCTATTCATAGCTCCTGAATTATATGTTTTTCTTTTTCAATTCACTGATAATAAAATCTGAAGTTCTCCAAGACAAGGCCAAAATGGTCCAAGTTGGGTTTTTATCTGCTTGTGATACAAACGGACCTGCATCCACCACAAATAGATTTTTGCAGTCGTGGGCTTGGCTGTTACTGTTCAAAACCGAAGTTGCAGGATTATTCCCCATCCTTGTGGTTCCGACTTCATGGATGATCCTTCCTGGCGTGGCCAATCCATACATGGTATCAGCTCCCGGTTTTTGACCCAATAGGACAGCACCAGAATTGGTAAGGATTTCTTCAAAGGTATCCTGCATGTGTTTTGCCTGCTTGATTTCTTGGTCAGACCATTTGTAATGGAATCGTAGCACAGGTATGCCGAATTTGTCAACCACATTTGGGTCGATTTCACAATAGTTTGTCTCTCTTGGAATACTTTCACCTCTTCCTGACATGCCCACCATAGACCCATATGATCTGCGTATATCCTTCTTCAAGCCTTCGCCATATCCCCCGTTTGGACTTGGGTTGCCAAATTCATCCTTCAAATATTTTCTCATGGTATCCATCGAAAATCCTATTCCATAGGATGGCATCGACATTCCTCCCCAATATTCAATATGGTAACCTCTTGCAAAATCAAGCTTCTTGTTGTCCAGCCACCAAGGTGTATACACGTGCATGCCGCCGACACCGTCCTCGTTGTATCTTTCTCTATCGATCAAGTCAGGAAGAATTCCCATTCTATCCGCACCTGTGGAATCATGAAGATATTTCCCTACTACCCCGCTACTGTTGCCGATTCCATTTGGATGGGATTTTGATTTGGAGTTGAGCATTATCCTGGAAGATTCGCAGGCTGATGCGCCCAAAACAACCACCCTAGATTTAAGCTTGTATTCCTTCATGTCTATTTTGCTGACATAGGAAACGCCGGTGGCTTTACCGGTATCATCGGTTGTGACTGCCCTGACCATGGCGTTGGTGTATAACTCCACTTTGCCTTTTTTCATAGCAGGCTTGATCAAGACTGTTCCTGAGGAAAAATCCGCATATGCCTGACAGGCCCTGTTGCATTGATTACAGAAAAAGCAAACTCCTCTTTCATTGTTTATCGGACGGGTCAGCATTGAAAGCCTTCCGGGAATTACCGGCATATTTGCTTTTTTTGCTCCTTTCATGATAAACATTTCATGTAGCCTTGGCTTCGGAGGAGGAAGGAAAAATCCATCAGGTTCATTGTAAATCCCCTCTTTTGAGCCAAAAACCCCGATCAGTTTATCTACTTTATCATAATATGGCTTGACATCATCATAACCTATCGGCCAATCATCTCCCATCCCATCAATACTGCTTCTTTTGAAATCATTGGGACCAAAACGTAGCGAAATCCTTCCCCAGTGATTGGTTCTGCCGCCCAGCATTCTAGATCTGAACCAATCAAATTGGGTTCCTTTGACATTAGTATAAGGTTCTCCTTCGATGTCCCAACCGCCAATAGCCTGGTCAAAATCACCAAAAGGCCTGATCCTGGTTCCGCTTCCCCTTCTCGGAGATTCCCAAGGTGGTCTCAATTGGGTCCTATCCTCGTCTTTTGCCGGATCAAAATCGCCTCCTGCTTCCAATACAGCAACTGATAGTCCTGCCTCAGAAAGAATTTTGGAAGCCATACCGCCACCGGCACCGGAACCTACGATAATCACATCATAAGCTTCTCCAGATGATTTGATTTCAAAACTCATGTTTTATAAAATTTTTATGTTTGTCTTACAAGTTAAATAAAAAAATGTAAAATTTACAAACCTAACTTTTGGAGAATTTCAGAAACTCATCTTGAGAATGGGAGAAAATTGGAATATCAAGTCAATAAATTTTATGATGGCATCGAAATATCATTTTCAAAATAATTGAGTTGGCTAATCAGCGAGGAGATTGATTCAAATCGGATTATTTCTGTATTAGTCTTTAAAATATAGGAAATTTGATTACCATCTTTTTCAATAGAAATAGATTTGCCCTGCTGATTGATTTTATTTTTCCTTAAAGCGGATTTCACCCATTTCACGGTTTCCTCCGGCCCATCAATTTGCGGGTATCTGAAAATTGTTGATTCTTGAACTTTCCCTACAGATATATCGAATTTGAGGGTTTCATTTGGAAGTAAAAGGTCGATGCTTCCTTGGAGTATCAGGTCTTCAGGACTTCCACAGACCAAAGGCATTCCACATTGCATTAACCAAAATTCATCGGCTGTATCGATGGCTATGTCTAGGTCGTGTGTCACCACGAGCACGGCTTTGTTTTCATTTTTTGCGATATCTCTGAGCAAATGCATGATCTCAAACCTGTTTATGAGGTCTAAATGTGCCGTGGGTTCATCCAAAATCAATATTTCGCCATCCTGTGCCAATGCCCTTGCAATCATTACTTTCTGCAATTGGCCATCACTGAGTTCGCTTAATGGTCTGTCCTGAATGTAATTGATATGCGTAGAACGGATTGCTTGGCTTACTTTTTCCCGATCATTTTCTGATAAATATCCAGACCAACCTGTATGTGGAATTCTGCCCAAAGACACAATCTCTTCAACCGTGAGATTGCCGCTGCTGATTTTTTCTGTTAGGACGACAGCTATTTTTTTTGCCAGGTCTTTGATTGAAAATAAATCTGTGGGTTTATTGTCCAAATAGACCTGATTTTTCAGAGCAGGAACCTGTCCCATGATTGTCTTGATCAAGGTGGATTTACCAACACCATTTGGGCCAAGCAGACAAGTGAGTTTTCCTTTTTTTAAAGAAAAGGAAATTTGCTCTGCAACAATATTAGACTTCTTGCCTTTTTTATACCCTAAGGAAAGATCGTTTGCCTGCAATATGGAATTTTGAATGGACAAGGTTAATTATGTTGGTTATGGTTTTTCAAATCTTATATTTTCAATTTTCCTAAAACTCCTTACTGAAATTCCTCTTTAGAATCAACCAGATGACCATCGGTGCACCCACCAAAGAAGTGACTGCATTGATTGGTAAAGTCTGTGCACTGCCGGGTAACTGACTGATCGTATCGCATGCCAATAGAACTGCAGCGCTGATCAAAGCTGAGGCGGGAAAAAGGATCCGGTGATCCCCTGTTTTGAAAACCAACCTCGCCATGTGCGGAACAGCAATTCCGATAAAGGCGATTGGCCCACAGAAAGCTGTCACTGACCCCGCCAAAATCCCTGTACTGACAATCATAGCCCATCTAAGCTTTTGGATGTTTATACCCATGCTGACTGCGTATGCTTCGCCGAGAAGCATGGCGTTAAATGATTTGAGATTGATCAACAAAGGAATCAATCCCAGTAAAACAACAATTAAAAAAGCCAATAACTGATCAGGTTGGGTACTTCCGAGACTTCCCATAGACCAGATGGTAAACATCTTCAGTTGCTCTGCCCCCGAAAAGTACGATAATACTGAAATCAAAGCCGAAACAGCAGAGCCAAACATCAAACCTACGATGAGTAATGTCATGCTGTCGTTGACTTTCCAGGCTGTAACACTCATCAATAACAAAACCAAAATCGACCCGGCAGTGGCAGAAAATACGATTGCCCAGATTCCAAATCCTCCCGAATACATGGACCATCCAAAAGCCGAACCTGCCATGACCAATAGCGCAACTCCCAAGCCTGCACCAGAACTGATTCCCAACACATATGGTCCTGCCAGTGGATTTCGGAAGAAAGTCTGCATCTGAAGACCACTCAAAGAAAGCCCGATTCCTGCTAAAATCGCTGTAAATGCTTTGGGTACCCTATAACCCATTACGATGGTTTCCCAAGAACTTTTTGAAAATCCTCCCCCGATAAACCTCCCCATCACCTCTTGAATCGGAATCAAAACTGATCCACTCGCCAGATTCACTGCGAAAAGCAGTAGGCAAATAAAAATGCCGGACAGAAAAAGGAAATAGGTGGGTTTATTTTTCATCCAGTTTACTATAAAAATACAGGGAATAATCCGGTAATAAATCTGGATGCAGAATTTTGATCAAATCCCGAAGAATCAAATCCGGCCTTAAATACCCCAACTCGAAGTATTCCAAACCGCCTGTCGGACCTTTTTTTAAGGTATAGGTATATACGTTTCCATTTTGGAAAGCATCAAAATGAGAATATCTTGGGTCTGCATACTTCATTTCAACCAATGTCTTGAAATCCGAAGCTCCCAGCCAAAAGTCCGATTCTTGGGCCACTTCTAATACATATTCATAACTCAACTGTGCGCTTCCTGTTCCTTTTTGGTCTTTAAAAAGGTATTCACCACCTGCTACTTCCAGCAATCTTGCTCCCCAAGAGTCCGCTCCAGGTACATACCAGATGTCCTTATACATGACTCCTGCCATTACTTTTGGTTTGTTTTCCGGCAATTCTTTTACCAATTCCGAAGCTTGATTGTATTCGGATTCGATTTTGGAAAATACAGTTTTTGCTTCTTCTAATTTCCCCAATAATACCCCTGTAAACTTGATCCATTCTGCCCTACCTAGAGGGTGTTGCTCTACGTATTCTCCATTAATGAATGCAGGAATTTTGGCTGATTTTAGGATTTCTATGTTTTTCAAGTCTTCCCCCAAAGTTGAAATCATCACCCAATCTGGATCGAGTTCAATGATCTTTTCAATATTCGCCTGAGCTCCTTTACCTAAATCGGAGACTTTTCCGGCGTCAATCAATTTTCTTGTCTTTGGAGAGGAAATCAAATCCAGATCAGGAAATCCTCTCAATAAATCTGAAGCCTCCAAATAATCCAAATGAGGAATGTGGGTCGTGGAAGTCAGCACTACCTTCGATATTGGCAGTGAAATAACAGCATCAAACCCGGCCTCATCCAATTTCAAATCAGAATTTTCTTTGACCAAATAACGAAAAGGAGGATGTTTATCCGGAAATGCATGCCGAACCTCAAGAACTTTAAATCCTTCTCCCTGAAATATAGCAAAGCCCTTTGCATATGAATTTGGGATTTCGACCAAGTCAAGTTCTTTGATTTCTTTTGGAGATTGACAGGAAAAAAGGATTATAAAAATGGGAAAGGCGAAATAGAAGCAAGAATAAAAAGAATGAAGCAGGGGGATTTTCATCTCGAAAGTGTCAGCAAATGTTTTCCAAATATAACACCCGAAGCCAAAGTCTATTTTCAATTGTGGCTTTTGTACAAAAAATAATCACACAATTAACCTGTCTAAAAATATCTTTGGCTATGTTTGTTTCAGAATTATGGTTCCCGAACCTTCATCAGGCTCTCGGGATGAAAAGGGAATTCGGTGAAATACCGGAGCTGTCCCCGCAACTGTAACCCCATTCTGAACCAATCGGAATAGTGATTTACCCTCCTCCATTGCCATTGTGTGATGCGTCGCACAAGAAGGCCGGTAAATCCAGGGAAGCCAGGAGACCTGCCATTTTTCATATTGTTCAAAGCTTTCGGGTGAAGGGCTGAGGTAAAAGCAGGTGGTTTTCACAAAAACAATTGGCAAGAATGGGATTGTCCTTTGATGGCTTTCCAATATTTGGGTTTTGAATCCTTTAAATTCAAAATTCTTCATTCTCAATTGGGTGAACCTTTGGTTTTCTTCTCTACCAATTTCTAGCATTTGGCTTTGGAATAAATAATTGTTCTATTCGAATCATTTTAAAGTTGTTGGTTTTCCTGTTTGTTTGCTTTTTCCGGACTTTGTCACCTCAGTATTTAAATTCTGAAGAGTCAAGGTGGTTGGGTAATGGAACTGAAATATCAGATCCGGATACTGTTTCTTTGCCTTCCGTGGAAGTTTTTTCACCTGAAATTGAGAAATATACATTTGGAAATAAGGTCAATACAATCACTGAAGCTGAATTGATAAATTTCCAAGGCTTACCATTTTCAGATTTCTTACAGCAGCGGACGGGATTGTTTCTCCGCCAATATGGATCAGGTATGCTATCTTCTTTGACTATGCGGGGTACTTCAGCCGGACACAATGCTGTATTTTGGAATGGACTTCCGATAAACAGCCCCTCATTGGGGCAGTCGGATTTTTCAATTATTCCTGTTGGAGGATTTGATCAGGCTTCTGTCCATTTTGGGAGTGGAGGGGCGCTTTACGGAACGGATGCTATTGGAGGAGCTGTGCATTTGACCAATAAACTTAAATTTGGCGAAGGTCATCAGGTCCGGATTGGATCTTTATTTGGGAGTTTTGGGAGATGGAACCAACAATTAGAATATGGCTTTTCGAACCAACAGTTTTCAGCTAGAACAAGGGTTTACCGGAATTTCTCAGAAAATGATTTTCCGTTTCTGAACATCACAAAATTCGGTACACCCATGGAAAGGCAGGATCATGCCAAGGTGATCCAGCAAGGTGGAATCCAGGATTTAGCGTGGAAAATCAATTCCAAAAACTTCATCAGTTCATCGATTTGGTGGAATGGGACCGAAAGGGAAATCCAACCGATAATGGGATCCAATACCAAAGACTTTCAGACTGATACTAATTTGAGGTGGGTTTTGGATTATTTTCATTTCTCAAAAAACAAAGTTTGGAACCTAAAAAGCGGCCTGGTAAGAGATGATCAGGTTTTTAATACTTCACGCAATCAGACGATCCAATATTTTCTTGCAGCAGATATGGATTGGGAAATCGGCAGAAATTGGAATTCAAAAACCGGTATCAGATATACCTATATTGTTGGTAATTTGAGCACCTTTCGAGCCCAAGAGTCAAGGATAGAATTATACCAATCCACCAATTTTCAGCCTAATGAAAAGTTGTCTTTTTCTTTCAACCTCAGGCAAATGGTGTTTGATAGAAAAATTGCACCATTTACGCCGAGTCTTGGAGGCGAATGGCAAGTGTGGGAAAATCAATCTAGCCAAATTCTCTTCAAATCCAATTTGGCAAGAAGTTTTAAAGTTCCGACATTGAATGACCGATTTTGGGTACCGGGGGGAAATCAGGATCTGAAATCAGAAAAGAGTTGGAGCGGAGAAATGGGTCTGGTCTATTCCTTCAAAAAAGACAATTTTGATCTGAATCAAGGAATGACCTATTATAGAATGAAAGTTGATAATTGGATCATATGGCTGCCTAAAGGAAATTTATGGAACCCTCAAAACATCAGGGAGGTGCAAAATTCAGGTATTGAATATAGCTTGAAGTTAAGTCAAAAAATCCGAAATTGGAATTTGGCATTGACTACAAACTATGCTTGGACACAAGCCATCAACCAAACAGATATTTCAGAAAATGACCGAAGCAAAGGAAATCAATTGCCATTTACCCCTGAACAAAAGTTCCAATCTTTATTCAGTATTGGAAAAGGGGTATTCAGTACTTTCCTTAATTTTCAAAGAGTAGGGGAGCGCTTTACCGGAACAGATGGTTCCGGAAGATTGGAACCATATCAACTTTGGGATTTAGGAAGCAATTGTAATTGGTCATATAGAAAACTTTCAGGAAATATTGGATTCCAAATCAATAACTTATTCAATACTGATTACCAAGTGATGCCTCTCCGGGCTATGCCCGGGAGAAATTATCAATTTAATTTAAATGTTAGAATATGAAAAATTCACGCTTTCTGCTGCCATTGGTTTGGCTTACGATTTTTGCTTCCTCATGTACCACAAATACTACTGATCCTGTTGATTTGCCAAAAGGTGAATTTGAAGACGGGGTTTTGATAATGAATGAAGGTGCTTTTGGCGTCAATGACGGTGAAGTTTTTCATTATGGTCCTGCTACGGGAGTGATCAAGGAAAATATTTTCCGGACAAAAAACAGCAGACCTTTTGGTGGATTGATCCAGGATATGGTAGAAGCTGAGGGGAGACTGTATCTGGTTGCAAATACCGGGAAGGTAGAAATTGTGATTCCAAAAGACTTCAGTCTTGTAGGTGGCGTTAGTTTGGGATTAGATAATTCAAGGTCCTTGGTTTCTGTCAATCAAAGACTTTTTATCAGTGATTGGGGGCCATATGATGGTGATTTTAACAACCCTGATTCATACATCGCAGTGGTCAATGACTTGAATGGAGGGCCAATAGCAAAAAAAATCCCTGTTTCAAGCCGTCCTGAAGGGATGATTGTGGCCGGAAATTTCATTTATGTTGCGTGTTCTGCAGCCAAAAAGTTTGATGTGATTTCGATAGCTTCCGAAACTTTGGCTGCTAGTGTTGCAGTAGAAGGAACTCCTTCAGAGTTTTTGCAAATTGAAGGGAGATTGTTCCTCTATGCCACAGACGAGAATAATGTATTTTTTCATGAAGTAAATCCCGGAAACTATACCGTGGTGAAAACCACAAAAATCCCTTTGACAAATCCAACGCCAATAATCGCATTGGGAGAGGGCAGTGAGGTATTTGTCGTGACCTCTACAGGTTGGCCGGATTATGATGATGCAGTAGCAAAAGTTTCAGTAAATAATGGACAAGTTACAAACCCTTCCTTTTATGTCGGTAATGGCATCTATGGAATCGGATTCAAAATAGAAGGCAAAGAAATTTATGTTGCTGAGCACAATGGTTTTCAAGGAAATGGAAGCGTTTTCATATTAAGTCCTCTTGGAATTCTTGTCAAAACATTGACAGTCGGAAAAGGACCCTCAGGGTTTATATTTAAATAAAAATTATCCTATAGATCAAAAAAAAACATGGTGAGGCAGTAAATGTCTCACCATGTTTTTTTTTGGGATTACCTGACTCCAGCCAATAAATACAGCACCGCCATCCTTATGGCGACTCCATTTTCTACCTGTTGTAAAATTATGGAATGCTCTCCATCAGCAACATCAGAATTCAATTCCACACCTCTGTTGATCGGACCTGGATGCATGATGACGATTTTTTTGCCAAGCCCGTCCAGCATTTTTTTATTGATGCCAAAATAAAGTGAATATTCCCGCAAAGATGGGAAGTATTTGATTTGCTGGCGTTCAAGCTGGATTCGGAGAACGTTGGCCACATCGCACCATTCCAATGCTTTTTGGACATCATATTCCACTTTTACCCCTAGGCTGTCTATGTGTTTTGGGAGCAAAGTGATCGGCCCGCAGACCATGACCTCGGCACCGAGTTTTTGCAGGCAGAAAATATTGGAAAGGGCTACCCTGGAGTGAAGGATGTCTCCAATGATGGCAACTTTTTTACCTGCTACATCCCCAAGTTTTTCCCTGATTGAAAAAGCATCCAAAAGTGCCTGTGTAGGATGCTCGTGGGTGCCATCTCCGGCATTGACCACATTGGCCTGGATGTTTTTGGAAAGAAAGTGTGGAGCACCGGGACTTGAATGTCTCATCACCACCATATCTACTTTCATGGAGAGTATGTTATTGACGGTATCGATGAGCGTCTCTCCTTTTTTGACTGAACTATTGGAAGAAGAAAAATTGATCACATCTGCTGAAAGCCTTTTTTCTGCCAATTCAAAGGATAATCTTGTGCGGGTAGAATTTTCAAAAAAAATATTGGCAATGGTGATGTCTCTCAGTGAGGGTACTTTTTTGATCGGTCTGTTGAGTACATCCTTGAAATTGTCCGCTGTCTCAAAAATTAGTTGGATATCATTTTCACTGATGTCTTTGATGCCTAATAAGTGTCTTGTGCTGAGTTGTGACATGTGTAGTTTATGCTTTTTCTGTTATCCAAATGGCATCTTTTTCAAATCCTTTTTCCACCCATTCCACCGAAACATATTGGCTTTCAAGGGTGTTGACTTTCACCCCGCAATAGTCAGGCATGATGGGATAATCTCGGGTATATTTGCGATCTATCAAGATCATCAGTTCCACTTTTTGTGGCCTGCCAAATGCAATCATGGCATCCAATGCAGCCCTGACGGAACGGCCCTTATAAAGAACATCATCGATCAGTACGACTTTCTTACCCTCGATCAGAAAATCTATTTTGGTTTCGTTGGCTTTCAATGGGAAATCCCTTCTTCTGAAATCATCCCTGTGGAAGGTCGCATCAAGATATCCGAAAGGAACTTTTACACCTGCGATTTCTTCCAATAACCTGACGATTTTATCCAAAACTATAGGGCCACGTGGCTGTAAGCCTAAAAGTACGGTATTTTCAAAAGTATCGTGGTTTTCAATCAACTGATGGCAGAACCGCTTGAGAATGATCGCGATTTGCTGTTGGTCCAGAACAAGTCTTTTTTGCATGGCTTTGCTTTGTGTGCAAATATAAAAAGTTTCAAGGTGTTTGGGTTGAAAAATTTGAAATTTGAAAATTAAGATTGTCAGTTACTTTACCTCTAGCAAAAAACAACATTTAGAGTTACGGTCATTCAGAACATAGCCAATAAAATGGTTCTTCACTCCAAGTTATATATGGTTTTAATCCAGATTGCAGGTATTCACATCGAGGGTTTTTGAATTTCTTAGCTTTAATACTTCTTACAGACCATTGCTGCCACCCGCTGTGAACTGGGACTGCTACCTGCCAACCATCGCTTTCAAATTTCAGTTTTTTCCCAAGTCTTCTTCATCTTCAGGCACATATTGGTCTCCATCTACTTTGATTTTGGTCAAGAAAAATACCTCTTTGGTTTCTTCTTTGTTTTCAGCATTTAGGTACCTGACTTTCTGTTTTCCTGTCAGCAAAAAGTAATTGCTATACCAATGGGTAAGTGAAAGACTCCCATCTTGGGTTTCTCTGATCCTTTCCTCTTCGTTGATCAATTCGATTTCAAAAGTTTTGTTTTGGAATATCACTTCTCCGTTTTTGATATAACTCATGTAGATTTGGATATCATCCAAGTAAAGGAAATGAAGTTTTTCTCCATCAAAACTTATCTCTCCATACTTTCCGGGATTGTTGGTGGTGTTCCCGGTGAGGTCAAGGGAATTGTCCCAAATTACTTCGCCTGACCTGTTTAAGAATAGAAAATACGAAGACACAAATTCGTATTCCCCCTCTTCCTGCCATACATAAGTACCTCCGTATCTTGAACCGGGAAAGCTGTTGCCATAGCGTCCCAATCCATAGCCAAGTTGGTCCATCATTAACCTATTGGCACTGTATCGATAGGCTTCGTTGGCATAGACACCATCCCGTTGCATATATCGGGGATTGGTGGCTAAAAAGTGATCGCTGTAGACCAGATAGCCTTGGTCAAGTGTAAGGACTTCCCTTGCCGAAAAAACAGGTTTGATGGAAGGTGTCTTTCCCTTGGCAAAAGATTTTTCTAGTTCCTGAAGTTTTTTTTCCTTTTGCTTTTCTTTCATATAATTAAAGAAATTGGGGAAATTCTCCAGGGTCAAGTATTTTATTTTGTACTCGCCAAATTCATTGATATCGCCAAGGTAGATTCCCTGATATGCCTCTCTTTTCCTGTTTCCAAAGGTGCCAATAATAGACTGTTGGTAGTTTTGAATGGGAGTCATAATACCTTCTACCAATTCCATGTCTTGGTCTTCAAGTTTTTCGATGACAACTTCCCTTATTTTGTTTCCATTATCATCAAAAGTCAGCAAGGAAATTTGTTTCATTTTATATTTATCCCGGCGGCTTACCAACAGATCGAGTACCCCCAGTTCACTCTCTTTTTTTAGTTGCAGGATTTTGGTGTCTTTGAAATATATCCCCTGTACAGTAATAACATTGTTTTCTTGGATATCAAAGATCTGCACGATGGGTCTCAAGTCAGCATTTCCCATAAAAATGGCACTTCTGTTGAGTACAAAAAACTCCTGAAGTTCCATGGAATATATGTTTTCAAGAAGGACTTCTTGGGCGACTTCACTCTTTAAGTCTATTTCAATCAGGTATCTTTCTGAGGTGGCCACGCTGCCTTTTTGCATCAGGATATAAAGGAATTCGCCTTCAAGGTCATAGCCTACCAAATCATAGCCATCCCTGACTTTGATTTCTTTAAAGTTGTCTGAATTCAAATTGAAGTCAGTCAAAAAATATTGAAGATTGGACTTAAAGTTCAATCCTTTTTCAGGCTGAACACGAAAAGCTACCAAACCACCCTGTTTGGCCACGACAATGAAATCTTTCTCTATAAAATTGCTCGGAATCTCAAAACGATCCACAAACATCACCTGTGAAAAAGCGGAAATCTCGAATAGAAGAGAAAAGAGCAATATAAAGACATGTTTTTTCATGAACCAAGTAGCAAAATATGGTCAAATTGGGATTTTTCTATTGGCATTGTTGACAACCTTGATTGCTTTAGCAACGGAAGGGAAGACAATTTTTCGTTGGATTTGATCTGCGCTAATGAAACGGGATTTTTCAGGTCTAGATGTGGTTTTAATTTTACCGCAACCCAACCTTTATCTTCGCCTTCTTCTAAGTCCGGAAATGCCTCTTTGGAAACTTTGGCTACCCCGATGATTTCTTTGTTTTTGCCGCTGTGGTAAAATAGAACCAAGTCACCTGCTTTCATTTCCTTCAGGTAATTTCGCGCTTGATAGTTGCGGATTCCATCCCAGACATCCTCTCCTTTGGTGACAAGGTCCTCCCATCCATATTTGCTTGGTTCTGATTTGACTAGCCAGTAATTCATAATTTGGAAAATTTTGATTGGCTTAAGTTAAGGCTTAAGATTTTATTTTGAAACAATAATTGATGACATTTGTCTATCTCAGGAACAAACATTTTCAAGATTTTGGACCAAAAAACAATCCTTCGCCTTCTCAAACGCAGCATCCAACTCATGGAACTGCATGATGAAAACTCCTTTAAAATCAGGAATTACCAATCCGCTCTGAATAACATAGACCGGAACGACATCTACATCGTCGATAAGTCAGTGGAACAGTTGCAGTCTGAGGCAGGTATGGGCAAAAGCATCGCCGAGTTTGTCTTTTCATTGTCTACCAGTGGAACACATCCTTATTTGGAAGAGCTTTTGGCAAAGACGCCAACAGGCATTTTGGAAATTTTGGAAATCAAGGGACTTGGTCCAAAAAAGGTAAAGGCGCTTTGGGAAGACCTGAACATTACTTCTACTCATGAGTTGCTCGAAGCCTGTCAATCCGGTCAGGTGGCAAAAGCCAAAGGATTTGGAGAAAAAACTCAGGAAAGCATATTGGCTTCACTTCAGTTTAGAGAAGCTAATCAAGGAAAATGGCTTTATGCAGATATTGAGGTATTCGTTGCAGAATTTATCAAGAATGTAAAAGGCCTAAAAGGAGTAAATGAAATCATTTCTGTTGGGGATTTTGGGAGGAAAATGGAAATCATTGAGACAGTAGAATTTCTAGTGTCGACCGAAAACCAAAGTGAAACCATATTAGAAATTTCCAGCTTGGAAAGTCTCGAAAAAGACCGCAAATCCTCCAGTCCATTTAAATGGAGGGGAAAGATGATCGAACCTGAAATCAATTTGCTCATCCATTTTACGAAACTTCCCCATTTTGTGGAAGAAAAAATAGTGAGGACAGCGACCAAAAACCACTTGCTTTATCCTGTGATTGGAGAGAAAACTTTGATAGAGGTGCTCAGGGAAAATTCTCCGCTTGCCTCGGAAAATGAACTTTTTGAAAAATCCGGATTGCCTTGGATTCCGGAAGAACTTCGTGAAGGATATATCGAATTTGACCTAGCCAAAGCCGGAAAAATCCCGCAACTTCTGGAAGAAAAAGACCTGAAAGGGATTTTGCACAATCACTCCACCTACAGTGATGGCAAGCATACTTTGAAGCAAATGGCTGAATATTGCAAGGAATTGGGCTATGAATATCTGGGAATCTCTGACCACAGCCGTACGGCCTTCTATGCGGGAGGTTTGGAAATCGAAAAAGTGCAGAAGCAACAGCAAGAGATCGATCAGTTGAACAAAGAATTGGCACCATTCAGGATTTTTAAAGGGATCGAAAGTGATATCCTGACAGATGGAAGTTTGGATTATCCCGAAGAAGTGTTGGCTAGCTTTGATTTTATCGTTTCTTCCATCCATTCCAATTTGGGAATGGACAGGAAAAAAGCCACAGCAAGATTGATCAATGCAATCATGAATCCATTTACGACCATATTGGGCCATCCCACCGGAAGGCTATTGTTGCGTAGAGAAGGCTATCCGATTGACCATAAAGCGGTCATTGATGCCTGCGCCATTCACAATGTGGTGATTGAAATCAATGCAAATCCCTGGCGCCTGGACTTGGACTGGAGATGGGTGAACTATGCCATGGACAAAGGCGTGAAGCTCTCCATCAATCCCGATGCCCACGAAATGGAAGGCTATGCAGATATGAAATTCGGTGTGATTGCGGGGAGAAAAGGAGGTTTAACAAAAGACATGACTTTAAATGCTATGTCAGCGGATGAAATCGGGAATTATTTTCAGGATAGAAAAAATAAAATCAAATAAAAGATAAGAAGGATGAAGTGGTTAGATAAGGATGAGAATCTGCTCCTGCAGCGTTCTTTTATTTTTGGAGTGGCAGGTATTGTGATTTGTTTGGTACCGCTTTTCAATGGGTACTTTCAGTTTTTGAACGCACCAATGGGACCGCTCAACGGTATAGGATTGTTGTTTCAATTTTTTGGGTTGAGTATAGCCATCATGGTTTTGAAGAAAAGAAAAATCTCCGAACAGGCCAAGGACAAAGCCAAAAAAATGATCTTGGTGTTGGGAGTAGCCTTGGTGTTCTTTTTTATGGTGATATAATAGTTTACAGTCCATAGTCGACAGACCGCGGCTGCTTCATTCATAATCAACACTAGACTAATTGAATTGAAAATTTGATAAATAGTATGTCACAAACACTGTAAATCAATGAAAACTTTGAATTTCCTATTTTTTTCAATGGCATTGATGATTCTGGGTTTTTCATGTAGCCCAAAAGAATTCTCTTGGCAACAAGGCGATATCCTGTTTCAAGACGGGGATTGTGGGGATTTCTGTGAAGCCATCCGAAAAGTAACTGAGGGCTATCAGGGCATTGAGTTTTCACACAATGGCTTGCTGATGCAGGAAAACGGGGAATGGTTTGTTCTTGAAGCGATCGGAAAAGGAGTAAGCAAAACGCCCTTACAGGAATTCCTCAACAGGCACCTCGATGAAAATGGAAAGCCAAAAGTGATGGTCGGAAGGCTTAAGGCTGAATACCAGCATTTGATTCCGGAAGCAATTTCAGAAGCTAAAAAGCACCTTGGCAAACCGTATGATTCGGCTTTTAATTTTGAAAATGAGGCGTACTACTGTTCTGAATTGATCCACTTTGCCTTCAAAGCAGCAAATGGAGGTTCGGATCTTTTCCACCCCAAACCCATGACCTACAAAGACCCTGATACAGGGGAATTGTTTCCGATTTGGGAAACCTATTTTCTGGAGTTAGGGATCCCAATTCCGGAAGGAAAACCTGGTTTGAATCCGGGCGGAATGTCCTTGGAACCTGTTTTGGAGATGATGGAAATTCAGGACAATTGAATTGAAATATTTACTCCCTCGCCATCTCCAGCGCCTTCGTTGTAGTATAATACTTCACAATCATATTTGGCACTTCCCAAGTCGGCATTTTTCCTGATTCATAATATTCTAAAAACTTCTCCGTGACCTGCCCAAAATGCGCTTCATGCCCGATATGGTAGCTCTCAGGAATGACAATCAGGTATTCTCCGTTTTTTTGTTTTTGAAGTCCAAGCCCGGGGTATTTGACTTGAAGGGTTGAGGCTATCGCATTTTCGAGTGCTTGGTCTTGCCCTTCCAAAAGTGCTACATACAAAGTCGGTTTGAAGTTTTCTTCTTTTCCCTGCCGGATAATGAGGTTTGCTTTGGTGCCGCGCATCATGCTGTAATGCGTATCTCCGGCACCTTCCGGCGCCTCAAAATTCCAGATGACGCTGACTTTGGCATGCTTTCCTTTCAGTGTGTAATTCATCTCTCCATTGCAAAAGACTTCAAGATTTCCATTTTTCAGGTTCTTTTGCAAAAATTCCGGAAACGCGGTTTTGCCGGTGACTTTGCTGAATTCATCCAAAGTCAGAGAATTGGGCCATCTCTTGGCATTCAGCATCTGAACATCTGTAGTATCCAAAATGACCTCAGGAAAAGCTTCCCATTGGATCAGATCCACCAAGTGTGTTGTCACATCGACAATCCCTTCCCCTTCTTTGGTCACATCAAAAAACCAATCGGGACGCACCAAAGGATTTCCGGAAACATACTTGAAAAAGTGGTGGACGCTTTCTTTGGTGATGGCAGGATTTCCCAAGCTACCGTTTTCCAATTCTCCAAAAACAGCTGGCAACATCGAAAGCTCGCGCTGAAGCTGAGAAGCGATCTCAAACCGCTCGGTCATGATGTCATACAGGAGGAGATTTTTTTCTGAAGATGCTTCAAATGCT
Organism: Aquiflexum gelatinilyticum; assembly: GCF_024813435.1. NCBI lineage: Bacteria > Pseudomonadati > Bacteroidota > Cytophagia > Cytophagales > Cyclobacteriaceae > Aquiflexum > Aquiflexum gelatinilyticum. Next base: position 596,071 of record NZ_JANAEZ010000002.1, read on the forward strand.
CTAACCAATTTCTGAAAACCTTCCTGATTGATGACGAGAGGCTTGTCAGCATAGACATGGATTCCATTGGCTATGGCAGCGCTGATATAGTCGATTTTTTGGTCATTTTTTCCGGCGACTACCATCACGTTGCCCGGCTTTTTGGAAATCATTTTTGAAAAAAAGTCATCCCCTTTTTCCACTTCTATGTTCCATGCTGTCGGGGATTCCTCGCGAGAGTTGTATCCTGCGATCCTCTTGATATAGTCATCCAATTCTGCCCCTTCAGGCGCAAAAACATACACAGTCGAATCAACCTGAGGGTACATGGTCTTGTGGATGAGCCCTGCATGGAAATGCCCCGGGTCAAGACTCATGATCGTTACTTTGCCTTTATCCGGAAGTTCCATTTTTTCATTATTTGGAGCACTGCAGTATTGGAAGAAAATCAAAAAAACCAAGAATGGAATAGTTAGAAAACTCTTTTTCATCTGATTAGACTTTGATGTGATCTGTTCCATAAGGTGCACGCTGTGGCCTGCTTAAGTGGGAGTTTGCCTCCTCGTCATTAACAAAGCGTTCCGCTTTTGGATCCCATTCGAGTTTCCTTCCCACTTTCATGGCAACATGGCTGACTAGGCAAACAGAACAGGCACGGTGACCGATCTCGGCAGGGGAAAGTGGTTGTGCACCTGATTGGATGCAATCGAGCCAATTGCCGTGGTGTTCTTCGCTTTCGTATAAGTGTATTTCTCCCGCTCCGATTTCGGATTGAAGGATTTTTGGATCTGAAGCATCCAAAGCTTTGGCGTTGTTTCCTTGCGCGACAGGGTCACTTGCCGATGCGGTATAATTTCCTCTTGAAACCCAAATCCATCCCTCCGAACCCTCATATCGGATTCCGTTGGGATAGCCGCCGCTTGTGAGCATGGTGATTCCGTTGTCATATTCTGCTTTGACCATAAAGTCGCCGTGGACATTCCAAAGTCCCGAGCGAGGAAATTCTGCAACTGCTTCGATAAATCTCGGTCCTGTCAATTCAGTGTCCATCCCCCAAGCAGCGGAATCAAAGTGATGCTGTCCCCAACCTGTGATCATTCCTGCGCCGTAATTTTCAAGACGGAGCCATCCTGGACGGCTATAATCGTGCTGGGGGTGAACGCCGATTTCGGTGTAGGGTACTTCCGGCGTAGACCCAAGCCACATGTCAAAATTCAGGTTTGTCGGGACCGGCATTGCAGGAGCTTCAGGTCCTGATGGATCACCTGGCAAGCCTATCCTGACGGTGTGCAGCTTTCCTATCCTGCCGTTTCTGACCAATTCCGCAGCGCGCCTGAACTGAAAACTGGAACGTTGTTGGGTCCCGAGTTGCAGGATTACTTTGGTTTTATTGATGGTTTCTACAAGTTGCCGGCCTTCCTTGATGGTCAGAGAAGTCGGTTTTTGGAGGTAAATATGCTTACCCGACAAAGCTGCTTCCATGGCAGGCTGGGAATGCCAATGATCCGGAGTGCTGATGATGACAGCGTCAATGTCTTTGTTTTGGAGCATCTCATGGTAATCCGCATATTGCTTCACATCAAGATAAGAACTGCCCATTTTTTTGGTGTAATATTGCTCGATCAGTTCCTTTCCTTCACGCATCCGCTTGCTGTCTACATCCGAGACGGCTACGATCCTCGCCACATCATGTTGCCATGTTCCGGGCAGGTCATGTTCCCTTGCGATCCGCCCACAACCGATCTGTCCTATATTGATTTTGTTACTTGGGGCATTTTTTCCAAAAACCGAAGAGGGGACGATTGTAGGGAATCCGATAATTGCTGAAGCCATGGCGCTGTTTTTTATAAAGTTTCTTCTTTTCATGTGGAGGAGCTATGGTTAGGTTATGGTCATTTTTTTGCGAAAGATTTCCAATATTCGTCTGCTTCTGCAGCCGTCATATTTCCGTCAAAGACGACCATTCTGTAATGGAGCGTATATTTTTTGCCTGGAAGGATTTCCCATGATTCATGACGGATCGGACAAAATTCGATGAAGACATTTTCTTTTCCTTCATTGGAATCTTCCGGCCAAACCCTCATCGGTTCGGGGTGAGACTTGTTAGCAGGATGGCTTAGAAATAGGATACCGCTTTGGCCTGAAGGGGATGAACTTTCACCCTTTACGATCAGCCATTTGGCAAAAGTCCCGTCTGCCGTTTTTCTGTCATTTCCTTCGGAAGTCAAAATGGTACTGTTGGTGTGGTCCCACTTTTCCGTAGCACGAAAACCTATTCCGCCACCGTATCGATAAGCTTCCAACATGACACTTGACTTCAATGGTGTGGAGATCGTCGTGGAATAATCGACAAGATATCTTTCTCCTTCCTTGTTCCAAACCCGGATGGAAAGGTCTTCCTCGAGGGCCAATTGAGGGCCTTTTGGTGCCAATAGGTCCATGTGGTTTTGCCTGATTACCAATTCTGAATACTTGGAGTTTGTCTTTTGTGAAAGGATCCTGTCAAAATCCACCCTTCCTTTTCCATCTCCAAGATTCCAAAAATCCACTTCCCGGCCTTCTATGGTGGTTTTGGTCCAAGGTCCCCAAATGCCATAATGGTGGTAATGATCCGGCGGCTGTATTCTCGTAAGTACTTGACCAGAGGGCGAGGCAAGTGGATGGATAAATCCTGATTTGCCAAACTCAGGTTTTATACCTGCAGGAACAGCAGCCGTAGCAGTTTGATAAGTCAATAGGAGTTGGTAGGCTGCTTTAAAATCTATTCCGTTTGAAGTTTCTTCCATAGTTATCTTTTGGGAAAAAGCATTGCCGATAAAAATAAATGAAGCGAAGGTGATAAATAAAAGTCTTTTGAATATCATCGGTTTTTAGGTTATTGGGAAGTGTAATTTATTAAATTCCATAAAAAATTTAGCCACCGTTTATACGATTTCACCAATGAATAAAAAGATTGTATTAGCATTACTTCTTTTGCTTCAGGTTTCTTGGGCGCAGGGACAGGACCTTCCTGAAGTAAAACTAGACCAAACATGGAAGGAAAAGATTTATGGTCTTGCTCCTGAGAAAGCCACTTTTCCTGTTTCTGAGAAAAAGAAAATCCTTGTTTTTTCCCTTCATACAGGATATGAACATTGGGTGATTCCGCATACGGAGCAAATGATCAAGATAATTTCTGAAAAGAGTGGTGCTTTTGAGGTTACAGGAAGTAAGGATATCAGCATGTTTGAAGCAAAAAACCTAGCTAAATATGACGCCATCGTACTCAATAACACCTGCTCGAAAGGAGATCATCGCAACCTCTTTTGGGATAAACTCCGGGCTGATTCAGATGCTGATAGCGCTGTTTTGATGAAAAAAGCCCTTCAGATGGAAGAGAACCTGCTTCAATATGTAGAAAAAGGTGGAGGCCTGTTATTGGTTCATGGGGCGGTCACAACCCAAAACAATTCCCGCGCATTCAGCAAGTTGGTGGGAGCAAGTTTTGATTACCACCCGCCACAGCAAGCCATTCAGATTAGGTTAGCGGATCCAAAGCATCTTTTGGTGCAGGCATTTCCCGCCACAGGTTTCAACCATGTCGATGAACCTTATTTTTACAAAAATGCCTATGCAGATTTGGATTTTAAGCCTTTGCTGTACTTCAACAATGCAGAAATAGTAAAACAGAAAAACCCATTAACTGAAGGAAAAACTTACGTGGCTTGGATCCGGGCGCAGGGCAAAGGTAAAGTGATGTATTGCTCACCTTCCCACAATGCACAGAGTTTTGAAAATCCCGATTTGCTCAGGTTCTATTTGAACGGGCTGCAATATGTGGTCGGAGATGTGGAATGCGACGAGACGCCGGTAGGGAAGGGAAGCCTTTGAGGTTTTTCACTATTATATTACTTATTCAGACGTTGAAGATTTTCCTCTTGGGCTTTTCCCGGCTTCGGCCACCGTATGTAACATTACGTCAATTGTAGGAGTACGCGTCAAAAATAGGATTGTACAAAAAAAGCTTCCGTTCGGAAGCCTTTTACTGATGGGGTGTAATCGTCATCAAATAGGCTTGATTGCCTTTGGCTTGAAGAAGTTTTCGATGGATTTGGTAAAGCCACCGCAGCTTATAATCTCGCCTCTATCACACAAAGTAGTGGCAAAGACAGTTTCATCGTCAAGTTGTAAGACAGACGTGATATAACCATTTCCCATGCCATCATTCTCTAACTCGATTAGAGCGATCTTTTGGCTGTTCATTGTCACTCGGTAGATACGGTCGAGATGCCTTAAAATAATAACTCCATCGACACTGTAAATATCATCGGCCATTTGGGTTAACAAAAACTTGTCCAAAGTTGAAATTTCCACCGAACCATAGCTGCCGATCAGCTCGTTATTCTCTCCCGAAAGGTCGGATTTGTAAACTTCAAAATCGTTGCTGTCCAATGGACCTAATTGTGCAAATGTGATGATTTCATTGCCGACCTGTACCGACTTAGAAAATTTCTCAAAACGCAGTTCCAAGTTTCCTTCACTGTCGATGTCAAAGGTCTTGCCATCAATGGTGACCCGCGTAAAATCGGGAAAATTCTTCATGATGCGGATGGTGGCAATTCCAAGGAAATGCTCTTCTTTGATCAGTTTTTGTTCCAGAATCGTAACTTTCCCATCGTTGACCAATGTTTTGAGCAACAAGAAATCGGGGGTATTTTTCTGAATTCCATCCTTTGCTGACCGGTAAGGGACAAGAATATTCCCATTTGCATTGATACTGATTTGCTCACATAGGTAATAATGCAAAAAATGAAAACCAGTAAATTCAGGGTCAATTTCACGCATATTCAAGACCAAAGCGTCATCTTGGCGGGTACTTCCCGCAGGCAGGATCGAAACTTCGGCTGTATTGATTGCAACCATCAATTTATCTGACAGGGGTAGCCTATATGGAATCTCGCCTTGTATGAAAAGACTTAGATCATTGAAATCACTTGCCGAGCCTTGGGTTTTGGCATCGGCATAAACCCCAGACCTAGAGGAAGCAAAGAGTGCTCCATTGATCTCTTTGGCATGAGACAAGCCTTCTTTGAACGACCCAGCGATTTCCCATTTCTCAGAGACCTCGATCACAGGTTCTTCTTTTGGTTCACATGAGATAATACATACGGTGCAAATCGATAATAATAGGAAAAGGATGTTTTTCTGAAGCATGGTGAGAAAGTTATGTATGGGAAGACTGACCTAAAATGAATTTACATTTAAAGGTAAAAAAATAATTTTTGTTATTCTTAGTTAATAGTCGATAAATTCAGGTAAATATTTTCAATTCACGAATGACTATGAAAAAAAGCTTCTTGCCTTCTTGAATAGATTTTGAAATGAATTCCCGGTTACTGAATTCCGATGCTAACAGTGCTGTATTGATGAAAAAGGTACATGAGCCGGAAATGAAAAAAACCTTCGAGGTTTCAAAAAACCTCAAAGGTCTTGGAAAAGAATTAAGCCTTAAAAGGTAACTGATAGATCCTTTCTCCTGTCAGCTTGTACATCGCGTTGCACAAAGCCGGGATGTAAGGCGGTACCGGAGGTTCGCCGACACCGGTTGGTTTTTCCATACTCTCTATAATATGGATATGGATTTTCTTGGGCGATTGGGGCATCCTGATGATCTGATAGCCATCAAAGTTGTTTTGCTGTGGGATTCCATTTTCGAATGTGATGGCTGAAGTGGTCGCCAAACTTGTCGCAAACTGTGCCCCGCCTTCAAACTGTGAGCGGATTCTGTCTGTATTCACCCCTATACCACAATCCACCGCATAGAAGACTTCAGGGATGGAGATTTTGCCCGAATTGTCTTTTTCCACTACCACTATACAAGCAACATAGGTCAGGAAGCTCTTGTGCGCTGCAAAGCCAACCGCTTTTCCTTCAGCCAGCTTTTGGTCCCAATTGGCTTCTTTGGCCACCCTCTCAATTACTTTTTTCATCCTTCCTGTATTCCATGGAAAAGATTCGATTGGCTCGCCATAGTTTTCATATTTCCCTTCAGTTTCAGGTTTGAATTCGATATTGCGGTCCTCACCAAGCATCTGAAGGGCGTGCTTCACGGGATCTATACCTCGGGTTTCAGCGATTTCATCCATCATACATCCGATGGCAAAAGCGTGGTGGATATTGCTGACGGACCTTAACCAACCGATTCTGGTATGGGCAGTTGATTCGTGGGTCTCTATCCTGATATTGGGGACATCATATGGGAAATCCGTACAACCCAAACCCAATTCACCATCAGAGGGATGAAGTTCAGTTGTACTGCCTGTTGCTCCGATGGCGGGAAAAACAGTATGGTGGTTCCACCCGGTGAAGTTGCCGTTTTTATCCAGAGTTGCTTTGATCCTTTGGGCACTGTGTGAGTGGAAAAAGTCAAAATGGAGGTCGTCCTCCCTTGTCCACTGAACCTTGACAGGTGACTTGGCGGCCTTGGAAAGAATAGCTGCTTCCACCACAAAATCAGGCTTGGACTTTCTTCCAAATCCTCCTCCGAGCAAAGTGACATTCATCTTTACCTTATCCAGATCAAGTTCCAAAGCTGTTGCTACTGCCTGTCTTGCCCATTGTGGGTGTTGGGTCGGTGCCCAGATTTCACAAATGCCGTCTCCTTGATAATGGGCGATGGCAGCAGGTGGCTCAATGGTAGCATGTGCATAGAAAGGTGCCAAATAAGTTCTTTCCAAAACCTTTCCTGCAGCCCTTTGCGCTGTCGAAAAATTGCCTCTTTCCCTTCTGACTTTTCCATCCTGGGCAGTACTTTGAAGCATTTCTTCCAATTGTTTGGCAGAATTGTAAGTTTGGTTTGGTCCCAAGTCCCATTCTATTTCCAATGCCTCCCGACCTTTCATTGCGGCCCAGGTATTGTCGGCTATTATAGCAATACCCTCCAAGGCTTTGTCCAATCCCGGAGGAATTCCAGCACCATCTATCTTCACTACCCTATTTACTCCCGGCACTGCCAATGCTTTGGCATCATTGAAAGAAATGACTTTGGCGCCAATAACTGGACTTCTACGGATTACCGCCACCTGCATTCCAGGCAGATCTACATCGGCTCCAAAAACAGCCTTCCCGGTGGCAATGTCCCTTGCATCATAGATTGCAACATCTTTACCGATAAGTTTATAGCTTGAAAATTCCTTCAAAGTGATACTTGCCGGGTTCGGCAATGGCATTTCTTTAACCTCAGCTATCAAATCCCCAAAGTCGATTTTCTTTCCGGAGGAATGGATCACCTGCGAGTTTTCAGTATGACACTCCTCGGGATTTACTTCCCATTTTTTGGCTGCTGCAGCGATAAGCATGTGTCTTGCCGTTGCACCGGTTTTCCGCATGGGCTCATAAAACATCCTGACAGAAAAAGAGCCGTCGGTATTCTGGTTTCCATATTTCTCTTCATCGCCTTCTGCCTGCACAATTTTCACCTTGGACCAATCCGCTCCCAATTCGTCGGCCACAATTTGAGGCAAAGAAGTCCGGATTCCGGTCCCCATCTCAGAGCGGTGGGCGACAATGGTGACTTCATTGTCAGAAGTGATGCTGACAAATACATTAGGGGCAAAAGTGATGGTTTCACCTTTGGGTCCAGCGCATTGGAAATTGACCCCTAAAAGAAATCCTCCGGTAGCCAGGGAACTGAGTTTCAAGAAATCCCTGCGTGAAGGAACAAAGACTTCGCTTTTGTCTTCAGCTTTTTTGTTTTTTAAAAACGGGAAGTTCGGCATCATATATTTTGATGTTTTGGGTTCAGGATTAATGGGATTTTGATGCGGTAAGTATTGCTTCTTTGATACGGTTATAGGTACCGCAGCGACAGAGATTTCCGGCCATGGCTTCCTCGATTTCAGTTTCTGATGGGTTTGGGTTTTTCTTAAGTAAGGCGGCCGCATTCATGATCTGACCAGTTTGACAATAACCGCATTGGGGAACTACGTGCTCCACCCAAGCGTCCTGAAGAGGATGATGGCCTTCCTCATCCAATCCTTCAATGGTGGTGATTTTCTTGTTTCCAACAGTTGAAATTGGAGTACTGCAGGATCTGATGGCTTCATTGTCCAAATGAACCGTGCAGGCTCCGCAAAGTGCTTGGCCGCAACCGAATTTGGTCCCTTTCATCGAGAGCAAATCTCGTAAAACCCAAAGCAGTGGCATGTCTGGGTCGGCGGTTACTTCCTGCTTTTTGCCATTGACAGATATAGTGAATTTTTCCATAGTGGTTGGATTGGTCTTTGTTGTTTGATGGGTAAAAGTTAATGATTATGAAGAAATTATGCACCGATGAGGTTCCATTTTTCCCTGTATGGTCTGAATAACAATTCATTGGCACCGCCATCTTTTAGGAACAGTTCTTTCTTGGCATCCCATTTCAAAGATTTTTCCTGTTTGTATGAAATCAATGCCAAATGCATTGGAAGGGTCATTCCTCTCGCATATTCAAGATTGGATTCAGGTTGCTGACGGGATTTGACGGCATCGAGGAAATTCTGTTGGTGGCCTGGAGATCTTGGGATGGATTTGGCGATTTCTGGAATATCAGTCAATGTTTGGCCATTCATGTGGATGGCTATCGTACTGTAATCACAGATGAGATTTCCTTTTGTGCCTTCGAAATAAGCACCTATTCCCATTTTGTCGGCACCTTGAACCGGTGGAGGCGTGGAGGTCCAATGGATTTTGAGTTTTTTGAATTTGAAATCCACATCGATCCATTTTGGGGTATCGCCTACGCCTTCCGATTTTTCACCTTTTGCTGATATGGATTTCAAGCCGGTAGGCGCAATGGACATCCACACCACATCTGCAATATGGCACCAAAAGTCCTGAAAAACACCTCCCGAATACTCCATAAAATATCGGTAAGTGAAATGACATTTTTCAGGGGCGTATTCTGAATAGGGGGCAGGTCCTAGCCACATGTCCCAATTCAGGTTTGGCGGAGGGGTTTGATAGTTGAGCTTTTCGATGAGAGGGGGTTCGCCGGTTTTCCAAAGCCTGACCGTTTTGATTTTCCCCAACTCCCCGGATTGGATGAGCTCGGCCACACGGTGGTAATTATCTCCGGCGTGGATCTGTGTGCCCAACTGAAAAACCCTGTTGTTTGACTTTTGCGCAGCCAACATCAACTGTCCTTCTCTCAGTGAGTAGGAAAGCGGCTTTTCTCCATAGACATCTTTGCCGGCTTGGAATGCCAAAATAGCGATCTGTGCGTGCCAATGGTCCGGAGTGGCGATGGTGACAGCGTCGATATCCTGCCTTTCCAGGACTTTTCTGAAGTCAGTATAAATCTGGGCTTTAGTATCAGGATGGATCTTTTTGAGCTGGGATAAAGCTTCCCCGGCGTGTTCTTCGTCGACATCACAGAGGGCAACAATCTCAGCTTCGGGTAAGTTGGCAAACCAATTCATATGTGCCAACCCCATTCCCCCCAATCCGATGTGGGCTATCCTGACCCGGTCAGAGGCGGCTGCTTTCAGACCCTGGAATGGTAAAAACTGAAGTCCCAAAGCAGTAAGGACAGAGTAGCGTACAAAATCCCGCCTATTGATGTGTTGACTCATAAGATTGGTTTTTTGGTTGGTGGCTGAATTATTGGAACTTCATTTACATTTTTGATCTCAATTTAAAAAAAATACATGTGTGATTTTTATCTCCTTCCTCAAGATTGGCTTTTGTTTATATTTATTGAAATATAAACGGGTAAAAGTTGCCATAAATGGCTGATAACCAATTTTGAAAATAGGTGTTGTATAGATATGATAAAGAAGCTTTTTGATTTGCAGATTGGAACTTTCGATTTATTGGATGAACACTGGGAAAGCGACTCCGTGTCAAAATGGATCAGCAATATAGTCGTTCTATTTTTTGTAGGAGGTTTGCTGATGGGGCTTCTTTCCTACCTTAATATTCTTCATTTTGGGGAGAAGTTTACTGCCTTCTTTGCAATAGAACTGGCTTTCAACGTGCTTCTGGTATTTGAAGTGTTGGGATTGATTTTTCTGATTCCAAAGTCTGTCGCGGATTCTGTAGGAAAGCAGTTTGAGATTGTTTCCTTACTCTTGCTGAGGGATGCATTCAAGGAGTTTGGGCATTATCTGGGAGACATGACCTGGGAGGTTGGGTTTTTGATGGAACTACTCCCCATTGTGTCCGATGCCTTTGGAGCGGTCCTGATTTTTTTGATCACAGGGCTTTTTTATCGGGCACAAAAACATATCCGAATTACCAGGACATACGAAGAGCAAAAAGGATTTGTATCCATCAAAAAGCTGATGTCCATTTACCTGACAGTTTCATTTATACTTTTGGGGATTTATGACATTTTCACGGCCTATCAGACCCATGAGTTTATTTACAGCATCAAGCTGTTTTATACACTGTTGATATTTACGGATGTGTTTATCCTTCTTTTTTCACTGAGGTACACGACCAAGTATTATAACCTTTTCAGGTATTCCTCCTTTGCTTTGGCGACGATATTCCTGAGACTGACTTTGTCTGCCCCGGCTTATTATAATGTTTTGTTGGCGGTGATTGCTGGCTTGATGGTTTTGGGAGTTACCTACATCTATAACAAGCTTTTGGTAAAGCAAGTGGGGGAGGCGAAGGAATAAGAAGTGTGTGTAGGGATAAAAAATAAAAATAAGTCCCTGATTTATAGGAATAATTAATTTGCAGTTGATATTATTCCAATTTTTTTGTGGAGTCAGTTTGGAAAAAATGGCTTAACCTGCTAATATTGCATCACCTTAGACCAAAGGGTCTAATAAAATCAATAAAATTCCTCCTTAGCTCAGTTGGTTAGAGCACATGACTGTTAATCATGGGGTCCTAGGTTCAAGCCCTAGAGGGGGAGCAAAAGCCTCAGAGAAATCTGAGGTTTTTTCGTTTAAAAAGGGCTTCAGAACGTGATTCTGAGGTCTTTTTCCTTTTCAAGGGCAGTTGCTAATTTAACAAATGTTGCAACACACGGGATGGAGAAAAGCGCTGATTTTGGTGCTTTTTTTCTCACTTGCGTTCAAATGCGTGCAACTTTTTAGCGTGCCGAAAGCCACAACTTCAAACGTTATGGCAGTTATATAAATCCATTTCATTATTCCTTTGATTTGATAAACAGATATTTTCACTAAATAACTTTGAACAAAGTTTTTAATTTAAGAAATATAGGGTATGAAAAAATGGTTTTTACTTTCACTGATCCTGATTTTCCCCCGGTTTTCATTCTGCCAAAACGGAACAAATTCGATAAAACATGTGGATAAGATGAACTTAAAAGGGGCTGTCAAAACTATTAAACACACAGCTTATGAACCGATAAGTATTGAATCCGACAGCATTAACCTGCTAAAGTTCGACTTTTTTGGCATGCATAATTATATCCATAAATTCGATATACAAGGTTGGCTTCTTGAAAAAACTGAATTGAAACTTAGGGAAGATCAGCTAATTCCTTCTGGGATTTGGACCTATGACTATGATGAAGAACATCGGCTTGCCAAAGAATCTTACATTTTTGATGCAATTGACGGTTCTGATACAGCAACCTTCGAATATACTTATCCTTTTGATAGCTTAACTACTGTTGTTGAAAAACGAAAAGGTGAATTCCAAAGAATCTATCACTATAAACTAGAAAACAGGACCGAAGAATTTATCACCATCAACAGTGATAGTTCTTATATTAGTAAATCTTTCTTCGAAATGGATGCCCAAAGAAGAATCATAAGAAAAGAGGATTACAGCAATGTTTCCAGATTACAAAATTTGACCATCAATTTTTATCAAGATGAAATTTTCAGGACACCTAATAAGGTCTTGATAACCCACTTCAAAAGTGGACAAGTTTATCTCACTGAAAATCTACTCGATGAGCAAGGTAATATTACCAGTCAAAAAAATATCTCTTTGAATACTGGAGAATTCAAAACAACAACCTATACCTATATTTATGATACAACTGGCAATTGGATAGAAAAAAAAGAATTTATTGACAATCGCCCAAGAAAGGTCTTTCGTAGAGAGATTGAGTATTACTTATATTAAGTAGCAGATATCAAATTTGCTACAAAAGTATAATCCATAATAGAGGAAAATGGCGAAAACGCAATTATAAAAATTCATGATTTCGATATTTTAGAATTATACAAATACGGATGAGTCTCAAATAGAATTAGCAGAAAAAATTTTTGCAAAGGCCAAAGAAATAGGAGGTCTACCTGATGAAATGTTTGCACAGGTCATTTTGACGCCAAATCAACAAAATGATCCTAGAAGAATTAAGGATGTAAAATTTATCATTGAAGTTTTAGTGCATGAAGGTCTATTAACTTCAGAACCAAAAAAGAATAGTAATTTTATATAACCTTCACCCAACTCTATTCATTTTGATGATTATTCTAAATTTTTACATTTTAAAAAAGAAGAACAGGAGAAGGAGAAAATAAAGGAAGAAAGAGATCAAAAAAAATATGATCTTGAAATATAAAATCTTCATTTACAAATAGATACCCAAAAAAAGTGGTTCTGGATTGCTATTGTGACTGCCGTAATTGTTGAAGTGGTTAGGATATATTTTTCATGGAAGTAACATTAAAAATATATCTTTAAAGTTTTCTTTTAGTGAACTTTTTGTAATTTTGACTGTGTTTAATATTGTCACAAGAAAAACTCTTTTGGAATATTCCATAAAATACCCTCAGGCAGCCTCTGCACTGTTTGAATGGTATCATGAAATCCTAAAGTCGGAGTTTAAAAGTTTCAACGATTTAAAAAGTGTTTATAGAAATGCAAGTCTTGTTGGCGACGATAGAGTAGTATTCAATATTATGGGCAACAAGTACCGCTTAGTTGTGAGGTTTGTCTTTGATTTCAAAGTTGTTCAAATCAAATGGTTTGGTACCCATAAAGAATATGACAAAATAGATGTAGCATCAATAGTCTTTAAGAACAAATAATATGGAACTGACAATAATTAAGTCTGATGTTCAATATGAGGAATATTTGAATTGGATAGATGAAATGTTTAACAAACAAATAACTCCTGATACTGCTATAGGGAAGCAAGTAGAAGTAGCGCTGTTATTGATCAAGGATTATGAAGATAGAAACTTCCCCATCCCATTACCCGATCCCATAGATGCGATCAAATTAAAGATGGATGAATTGGGAATGAAAAACAAAGATTTGGTAGGGAAGGTTGGGAGTAAAAGTTATATCTCAATGATTTTAAACCGTAAAAAGCCACTTACTTTGGATTTGGCCAAACTATTTCACAAGGAGTTGAAAATTCCTGCAGAAATACTCCTTTCTTGATTCCCGGAAAGGTTTTTAAACAATAGTTTTATTTTTAGAGGCAGTGTCCTCAGATTCCAAAACCTTTTGACAATCTCCCCTACACCACCCTTGTCTCAGAATACAGGTCGTAAGCAGCTACCAAAAGTTGATGGTCGGGAGCCTGACCATAGCGGGCAAAATTTTTCAGTTCGCTCCGCTGTTCGATATAAACCGGGATGTAGGTGCGGTCCAGTTCATCCCAAATGACCAATAGATAGGCGAAAGGTGTTTTGCTCAATCGGCCTTTTGCGAGCCATTCCTCAAAAACCGATTCATCTAACGCATTAGGATAGCTTGGGCCTTCAAACATGATTTGATTGTTTTATTATGAATTTCAAAGATAAGGATTGGTTGAATTATCCATTCCAAAAGGTGACGAATGAGGTCTTGCTGATTTGTGGTAATTTGAAAGTTTTTTTCCCTCACCGGAAGGCAAAAAATCAAATCACTTCTTACCTCCCGGATTATAAATCTCTTTCGCTGTTTTCAGGACTTCGGCCTTATCCAAAGTCATTGGCTTTAATTTTTGACCGAGGAAAAGTTCCATCTGATCATCAAAGTGGGGGCTGTCAGGGTCATTGCTTGCTCCGAAGACATTGATGGTTTCGATCTTTGGAAGTCCCGCACCGAAGCGGACCATCATAATGTAAGATTCTCCTTGTGTTCCTTTTCTCATCCCGTTTTCCCAAGGCAATGAACGCATGGCTGTAATCACATCGTCGATTCCCTGCAGCGGTAGCGCCTTGTCTCCTCTTACGAGTTTTTGGTATTCTCCCAAAGTCACCAATTCCTTTCCAAAATGGGTTTTAAAATGATTTTTGGCAGCTTTGAGACTTTCCACAGATTCTTCTTCTGTAAGGATGGTTTCCCAACTCCTCCCATTTTCAGCAAATTTGTCCCACCAATAGTAGTATACAAAAGCAAAAACTGCCGCGCCTTCACTTTCGATTCCTGAGCGTTTGTCCCAGTTGTTGATGGTTTCGATCTGCTTTGCGATTTCGGGATATTTGCTTGGGTTTAGGCCAAAAAGAGATTCCATATTGGTACGGAAAGCCAGTTTTTCGGGCAATTGTCCATCGTACTTGATTTCTTTGAAATGCTCGTAGGAAATCCTCCCCGTGTCGGGCATCAATTCACGGAATCGGGTCGATCTGTTATTGTCCCGCAAGAGGTAATCCATGGATTTGGGGTAATTGTCCGGATTGAGATTGTCTGCCAATCCACTCGCCTTAAAAGGAGAATGGTTGGTGTTGAATAAAAATCCCGAACCCGGATTGTATTGCTGTGGCAAATCTTTGAAGTCATGGTACTTGGTCCATAAGGCTTTTTTGGTATTTCCGGCCACCGTTCCGGTGAAATCTATGGATGGATCTCTGATGGGGATCAGGCCATTGCTGACATAAAAAATCGTATCATACTTGTCTGCATATACCGTGTTGAAACTTGTAAGTTCCATCCGTGACATGGCTTCGCTGAATTCTCTAAAATTCCTCGATTTGTTCATTCTCCACCATTGCTCCGGTGCTCCGATTCGCTCCAAGGCACCCAAGCGGATTGAAAATGTTCCTTGTTCAGTAACCAAGGTAGGACCGTAAATGCTTTTCCAGATTTTCTTTGGAAAGGGAATCGTGATCAAATCCCAGAGTTTTACCCTAAGCCAAACTGTCTCTTTTTCCAATTCCAACCATTCTCCATCTACTTGGTATTGATCCTCATTTTCGGGATTCATTTCCAATTGGTACAGATCCAAGAGATCGGGGAAATTAACCGTGTGTGCCCATCCAAGATTTTCATTTACTCCATGAAAAATCATCGCTCCACCCGGGAAAAGTCCCCCAAGAATATTCCATCCTTCCTCTGAATGGAGGTGTGCTTCATACCAAGCTACAGGTCCGTCCAGGGGTTGGTGGGAATTGATGGCTAGAAATGCCTCACCGGAGTCTGTCCGGGAAGGGTGAATGGCAATTGCGTTTGAGCCTTTTGGATCGGCATCAAATGGTACGGTTTCTACTTTTCCGGAGACGATTTGTTGAACCGCCCGATCTGCTCCTGACATCTGTGCAAGGGAGAGAATATATGCCGCCGTTATTTCTTTGGTATTGACAGGAAAGGCTTTTTCGAATAAAACTTCTTCAGGATGTGCCAATGCAAAGTCATTCATTCCGGCAGCATAGGCTTCTAAAATCGCTTTGAATTCCTCTGAATAGGCCGATTCATATTTGGCCTCTGCGATTTCAACGGTTTGGAGTAAATGTCCAAAAAAATCCACCGCAGCTCCGTCTTGACCATAAACCCTTCCCAACATTCGCTTCCCGGCAAGCAATGTTTTTTGGATAGTTTCAAAATCATCTTCGGCATGTGCCCAAGCCAAACCGTAGGCGACATCGGAATCTGTTTGTCCGAAAATATGCGGCACTCCAAATTCATCGCGAACGATTTGGACCTTTGAGGTATCCCAACCTGAATGATCATATGGGGAGTCACAAGAAAAAATTAAAAAGTGAAAGAGCAGGAAAAGCCTGGATCGGAAGATTTTCATAGGTGATGATGGATGTAAAGAATACCGTGCAAAATGCGTTTTTATTGTAAACAAAAAAAACGGCCACGTGGCCGTTTTTTAAATCAAGATTTGATTCCTACAGACCCGAAGAGGTATGTAGCATTGCAATTTTATTTCCATGAAGAAAAAACATATTAGAAATAATAATGAAACATATCTTAATTCATATAAAGTATAAATCAATGTTTAATTAACTCCCATTTCAAAAGAAAAGATTGCCGTAAAGGCAAGTTATATTCCTCATTTTCTTTGTCCGGCCTTGATCCGTAGGTTTGGGATAGTCTGGAATGCATATTCCTGGATGAACATTGCATGGGATTCTTTATCTGCCTGCAATTTTACCCATCCATAATGGTATTCACCGTTGACTCTTACACTGAGACCCACAAAATAATCCCCGTCAGGTGCCCACGGACCCGACCATTGGTCAGGCTGATTCTCGGTTATGGTCCTGACCATCATGGAACCGGTAAACACACTCCACGATGATCCTTCAATTGCAGATGCTTCACTGATTTCCAGACATGAAGTCAACGGGGCGATCTCTTCGTTGGTCAACATTACCTTCGAATCTCTGAGAGAATTAATCTGAAAATACTCCCTGACTCCCTGATCAAACCCCACAGACATGACATTGATCGAAAAATCCGGGATATCGTCTTCGTTTAGGTCTAGGAGATAGGTTTGGTGCCGATGGACGGGATATGCTTCTTTGAGCACATGGTGGTTTATTGTCACAATAGTAGGTGCGTCCATGTCTTCATTGCAGGAAGAGAGTAGGAAGGGTATCATCACAGGTAAAACTGCCCATATCCTGCTTTGAGAAAATACCTTGTTGGCTTTGCACTTTCCTATCAAGAAGACAAATGCCTTGATCAATTTAGAGAAGGCAGGGCCTTGATTTAAAATAGTAGGTTTCATTTTTAAGAATAGTTGGTTTAAGGATTGAGTATTCGATCAATTGTGGTATTTCTAAGTCAGGAAACGAATAGAGATTTTTTTTCCTTTTAGCCAATCACTTCCTGCAGCAGCAGGGCAGTGCAGATATTTGCCATCAAAAACCTTTCTTCTTTTCCCAATCCCTGTACAAAATAGACTTGACCTTTGTCGGCAAGATTGACCGCAGCAAGAGGCCGGCCCGAAGGGTCACGAATTTCCAGCCCAATGGACCCAAAAGGCATTTCCATAGCTTTTCCATTTTGATTCAGGATACTCGTCACCGGGTAAATACTGTAGTATTCTCCGCTGCTTAGGGAAACTATTCCTCCCTGATTTTTGGGTTGTCGCTGAACCCTGTCGTTGTCCAAAATCAGTTGCCAAGGTTCGGAGGTGTTACCGGAATAGATCTGAGCAAAATAGATACTTGACGAATTCCCGTTTTTTAATTCAAGCAAGTCTATTCCAAAAGAAAGAGGCCCTTGGTCGTTACCGATCATGAGGTCGGCTGCTTGGAATCGTGAAACGCAGAAAACAGAAGAAGCTTGCTGTCCTCCGTCTGAAAGGTCAAATCGGATTGTTTGCTTTCTGTCAATATACTCTCTCCCGATAATATTCAAATACTCCCCTGTGACAGGGCTACCGATACCAAATCCGGCGTAGCTGTTAGTACCTTTGGTCCAAGAGCGGTTAACATCTGTGGTGTGGAAATCCCCAAAAGCTAATTTTTGGTTGATCAAAAGCCCGGTTCGACCTTGGACAGGCAAGCTTTCATGTCCTTGCCAATAGTCACCTCGCAGGGCTAAATTAACTTGGCCACAACCGGCAAAAAGAAGAAAGCAAAAGAGTATGATGAAATATCTGTTCATAATTTTCCCAATTGAAACTAAAATGGTTAGAATATTATATATCGACATTTTGATGTCCTAAAGGTCTATTTCTAGCGTCACAATGGTTTGGTCCCGAGGAATGGTTTCTCCTTTTGCTTCCATCCAAGTAGCATTGTTTCTGTCAAAATACCTGATGATATGGGAAAACCTGAGCACTTCGTTTGCCTTTACCATTTCGGAAATATTTTTTTGGAAAAGCAGAGGTGAATCTGGATTTGGAAATTCCCTCAGTTCGCGAAGGTTGAATGCGGTATCCCACAGGATGGTGTTTTTGCCATCTTCCATGTTTTCAAGAGATAAAGTCAGTTGAAGAGAGGCTTTTGTACCGTCAAAAATTTCTTCACTGTAATCTTTAGCCTTTGCGACTCTAAAATCAATCTGATGATC
Source organism: Aquiflexum gelatinilyticum (assembly GCF_024813435.1). NCBI lineage: Bacteria > Pseudomonadati > Bacteroidota > Cytophagia > Cytophagales > Cyclobacteriaceae > Aquiflexum > Aquiflexum gelatinilyticum. The sequence continues at coordinate 614,185 of NZ_JANAEZ010000002.1, forward strand.
CATTTGTTCTAATGGATATTGAGGTAAAAGATCATCTCCGGGACTACATGCCAATAAGGATGTAATGACGACAATAGGTAGAAAACACAGGTTTTTCCTGTTTTTGGGGGATTTGTACCGTGTATTTAATTGAAGCGGGAGGGAATGTGTTTCCGGCGGATTTGAAAGACTTCCTAGGGTTTTTTCCCGAAAAATAGTTGGTTTCATTTTTTTAAGAATTATAGTTGGTTTAGAATTTTTTTTCCATCGAAATGGATAAAAATATTTCTTCAAATTTTGCTCCTAATTTTTAATAATCTGTTAATCAATAAGTTAAATCAAAAAACGGATTGATATATATGTGCGTTTATGAACAGATTGTTTCTGGATTGGAACAAATCAAACACATAAATAAATTTTTTATTAGAATTGATCTAAATAAATTTTGGATAAAAAACTGTCATTTCTTAATATTGTATTCTTATTTAAAATTAATCCAAATAAATACTATAGTTATAAAATGAAACTGGTTTTTTCGATAGTAAGTGCATTGTTAATAGGGATGAATGTCTCATTTGCCCAAAAGAATATGTTGAAAGGAAAGGTCTTGGATGAGACCAATCAGGCTGTTCCCGGTGTGGCTTTAATCTTAGAAGGTACAGTGAGAGGTGTACAATCTGATCTTTCAGGAACCTACACGATGAGGGATATTCCTGGAGGTGATTACGTGCTCAAGGTCAACATGCTTGGCTATGAGGAAATCAAGGTTCCTTTTTCGATAAAAGATGCTGAAAACCGAGAACTGAACATCACCTTGAAAGAGGCACCACTTTCTTTGGATGCGTTTGAATTTACTGTAAGCAGAGGAATCATGGGACAAGAACGGCTTCCTGAGGTCGACCGTTTTCGGATAAATGCCGGAAAGAAAAATGAGGTAATCCGGGTGGGAGAGATCAATGCCAATCTTGCTATGAACAATAGCCGTCAGATTTTTAGCCGGACGCCGGGTATTTCCATTTGGGAAAATGACGGTTCGGGCATACAGTTGGGAGTAGCAGCCCGAGGTTTAAATCCAAACAGGTCTTGGGAGTTTAATGTCAGGATGAACGGATATGACATTACCCCTGATCCTATGGGATATCCAGAGGCATATTTCACTCCTCCCATGGAAGTAGTGGAACAGATTGAAATTGTCAGGGGTGCGTCCTCTATTCAATATGGCTCGCAATTTGGCGGATTGATGAACTTCGTGATGCGTAAGCCTGATAAATCCAAGCGGTTTACTTTCGAAACATTAAACACTGTAGGGAGCAATGGACTTTTCAGTACTTTCAATTACCTGGGAGGTACCGAAGGTAAATGGAATTATACCGCTTATTATCAAAAGAGGGTAGGGAATAGCTGGCGAGACAACAGTTATTTCAATACTGACCATGCACATGTGGAAGTAAATTATGCCGCCAACAACCGCCTTTTGATCGGCCTCGAAATGACCTACATGACTACAGAAAGCCAACAACCTGGTGGTTTGACAGATGAGCAGTTCAATAGTGATCCAAGAAAAAGCACTCGTGAAAGGAATTGGTTCAGCACACCTTGGTTTATTCCTGCATTGACAGCGGAATATATCTTGACTGAAAATACCAAGCTGAGCTGGAAAGCTTTCGGGACTTTTGCGGAAAGGAATTCTGTGGGTTTTATGCGTCCCATCAACCAAGAGGATGATTTGGGCAATAGACAGGTAGACAGGGATTTTTACACGACCTATGGATCTGAAGTAAGAATGATCACCGAGTATTCATTGTTTGGCAAATCAAATACCTTGGCAGCCGGACTGCGCTATTTCAATGGATTTATTGACAGAAAGCAATTAGGTACAGGTGACAATGGTACCGAAATGAACTTTGACCTTATAAGCGGAGGTGTTTTCAGAAGGGATTTTGATTTTACCAATATCAATCAAGCAGCATTTGCTGAGAATGTATTCAGGTTTTCAAACAAATGGCTTTTGACCACCGGGCTGAGGTATGAAAGGATTTCTTCCAACATGGAAGGGTTGTTTAATATCGTCAATGAGCAAGAGCAGATTTTGCTACCTCAAAACAGAACAAGGAATTTCCTTTTGGTAGGAATTGGTTCAGAGTATAAAATCACACCTTCCATGGAGTTTTATACTAATTTTTCCCAAGCATATAGGCCTGTTTTGATTTCTGACCTTACTCCGCCGGCCACTACTGATATTATCGATGAAAACCTGCAGGATTCAAGGGGTTTCAATTTTGATTTTGGATACCGAGGAGCAGTACAGAACTGGATGAAGTTTGATGTCGGGTATTTTTACCTGAACTATGCAGACAGGATTGGCACCATTGCACAACAGAATAATGATGGCACGATCAATCAGTTTAGGACTAACTTGGGCAACTCGGTAAGCCAAGGCTTTGAAGGATATGTGGAGTTTGACCCCGTGACAGCATTGACCAAAACGTCTAAGTTTGGTTACCTTCACCTTTTTGCATCACTTGCTTTTGTCGATGCGAGGTATGGTGATTTTGCTACGACTTCGGTTAGGGAAGGTGTTGTCGTCGAAGGCAATCTAAAAGGAAACAGGGTGGAAAATGCTCCCCGAAAAATCAACCGATACGGAGTGACCTACCGATACAACAGGTTTTCTGTAACCTGGCAGCTGAGCGATGTCGGAGATGCATTTTCTGATGCTTCCAACACCGTTGCGCCAAATGCTGCCTCTACCGTTGGACTGATTCCTGCCTACCGGGTACAGGACATTTCTGCCTCCATGGATATAAAGAGAAAGTATATCCTGAAGGCAGGAGTCAACAACCTAACCAATGAAATGTACTTTACCAGAAGAGCGGGAGGTTACCCGGGACCGGGAATTATGCCTGGGGAGGGCAGGACAATTTATTTCACCTTTGGATTGAAATTGTAATTTGTGAGCTATATTCAAAAAAGCCAGTCTCTAAGGACTGGCTTTTTTTTTATCTGATTCTTTACCTAGGGATATATGACTTTTTGATAAGCACTTTGGCTTAAAACCCCTGAAATGATTCTTAACAGATTCGCCTGTCAACTTTTTTTAGTAATTGCTAATCAATATATTAGGGATTATCCAAAAGCCACTTCTCTGCAAAATGAATAAACCCATTTCCTTTTTCCAAGCATTGCTGCTGTTTCTCTTTCTTTTTGGATGCAATCCAAATCCCAAAAACCAAGAAATCGAATCACCGACAGGATTTATCCTCAAGGAATCAGACCTCCCCGAATATGAAAGAGACATAGACCATAAAGGCCTCCTCACTGCATTGGGCGACAGGCATGATGAATCCATCAGGACCGGAGAACATATTTACAACAACATCTGCTTCAATTGCCATGGAAATCAGGAACAGGTGGGATCGATTCCTACCGCATTCAAATTTTGGGAAGATACCTTCAAAGTGGGGAAAGATCCCTATTCGATCTATCAGACCCTTACCCGAGGATATGGGTCCATGCCTCCACAGGTCAACCTTACTCCAGTAGAGAAGTATGATATCATCAATTACCTGCGGGAAACATACCTACAAAAAGACAGTTCAGAGCGGTATTTTGAAATCGATTCAACCTATTTGGCAGGCTTGCCCAAGGGAACAACCACCGGGCCTGCCCCAAAGGAATTCAAACCTTGGGCTGAAATGGACTATGGCAACTTTCTGATCAATACCTATGAATTAGTTGGCCTGAATGCCCCTGAAAGGGAAAGGTCCTCCGGTCCTTCGCCGCTTCCTGACGAAAACCTGATCAATGCCAATTATGCCTACAAAGGAATTGCCGTCAGACTCGATTCCGGAGAAGGTGGAGTGGCTGCAGGAAATGCATGGATGATGTTTGACCATGACCTGATGAGGGTGGCAGGGGCTTGGACTGGAGAAGGTTTCATAGATTGGCAGGCTATCCTATTTAATGGAAGTCACAATATTTCCCCAAGGACTACGGGAGATTTACATTTTGAAAATCCCGTGGCACCTGCTTGGGCAAATCCAAATACCGGAAAATTTGATGATCCTAGGTTTACAGCGAGAGACAAAAGGAAGTTTGGACCATTGCCTAAAGAATGGTCGCATTACAAAGGACTGTACCAATACCGAGATAGGGTTATCATTTCCTACACGGTAGGGAATGCCAAAGTATTGGAAACATTCGGTTTGGAAACTTTGGATGGGAAATCTGTTTTTACCAGAACTTTAAACATTTCTCCTTCTGAAAAACCTCTGAAAATGAGAATTGCGCCAAGCGGTACATCGGTTGCCGCCTTGGGAGAAGGTGTGGTTTTAAAAGAAGAGAAGGGATTTACAGTGATGGAAATTCCATCCTCCCGATCCTATAAAATCAAATTATTGGTAGGAAAACCCGGAATGAATGGCCTTCAGCAGTATGCCAAAACTTCCAATCCTCCTGAAGATCTGTATCTGCTGATCAAAGGGGGACCGGCGAGGTATCCACAAAAATTGACAACTTTAATCCAACAGGGAAGCCAGGAAGGTCCTTTTCAGGTGGACATCATGAATCCACCTTTTGACAGTCCATGGAAGAATCAATTCAGGTTGAGCGGTCTTGACTTTTTGAAAGACCCCAACAAAGGTGTGATTTGTTCTACCGATGGAGATGTTTGGCTGGTGGAAGGATTTACCAAAAATTCCGAAAAACTCACCTGGCAGCGAATCGCCTCAGGTTTGTTTCAGCCTTTGGGAATAAAAGTGATCGATGAGGAAATTTTTGTCACTTGCAGGGATCAGATTGTCAGACTGCATGATTTCAACGGAGACGGGGAAACCGACTTTTATGAAAGTTTCAACAATGACCATCAGGTCACGGACCATTTCCATGAATTTGCGATGGGGCTGCAGGCAGATGAAGAAGGGAATCTCTATTATGCAAAAAGTGCCCGTCATGCCAGGGAGGCCTTGGTACCCCAACATGGAACTTTGATCAAAGTGAGTAAAGATGGTCTGAACACCGAAATCATTGCTACCGGATTCAGGGCTGCAAACGGCGTATGCCTCAACCCTGACGGCACTTTCATTGTGACTGACCAGGAAGGGCATTGGAATCCTATGAACAGAATCAATTGGGTGAAAAAAGGAGGGTTTTATGGAAATATGTTTGGCTATAATCCACCTGCTGACAGCACTGAAGCAGGCATGGAACAACCTTTGGTATGGGTGGACAGAGAAAGAGACCAATCACCCTCCGAACTTTTGTGGGTGGACAGCAAAAAGTGGGGACCTCTCAATGGGAAGTTGCTTAACTTTTCCTATGGCTATGGAAAAATCTTTGTCGTTCCTTTTGAAAAAATCGGGGAGCAAGTTCAGGGAGGTATCTATGAACTGCCGATACCGAGGTTTTCTACGGGAGTAATGCGTGGGCGATTCAATCCGGGCGATGAGCAACTTTACCTCTGTGGCTTGTCGGCATGGGGTTCCACCCAACCACAGTTGGGAGGGCTTTACCGAATCCGAAGAGTAGATAAGCCAATGGTAATTCCTGTGGGAATCAAAGCTACTACCAAAGGGATTGAGTTAAGCTTTACAGATGAATTGGATGCACGAAGTGTCGCCGATACAGCCCACTTCACAGTGAAAACCTGGGATCTGTTGCGATCAAGAAAATATGGGTCTAAACACTACAATGAACAAACATTGTTAGTCACCAAAGCAGTATTGGGTAAAGACAAAAAATCAATCCAATTGACCATTCCAGATATCAAACGCACTTGGGGAATGGAAATCCAATACCGGATCAAGGATGAAGATGGCAAAGACTTAAAAGGATTGATTCAGAATACGATCCATCAATTGGGAGGAAATTAACAATTCTTGTAAAAATACTTCTGCGTCAATCTCGCCTCGATTTCCTTGGCCGTCTTGGTGATAGACAATCCTCCGAGATTGGTACATCTCAGGGTATTGGGGATACTTTTTCCCACTTCATACATGGTCTCAATGACTTCATCCAAAGGAATGAGATGGTCATAATCTGCCAAGGCCATATTGGCACAGGAAAGCGCATTGGAGGCTGCCATCACATTTCTGTTGAGGCATGGAGCTTCTACCCTGTTCCCAATCGGGTCACAAATCATTCCCAAAGAACTCTGCAAAGCCATCGAAGCTGCAGAAATACTTTGGTTTAAATTGCCTCCGGCCAAATGGACAATCGCTGCTGCAGCCATTGTGGCACCCGAACCACACTCGGCCTGACAGCCTCCCACTTCTGCTGCAAAGGTGGAATGCGCCGCTATAAACACCCCGATTAAACCTGCAATCATTAAAGCTTGGACGGTTTCCTCATCAGAAAGCCCCAAAGAATCTGCAACCCCAAGAACTGCACCCGGCATCGCACCGCAGGAACCTGCGGTCGGGGCGGCGACGATCACGCCCATGGAACTTTTGACTTCCATGATCGCTGACACATACATGATGATCCGGTTCAGAACATCCCCGCTGATCAGTTTTCTGTCCTCCATCATGGATTTGAATTTCACAGATTGAGGACCCAAAATTCGGTCTTCGAATTGAGTTCCTTTCAAACCTGTTTCCACCGCATTTTTGAGGATAATGCGGATTTGTTCCATTTTGGCAAGCACTTCTGCTGAGGTAATATTGCCACGGATACTTTCATATCTGACTGCCAATTCCCAGAGACTCAAATTCTTGTCTTGGTTGTATGCCATCATTTCATCGCAGGTAATGAATGGTACGGTTTGGTTTTTTCCTGTAAGGACAGGAAGCACAGGCTTGATCTGTTTCACTTGGGAAACTCCTTCCATTGCCTTTATTTCCTCAATTAGGGTTTCATTCAAGAATGCAGATGATTTGATTGCTAAAAAATCCCCTTCGTCTGTTTGGATTTCAAGCTCTTCGAAGATACTGGATTGTTGTAAGTAGGTTTTCAGCTTTTGCTTATCGGTCGCGTAAATCAAGGTCAAAAAACAATCACCGGCCAAAGAAACCTTTGTCCCATCAATTTCGATCACTTCTATCATCCCTCCGCCTGTTGAAATGGCAATTACCTGATGGGTCTCCCAAGGATTGCTCAGGGTGATCTTGTAGGTATTGGGATGCTCGGCCTGTATGTCCTTGATCTCGATATTCACTTTGATCCCTGCTGCACCAAGGTGTATTTCGGAATGAACCAAGCGCTCGTCATAGGCTTCCCAACCCAAGAATCCACCAAACAAACCCATATCAGAACCTTGTTCTTTGTGTGTGGTCGCCAAGGAACCGTTTGGATCAAAATCAATCTGGATTTCAGAAATCCTGCCGTCCATCAAGTCATGGCAGATCCTTCCTATTCTCAAAGAAGCAGCACAATGAGAACTCGAAGGTCCCCTCATAACTGGTCCGATGACGTCATTAAAAATGCTTGGGTAGTTCATGGGATATTTCTTTCACGTTAATTTAATGAATTTAGGGAGTATTCATTAAATCGGTCAATATAATTTTGTCCCCGTATGTGTTGACTGCCAACAGTTTGTTACTCAAATTTCCAAATGAATCCTTCCAATCGAAGTTTATTACCCATTTCATCCAGTCACCATGAATGGTAATAACTTATCCAACCCTTACTTTTTCTTCTGCGCGGCCAGCCATTCCATGATGGTGACCGGTCGTCCGTTGAGTATGACTGGAGATCCGTCCAGATCCGTTCTGGCGGTATTGGCATGGGAATAAATCCAAGACCAATGTCCGTTGTAGCGGTAATTTTCTCCTCCATAAAATCCCGTGATGTCGGTGACATGGTCATAATAGGACAAAATCACATTTTTTGCACCGGCCTGTTTTAGTCTTTTGTATAGCGGAACGACTGTTTCCTCCGGTTTGGTGGTCCCATCATCTTTGGAATGGATAAACCACATCGGCACGTTTTTGATTTTTTGGACCTGAGCATCAGAGATAAATTCATTGGAATAAGCCAAAGCACTGATGTAAGCTGCGGCAAAATAATCAGGGTGCTCCAATATCAGTTTGAGAGACATATAGCCTCCATTGGAACAACCGCCTACATAGATCCTCTTTGGGTCGATACCGGGGTTTTTGGAAACATAATCCTGGATCAAAGCAAATACTGCTTCATTGTAAATGTCGTTGTCTTTTCCACGGGTCATTCCTTCCGCTGCCTGCATCCAAAATGTGGGCGCTTGGGGTACCAATACATATGCTCCACCAAAGAGGACCTGAATTTCAGGAGAAGCGTAATTGGCAGCTTTGTTACCAAGCAATGCAATGGTAGGGTCATTTCCTCCTTCACCCCCTCCATGCAGCCAAATGAGCAACGGGGCTTTTGCTGAGGGATTTTTAGGGGCAAAAGAAGCATAAGACAGGTTCAGTCCATTCTCATATTGGAATGTTTTGGTCAAATCAAATTGGTCCACCATGGGCATGACTTTTCCTGTCGGTCTATTCCAGACATGCCCGGTTTTGGTATGGACAATGGTCATTTTGTAATCCACCCAATAATTGGAGCCGCGATTGTTGATTCTCGTATATTGAAAAGCCGAGCCTATTGGCATGACAGGACTAACCGCCAAAACCAAGGTGATGTACCCGCCTTCGCTCAGCCTGTTTCCATTTTCATCAGAAACATAGGCATATACTACATCCCTGTTTCCTGACGCGCTTTCATCCGGAATCTGCGCTCCTTCCAGACTCCGAGTTGCAAATACCTGATAGTTAGCAGCACTGGTTTCCTTGACGGTTTCATCCAAACTGAGAATGACTTTGTTGATGGCAGGACCCCAATCAAAGCCTTCGACCACCCATCTGTATTCACCGGGCGAAGTTGAGGCATTGATCTGTTTTTCATTGGCATGGGCAAGGGCTGTATTACTGGAAAAATGGACAAGTAAAGCGGCAAACAGGAGGAATAGAAAATATTTTTTCATAGCAGGTAAAATGGGTTTGGTTTGATCTGTAAAAGTTAAATCAAAGCAATGAGCTTGGACAGTGGATTTACAGGAATGGGAGGTTTGTGGATTTGATAAAAAAAAACCGGCAAGTTTCAAAAACCTGCCGGGTACAATTTTATTTAGAATGTTCCAATCTTCGTATCCATCCAATTGGCTCTTTGACTGAGAAAGTTTTGGAGGTCAAGGATGGATTGGTCGTAAGTTCGGTCCGCATTCACCTCCCATTTGGAATAATTTCTAACCACGGCTTTATTGTCTTGAAGGTATTTAGACGTGTCGGACACCAGTTTTTGGAGGTTTCCATTGCTTAGGGTGCTGCTTCTCAGACTTGTCCACCGGGATTTTACAGCTTCGCGGAATATTGGGTCTTCCATCAGCCTGTTCCACCAAAAAGGCATCATCCAAGCGTCTTGGTTGACATAGTTGTTGTAATTGATGACCCAATCGTCCATCGGAATCCTTCCTCCTTCGTCAAAACCAATATTGAAATCCCAAACCGGCCCCATAGCCAATTTTCCATCCCGGTCTTTGACCAAAAATGTACTGATGCGGTAGGCATCGACATTGCGGCCAAGTTCATTGATAAGGAAGTAGTCCACAAAACTTCCGATATCGATATAGTTGGCATATGTCCTTTCGCCTGCCCCAAAATCATCCTGGAGTAAGGCGGTTTCAAAATCGTCAAGATAGCCGGCGATATAAGACTTTTGGGCATCGGTGATGTCTTCCGCTTTTGGATACTCATACATGAAGTAGGTTTCCAAATAAAGGTTCGGGTGGTACGGTGAACCGAATGCCGGGAAAGTAATGGGATTTCTTAAGATATCATACGTACTGCGAAAGCTGTTTTGGGCAGTATATCGCGCATCATCATCCCAATTGTTGAGAAAATAGGAAAGCGGTTTTCCATCGTGTTCAGGGCCTGCATCAGCCTTGTCTATTTTGAGAATATAGCCTCCTGTGAGGTTGGTGGAGGAAGTATTGAGGGATTTGATGTCTATTCTTTTGCTGTCCCTTTTTACTTTTTCACAAAGGTAATATACGCCCATATACTCCCCATTCACCTCGATTTCGACAAATTTTCCCCTGCTTGCATATTTTCCAATCTGATTGGACAGTTCATAAGCAATGTGGTTGAACATCAGGCTTCTGTCCCAAATATACCTTTCGGGAATATTGACTACATGGCCGATAAGCCTCCAATCTTCCTCTTCCGGAAGACCAAGGATTGAGACATCCTCTCCTTCTCCGGCATCGTCTACAGTTTCAAAGTTGAATGCCTTTTTGTCTGAGAGGCGAAAGGATGTCTTGCCTCGGTATTCGATATCAATGAGTTGGGTTTGGATCAGTTTTTTCTCTTGATAGATTTTCATTTGACCCTGCACCCCCGGTTCATAGGGAATCGAAGCACCGCGGGTGTCGATCACCACATAGGGGATTTCGCTGTCTTGGGTGTCGATGGCAAATACCTGCCCATCATCTCCTTTTGGAATAAGAACTTCTAAAGGTTCCTTACAACCTGTCCATATAAACAAACTGACAATTCCAATCCAAAAAATGTTTCTTACTGTACCTTGCATATTTTTTTATTTTTGGTAAACAAAATTAGTTGAAATTTACGGATTGCCATAGACTTAAGTTTTATTCAAGGCTTTGCCTGCAACAATCCCTTTGGATGGCAGTTTGGATAATGACGCAAAGATGTCGCATGCTTGGCGTTTTGGAACAGGATTATAAACAAGATATTTGACCGTGAATCCAGAAGAAAAAATCAAATCCCTGAGGCTTGCCAAAGGACTTACGCAGCAGGAACTTTCAGACCAAAGCGGCATTTCCCTGCGGACCATCCAAAGAATAGAAAACGGGGAAGTCAAACCAAGCCTTTATTCTTTGAAGAAACTTTCCGAGGTACTGGAAGTGGATTTGGTTGGTTTTTTTAAGGATTCTGAAAAAGAAACCTTTGTTCCAAATTCTAAACATTCCAAAACCATGAACGGCTTATTTTCCTCTTTTACTCTGTACAGAATTCCCCTGTTAGGATCGCTTTCGCTTGTCGGATTGTCTATTTTGACATTCTTATTTTGGCCAAATAGTAGACCAAATGAAAGTCAAGAATCCCAAAATTATGCCTTTGAAGTAGCCACAGTGAATTGCGGTTCTGAGACCGAGTGCGATATTGAAGTCACCAAGAAAGATCACGGAGGAAATATCCTCTGGCAAAAAACCTACGGTGGCACAAGCTATGACAAAGCATCCCAAATCCTTCCTACCGAAGACGGCGGTTGCTTGGTATTGGGTTCCACAAGCTCATTCGGGGCCGGTAATTATGATGTTTTACTTTTGAATATTGATGGTTCAGGTCAGTTGGTTTGGCAAAAGACCTACGGAGGATTTTTCAATGAATACGGAGAAAAGCTGAAATCAACCTCCGACCACAATGGCTATGTAATTGAAGGAACCAAACAAACTTGTCCCGGGGCAAATGTATCTGCAGATTGCAGAGATTTTATCTGGACTTTTGAGATAAACAATCAGGGAGATGAAAATGGGATAAAGACTTTAGGTGATAAATTTGATTGATCAAATCCACCATAAATCCTGAGCCAAGGCAATCTTCAGCTCTATTTCTTTTTTTCAGGATGGAAATAATTAACTTGGAATACCCAAAATAATTCCTCCATCCTATGAAAAAACTAGCCTGTTTTTTAATTCTGAGTACCTTGTTGGTTGCATGTTCCCAAACTGACTCTTCTCAGGAATCTACCGTAAAATCCCATTATCTTGTCAACCGCGCACCATTGGAGCCCACCCCTTACCTTGAACTGCCCCTCGGAAGTATCAAGGCCGAAGGATGGCTGCAGGACCAACTTCAGCGCATGGCCAAAGGACTGACCGGACACCTGGACGAGGTTTACCCCGAGGTGGTAGGTGCGCGCAATGGATGGCTTGGCGGAGATGGAGATGGATGGGAACGGGGTCCCTATTGGATAGATGGTCTGTTGCCTTTGGCCTATATCCTCGATGATGAGCGCCTCAAGGAAAAAGCACAAACCTGGATTGAGTGGACGCTGAACAATCAGGCGGAATCCGGCTACCTTGGACCAATTCCTTTTGAGACCGAACCGGAAACCGAAAAAGGAATCCAAAAAGGGCCAAGGGAGGATTGGTGGCCGAAAATGGTCATGCTCAAAGTCCTGCAGCAATACTATCAGGCTACAGGCGATGAACGGGTAATTGCTGCTTTGACCAAATATTTCCAATACCAATTAAAAACCCTTCCCGAAAAACCGCTGGATTACCTTTCCCTTTGGGCAAACCGCAGGGCAGGGGATAACCTAATGGTCGTCTATTGGCTGTATAATATCACCGGAGATGCATTCCTGTTGGAATTGGGGGATTTGATTCAGGAACAGACTTTTCCTTGGCAGCAGATTTTTACCAATGCGGAAAATGCTGTCCAATATCAAGATGTCTGGCATTACAATAAAATCAAGCGCTTTCCTTTTGATCGGGAAGAAATCGGGAACCTGACCCTGTCAAAAGTCCCCGGACTGCATACTGTCAATGTCGCCCAAAGCCTCAAGCAGCCGATGGTTTATTTCCAAAAAAGCAAAGACTCCCAAGCCTTGCCTGCTGTCAAAAAAGCACTTCAAGACCTGCAGCAATATCACGGGCAGGCACAGGGAATGTATGGAGGCGATGAGCCCCTTCACGGAAATAATCCTGTTCAGGGAGTTGAGTTGTGCTCCATCGCCGAAGAAATGTTTTCTCTGGAAACCATTCTCAAGATAACCGGCGACATGGAATTCGCAGACCTGCTGGAAAAAATCACTTACAACGCCCTCCCGACACAGGTTTCGGATGATTACCAGACAAGGCAATATTTTCAGGCAGCTAATCAAGTGGAACTCACCGATCAGCTTGAAACTTCCTTTGAGAAAACCAATCACGAGGGGACGGATTTTGTGTTTGGGGTGCTCTCGGGTTATCCTTGCTGCACGACCAACATGCAACAGTCTTGGCCAAAATTTGTACAGAATCTATTCTATGCGACGCCGGATGGAGGAGTGGCTGCTTTGCTATATGCCCCGAGCAGCGTAGAAATGACCGTTGGCCACGGAGCCACGCTCAAAATCAAAGAAACCACCGGATTTCCTTTTCGTGAAACCACCCATTTCGAAATGGAGCTTTCGGAAGATGCGTTATTCCCTTTTCACCTCAGGATTCCGGATTGGTCCCAAAATCCCAAAATTGAAATCAACGGTACCGAGGAGAAATTTGAAGTTATCGGTCAAGTGGCTGTGCTGAAGCGGACCTGGAAGAGTGGTGACAAGGTTACTTTGACCCTGCCCATGGAATTGACGTACTCTACTTGGTATCGGGACTTGGTGTCTATTGAAAGAGGACCTTTGGTATTCAGTTTGAAAATCGAATCTGAAAATAAAATCAAAGACAGAAAAGACCGCTTCCGTGCTTTTTGGGAAGTTTTTCCGAAAAGTGATTGGAACTTTGCCCTTGAAGCCAACACCCTTTCGAATCTGAGCGGCAATATCGAAATCATCGAAAATGACTGGAACGGGGAATTTCCATGGAATCTGGAAAACGCGCCTATCGAGCTGAGATTAAAAGGTGTTCATGTGCCGGAATGGAGAACTGTCAACAGTGCGCCACAGCTCCCGGAAAACCTTCCCAAAAGCATGTCTTTGAATGAAGTAACCCAAAGGCAAAAGGAGATTACTCTTGTTCCTTATGGCTGTACGACGCTCAGGATCACAGAATTCCCGGTCGTCAAAGTGGAATGAACCGTGGAATATTGGGTTTTTGATTAGCCAACTATCGTTCTGAAGGTCAGGTTGACTCTTGGTCTTTTGACCAACTTGGTGGGAGGTAGCCGGTGGAGCCAATGCGTTTGGGTTTTACCTGCCATCACGAGCAGGCTTCCGTGTTCGAGAACCAATTCCACTTTCTCGGCGGTTTCTTTGTGTTTGAAGGCAAATTTCCGCTCGGCACCAAAACTTACCGAACCGATCGCGCCGTCTTTTTTGAGGTCTGTTTCCCCGTCGCTGTGCCAGGCCATACCTTCCTCTCCGGTATGGTAGAGATTGAGCAGGCAGGAATTGAAAGTCTCCCCGGTTTCTTTTTCGATGGCTTCTTTAAGCGTCAGCAGTTCCTTGGTCCATGGCAGGGCTGTCTTGGTAGCATTGGAGTAAGTGTACTCAAACTCCCGGTCTCCATACCAGGCTACTTTACGCTTGGTGATGATCTTTTTCCCAAAAATGTGTGCCTCGTCATTTTTCCATTCGATGGTATTCAGGAGAACCTCATAGTAAAAATCAGCTTCTTTGGGATTGAAAATTTTCCCGTAATAATTGACAATCCCATCTTTTGGGAGTAGGTTATTGGTTGGGTTGGTACTCGGTTCGAAGAGGTTCAGATTCATGGCAGCAAGTTGGGAATAAAAAATAATAATGATAAAACAACCCTTAAGGTTTTGGAATGAGGCTGGCTTTTTAATTCTTTTTCAAAAAAAAAACGATCTACACTTGTAGATTTAAAATTAATATCTACATTTGTAGATATCGATCTTAAATCTAGACAATGAAACTTTCCCCAACCGAAGAAGAACTCATGAACCATCTCTGGAGCCTTAAAAGGGCTTTCATGAAAGACCTTTTGGATGCCTATCCAGAACCAAAACCCGCATCGACGACAATCTCCACTTTGCTAAAACGGATGCAGGAAAAGGAATTTGTGGCCTACAAGACATTTGGAAATTCGCGGGAATATTATCCTTTGGTGACCAAAGAAAATTATTTCTCCAAGCACATCAATGCCTTGATAAAAAACTTCTTCAATGATTCACCGGCTCAGTTTGCCTCTTTTTTTACAAAAAAGACCCAACTCAGCGATGAGGAACTCATCGAAATCAAAGCCGATATTGACAACCTCCTAAATAAAAAATAATGGCACTTTACTTCATCAAATCCGCGGTCTGCCTACTTCTCCTTCTGTTGTTTCACCGTTTGGTGTTGCAGAAAGAGGCCATGTATCATTTCAACAGGTTTTACCTCCTGTTTTCAGTGGTGGTGTCATTCCTGATACCCTTGATTACCATTGAAGTTGCTGCCACACAGCCGCTGTTTGAACCTGAAGTGCCAACCGAATTTGTACCTGCCGTGGAAAGCTTGGAAATGCAGCCGGTCGTTTCCCAAGCCGAAAAAAGCTTAGATTGGAAGCTGGTCCTGATCCTTTTTTATGGGTTGATCACATTTGCATTGTTGGTCCGGTTTATAAGGAACATCAACATTTTATTTGAAAAAGTAAACCGGAATGTTTTGATCAAATACCGGGGGGAAAACCTCGTGATGCTCCATGAAGATTGCCCTCCCTTTTCTTTTTTGAAATATATTTTTGTCTCCCATTCAGATTTTGAAAGCGGAAAATTTACGGATGCGATACTGATTCATGAGTCCACCCACGTGCAGGAAAAGCACAGTTGGGATAACCTTTTGGTCGAATTTCTTTTGGTTTTCTTTTGGTTTCACCCAGGATTGTATTGGGTCAAGACCGCCATCAAATTGAACCATGAATTTATCGCTGACCAAGCTGCTTTGAAAATGATTCCTGTCGAAAAATATAAACTTGAGCTTTTATCTATGGTTTTGACGGGACAAAATTTTGGTTTGGCAAGTAGTTTGAATTTTTCACTCACCAAAAAAAGACTGGAAATGATGAAACATAACACCACAAGATCGATGAAATGGATCAAGATTATAGCCTTGCTACCTGTACTCGGGGCTTTGGTTTATTTCGTCAGCGAACGGGTCATTGCCCAGAAAGTTGAAGGAATGCCCAGGACGACGAACTATCTTGACCTAGGAGAGGATAAAAGAGATGATGTTGACATTCACTTAAATTATATAGAAAGCGATGTAGTATCAGTTGATAACAAGACCTACCCATTGGCCCGGACTAGTGAGATTCTCAAACAGGTTCCCAAAAAGGAAAATGGCCTTGTTGCGAGAGTATCAGTAAACCAAGGCATTTCTACCGGAGATGTTTTTGATTTACAGATGGCGCTTTTTGATAATGGTGTAACCCACGTTGAATTGGTTAAGTCTGAGAAAAAAACAGTTCCTTCCGACTCAATTCCATCAGGGAAAAAAGATTTGTATTACGAACACACCACCTTTTACATTCAGGATAAAAACGGCAACAAAACCCAGAAATTCTATTCCGATCTTTCTGAATCTGAAAAAGCCAGATTACCAGAACCACCCCCTGCACCAAAAAAAGCAAATCCAACTTCCGAGACTTTTGAAGGTTGGAAAGATTCCAAAAAGTTTGCCCTTTGGTTAGACGGAATCCACATTCCAAACTCTAAATTGGATGAAATGAATGCTTCACAAATTGTACATTTTTTTTCAAGTAAAATTTATAAAAATGCCCTTTCAGAAAGGTTTCCACAGGATTACCAAGTATATCTATATACGGATGAAGGGTTCGATAAGGCTTTTGGTCCTAATTCTGATTTACCCATAAAACCTTTGGGAGGGTACACAATTTTGTATACTTATGATTAGATTTCAAAGAAAGGCATTAACCGCCCTTATTCAATTTCACCATCAATTCATCTGAATACCCTACTTCCACATTTTCTATTTTGCCTGACTCATCGATCAGAAAAAAGGTAGGGTAGCCGCTTACACCGTATGCTTCTCCCACCGATTTGGCGTCGATGAGGACAGGAAATGGAACAGTCACTCTTGAAACGTATTTCTCCATTTTTTCCTTGGGATCTACGGGATTGATATACAAGGGAACCATGTTGGCTGCAAATTCGAAATTCGGTTTGCTGAATTCTTCCAATGCGACTTTGCACCAACCGCAATTGATCATTGAGAAGTCAAGCAAAACCTTTTTACCTCTGAAATCTGAAAGTTTGACCGTATTCCCGTCAAGGTCTTTGAGTTCAAAATCAGGAGCAATTTCGCCTTTAGCCAATATTTTGGGAGATTCTTTGTCAGTCTGTCCATCGATTTTTGAAAGGTAGCCCTTGGGTGGATTGATCCTCAAAGAGTCTTTAATTGCGGAGAATTCATATTCCTCAAAAACATTTTCAATCAATTGGCTTCTTTTTCCATCGTGGTACAACCTGCGCGATAACAAATTCACAGTCAGGTTGGCAGGATTGATAAACATGTTGTTTTCTAGGTAAATCTTCTTTTCACTGATCATAGTATCCATTTCTACCCAATAGAAGTTCAGGTGGGTTTTTCCATTGATTGCCGTGTCCTGTTTATAAATCCATGGTGACTTTTTTAAAAGATTTACAGGAGAAAAATCCAGGTAGGTATTTGAACTCGCAAAATTTTCATTTCCAGGTTTGGTTTCCTCTGAATGAATCGTCACAGTGCTGTCCTTGTGATTGATGGTGGTCAATACATCATCCAGATAGGATAATTCTGAATCTTTTCTCCTGCCTATGTAATTGTATTCAAAAAATATATTTGGATGTTTTTGAAGCTTCAACTCATATAAAAACGTATCGACTTCTCCCAATAAAGGATTTTCCCACAGCATCACCTGTTTAAAGCTGACTTGCTCTGCAGCATAAAATTTTTCTTTGGCCCCCTGAAAAACCTCCTCAGGAGTTTTTTCTTTAGCACATCCAAATATCACAAGAGCCAAAAAGAGAAGTAAATAATTTTTCATAGTCACAACAAGCTGATTTAATGAAATTCAATTTATAAGAAACTGTTTAGTTTAAAAAATATTTAGTCTTACTTGGTTTATTTTCTCTTTGAATATTTGGCTTCCTGATTTTCTATTTTAGAGTTATCTGAAGAAATTTTATTTTATCCTGATCGCTAGGAAATCCTTATACGCGGATTTTTGGATATTTGAATCCCCGATTTTGAAAGATTGGAATTTCTTCCAATTTTGCGCCATGCTGGCTTTTTATGGATTGTTGACTATTGGGGTATTGTTGTTTTTGGTTATTTCCAAAAAAGCCTCGCCTGTGGTAGCGCTGATTTTGGTGCCTCTGATTACGGGTTTAGCGGCTGGATTTGCTTCTGAATTATCGGCAATGGTGGGAGAGGGGCTCAAAGGCATTGCGCCAACAGCCGTCATGTTTGTTTTTGCCATTTTGTTTTTTGGGGTGCTGATGGATGCAGGGACTTTTGATCCGATCATTTCCCGGACCTTGCAATTGGCAGGAAATGATCCTGTGAAAATAACCATTGCCACTGCGTTTTTGGCCATGTTGGTCCATTTGGATGGTTCAGGCGCCACTACCTTCCTCATCGTAATTCCTGCATTGCTTCCAGTCTATGATGCGATGGGAATGAAAAGACTCACACTTGCCACTATTGTGGCCATCGCTGCCGGGACGATGAATATCCTGCCTTGGGGAGGTCCCACTATCAGGGCGGCGGCATCTTTGAAAGTGGAGGTGATGGACCTGTTTTTCCCTATCATGATTCCAGTAATCATTGGATTATTGACCGTATTGGGTATCGCCTTTTACCTTGGCAAAAAGGAAAAAAACAGGCTAGGTACAGAAATGATAAAGATGGCTGAGGGATATGCTGCTCTGGAAAAAGACAACAAGCTGATCCGTCCAAAATTATTTTACTTCAACCTTGCTTTGATTCTATTGGCCATTACAACCATGATGGCAGCTTGGGCTCCGCCTTATGTGGTATTTATGTTGGCATTTGCTATAGCGATCACAGTCAACTATCCCAAAATGGAAGACCAAAGGCACCGCATCGATGCCCATGCCAAATCGGCCTTGCTGATGGCATCCATTCTATTTGGGGCAGGGGTTTTTACAGGAGTTTTAAAAGGAACAGGGATGATGGATGCCATGGCGGCAGGTATCTCAGACATTTTGCCACAGACTTTGGGGATGCAGCTTCCCCTTATCACGGGGATTTTGGCTATGCCTGCAAGTCTGCTTTTTGATCCGGATTCATTTTATTTTGGGATGCTGCCGCTTTTGGCCAATACCGCTGAGACTTTTGGAAGCTCGGGTATTCAAGTGGGAAAAGCTGCGATTTTAGGTCAGATGACCACTGGTTTTGCCGTAAGTCCTTTGACAGGCTCCACATTTTTGCTGATCGGGTTGGCCGGCGTGGACCTCGGGGAGCATCAGGTCAAGACCATCCCTTGGGCTTTTTTGGTTACCTTGGTGATGCTCTCAGTTTCCATTTTGATGGGGGTAATAGTTGTTTAATTCAGGAATATGAAAAAATCAATCAGGATTGGCAGCGGTGCGGGTTTCTCGGGAGACAGGATAGAACCTGCTCTCATCCTCACCGAAAAGGGCAATCTGGACTACCTGGTGCTGGAATGTCTTGCCGAAAGGACCATTGCCTTGGCACAAAAGCAAAAGCAAATCAACCCCTCACTTGGTTATGATCCACTGCTTGAACGAAGGATAGAAGGACTGTTGCCCTTACTGGTAAAGCACCGTACACGTTTGGTTACTAATATGGGTGCAGCCAATCCTTTGGCCGCAGGAAATAAAATCATTGAAATTGCCAAAAAGCAAGGACTGAAAGTGAAAGTTGCCGTGGTGCTTGGTGACGATGTTTTGTCACTTTTGGATCCAGAAGAAAACTGCCTCGAAACGGGTTTACCGCTCCAGTCTCATGGCAAAATCGTCTCTGCCAATGCCTATTTGGGAATTGACGCGTTATTGCCTGCTTTGCAATCCGAGGCGGATATAATTCTGACCGGAAGGGTTGCGGATCCTTCACTTTTTTTGGCTCCGATGGTGCATGAGTTTTCTTGGGATAGCAATAATCCTGTGTTGATGGGAAAAGGAACTGTCATTGGGCATTTGTTGGAATGCGCAGGACAGATCACGGGTGGATATTTTGCAGATCCTGTCAGCAAGCCTGTTGATGGGCTGGAAAACCTTGGATTTCCATTTGCTGACATTCTCGACAACGGAACGGCTACCATCTCCAAAGTACCAGGAACAGGAGGGAAGGTAAGTGTCCAAACAGCCAAGGAACAGATTTTGTACGAAGTCATTGATCCTGGTAATTATATTACGCCTGATGTGGTGGCAGATTTCAAGGAAGTTACTATTGATCAAATTGAAAATGATACAATACAGATCTCTGGAGGAAGCGGCAAATCCAAACCTGAAAAACTCAAAGTCAGTGTAGGTTATGAAGCAGGATTTGTGGGTGAAGGGGAGATTTCCTATGCAGGTGCCAATGCCTTGACAAGGGCCAAATTAGCCGGGGTCATCATTGAAAAACGGATCGGCCACCTGTATCCTGAATTCCGAATCGACTACATCGGTCTGAATTCACTCCATGGTACTGATTTTGGAAACGTAACCACTCCCTATGAGATCAGGCTGAGGGTCTCAGGAAAATCCAAGGACCAAAAAACTGCGGCACTTATCGGTGAAGAGGTCGAAGCACTTTATACCAACGGGCCTGCAGGGGGAGGGGGAGCAAGGAAAAGCGTCCGGGAACTTTTAGGAGTAGTGTCAGTTTTGATGGACCGGAACAAGGTCAAAACAACTTTTGAAATTTTAGAATCATGATCAAACTTTCCAAAATAGCTCACAGCCGGGCAGGAGATAAAGGAAATATCCTGATGCTTTCTCTCATTCCTTTTGAGGAAAAGCATTATGGATTGTTGTTGGAGAAAGTAACTGCCGAAAAGGTAAAAGAACATCTTTCACATCTGATTAAGGGTGAGGTGATCCGCTATGAAATTCCAGGGATTCATGCCTTACAATTTACCTGCTATCAGGCTTTGGGGCCGGGTGTGACCACTTCTCTGGCCTTGGATGCCCATGGGAAATCTCTGAGTTATGCCCTATTGGAAATGGAGATTGAGTAGTGCCAAAAGATAAAATTTAGATTTTCTAATTTTTTTCAAATCGTCATACCAATCAAAAGTTTACCATCATTTCATCTACTTTTTTCCGAAGGAAGATTATTTTCCTGCCTGCTCTATTTTACTCCTTCTTTCCTTAATTGCTTCGACTTTTTCCTTGGTAACGCCAAACACTTTGCCGTCGGCTGCATCCTTCATAAAGTCATCGATATAGCGTTGACTGAGTTGGGAGTTGTCCTTGTATTTTGCCCTCAGTGCTTCTAGCCGCTTATGAAGATCTTCCCTGATCTCGGCATAGGCCGGATCTTGGTAGACATTGCGGAGCTCCATGGGATCATTTTTACGGTCGATCAGTTCCCATTGGTCTTCTACATAGTAGTAATGGATCAGCTTGTACTCCTTTGTCACGATGGCATAATGACGGTTGACCATGTGCTCCGCGGGGTATTCGTAGTAATGATAGTACACGGCATCCCTTGTCCATTTCTCTTGCTGTCCTGTGAGAAGCGGAACCAAGCTTTCCCCCTGCATGTCCTCCGGTGCTTGGACGCCTGCAGCCTCCAAGAATGTCTGGGCAAAATCAAGGTTTTGAACCAGTTCATCTGAGCGGGTACCGGCCTTCACCTGCCCCGGCCAAGCCACCAAAAGCGGGGTTTTGAAAGATTCATCATAGATGAAGCGCTTGTCATACCAGCCGTGCTCCCCCAAATAAAAACCCTGATCCGAAGTATAGACGATGATGGTATTCTCCATCAGGTCATTGGCTTCAAGGTAATCGAGAAGCCTTCCGACATTTTCGTCAACAGCCTGGATAGTTCCAAGATAATCCTGCATGTACCGTTGGTATTTCCATTTCATCTTGTCCTGATCGGTCATGGAGGGATAAGCTTTTTTGAAGTCTTCATTGACTTTGGAATAGGCCTTCATGAAACTGGCTTCTTGGGAAGGAGTGAAGCGGCTGTACTCATTTTCATAGCGGCGTTTGTCAAACCCGATTTCGGGTATCCCCAATTCATCCATCACTTCAGGAAAAACCTTATTGTCCCCCGCCCAACTCATGTGCTTCAGGATATTCATCTCTGCCTCTCCCGCCGGAGAGGTCCTGCCTGCATAATCATCAAAAAGTGTAGCAGGCTCCGGAAAAGTCCGCGTCGTGAATTCCTCCAAATGACGCTCAGCCATCAGCCAAGACCTGTGTGGCGCCTTGTGCAGGTACATCAGCATAAAGGGCTGCTCTGCTTTTCGTTCATTTTGGAGCCAATCCAAGGTCATATCCGTCACGATGTCCGTCACATAGCCGTCTAAGGTGATATTGCCTTCGTTTTTGGTGATAAATTCCGGATTGTAATATGCCCCCTGACCGGGAAGTATTTTGAACTGGTCAAAGCCTTTGGGATTGTTACCAAAATGGAGTTTGCCAAACATGGCGGTCTGGTAACCTGCCTCCTGAAGGAGCTGTGGAAAGGTCACATTGGTGGTGTCGAAATGGAAATGGTTGTCCACTTTCCCGTTCATATGGGAATGTTTTCCGGTCAATATGGTGGCCCTGCTTGGCGCACAGATCGAATTTGTCACGCTTGCATTGGTAAAGAGCATGCCCATTTTTGCAATCCTGTCGATATTGGGAGTCTGGATCAAGCGGTCATCATAGGCGGAGATGGCTTGGTAAGCATGGTCATCCGACATGATAAAAATGATGTTGGGGCGCTTTGGAGCCTGCTCTTCTTCCTTCGCAGGATTGCAGCCAATCATGGCGACCGAGATTAAAACCAAAACTAATTTTAATAGTGACTTCATAATAGCAGGTTTTTGGGGTTTTTTAAAATTAGGAAAACATTCCTGAAAAGCTTTCGAACATATCGGCAATTACATGGAAGGAATGTTTTTTAAAGATTTTCGAACAAATGGATAATGTTGCCTGACATCCTTGAATAAACCTTATGTATTTTCCCCATCAGCAATTGTTTGAAAATCGTAATTTTTGCTTTGAAAAAAGTTAATATTACCATTTCTCATTTGGTAATTTTGTACACTCGAACTAAGTAAAAAGCATTCAAAAACAGGAACATGACGCAGTATTTCCAAAATATAGGAGAAGAACCATCGCCAAAACCACAGGAAAGACACTATTTGATTTTTGGTCTTGATAGGTTGGCCTTGAGAAAAGCGATGATCCTTTTGGTGTTCGTTCTATTTATAAGTACGGGTGTTTTTGCTCAGGATAATTCCGGAAAAGGACCAAGCTATTTCCGTGGCAATATCAGTGTGACCAACAACGGACTTTCTCTCATTCCGGCATTTTCGCTTGGGAGACCGGCAGCGATTTTCGAAATGTCGATGGGCGGCGAAAGGCTGAGTTTCGATCCCGAACTGCGTTTCGCATTGGATGGTAAGCCTTGGTCTTTTGTCTTTTGGTGGCGGTACAAAATCGTCAAGTCCGGTAAATTTAACCTGCATGTCGGCGCGCATCCTGCCTTTATTTTCACTACTACCATGGAGCCTGATGCCAATGGTCAGATGGTCGAAACCACCAAGACCCAAAGGTTTTTTGCAGCAGAAATCTCGCCCTCCTACACCATCAGTCCAAAAACCAAACTGAGTTTTCTCTACCTCGCAGGGAGAAGTTTGGGCAAAGTCCCTTATTCACTCAATCAATTTGTGACCATTGGGCCTTCATTTACCAATATTCCTATTTCCCAGAAATATTTCTTCAATGCCCGTCCTCAGGTGTTTTACCTCAAGATGAATGAAAAAGATGGATTCTTTGCCAGTTCATCCATGGTCATAGGAAGGAAAAATTTTCCGATATCTCTGGGAGGAATTGTCAGTAAAGTGATAGTGTCTGAGATTGAAGTGGACAACTGGATCTGGAACATCAGTCTGATCTATTCCTTCAACAATGAATTTGTCAAAAGATCGAATCCGATACTTTAAATAGATATTAGTGGATACTGGATATTAATTGATATTGGTTGGAGTCAAAGAAGAAATATGGTGGAAATAAATAGAAATAAAGTTGAAATAGGTTGCGGAACTTAAGCCTCAATTTCTGCCACTCAGGCTTGATGCTTAAAAATTATATCGCCGCAGGCTTATATCAATATATATCGCACAGCTTATATCATTTCTATATCGCCGAAGGCTTATATCAATATATTTCGCGCAGCATATATCTTTCAAATATCACCGCAGGCATATATCTATTTCCCCGAAGGCATATATCATTAAAAACATGGACAAACCCGAAAGTCTTGAAGAATTTTACAAAAGGAAATTCAATTGGCTTCCTGAGAATATCAGGAACGACATCGGGCATTTCAACATGTTCCGGTTGGAACCTTATACCCAAGGAAAAACCACCTCTATACCTTACCGGAGACGGGATTTCTATAAGGTCATGTTGGTAAAAGGCAAAAGTGAAGTGTTCTATGCGGATCAGGTCATCGAGGTCAAAAAGCAGGCATTGGCATTTTCCAATCCTTTGATCCCCTACAAATGGGAGCACCATGAGAACCTGAAAGGCCAATACTGCATCTTCAACCAACATTTCATGCATGACTTTGGCAATATCAGCCAATATGAAATCTTCCAGCCAACCGGCAACCACGTCTTCGAACTTTCCGACCAACAGGTGGAGGAAGTGGAGGCGGTTTTTAAGAAAATGGAAACCGACTTCAGCTCGGAATACAAATACAAGTATGACAGCATCCGAAGTCTGATCCTGGAACTCATCCATTATGGACTCAAGCTGCAGCCCAATACCTTGGCCGACAGACAGCCATTCAATGCCGCCCAAAGGATATCCGCCATGTTTTTGGAATTGCTCGAAAGGCAGTTTCCCGTCGAGGACAACCATCCCCAAATCGACCTGCGCTCAGCTTCCGAATTTGCTGAGCACCTCAATGTCCACGTCAACCACCTCAACCGCGCCGTCAAAGAAACCACCGGTAAAACCACCTCACAGGTGATCGCTGAAAAGCTAATACAGGAAGCCAAAGTCCTGCTCAAACACAGCAAATGGAATGTGGGAGAAATAGCATTTGCTTTGGGATTTACTGAAGTGACCCATTTCAACAACTTTTTCAAAAAACACCTGCAGACCAGTCCGTTAAAATTCAGAGCAGGACAGTAATTCCATAAGTTTTTTCAACCCCGGATGCTTTTGACTTCCGACAGACCAAGAGTCAGATGATGAACCAACATCTTAAAGTAGACTCTCGCTTTGTCAAATGTACTCTCGATTTTTTTAAAGAGGTGAAGCTTCGCTGATTGGGATTTTACTTTGTGTGACCACAATATTTTAATTATAACCTGAGTGAGAAATTTCTTCCTTTTGCCAACTTTTGGACCTTCTCCTTGTTAGGTCTCAAATTATTTGAGACCTCAAAATATTCCATTTGAGGTCTCAAAACATATTTTAAGGCGATTGGTGAAAATGTATGGGTTTTCTTTGGACATCAAATCAGACACAGGTGTGTCAAAAAACTTAAACACGAAAGAAAAATGAAAACACTCACGCTCCTCACATCTATGCTTTTTGCTACCGTATTGATGGTAAAAAACGAAAAAATTGAAATCGGCTCTATGAAGTCCGTAGAACTCACTTATCCGGAATTTGCTACTTATGATGTCAACCTGAGCAACTCCTCAGGAACGCCTATTGATGTTTCGGTCATTAACCCAATCACCAACAAGCAAGTAAAGGGGTTTGGCCTTGGCGGATACGGGAATGCAACCGTCTCTGTAGACGAAAACCACATTCTCAAGCTCAGGAATAATTCCTTGAAAAACATGAGTCTTTCCATTGATTTTGTAAAGAAGAAGCCTGATACCTATAATCCCGAAAATGCCCCTACAGTGAATTTTACACTACACAATTCTTCACTCAAATCAATCCCGTTGATCATTCCTGATGTAATGAACCCAAACCTGTCCCCCATGTCCAATAGTGGCGTTTCCCTCAAAATGGGCCAGAAGATTTACTATAAAAGCGGTTCAAAAAAAGTGGTGCTGCTCACCGTGGATGATTCTATCCGGCCGGGTGATAAAATTGATGTAGCCAAATTGATCCGAGACATCAAAAAAGATTGATAATTTAGAACCCAAAGGTTTGAAGTAAGCCAACCCCCTCAAAGGTTGGCTTACCTCTTGCCGCACCTCTCATTCCAAATACATGTCAATTTATACCACACCCCTTCAGTTCGGCTATTTTTTCAGCCTTTTACTCTGGATTCTACTCCTCATCAGGGGCTACAAAAACCAACGGCTTTCAGACAAACTACTTGGGTGGATCATGTTTATCCTCGCCATGGAATTGCAGGATTATACCTTTGGTTTTGCGGGGATTAATTTCCTTTGGAATGAGCTGAATGGTTTTCCAAGAAGTGTGAGCCTGTTATTTGGTCCCATCGTTTATTTCTATTTTTTAGCCCAGACCAACCGTTCTTTTGTTCTCAAAAAGACCCATTTATGGCATTTCCTTCCCTATGTGGCATACGTTCTTTACAAGCTTTTCTTCTTTTTACAAGGACCTGAAAGGGTAGAAATCCTGCACCAATCTACCCTCGACCTTGTGATGACTTATGTGCTGAGGATCTGTCTGATTGGTTCTTTTGTTTATTACTTGTCTAAATGTTCGTCCATTTACAGAAAATACCGAAAGTGGAGCCTCGATCAGTTTAGCAACCTCGAGCTTATTGATTTCAAATGGTTTCGGAATTTCATCTTTTGTATGATTTTCTGGCTGATTTTTAGAGAATTTATGCATGTGATGGATGTTATTTTTGAGTTGGATTTTTATCAGGATTGGTGGTGGAACCTCGCCTTGGCAGCCGTGGCCATATATATCGGTCTGAAAGGTTTTTCCCAAAAGCAGCCTGCAAGGATCAGTTTTGACCTCGATAAAGTTGATAGTTTTATAAAACATGAAGCTTCGGTATTGCCGGAGAAAACGGTCAGTACCAAAGGTGTGGATTCCGAAAAGGTTCAAATAGCCAAAAAGCTTAAAGAAATCATGGAAAATGACAGTCTTTATCTTCAACCTGAATTGAGCTTACAAGAACTTGCCCAATACCTACAGACCAATCCTGCCCTTCTTTCAGCAGCCATCAACCAGGTTTTTGGCAAAAACTTCAATGAATATATCAATGGCCTCAGGATTGACGAATTTGTCAGAAAGTACAATGCAGACAGCAACCATAGGTTTACACTATTGTCACATGCCTTGGATTCCGGCTTCAATTCCAAAGCAACTTTTAACCGGGCCTTTAAGAAAATAAAAGGGAGCTCACCACAGGAATTTTTGAACTCGCAGTAATTGAAAGGAAGTGACTCTCAAAAAAACGTCAATTATTTCAGGGATTGATAAATGATGAATGAAATCTCTTCGCCCCATTTTTACCTTCACTAACCGAATTTTATAATTAATCTGTCATTTCAGAAAATATGGGCTAAAACAATTACTGACTTCATTGTCCGGTTGACTTCCTTCCAATTTTTTCAACCAATAGCTTGATTACAAGAATAATCTGTTTGATTTCCGTAAGAAATTGACCATCATAAAAACCTATCTTTAGACTTAAATTTCAATTCTATGGCAACGATAAACCTAAACGTCAACAGTAAAAAGCAGACAATAGACGTGGACCCCAACACGCCTGTCCTGTGGGTGTTGAGAGACCACCTCAACCTGACCGGTACAAAATATGGTTGTGGCATCGCACAATGCGGGGCTTGCACCATTCACTTGGGAGGCATAGCCGTCCGTTCCTGTCAATTGCCTGTTTCGAGTGTAGAAAATCAGGAAATTACGACCATTGAAGGGCTTTCCGAAAACGGAGACCACCCTGTGCAGCAAGCTTGGCTCGAGCATGATGTTCCTCAATGTGGCTATTGTCAGGCCGGTCAAATCATGACTGCCGTGGCTTTGTTGAAAAACAACCCAACTCCGAGTGATGCGGAAATTGAAACCGAAATGAACGGAAACATCTGCCGCTGCGGAACATACCTCAGAATCAAAGAAGCTGTGAAAACCGCCTCCAAATCATTGTAAATCCAAGGACCATGAAATTAGCAAACAAGCATATCAATAGAAGGTCTTTCCTCAAAGTATCTGCACTTGCAGGCGGGGGAATGGTGCTCAGTTTTAGCTGGTTGGCGGGTTGTAAACCTACCACTGAGGAAGAACTTTTAGCCATGCCAAAAGAATGGTTTGAAATGAACAGTTACATCAAAATCGGAGAAAACGGAACAGTGACCCTTTTCTCCCCAAATCCGGAATTTGGCTCCAATGTCAAAACTTCCATGCCGATGATATTAGCTGATGAGCTGGATATTGATTGGAAAAAGGTAATGGTCGAACAGGCTGATTTTTTCCCTGCACGATATGATAGGCAGTTTACCGGAGGAAGTCAAGGCATCCGTCAAGGATGGACACCATTGCGAACTGCGGGTGCCACTGCACGTCAGATGCTCGTCAACGCAGCTGCACAGACTTGGCAGGTTCCCGCCGAAGAAATCACCACCGAAGCAGGAAATATCATCCACAAAGCAAGGAACAAGAAAGCAGGCTATGGAGAAATGGCTTCCTTGGCATCCACAATGCCTGTGCCTGAGGAAGTCAAATTGAAAGAAATCAAAGATTTCAAAATCATCGGCAACAGCAAGAAGAATGTAGAAGGTCAGAAAATCGTGACCGGAAAACCTCTTTTTGCCATCGACCATAAGGTGGATGGAATGCTTTACGCTGTCATCGTCCATCCTCCGGGATTCGGGATGAAGCTGAAAGCCTTTGATGGAGCTTCCGTAAAGTCCATGCCCGGTGTCAAAGATGTGTTTTCTATCAAGGTATTCAATAATGACTATGAAAGGAATTTCTTTGATACAGCTACTTTTGACGAAATGGTAGCCATTGTCGGTAATTCCACATGGGAAGTACTGAATGCCAAAAAAGCTTTGAAAGTTGATTGGGAAAAAGCACCGGAGTCTTCCTTTGCGGTGGATGCACGTGGAAACAAAATCACCATCAAAGTGCCTGCAGGATTGGAAAACTCTGCGGACCACAAAGCCAAAATGACAGAGTATTCCCAAAAGCCCGGCAATATTCTCAGAAGGGACGGCGACCCTGAAGCTGCATTCAAAAAAGCGGCAAAAATCATCGAAAGCACCTATACTGCCCCTTTCCTGGCCCACAATACCATGGAGCCGTTGAACTGTTTTGCCCATGTGACGGCGGATCAGGCGGTCATCTATGGACCTACACAGGCACCGGAATTTATCATCGGGACACTTTCCAACAGGCTTGGATTGCCCAAAGAAAAAATCCAGATCAACCTAGCCCGCATGGGAGGAGGATTTGGACGCAGGGCTTACAGCCACCAAATGGTGGAGGCAGCCTTAATTTCCCAAAAAGTAAATGCGCCTATCAAAATGACCTACACCAGGGAGGATGACATGACCTCGGGTGTTTACAGACCTACTTATTCTGCTACTTATCGTGCGGCTTTGGATGAAAACAACAACCTGACCGCATTTCATGTGAAGGCAGGAGGGATTCCTGAGACCCCGATTGCGCCAAACAGGTTTCCTGCCGGAGCGATTGACAACTACCTTGCGGAAGGTTGGGAAATCAATTCCAACATCACCATCGGTGCTTTCCGTGCGCCAAGGTCCAACTTTATCGCCAGCGCGGAGCAATCCTTCCTCGATGAATTGGCCGAAGAAATGGGCAAAGATCCGATTGCATTCAGACTTGAACTTCTTGATCGTGCTAAAACCAATCCTGTTGGAGAAAAGAACGATTACGACGCTGCCCGCTATGCAGGCGTATTGGAACTCGTCCGGGAAAAATCAAATTGGAATACCCCCGAGCCAAATGTACACCGCGGAGTTTCAGCATATTTCTGCCACAATTCCTATGTAGCCGAGGTATTGGGTATTGAGATCCAAAACAACAAACCTGTGGTCAAGAATGTCATTGCGGCAGTAGACTGCGGCATCGTGGTCAACCCGGATGCAGCAGCAAATATGGGAGAAGGTGCCATCGTGGATGGTATCGGCAATGCCTTCTTTGGCGAGCTGTCTTTCAAGGACGGGATTCCCGAAAAGTCAAACTTTGACAAATACAGGATGATCAGACAGATGGAATCACCAAAATCCATTGAAGTCCATTTCGTGAAAAACGACATCGATCCTACCGGACTTGGCGAACCGCTTTTCCCACCTGTCTTTGCGGCATTGGCCAATTCCCTGTACAAAGCCACCGGAATAAGGTATTACGACCAGCCTTTTCATCCCCAAATGGAATTGAAGGGTTTGAATATGTAAGAGTGTAAACATCCCCTAAACCAATAACCGCATTCCATTCATTTGGACGCGGTTTTTTTGTATTGGCCATTCCTATTTATATTTGATTGGCTTCAGAGATCGGGATTTTCTATTTATGTATATCAATTCAAAAACATCAACCTGCAAACCACTCCTCGATTATTTCGGGAAACTGATTCCTTTGAAGCGGGAGGAGAAAGAATTGGTTGAAGCAAAATTCCATCCCCACACTTTTGCAAAAAAGCAGTTTGCCTTACATGAGGGTAAAGTATGTGACCATTTTGATTTTGTGGTAAAAGGATGTCTCCGGCTTTTTAAAGTGGATGAAAAAGGAGATTACCACGTTTTTCAGTTTGCGACAGAGAATTATTGGATTCTTGATCTCACAAGTTTTCATAAAAGAATCCCATCCTCCTTGAATATTGAAGCATTGGAAGATACCCTGGTACTTCGTATCACACACCGGGATTTGCTTGATCTGTATATACAGGCCCCAAAGTTTGACAGGATTTTTCGGGTATTGTTGGAAAACCACTTTATGCAGCAACAGGAGCGGATCGGACAGCTGTTTAGTTCTACGGCTGAGGAACGGTACCTGAGTTTTTTGGAACAATATCCTCATCTTTTTAACAGGATTCCCAATACACAGATAGCCTCCTATCTCGGGATTACCCCTGAGTTTTTGAGCAAAATCCGGAAGAACCTCCAAGCCAAGGGCTGATTTCTTAACCTAGTTTAAGGGTATAGGCCGTTGATTATGTTGACCTTTGTAAGGTTATCATCATCAACAAAGAATATCATGTCATTAAAAAAATCCCAATTCATACTTCTGTTGGCATTTTTCACCTTGGGTGTCAACGCGCAAAACCTGAAACTCAAAAACCAGGAGTTTGAACTTCACAATGTCACCGGCGAGGTGGTGAAATTTCAAGGAAAAAAAGTCTTAAAAATCGAACGGGATTTAAATGCCCTCCCTTTTGATTCGACACGCGTAGAGGCCACGGTGGATGAACCACATTATGCTCGGCTTGTAGGATTGGATGACTTCGAAAACGGAACCATTGAAGTCAAGATGTACAGCCAATTACAAAACCCTGCCCCGTACTCAGGCATCGCCGGATTTATCGGTCTTTATTTCAGGATTCAGGAAGATGATTCGGCCTTTGAAAGTATTTATGTGAGACCAAAAGTCGGAAGGTCCGATAACCAACTGCGAAGAAACCACACCGTACAGTACTTCTCTTATCCCGACTTTAAATTTGACACCTTACGGAAGACTGCCCCATTCAGGTATGAAGGTTCTGCCCCAGTGGCCCTCGATGAGTGGATTACCATGAGGATAGAAGTCAATGGTGAATCTGCCGAAATGTATATCAATGACATGAAGTATTCCTCCTTTATCGTAGACAAAATGCTGGGCAAAACCAAAAAGGGATTTGTAGGACTGTATGTGGATATCGGTACGATCGGTTATTTCAGAGATTTGAAAGTTACCAAAAGGGCACTTCAGGTAAAGAAACCTGGAGAAAAGGAAACTGCTATCTGACAGAAAGTATGTGTTGAACTTCTCAGAATGAGGATTTTAAATCCTAAAAAATAAAAGGGTGAGATTACAAATCCCACCCATTCCTAAATCAATTGCATAAACTACTCTCAGACAGGGACAAAAGCATAAGCAATAATTTGGCTTTCCAACAAAAACTAAGAATTGCGAATTTCTACTTTCTTTAGCTAGCAGCTTGGTTTTGACTTTGGTTGTCACCGGCTATGGCTTGGTGGATCATAAATGATAAGGGGCATTTGGGCTTTAGCCGAAAGTATTGCTGGAATTAAATGCTTATGGCTATTTGGCACAAACCCCTAAAGGTTATCACTGTCAAAAAATTTAATCTTTGATACAGCGACAAGATAAACCATAGTTTTTGTATAAGATACCTTTGCCGAAACGCCCATCATTATTCCCACCTTCACCTGCGTAAACAACTCTTCTTGGCGCCCAGTGGACATTTTCCTCTGTGGAGCTCCACCAATGAGTAACATATCCCTCAAACTCAAATACTCCAAGATATGTCCGATAACCAGCGGGAAGAGCCGAAAAACCTGATTGATTTGTTGCAAAAATATTAGTACCACTCCATCCTGTGACTGATTTTATTTTACCTCCGGAAACATTATCACCTCCCAGATAATTTGATAAAGTTGTCCATTCTTCCTCTGAAGGAATATGCCAGCCTGGAGGACAAAGAGATCCAGTTGCTACTGCATACCAGTTATATAACTTGCCGTAAATGGCATCAAAACCTGGATTATTGTTGTAATAGCTCCAAGCAGGCTGTTTTGTTGGATTTACAACATTATCTGAATTGACAAACATTCCTGCCCATGCACTTTCCGAAGGCACCTGTGTTATTCCTCCGGAATAGCGGAGATTTTCTGTAAACCAAGTTTGAGTACCTATCCTAATTACCTTGTAAACATTTCCATCCCTAGGATCGGTAATTGTTTCAACCTTGGCAGTTAAGGTAGCTTCATTCATGAATTCTATATTTCCAAAGACCGAAAGCCCAGAAATTTTATAATCATAAATCAAATAGAAACGAAATGTTTCTACCAAATCTTCATTCGAAGAGAACTTAATAAATAACTTACCATCTTCTTTGGTGATTTCTGCTGAAACTTTAGGATTTGTTATTTCTCCTAAACTCAATTGGTCACTGTGCACCCTTCGATTGGTTGTTTTATAGGTCGAAATAGCCGTATAATCTGTTGGTATGAAGGCAAAATCTAAAGGAATTTTTGATTTTAACTTTTCCCATTCGGTAATCATTGTTTTGACAGCACCCATAAAAGCGGTGACATATGGTACAGTAGAATTCACATCCTCACTGTAAACAGTCCTGTAATTTCTTGATACAAAAAGCTCTGTGGATTCATTGTTTTGGAAGGAATAAACGGTTCTCAGGTTGAATTCTAATATATTATCGGCTACAACCTGCACAAAATCCGCCACTGACTCAATATTTGCCAATAGTTCTTTAATATCCAATAGCATATTCCCAACCGAAATTCCCAAACCTATGGCTGCCCCGACTGAACTTCCAATGATGGGGACAAAAGAACCGGCAAGAAAACCTATCGACACCGCAATTGCGATTTTTCTAATGTACTTGACCACTTTTACAACTGAAGCCACATATTTTCCAGAAACCCTGTTTCCCAAGGCCTCAATGTTTGTCACCACCTCACCAGCAATGCGGGCATTTGGAAAAGAAGCGTTGAGTTCGTTCACAGCCGCAGACAATTCATCCATCCATTCTTTATTGGCCTCGATAAAAAATGCCATTTCTGCCAATTCATTGTCTTTCAACAAGGCTGCTTTGGCATATTGCTCGTCCAAAAATTTCTTAAGGATTGCAATGTCTTTTTCCATTTCAATTTTCTTTTCTCCGACAAGTAAGTCTTTGGTCTTTTCCATGCGGTCGACCTGATTTTGGGACTTGTCCAGATAGGTTTGGATATAATTGGCGGGAGTTTCTTTTAAACTGTGGGCCTTGACCTGAAAAGCGATGTTGTAAGGTTTATTTTTTTCTTGGAATACAAGTTTGTAAGATCCCTGATTGAGTTTGGGAACCATAAAAGTCATGGTGTTTTCAAAAATAGTCAGGTCTATGGTCTCCCCTTCCACATTTCCTTCGATTTCTCCATTGGAAAATTGCCCCTCGGGTAGGTTAATGGTGACTATTTCAAAAATGGAAAGATTCAAGTCTTGGTTGTCCAATTCGACTGCTTCTCCTTCTCTTTTTTCTTCCTCGCTTTCCAACAAAGAACAGCTTCCAAATAGGATAAAAACAAAAACAAGGCAATGATTGATGGCTTTTTTCATATAAGACAAAATTATATGCTTAAATATAAAATAAATGGATCAGTACCATCAAAGCTTCCCAAAAAGTTTTACCAGTGGAGATAAAAGAATAAATGAATAATTCTGAATTAATTTTAGTATCAGGATGGCAATAGTTAATTGCCACCTGCTTTAGCTGATGGATTAAAAAAATTAAAAGAGTCATTTGGGCTTTAGCCAAAAGAAATGGAATAAAAGAAAACCATGGGAGACTCAACGAGGATTAAACTTTTCATAATTTGGAATTAAAATCCCAAAAAATAAAAGGGCAGAATTTGTAATTCCACCCGGCGGGGGTGATCTGTTCAGTAAATCAGCGTGTTCCTCGTCACTCTTTTTTTGCGAAATGCTGTCCGACCAAATAACTGAATTCTCTCACAATATCCACTCCATCACATGCTAATTTTAAATCAATTAATTTTAACCCTAAAAACAACCAAATTAAATTATGCGGTCAATGCGAGAAAAATTATTAATCCTGTGAATTTTTTAGAATAAAAAATATTCAGTTCAAATTGGTTAAAACCTACCCTAATCTTTCTCAAGAGAATCAAATCCTCTATAACAGGAAATTTTCTCAAGCTAGTTGAAAAAGCTGTCATTTTTTACTTAAAATAACAACACTTAATAGGAGGGAGACTCGTCCCAATCAATCAAACCTCAATCAGTCCCAACTTTTTCCCTTCTTCGAGATCAGCCCTATTATTGATAGCCTCAATCAAATCATTCAATACCGCCAGACCTTTCTTTTCAATCGGATCCTTCATTTTTTTGGCAACAAATTCCTTTAAAGCTTCCTTAAAACAGGCTACCAATTCCGGGCTACACTCACACAGATAAACCGGAATAAACATGCTTGCCGACAATTCATAATTGTGCAATTCATAGGTAGCCTCATCACCGTATTCAAAATAAAAATTCAAAAAAACTTCAGCAGCAGATTTGTAGTTTTCCTCTGCCAAGAGCCCTATTCCATAATCATGGAATTCAATCATAAGACCATTCATCAATATCGGATTAGCCAATAACAATTCCATATCAGAAAATCTTAAATTAAGAAGCCTCCCTTTGATATCATCTGATAATACCCTGAATACATCAATATGACTCAATAGATTACATGCGTTTAGTACATCTTCTTCAGAAGCTTCTTTTAACCTCAGGTTATATTTTGAGATCAGATTTTCTTTGTTTTTTTCAGGCAAAGAAAACCAAAGTATCCTCAATCCATAACCGAAAGAATCAGCAACTAGGTCTGAATAGCAGTCTAGGAGGTATTCATGAAATAACTTCTCTGCAGTTTCTTCTTTTTCCTTATCTGAGAATTTATCGACCATAGGTTTTAGCATACCTATAAGGTCATCCAACTCGGAATTTCTGACCATAAAGAAAAACCGATCTTTCCAATTCCATTTCTCAAGTTTGGGCGTTTCAAAAAAAATATGGACTGCAAGAAGCACCTCCTTGATCTTTTTTCTTTGTTTTTTGCTTGGCAAAACATTCATTTTGGCTTCCAGCAAAGATATTTCCGATTGGACAGCAAAGAGACATCTTTCTTGCGTAGGGGTGATGGCACCCATATATATGGCTATTACCATCAAGTCCATATTATCGACCTTGTTTTCCAAATCTTTTTCGGATTTAAGCCTTAGCCCCATGCCGTTTTCTGAATTGAACACATCAATCCCAAAATGCATCAACCTATGCCGCAGTTCCCTGACCATCAATTCTTGAAGCTGATCAAGAAATTCCACATAATCTCCCGAATGCAGACTCAACAGCATTCCAACCCTGCTATCCTCATATTTGTGAATCTCAGGTATCAAAAGGTTGATATGAGTGATCAAGCCCTTTTTGAATTTGGTTTCATCGTCATGAGGTAATAATTCCAAAAAGTCATCAATTTCCATGTAGACCGGTTTTAAGTCTTTTAATAGGCAACCTGATTAAGGTACACCCAATATACCTATCTTTTTAAATCAATTAACTATGCAGTAGAGTTTTTTTGAGTCAAAGGGTTGATTGTGGACTGGGGGTACCGATGGCTTTCGGCATGTAACTCTGCCCTATTATCCTTACAATTGGTTTTTGGAAATAAGTAGCCAACCCCAAACTTAAGGGCAATTCTCGAAGCTCCGAATTACTCCTAAAAGCTGAAAGGGATATCTATGTATAAAAAACATATTTGCAAAATAGGCTTAGCAGGGGAGGACTTCTAATTCCCTGATTTGTTGAGGGAAGAAATGAGGTCTACATCCACAAGTTCTAATGAAGTTACCATGTTTTTGACCGTCTCTTTGTATTTCTGAAAATGGGCCGTGGTAATATGGGATTGGTAGGCAGCAGTATCCGCATAAATTTCCAATATGGTGATTTTTGAGGGGTCACTTTTATCGGCAACAGCATAGTAGGTCAATACACCGGGTTCTTTCAGAATTGCAGCATTCATTTGTTCTTTTAATGCGGCATGATATGCTTCTATTTGCAAGGGGTCAACTTTGATGATTGCCAACCTTACCATCTGATTTTTTTCCTGTGCATACGCTCCATTACCAAACGAAAGAAAAAAAAACAGACATAGCAACAAACCTTTCACCTTTTGTATTTTTTCCAT
Organism: Aquiflexum gelatinilyticum; assembly: GCF_024813435.1. Taxonomy (NCBI): domain Bacteria; kingdom Pseudomonadati; phylum Bacteroidota; class Cytophagia; order Cytophagales; family Cyclobacteriaceae; genus Aquiflexum; species Aquiflexum gelatinilyticum. Next base: position 650,842 of record NZ_JANAEZ010000002.1, read on the forward strand.
GTGGGTTTCAAAGTTGATTATTTTCATATCCTTGGTGTTTTTAAAGTGTCATTATTTCCCTCCCACTATCCTAATCTGCTCCTCCATAAATCAATGAAAACCTTTTCAATGGTTTTTGTTTCATCGGTGCATCTATATATATAGCCCATGGTTTAAACCATGGGCTATAAAACATTCCGTTTATTTCCGTAAAATAGATTTATCCATATCCTTCCATCATTCTAATCTCCTCCTCTTTCAATCTAAAAAAAACATGGGCTATAAATTCTGATTCTCATCTATCTTATTCAATTTCATAAACTCCTCGTATTCTTGATTGAACGATTTTTTCTGGTGGTGCGCCTTCTGATTTTTGATATAGGTATAAACCTTCTCTACAATGGATTCAGAAACAGAATATGCTGCATAACCTGTTTGCCATGAAAACTTTTCCCCTGTAAGATCATTTTGGTTGATATAATGAGAGCTGCTTCCTTTTACCTGTTTGATAACTTCCGTGATAGATTTTTGGGGATTCAATAAAAATAAACAATGTATATGATCCGACATACCATTGATAATCCTTACCGGACATCCTGATTCACGAAACTGTTCTGAAATGAATTGATGAATCTTAGGCTCTGCAACTGAATTGATCAATGGCATCCTTTCTTTTGTTGCCCAAATGGCGTGGATCCATAATTTGTTAAATGAATGGGACATATTGGTTGGGAATTTTTTAAAATTTTAATGTCATCCAGAGGTAAATTAAACCATTGAAATGGTTTTTGTTCCATCGTTGCACCTATATATAGCCCATGGTTTTAACCGTGGGCTATGGATCATTCCGTCTATTTCCGTAAAATGGATTTATCCATTTCCTTCGACAATCTATTCTCCTCCTTGGCAATCAAACCATTGAAATGGTTTTGTTCTTTGACGCACGTTCCATAGCCCACGAATTAATTCGTGGGCTATATTAAATTACAAAATTTCCTCAAAATGGATTTATCCATTTTCTTCCATTATTCTAACCTTCTCCGCAACAATTAAAACCATTGAAATGGTTTTTTTTCTTGATGTACATACCGTGTCCCATGGTTAAAACCATGGGCTAGGTTTAAACTTTGCCCACGGTTTTAACCGTGGGGGCTATGGTCATTCAGATCATTTTCAAAGAAATGGATTTATCCATTTCCATCCATTATTCTAACCTTCCCCTCAATAATTAAAACCATTGAAATGGTTTTTGTTCCTCGATGTGTATCCCATGCTCCATGGTTAAAACCATGGGCTAGGCAGGATTCTAATTTGTTTTGTAAAATGGATTTATCCATTTTCTTCTATTATTCTAACTTCTCCTCAACAATTAAAACCATTGAAATGGTTTTTTTTGTTGCACGTTCCATAGCCCACGGTTTAAACCGTGGGCTATGGAACGTGCAAAGTCTTAAATAAAATGGATTTATACATTTCCTTCCACCACCCTAATCTCCTCCTCAGTCAATCCATACAACTCATACACCAATGCATCGATCTCGCGGTCGAGGCGGTTGATGTCGGATTGGAGGGATTGGGCTTTGGCTTTTTGTTCATGGAAATACGCCATCCATTCCGCTTCTTCTGAAAGACTCAACTTCACCTTAGCCTTAGCCAACTCTCCCAAAAACCCCTTGAAGTCCAACTCAGGCCAGTTCTGGAGTTTGGTAGAGGGTTTATTCAATTCGTATTTATTTACCAATAGAGATACCAATTTTGAGTTCAATTCCTTTAATTCTTTTGAGATAGAAACAATTGCATTCACCATATCGGTGTATATGTTTTGAGATTCTAGATCAAGAACTTTGATTGGAAATAATTTGGCATCCTTGATAAGAATTTTTTGAAACCTGTCTTTGAATTCTTCAAGGAATTTCTTCTTATGATAAAAAGACATCAAGTTACTATTGATAAGGGCAATTAGATATTCACCAGTAAATTCAGGCTTAGGTAGTAGATTAAATGCATTCTGGGTATTATAAAATTCTTCTTCAGTCAAGGCAGCCCAAATTCTTTTATCTGACCAATCTATGATCTGTTTTACAAGGATTCTTTTGTTTGTAAAAAACCTGCTTTCTCTTGGAGCTCCCAACCAATCTCCATAACTGATCCATTCCTCACCTCCCCACTCCACGATATATCTTCGAATATCATTACCGGCTAAAAGCTTTTTAAAAGTACCATCTTTTTGAAATGTCGAGTGGAAAATTCTGTTATTTATGGTTTCAGGGGTATGACCCTTATATTTGTCATATGGAGTTAAACCAAGACAAAAGTCGGCGCAATCAATTAGATGTATAGATCCTTTTTCGATTTTCTTGACAATCTCTTCAGATTTTGAATTGGTGTTAATTTTAATAATTGATTCAGAATCTTCACTCCATTGATTTTGATTTAATTCAAAATGTATGTCAGCATTTAATTTTGATATTTCACTTATTCTGTCAAATCCTTTGTATACAATTACCTCAGTTTTCTTCCCCTGAATTCTTTTGTTTAAAAAGGTGATAATTATGGTATCGACTTTAACCTCACCTGCACTACCTCCAAAAGATTCGTTGGGAAGCCTAACAATGTTTTCAATTGAAGTTTCTTTCAAGAGTAATGCTCTTAAATCTTTATAGGAGCTTTGAGTTAATATTGAGGAAGGGATTATAAAGGATAATCTTCCGCTTTGATCTATCAAATCAATTGATTTTTCAATAAATGTTGAATACAGATTTACTCTATTATTTGAAGTAATAAATTTTTTGAAAATGTAGTTTACAATGTCATTATCAAGACCTTTTAAATCTACATATGGAGGATTCCCAACCACCACATCAAACCCTCCTTTGGCAAAGACCTTGGGGAATTGGGCTTGCCAATCAAAGGCCAGGTCCCCGGCTACTTCAGGGTCATCGATCAGGGAGTTGCCGACTTTGATATTGGAACTGAGGGTACTGAGTTTTCTTCCCTTCTGTGCCGTGCGCAGCCACAAGCTGAGACGGGCGATCTCCACAGATTCTTCATTGATATCGACACCGAAGATGTTGTTTTCGAGGATATGGTTTTCCACATTGGGGAAGACGATGCTGCTTTCGAAAAGCATGGATTCGAGTTCGTCCAGGTACCGGTGCTCGGCCATCAGGAACTCCAGAACCTGATTCAGAAAAGCACCCGAACCGCAGGCAGGATCACAGATGGCAAGTTGCAGTAGCCATTCCCGATAAGCTTTGAGTTGGGCGACAAGCTTCTGCAGCGTGTCTTTCTTCCTCCCGGCTTTCCCCTTGGCAAATTCTTCATCGACAATGCCGAGTTCGGCTTTTTTCTCTGTGCAGAGTTTGCCGACGGTATTGTCTACGATGTATTTGGTGATGTACTTGGGCGTGTAGAATACCCCGTCTTTCTTCCGCTTGGTTTTGCTTTTGTCCACCTGTGTCCCTTCGAGGGAAGCGCGGACGTTCTCGATATCGTTCAGACTATGTTCGAAGATATGCCCTAGGATATTGGTATCCACTTCGGATTCGAAGTCGTACTCGGTGAGTTTGGAGACATGCTTTTTGAGCAGGGCATCGGAGATAGTCAGGCTGTCAAGCAGTTCATCCGGCGCGAAGAGTCCGCCGTTATAGGCATGGATTTCGGCTTTGCCGGGAAGCACACGACCGGTATTCATATAGCCGAAGTACTTTTTGAACCTGTCATACAGCGGCCGGTACTCGTCCATTTCGGTGAGTTTGTCCCATTGCTTGACGATCTCGGAGATGGAGTTTGGCGGAAGCAGTCCCTTGTCCTCGGCAAAGAAAATAAATAAAAAGCGGTCAAGCAGCCTTTGGCTTTTCTTATAGAGCAGGAGTTCGTCAAGTCCCGGATTATTGGCCACGATGTCCTGCCAGAGTTCCTGCTTGAATGCCGAATAATCAGCATAAAGTTTCTTGGTGACCTGCTCTTCTACTAGGAGCGATTCGGTCTTGATCTGTTGCGGGATTCCTGCTAGGAGGTTGTCCTTTTGGAGCAGCAGCCACAGCAACCTGAATTCCTCCTGTTGCATCTGCAGGATGGAGAACTCCACATAATCTACCGCATTGTGGATATAGAAGCGCAGCTTTTCAAAGTTGCTCGTGATGACATAGATACATTCGGGATGGTTGTTTTTGTAATTGAAGGCCTGATCCCTGATTTTTTCCAGGTCCTTGGTATCCGTTCCTTTGAGTTCGATGACGGCAATGGCTTTGCCGTCCTTGAGGATGGCCCCGTCGGTTTTCTTACTGTCCTTGATGTTTTTGAGTTCCGTGGTCAGGTTGTAATCCGGATCAGGATTGATTGTATACCCGAGGATATTGACAAAAAGCGCCCTAAGAAAACCCTCCTGATATTGTTCCTCTTTCGATGCCCGGATATTTGCCCTGCGCATAGGATCGTGGAAATAAGTCAGGTAAGCCCCAAAAGCAGCATGCATGGAAGCAGGGTCCTGACCTGCAAGGTATTTCTTAACAACTGAATTCTGAAAAAGAGGCATAAGATAAATCCGTATCAAAAAGGGTTTCAAACTAATTGGTTTTTGAAGATAAGGAAGGAAATTATGAATGAAAAATTAAGAATGATAAATGAAATCCAGTTGCAAAGCTTGGTTGGTTTAAATTGTCTCCTGCTTTAGCTGAATTGCCACCTGCTTTAGCTGGTGGATAGAAAAATGAATATAGACATTTGGGTTTTGCCGAAGAAGGGAAGAATTCAGAATGTTTGTGAAGACACAAACATTGGAGAGCGTAATCTTTTCAGAATAGGGATTTCAAATCCCAAAAAAATAAAAGGGTAGGATTATAAATTCCCCCCAGTTCAGTTTTAATTGTCTAAACTACTCTCAGACGGGGAATCATTCAATCCTTTTTCGACAAGATTAGAGTGGGCAGATTTCATGCTTTTGCCTGTGTAATTCATCGGAGAACCAAAGGCTTAAGCAAGAAATGCTTTTTGTTTACCTAATTGCTCCATCATATTGCTGCATTTAAATAACCCTTTGATTTTTTCGTTTGCCATCACTTTTTTATAAAAGAAATCAACAGCAGCATTTACTACGTCCATTCCTCCGATTTTTTCAAAAACAGTTATTGTTTGACATTCCATCATTTGTAAATTTTTTGCGGATAAAATTTGTTGATTTATGCCGGCAAAGGTAAATGGAGTTGAAAAATTGCTTTGACAATGATCTCCCAAAAATTAAAAGTCATGTAACAATTGATTTTTATTTTAATCTTTTTCGGTTACCCTCTAATTTTCGCCCCACTGATTCATGATTTCAGGAAAGTCAGGATAATAGAAATGAATCAGGATTTGTTTTTTAAATTTTTGAATATTATCAAATAAAAGTGGCAAAAACATCATGTGTATTTATGCCTTTTTTTTCCTAAGCATTAATTTGTTCCTACCTCCAATTTTGAAACCTAACAAAGTTTTTTCAGCTAACTCAACCCCCTCTGTAAAGGAGTATTCAAAAGAAAAATTCTAGATTAGCCATAAACACCAATCCCGAGGAGCCTACATTGGTGGGAAAAGCCAGATAACCTACAGGTGATTTTTCCACTCTAATCAATTCAGGGTTTAGTCTAATGACGCGCGTTTGAGATGGAAAGTAGTTTAGCCCAAAACCAATCTCCCAAGGATCGCCATATTGACCGAAAATTTTTGAGCCATGCAAATATGCCTGTAATAGCTTGGGTTTTATCATTCCGGAAGCACGGGTGGTAAAACCATGGTCAAAAAGACTTTCCACAGGTAAGGGGTTTTTGGATTTGAAATTAGATAACCACCTCAGGTAGTATTCCAAGTCAAGGGAAAACCCTTTGTATTTCGCTCCTGTATTAATAGCTACCATCTCATATTTTGCCTCATCTACTCCTAAACCTTCCCCAAAGGCATTCCGGTTAAAAATAATAGTACCATCTGAAAGTCTCAATTGAGTGTTCTCAGGTTTATCCGATCCGGGTTGGGTTTGCTCGGTTTCAGTACTGTGGGTATAGGAAGCCCCAAAAACAGTGGAGAACGCTTGGGTATTTTCAAAATCTCCAAAAGGCCCCAATCTACCATAAGCCCCTGTAGTCCACCAAAGTGTTCCTGAAAAGGTGTCAAAACCGTTATCCAATTGGTTGCCATTGACGCCCAATTGACTGAGATTGTTTCCCAGCATGGTTTTATAAAACAACCTGTTCTGGACCAATTCACCTTGTACCCAAATACCAGTAGTAAAAGAAGCCCTAAAAAACTCCTCTGCCATTGGCCTGGCATCATTCCTTAGCCAAAACGGCCATTGCCCTAACATTCCACGGGTGGAAGGCAATCCGCCAATACCCAATCCAATATCTATCATTTTATGAAACTGATACTGAAAATTACCCCCAACTACCACATGTGCTGGAAGACCAAGATTTGGATTAGCGGTCCAAGTATAAAACAGGTATCGGAACTTAGGAGTATAAACCCATCCTTTAAAATAAATCATCACTTTTTGGAACTGAATGTCATTTCTTCTTTTGACACTGAAATCCCTTTCAAAGAAATCTGTATAAGTCGAATCGATTCCGTTTTGGTTTAAGTACCTCACCACAGAATAAAAACTAATGGAAAGTGTGCCCTTATCACCTTCAAATACCTGAAATCCTAATCCTGGAATATGAAAATCAGGATCCCTTTCCACACTTGGAGGATTAGAAGGAATTTGGGCAAAAGTTTCATATGAGGCGACATTGTGCAGAAATAGACAAAGAATCGCCACAACCTTTGAATATAAACCACTTGAAAATTTGAATCGGGCTTTATCTAAGACAAGCATGTTGGCTTGGCTTTTTTTAACCATTAATTTTTGTTTGCCTCTTCCCATGCGCGCACTTTTTTGGCAGATTGGTCGAATAACCTTTCATAATTTCCTTTTAACACTTTTTCTCTGGTCTCAGGGAAAAGTTTATCCCAAAGTGGTTCGTACATCCGATAGACTCCCATGTACATTTCCTTATCCTTTGGTGCCACAACATCAGTACCGAACAATATCCTATCAGGAAATTTATTGATCAATCTTGCAGTGCCTTCAATATTTTCAGGAGTGGAAATGATGTATTTGGCTACCTCATCCCATGAGATATCGAAATAAAGGTTTTGGTATGCTGGATTTGACAAAGTCTCTTCGATCAATTCCATTTGGTTTGGATATCTCACAGGTCTCATAATTCCCCTGGAATCCCTAACAGGATGAACGACTCTGCCCAATCCGGTATGTGCCCAAATGATAGTTGTATTGGGATGTCGACTGACCATATCGACCATTTGCCGGTAATAAACAGCCTCACGGCCCTCTTTTTGAAAAGGGATGTCAATGTCATTGTGAATGATCACCAACAAACCCGTTTCAGCGCAGGTTTCCATGATCCTATCCAAAGCAGGATTGGTCAGACTTGCTGTTTCTCCTGCCACTTTTGGTGAAACAAATTCCTTATGGATCGTAAATTCACCAATTCCGGTAAAAACCCCAGGGAATGCCAATAAGACCCGTTTAATATGGTCAGCGGCATACATGTCCGAAGGATTAAATCCTGTAATCATAGGGTCAAACCTTTTTTTCTCCTTTTCGGAAAGGGATAAATATTCGAGTGCGATATGAGCATCCGTAAAAGAATAGTAATACAATGGAGCATCAGACTCCAAATAATAGGTAGGTGCAAAATCCCCCGAATTGCCATATGACCACGTCTGCTGCAAGGGTATCCCAAACAAAGCTACCCTACCTACATCCTCACCAATCAAATTCAAAAAATCCTTTATTCCGAGACCTTCCTGAATATAATTGGTCAAATGGAAATGGGAATCGTTAAAAAGGTAATCCTGTCTTTGGGCTTGGGCTTCAAATCCCAAATGGATCAAAAATCCCAAAACTAATAAAGAACACATTTTTTTCATATGTTTCTTATTTATTGTCTATGGATATCAATTTTTGTCTCAAAAGGATCGATCTGTTACTTATCCTTCATGAAAAAACTCCATTCAGGCCTAAGAGCACTATTTCCTAGGCTGCACATAAAAAGGGTTGGACCCCAACTCGGCAACGATATTTTTGATGGATTCCTGTGCCCTGACACTGTTGCCTGCTGCATCAAGACGGGGAGAAATTACCGCAATTCCAAACTGTCCAGGATAAAAAGCAATAATTCCTCCACCTACTCCGCTTTTGCCGGGTAGGCCTACATTGTAAATCCATTGACCGGAGTCATCATACAGTCCGGCGGTTGCCATGACCGGGATGACATGGGCAACGGTCTGATATGAAACCACTTTCTTTTTGGTAACTGGATTGGTACCGCCATTGGCAAAAGTGGAGGCCATGGTTGCCAAATCTTTCACATTGACAGCAATAGCACACTGTTTGGTATAAATGTCAGTGGCTTCTGCTGGATCAAAATACATCCTTTCGTATGCGTTCAACAACATGGCAATAGCCTGATTCCGCTGATTAGTAGCTGCCTCACTTTCATATACCGGTTGGTCAATATTCAGCTTTCTTCCGGCAAAATCATCAAAAGTAGTTTTTATCAGATTCCATTTTTCCTCGTAGGTATCACCGTTGATCAAGCTTGTCGTTGCAATAGCCCCCGGATTGACTAAAGGATTGATTTCTTTACCCTGATTCAATTCGATTGCTATGATAGAGTTGAAGACCATACCTGTGGCATCCACCCCTACTTTTTCCAATATTTCATCCGAACCTGAATCCTCAATTACTTTTGCCATGGTAAAAACCTTGGAAATAGACTGTATAGAAACTTCGGTACTGATATTTCCTTCTGTAAAAATCTTGCCATCAGTAGTCACTATTGCCAATCCGAAAAGCTCCGGATCCACTTTGTCCAACTCCGGGATGTAATTGGCGTTGGCACCTTCCTTATAGTCTTTGAATTTTTCATAAGCGTTTTTCAAAGCTGTCTTAAACTCAGCATCGGTCCAGGATTTCCGTTGTGCCAATCCAACATTGTTATTTAAAAAAAGGAATATGGCTACCAAAAACAACTTAAGAATACCATGATTTCTAAATTCTGCTTTCATAACAATGAAATTTTAGTGGGAGAATATGTGAAATTAAATTGTGGTTCTTTCTGAAATGAAAACCTCTGTACCGTTATGCCGCTTCAAAACAAACATGTTTAAGGTAAAAATATTCATTTAATATTTATATTTTAGAAATAATTTTTTTTTAGATTTTTTTACACCTAATTGTATCCAATATTTCTAAAAAATCATTTTTTCTTTTAAATATATTAGTTTTTTCCTCATAATAAAATTTAAAAGTTTGTTTTTTTGCCAATTTAATATTTATTTAATAATCATAATATTGTATTATCTATTCATATTTAAATATATTTAATAATTATTTCAGTATAAAAAAATCAAAACTCATTCACATTTTTACCTATTCACAGCTATGTTTTAAAAAATTTGATGCTCATCTAAAACTACATACTCATGAAAACAAAATTCCTATTGATTCCCTGTTTTATGGCATTCATTATATGGGAAGTTCCTTTGTATGCACAAAATGAAGCAGACAGATATCCTCAAAGATTCAGATACAGGTATACAGAACCCGGGGCTTTTCAGGACACCACAAAAACTGCAGGGTTTGATCCCTCCTTGTACCACCCCTTCTTTATCAAAAGCAAAGACGGGCAATACTCTCTGAATATCGCTGCCTATGCACAATTGAGATACAATGCAGCTTTTTTAAGCAATACTCCTGAGGAGATGAATTCCACTGATTTGGGTTATAATCTTGGAAGGTTCAGGACATTTTTGGAGGGGAATCTTACGGATAAATTTTACTATCATCTCAGGACCAATGTCAACCCTTCAGGTAAATTTGAATTGATTGCTGCCTATATCCAGTATAACATTGACCACAAAAACTGGTTGAGGTTTGGAAGACAGTTTATGGCACTCAGCTTGGAAGATTGGATGTATCCATTGGATTTGGCCTCCATAGAATTTTCGGCTATGGATTTTGAATTCGCCATATGGAGTTCATTTGGATTGCAATGGAGACATGTTGCAAACGACAAATTCAGAACCTATGCCTCAGTCGGAAATGGGTCATATGGTGGAAGGAGGGATTTTCCTGCACCTGCGGCATCCGATTTGGCATTGATTGCAAGGGGAGAATGGAATATCATGGGAGGTACTTGGGGAAGGTGGGATGACATGGTGGGGAGGAGGAACAAGTTCCCGATTGGGATGTTGCTGGGATTCAGTGTCGGAAATCAATTCAGGTTTGACAAAGAGGTCATCCAGACAGAAGCAAACGGAGGAACTCAAGTCAATATGGATTTTAGTATACAGGGAAAAAATGTCCACTTCTTCTCTGCTTTCAACAGGACTTGGAAACGGTATGAAACAGGGGTAGGTCAAAACTCATACAGAGAAGGCTTCTACACTACTTTGGGTTTCTGGCTCGACAACCAATGGTTCTCTTATGCAAGGTTTGATTTTGTGGGAAAAGGGAGCACCCCTGACCCACAAAACACCCTAAAAAACTATGCTGCGCCCGGGGCCGGGATCAGTTATTACCCCTTCTTTTTCAACAACAAAGTACGGTTCACTTTAGAATTCAACCATTTATCCAATCCAATAGACCAAACGACCGTGGCACCGGACGGGCAGTTGGGGTTTGTCCCCACACCTTATGGAGGACAATCCTCTATTAGGTTCCAGGCCCAATTCGGTTTTTGATTTGTCTCAAAAAGACCAGCCTGAAATCAATGTGTAACCTTTTATTTATTTGAATTATGGAGTCAAAAAATAAAAACAGCCGAAGAGACTTTCTTAAAATTGGTGGTTCAGCGGCAATTGGTTTACCGGCCATGCAGCTGATCGGATGCAACAATCAGGTAACAGCCCTTGAAAAAAAAGAGCTCTCCCAAAATGATTCCATCCGAAAATTTCCGGATAATTTCATTTGGGGAACAGCCACGGCTGCTTATCAAGTGGAAGGTGCCGTGAATGAAGATGGAAGAGGAGTTTCAATTTGGGACACCTATTCCAAGATTCCGGGAAAAATTAAAAACAATGATACCGGGGATGTCGCCTGTGATATGTACCACCGGTACAAGGAAGATGTCCAATTGATGAAATCTATCCATGCCGGCGCATACCGGTTTTCGGTTTCATGGCCACGCGTTTTTTCCAATGCTACCGGAACCCCCAATCCGAAAGGGCTTGACTTTTATAACAGGTTGATTGATGAATTACTGGCCAACGGGATTACTCCTTATGCCACGCTTTACCATTGGGATTTGCCCCAAATACTTCAGGACAAATATGGAGGATGGCAATCAAAGGAAACTTCAAAGGCCTTTGCTGAATATGCGGCTTATGTCACGGAAAAAATCAGCGACCGCGTCAAGCACTATTTTACACTCAATGAATTTTACTCTTTCACTGACCTCAGTTATGGACTTGGCCAATTGGCGCCCGGCTTAAAATTGCCCCAAAAAGCAGTGGCCCAGGTGAGGCATAATGCGGTTTTGGCACATGGCATGGGCCTGCAAGCGATGAGGCAGGTTACAAAATCCACCTTGGAAATCGGGGTCGCCGAAAACATCGTCACTGCAGTGCCGATCATCGAAACCCAAGAAAATATAGAAGCTGCCAAAAAAGCAACCCGTGAACTGAATGCCGGGCTTTTGACAGTGATGATGGAAGGGAAATATACCGACAATTATCTCAACAGCTTGGGACCTGATGCCCCTGATTTCACCGAAGAAGAACTGAAACTCATTGCGGAGCCTTTGGATTTTGTAGGAATCAATGTGTACCTGGCCAATAAATATGTACTCGCAGCCAATAATGAAACCGGTTATGAGCTGATTTCCCACGCGAAGAACCATCCCACCATGGCTTCGCCTTGGCACCTGGTGAGTCCCGAGTGTTTGTATTGGGCACCAAGGCTTGTCAAGGAATTATGGAATCCAAAGGAAATCTATATCACCGAAAATGGGTGTGGAGCGACTGACGAACTTTCTGATGAAGGCCAAATTATGGATACGGACAGGGTGATGTTCATTAAAAATTATTTGACCCAACTTCATCGTGCCACCAATGAAGGTATTCCCGTCAAAGGATATTTTCACTGGAGCTTGATGGACAATTTTGAATGGATATTCGGGTATGGGATCAGGTTTGGATTGTTTTATATGGATTACAAAACATTGGAGCGAACTCCTAAACTCAGCCCTGAATATTTTAAAACCATTGCAAGAGACAATATCCTTGTTTGATGCAAAGCTTCCTGGATTGGTTCCCTTTCTTCTATTTTCATATCAACCTTTGGATAAAAAATGATAAAACGCATACTGATTATTTTGGTTTCCCTTGTAGCCTTTGTTGTTTTGGCTTTTAAGCTCTCCCCCTATCCCACCATATGGGTTGTAAGGTATGCGTTTAACAAGGAAGCCATTAAAGTGAATAAAGCACTGGAGAAATATGTTCCTGAAAAAATTGAAACCATCACCGACCTGAATTATGATGAAAATGATAAAGATGCCTATTTGGACGTCTATTTTCACAAGGAATGGGCTCAATCCGGGAAGAAATTACCCGTGATAGTTTGGACCCATGGAGGCGGGTTGGTTTCGGGTGATAAAAGCCAGGTGAGCAATTACTGTAAAATACTGGCTTCCAAAGGTTTTGTGGTGGTATCTATTGATTATACCATTGCCCCGGAGGCAAAATTCCCCACTCCTGTCCAGCAACTTAACAAAGCCCTGAAATTCCTGTCGGATCAGGCAGATCAGTTCCATGCTGACAACACTTTTTTTGTACTGGCCGGGGATTCAGCGGGGTCTATGATTTCAGCTACCACCGCCAATGTCATCACCAGTCCGGAATACGCCCGGCTTATCAATATCCCACCAGGTCTGAGACCGGATCAGATCAGGGGCTTGTTATTGTACTGTGGGATCTATGATATTACCAACCTGAATACGGATGGTGATTTTGGCTTTTTCTTAGAGGCTGCTGCTTGGTCTTATTTTGGCAAAAAAGACATTTCCCAGGATCAAGAGGCCAAAATTTCATCTGTCACTGATTTTCTTACCGAATCATTTCCACCCACCTTTATCTCAGCCGGCAATAATGATCCGCTGTTGGCCCAGTCCCAATTATTGGCACAAAAACTCTCCGCATTGAATGTCCCTATCGACACCCTATTTTTTTCCAAAGATCATTCCCCTGCATTGAATCATGAATACCAGTTTAATTTGGATTCTGATGGAAAACTAGCACTGGATCGGTCTATGATTTTTATTGATTCACTTAAAAAATAACCTGGCAAATTTCCTGATTTCCAATCCATGTTCAGAAATCACTAATCTTTAATCGGGATCTTTAACTATCCTGTGACTCAGATAAGTTTCCCTCACTCTTTGACTTTATTGATCACAGGAGGTTGCCAGGTTCCGTTCAAGGCAGGCTCTTCAGGACCATAAATCCTCAAAACAAGATAAAAAGGTTCGGCAGGGGCAGGAAGCCAGTTAGCCAATTGTCCTTTATCTGTTGGAGCCTCATGCTGGAGGTAAATGGAGAAATTACCATCCTTGTCTTTCACCAAACCTTGTGTGGTAGAATTGATCAGATAGCGGTTGATCGGGTTTTCTACCATATATCCGGCAACCCCATCAGCCTGCTTATTATACATGGTCACAGACCAAAAATATTTGGCAGGGGGAGTGTTGGCCGGTGTGAAGTCAATCCTGTATTGGTGCTTGCTCCCATCCAAAACCTCACCATCTGCATCAACATATGCAATGGGATAAAAAGCTTCCTCCTTATCATTGGCATAAATACCCACCATCACAGCTGCGGCCCGCAAAAGCCTATCTCCTTTGTAAAAACTCCGTGACCCAAAGGCATCCATCATGTTCCACCCATTGACCTGTTTGGCAATATTGGTAGCTTTTTGCTGTATGGAGTCAATGCCATCTTTGATTCCTGCATTGATGGCTGACAGGACTTCCGGGGAATAATTGGCACTGTCAAACCCTGCCCCCGGCTTGATTCCGATTTTTTCAAACCTTTCTAATTCAGCGGAATCCTCCTCATGAAAAGGCTCCAACATGGAAAGGTAAAAATTCACATATTTGATAAATCTTGCATCACCAAATTCCTTTGGATCTAAGGGAACCCAATCCACTTCTAGTGAAGGTTTGGCAGGTTTGCCTTCAAAAACACTGAGAGGTTGCAGCTTATAGCTTTTTTGAATTTCGAGTACATTGGGCAAGTCATCATTTCCTTTGAGTTGTGTCCTTCCGATAATACTTATAAACTGGCTTTCGCTGTAAAATACGGCTTTGAATTTTTCCTTTGGAATGTCTCCCTCCCATCCCGGTCCAACAAAAAGAAAATCCCCGGGCTCGGTTCCTGTGGTGCGGGTGCCAATGAAAGCAAAATTGTGCGTGAACAAATCAATGCATTGAAACACGTAATACCGATCCTCAATTTTTGATACAGAAAGCACCATGGGCTCGGCTCTCAAATCCAGACCAAATGCAGAATAAGGCGTATCACCATTCATCGTAACTACATCTATCCGTGTGTGGTCAGCAGGTTCGGTATCATGCGAGACCTCATTCAAAGGCGCACGGTAGCCGGGGCTTTCAGGAACAGATCTATAATATTGAGCTTGGTAACCCATCAATAACGGGTAAGAAAAAATATAAGCGTCTTTGGCAATTTGCCGGGCCTCTTCAGGGGATAAATTATCTGTCTTCGTTTTAGGGCTGCAAGCGGTGAACATAGCACCTAAAACAAATAAAGTTGCTATAAATATTCTGTTCATGATATAAATTATTTGTTCTGTTTAACCATTTTTGGACTTACCCAAGTACCTTCCAACACAGCCTCTGTTGGCCCATAAAGTCGCATAATACAATAAAAAGGGCCATTGGGAGCCGGAAGCCAATTTGCTTCGAGGTTTGCTCCCGGAGATTCATGCTGGACATACAAAGTGACGGAACCATCGTTGTTTCTCACGAATGCATCCTTCATCGTGGAATTTAACAAATACTTGTCCAATGGATTATCGACCAACAACTGGGTTTTGCCATCATACATTGTCAGGGACCAAAAAGCTTTGACCGGAGGCATTTGATTGGGAGCAAAAGTCAATGTGTAAGTATTTTTAGATC
This sequence comes from Aquiflexum gelatinilyticum, assembly GCF_024813435.1. Classification (NCBI taxonomy): domain Bacteria; kingdom Pseudomonadati; phylum Bacteroidota; class Cytophagia; order Cytophagales; family Cyclobacteriaceae; genus Aquiflexum; species Aquiflexum gelatinilyticum. The sequence continues at coordinate 666,057 of NZ_JANAEZ010000002.1, forward strand.
CATCCAATGGATTACCTTCAGCATCAACAAAAAAAGCCGGATAGATCGCTTCTGAAGCAGAGTTGCCAAAAATACCCAAATGTGCCCCAACCGCCCGGATAAGATGGATATTATCTAAATTATAATGCTCCTTGGCACTTTTTTCCAAAGTTTCTCTGCTTCCAAAAATATAGGCACTTCCCAAAGGGTCAGTCGAATTTTCTTTTATGAATGCCTCCATCTCAGCAAAGCCATCTTTAACCCCTTGTTTGATGGCATTTTGAATATCTTCCTCAAAGTTATTGAAGCTATAGCCTTCTTCTGTGCCCAGTCCCAATTTGGCGAAATCTTCCATTATGGCTTTTTCTTTCTCTATTGGTTCTCCTATAAACTTTAGCATAGCATCCAGGTATTTAAAAGATGCTTCGGAAAATTGCTCTCCTTCAACCCATTGAGGAAAAACATCGTCATGTTCTTTTTTTGCAGAAGGATTTCCCAAATATTCGCTCAGGGTTTGCAGTTGATATTGGTCCTGTAGATGCTGCACATTTTCCAAATCATTGGCATCAAATAACTGAGTACGAACAATAGTGAAAAATATCCCTGTTTCACTTCGAATTACTTCTGTGATACCCTCAGGAATTTCTCCCTCCCAGTTTTCATTTGCCACTAAATATTTTCCGGCTTTGTTGCCTGTGGTCAAGGAACCTATATAGGCAAAATTATGGGTATACAGATCTATAAACTGAAAGCTGTAGTACCTTATTGAATCGACCTCAGGAACTGTAAAAACAACGGGTTCTTCCCGAATATCACTCCAGAACATACAATAAGGAGTATCTGAGTTAGGGGTGACTATTGCCTTGTCTTCCGGTGTGTACAACCTTGCGTCGCATGACAATGCGTTGATTTCACCTTTATAATCCCCGGAATTTTTGTCAATGGCGTTTACAAACAAGGTTTTATAATTCATGACCATGGGAAATCCATAGATGTAAGCTTCTTTGGCTATTCGTCTGGCTTCTTCAGGACTTAATTTTTTGTCGGGTTCCTGGCAACCTGAAATGAAAATGAGGATTGCCAATGTCAGTAAATTGAAATTTGCTTTCATAGATCCGGATATGATTACAACAGTAACTGGCTTTGTGAACGGAGCATCATCATAAAAATGAATTGTGATATTCTCCTGCAATGATCAGTTTAAAATTATAAAAAATCTTGCAAAAATCAGAAAGGACCAAAGACTTTAACTTCAAAGTGTGAAAATTAAACCCCTTTTAAGCCTTGTTGAACTTTCTTTTTCATTCCATTTAAAAAAATCATTCACCACATGCCCAAGGTAAAAAGAGAAAGAAGGGTTATATCGGAGTTGAAATTGCCACCTGCTTTAGCTGGTGGTTGAATATATGATTAGATGCAATTAGGCTTTAGCCAAAAGAATAAATAATTCAAGATGATGAATGAAAAATTGGAGGCGACTGATCACATCGAAATCAAATATGGCTAGTCCCGAGTAAGGAACACAACACAGGGACATGATAACAAGACGATACCGGTTTTTAGCCGTAATAATAAAAAGAGAAAAAATCCCTTTCCGCCAAAAACAGGGAAGGCAAAATCCCTTGCGACCCTTTAGAGAACCTTCTTTTCCATTGCGGTAAAAGGTTTTTCAGCACAAAGTCCCCGAGGAAAAGGAGAAAAAAAGGAGAGGAGATGATATTTTTATGAACACAAAAAGTCAAAACTGCTATATTTCTAATACTCAAAAGTCAGGTGATAACCCTTCACACTGATGAAATATAAATCAGAATGTTACCAAAATAGGGGTATATTTAATTTTCTGTTCCTCCAATTATTGAAAATTCAGCCAAAATAATTGAATAGTACATATCCAATGAAATGTCAAACTTCTCCTCCAGTCCAAAAACATACTTAACAAGATCTTTTAAGGGATTTTCTCTGTTAAGAAAGGCAACATCCAGCTGATTACTTTTTCTATTGTGGAAATAGACCGCATGTAATTCTCCTCCAAATAAAAGCCTCAGTTCGTAATCGAGCTCATCAACAAAACTCCATCCGGACGGAAAAAATGATTCCAAAAATGTAATATCATCCCTCAAGCCGAGCTGATAATCTTTGATCAAATTTATGAGGATATCTTGATTCATGGATATTATGACGGGACAAGTGTTCAAAATAAAAAGAATAATCTCACAAATCAGCCATCTTTTATCAATTTTTTGCTAAGACAGGCATCCATTCTTAGTAGAAATCTTTAGGTGGTGAAAGGTGTATAAAAACCGTGACCGGAGTAATTCTTTCAAAATAAATTCCATTGTAAGCTGGAGGAAAAAAGGGAGCAGAATAGATTTTAAAATCAATTTTTTCAGGATTAATTGCCTTTAATCAATATTCTGAGTACTTCGGTGGTCATGGATCGATTGTGAAATGGAACCCTATAATAGAAATGAATTTTAATAAAATCCTTCTGATTAGCGGTACTTCTGATCTTGAATCCTCTTCCTCATCACAATCCTCCCATTTCCACCAAAAACCCCCTTCAGGGGGCAGGGGGTATCAACTCTAAGTCCAAGCTGATAGTCTTTGATCAATTTTCTGAGTGCTTCAGTGGTCATGGATCGAATGGTAAAATGAAATCCCAAAATAAGAACGAAGTTTAATAAATCCTGATTCGTTTAATTGATTTGCAGCAATTTCATAATACTTTAAGCATTCTTCATCTCATTTTACAGGATTAGCTGTTAAAAAAAGCGCCCTATTCAGTTATTGACTTAGCTGAAATTTATTTATACTTTGGCAATAAAAAATTTGTTAAAATATTTGAAAATAAAATATTGTCATCTAATCTCACAATAGAATTATTGTCAAAAATCCATATCCAATATTCTGGCTTTGGGTTTGGTTTCTCATTCGTAGATCGAAACCTCCCTATCCCTCCTTTCTTCTTCAGCACTTCTTCCACAAAATAAATCCATCCACCCCAGAATCCTCCTATTTCACCTACGACTCCCTCAATGGTGCAGGGGGTAAAAATACCCCATTCACGGTATTTTTTTATTCCTATACTTTTCTTTATTGGCAGCTCAATTTCTATAATAGTCTTTTCTAAAGCTCAGATGCAGTACCAAATAAATTGTTTTTCCATGGTTCATTTCCTCCAATTGAATATTCAGATGAAATGACACCATACTGATATTTCAATTCCCGTAAAGTTGGATTGAATTCTTTAATAACCTTAGATACCTTGTTATCTCGTTTCTTGGACTTATTGGAAATATTATTTGGAGAAGTTATAAAAAGGTTACTTGACAATGATTTATATTTTTCAATCATTTTTTCTTCCGGTAATTTTTTATTCCTATTCCAAGGAGTCAATGTGCTGATTGGATTACTTTTTATTAAATTTTTCCAAATATTTTCATGATAACCATTTTCACTTCCATGGTGCGGTATTTTAAAATAACTAGCTTTTGGAAATTTGCCGATTACAACAGATTTTTCAATTATATCATTCCAACCAATTTCCGGATCACTATGTACCTCCAAATCAGATCCGAGCAATGCAATTTCATCATTGAATCTCAATAATATTACAATCGATCTATCATTTGGGGTGTATGTTGTTATTTTTCTGTTATTGGGTCCATATTCATTGATTAATTTTGAAATTTCCAAATCAAACAAATTTGAACTTTTATCAGAAGGTGAAAGTGAATAGACCTCGACAATAAATTCTTTTTGGGGATTTGAATAAAGGAGCCTATCTATCGCAGCTAACTTGTTTATCCTTTTCGAATTATTCATTATCTCCAGGCATTTATTAAACTCTAATGTGGAACAATTTGAAGCCTTGGATTTTAATTTTCGGTAGTCTAACGATACACATTGCAAGAATTTTTTTAGATCATTTACTCTTCCAAATGAAAAAAATGCTTTGGGACAATTTTCCAAAAGTGTAGATATTCCTCCTATATGATCATCATGCCAATGGGTACAAATAATTAATTTTACATTTTCCAAATCGACACCCCTGTCCCTTAAATAATTTAATGGTAAAGAAACACCTGTATAAGGATCTATGCAACTATCGATTACTATCCAGTCTCCATTTCCTAAATGGATCACAAGGCTCTCTCCATAGCCACCACCGGTTCCGATTAAATTAATCTCTATGGAAGGTTTATTCAATTTTATTCAAAAATTAAATTTTCAAAAAGTTCTGAGGCGCGGTCCGCTGCAATATTATAATCGTCTAAATCCCAATCAATTAGCCTTTGAAACCTGATTAATGACTCTTTTGTAATTTGGCCATTTGTCATTCTATAACCTACGTTCCAATAAAAAGCAGCCCCTAGTTGAACTAGTTTTTTATCATCTGGGGAAACTGTATCCAAATCAAAATCAGCGATTTCTTTTGTTCCACCAAGAGTAAGGTCCTCCAGTTCACCAACAAACGAGCCCTCGTTGATTTCAATAACGACTCCCTTCCAGCTTTGTAAAACAGTGGAATAATTTTTTGAAAACCTGAGATCATTTATCATAAATTTTGATTCAAATCTATTGGGCATCACAAAGTATTCCTTGATAACCTCATCATTTTCAAAGTCAGAGATTTTTGAATCCGAAGTTTCCAATTTTGACTTTAGAAAATTAATTTTGGAATTAATTGTGAAATCCATCGGAGAGTTTTGTCTCCCTATTTTGTCTCCAACGTTGGTCAAATTTGCATCGACAATGACTTGGCGTGCAAATGTTACACTTTTAAATTCTTCCATAAATTTATATAGGTAGTTTTAGAAAGTTCCATTGATTTATCCCATGTGCTTTGCAAAATGTCTATTAATTCACTAGCTCCTGTACTATTACTTTTCTTATCAAAATGGTCATTTAGATTAATACTAACACCATAAGGACGGAGCAGTTCCGAAGGTAAAACTCTAATCCTGACCTGTCCGGCATACCCATCTTCTCTTGATTCAGAAGTCATTTCAAGTTGTAAAAGTTTTGGATTAGAAAGAATTCCATCCCAATTACTAAATACCACCAATTTTTTTCCAATTTCTATGTATTTAGATTCATCGAATTTAAAATGCAAAATGTGATTAATCCCCAAATTTTTTAATGGTGTATCTTTTAGTATTTTAAATATACTGATTCCAAGATCCTTAACCATAGGAAAATGTGATTGTTTAGTAGTCTTTAGTAACAATCTTTGCCTGGTTATTTCAAAAGTTACCCAATCTAAATCAAACTTTACAACTTCCGGATGTATAAGCTCAACTTTAGCATTTTCACCTTCTGTTTCTTGGATCAGTCCCTTGCTTACCAACCAATAAGGTTGAATAATTACTGGATTGATGTCTCCTACAAATACAACTATTAACTCGTAAATTTCAGGATCCTTCATTTTGAATAAGAAATTAAAATTCTAATATATTTATTATATCGATAAAGGAAAAAAATAGATGTCCTAATTTGATGGGAATTTACACTTATACTTTTAACAAATAATATTTTTCTTGGCTTTGTCTTACTAAAATCATTGCCATTTTTAAACCTTGGTCAAAATTTTATAATTAGGGCTGTTTCAAACCAATTCCTTTTTCAATAAAATCTTGGTCTTTATAAAGGATGGTAATTATCCTCTGCCATTTTTATTTTTCCAAATCAAACTTTTCACGAGGCGGGGGGTAATTCTCCTCCCGCACATCGGCTAGTAAAAATACCCCATTCACGGTATTTTTTAATCCCTATTCTTTTCTTTTATTTTAGAATCAACTAAAGAAAAATGGTTGAGGATTATAAATAAGGGAATTGTAAAGAAACAATTACAAATTCTTTGTCTAAAAAGATGTAATTTCAAATATGTAAAAGAATGGGTTGAAAAGAAATTTTCTTTGATCCAATACAAACTAAAAGCATTAACAAATTTATCTCAAAGTTCTTTTATTGTTTAGACCAATAAAAGAACTTTGCTATTTGGATGAAATGCGAGTAAATAAATACCATATAGAAGATTTTTGAGGTACCATGAGCAAAATGTTTGCAGAAATAAAAAGAATTGTAGATGAGGATATTAGTAGTCGTGTTTCACAATATGATGTAATTTTTGAAGCTATTACAAACGCAATTCATGCAAACGCAACCTTTATCGAATGCATCCTAAATTCATATGATAATCCGATTAAGGAAAATGAGACAGAAATCTTAAAGAAAAAAGTTAATACCATAACTGTTCGTGATAATGGTGATGGATTACATGATAAAAACTACGATTCTTTCTGTAAATACAGAACGGAATACAAAAAAGCTTTGGGTTGCAAAGGTGTTGGTCGGTTTGTTTTTCTAAAAGTTTACAATTATGCAAATTTCAAAAGTTCAATAGTTAGTTACCAAGTAGTCAGAAGTTTCAGATTTGACTTTGACTTTGATACTGATAATATTGAAAACACCCCAAATAAAGTAGAAGAAAATTTAACTGAGGTAACTTTAACCGGCCTTTCTGATAGCTACTTTAACCATGAAAAGCATATTGACAGAAGGATAGAATTGGATTTGGAAGCAATCCGAGAAAAGGTATTGCTAAATCTGATCCCTACGTTATTCTTTTACAAGAAAAAGGGAGTTGAAATCAACATAAGCTTTATAGACCAAACCACATCTTCAGCAAAATTCATTAAACCTACTGATGTACCTGACTTCAAGGCACGCAAATTCCTTTTAAAGGATAGAGAAGCCAATGAATTTGAGTTTATTTTAAATCATAGAATTGAAAATGTAAATGGTGATTTGTATGCTTTTTACTGTGCCAATAACCGGACAGTTTGTGACTTTTCTGAAAAAGACCTAAAACTCAATTTCCCTTATGGATATTCTGGATTTTTGTTACTTGAATCAACTTATCTAGATACAAGAGTGAACCACGAAAGAAATGACTTTGATATTAAACCATTTCGAACAGATGCTTTTACAACTCTTTCATGGGATTTAATCAATGAAGAATTAAAAAAAACTATAACGGAATTGGTAAAAGAAGGCATTCCCGAAACAATGGAAATTAATAAAACGAAAATAAGAGAAATTCATGAAGAAAGACCTTATCTAATTAACTACATTGAGGAAACAGATATTGAAATTGCTGGCTTCATGGATAAGAAAAAACTCATTGATAACGCTAAGAAAAAGTTTGACATTGCAAAAGAGAAAATACTCACCACTGCAGGTAAAGAGGAATACACTGACACTGAACTCTACGAAGCAATAGAATTGGCTCATAATGAATTAGTTTCATACGTCAATGACAGGGTTTTGGTAATTGAGAGGTTGAAAAAATTAATCGATGATAAAGAAACAGTTGAAGCCATAATCCATAATTTGTTCATGGAAATGCGAACTGATGATGATTATTATGCTGTCGGTAAGAATAATCTATGGCTTCTGGATGACAGATATACAACATACAGTTATGCAGCAAGCGACAGGCGAATTAGGGAAGTTTTAAAAGGTATTGATATGGAGAATGGCGACACCGATATTTTGGATGACAAACCGGACTTATCTTTGTTTTTTTCTCATAACCCCAATAAACCAGAAAGATTAAAATCGGTTATGGTTGAAATTAAGCCATTCGATTATGCATCAAAGCCAAATCGGAAAAAATTTGCTGGAATACAACAGCTTTTAGATTATGTTGAAGCATTTCAAACCAAGGAGAAAATTGAAGAAATCTCAGCATTTCTTATAACTGAAATCGATGAAAAATTAGAATCAATGTTAAGGAGAGATTCATATGTGCCATTGTTTTCAACAGAATCACCCATATTTCATCGTTTCTATACTGAAAGCGGTATTTCTGTTTTTGTAATAAGTGCCTCGACATTAATTAAGGATGCAGAAGCAAGAAATAAAGTGTTTTTGGACATCATCAAAAATCAAAGTAAAATCAAAAAAATATTTTTGAAATAAATATTGCTACCAATACAACCCACTATTTTTTTTGGTTTAAACATTTTATCAATCCCTACCTCCCCTCCAGTATCTTCTTAATAGCTTCATTCATCTGCATCATCGTTTCCATCATCTTCATCATCACCTCGGTTTGATTCTTGTCAGCATAGTTGGCTTTAACATTTCCAGTTATTGAAAATGGTGAATTTGTAAGATGTTCAATAACATAACCCGGATTGGCACTTACGATTTGCAATGGATCAACGTTTAAAAATTCAGCTACTTTTTGGATCAGATCAATGGTGATTTGGCTTTCCCCCCTTTCATACTTGGTGTAGGCAGCTTCCTTTAACCCAAGATGCTCCGCAACCTCCATGGCTTTCCTATCCCTCAATTTTCGGAATGTAGCTAGGTTCCTGCCTATATTCTTGTTTTCCAAAACTGTAAATCCATTGTCATCTTTGTCTTCCATCACCATTATTTTTATCTAATATAAAATCTAAATCACAAAAATTAAACAAATTAAGCTGCACTTTTAGTAATATTTTTGGTAACTCTTGCAAAAGTAAAATCAAACTACTTTAAGCAATGGCTAAACTACTACTAGAAATCTTTTTTTCAAATTTTTATAGATAGAATTGTGAATGATATTAGTTCAATGCAAAAAATCATACTGGAGTAAACCAATGAATCCAAGAATACTTTCCATTTCCGAGATCCAAAAAAACATCATCAAATCCCCTGTTTGAACCTATTTTCCCCTGATTCGTCGGCATATGATCCACTACCTGACCAAGACTCCCTTTTTCCGCCGGCAATCCGATTTTAGAAGCAAGATACAAGACACAAGTAGCAAGACCTAAATGTCCTATTTACCAAACTCTTGATACTTGATACTTGATACTATCATCTCGTTTCTCGTCTCTCGCTTCTTCTTAATTCTTTCCTCTTATTTCCAAATCTAACCTTATTCCCATGAAGCCATTCCTAAAAAACTGCTTCCAGGCCGTCCTATGCCTATACCGAAGCCATCCTTCCTACCACCAACCCACCCCTTCAAGGGGGCAGGGGGCAGAAACCCCCTCTAACTCTGCACTCAGAACCCCCTTCAGGGGGCAGGGGGTAGAACACCCCTTCAGGGGGCAGGGGGTAGGGCAGGGGGTCAGTCTCCACGCCCTTGCCTACCTCGGTTCCCGCTACCCTTGCCATCTCAAATCCCTAAACCAACTCGTTTCATTCATTTACCACCTTAAAGCAGCTCACCGCTTTGTACTTGGTTCTTTATACTTTGTATTTCGTACCAATATAAAACATTTCACAACTTACCCCATAATCAAACCCCTCTTGTCTCTCGCATCTCGTTTCTCGTCTCTCCTTCCTACCTCGTCCTTCTCACTTCGTACTTTGTACTTCGTACTTCGTACCTCCTCCAAACCAGTCACCTCTTACCTCATTCTCAAACCCCTCTCGTCTCTCGCTTCTCGCTTCTCGTCTCTCCTCCCCACATCGTACTTGGTACTTCGTACTTCAATACTCTTTCTCCTATTAAGCCCAAAAGTTGCCTTCACCCAATCCACCGGAGATCTCTCAATACCCCCCGCTCCGGTGGTGATCTACGGGGAGATTACTTCGAAGCAACTGACCGACTCCATCTCTGTATTTGTTCACGCAGACTTTTTGGGAGAATCGGTATTTATGCCTCCCCCTCAGGTTTTTACGATTGTTCCACATCTTGGAGATGGCACCCAAGGGCTCCCGGGAACCCTCGCATTCAGCTTTCAGACCGAGCCCATACAGGACTTTGCCTACCTCCATATTGCTGCCCTGGAAAACGATATCCTGATGGATTATTTTCTTGCACTGCCCGGAGACTCAGTCGGAATCAAACTGGACAGGATCAAGAACTCCCTTGTATTCTCAGGACCGGATGCGGACAGGTACAACATCCAACAGGAAATCATGCTTGCCCATCAGCGGTACCTTTTCGAAAGACCCGCCTCCATTGTGGTCGCCGACAAAGAAAAATTCCTAGCTAAAAACACATTGACTACTGAGCGGGCTTATGGCCTCAGGTACTTTACACCAATCCAAAAAGAAACCGAGGAGTTAGGATACATCGCTTCCATTCTGAAGGAGGATCCCTTTGAGCATCCCGGATTCAAGGTGATTGAAAGGTACAAAGGACAGTTGGACAATGAATTCCTCCAAATCCTCGAAGCCAATCTCTATGGGATGATCCAGAAAACAGGGGTATTCCGGTTCAACTATTCCAAAAAAGCCAATAAAGAAAATTGGGTTTCACTTTATAGGGAGTCCATCAAAAACATCCCCACGGACCTCTTTCCTCCCCATACCACATACAGGGCCTACCACCTGACAGACCTGATTCTGGAAAAGGACATTGCAGGGTTCTATGCAGGGGAAGCCCATCCTTACCAAAAGCTAAAGGAAACAGCCGACCCACTTCTCCGAGACAGGTTGGTCACCAAATACCTCGTCAAATACTTTGACAGGATCGCCAAAAGGGAAGAATACATCAATGAGGCGATTACTTATGTCACGGACCCTGCTTCACTTGGCATATTGCTTCAATATAAAAACAACCTCTCCATAGGCAAAGAGGCCTTTCCATTTAGCCTTACAGATACCAAAGGAAACAAGGTGACCCTGGAGGACCTCAAAGGCAAGGTGCTGTTTATGGACTTTTGGTTTACCGGTTGTCAAGCATGTGTGGGGTACTTCAGAAACTCCCTGCATCCTGCTGAGCTGCACTTCAAGGATAACCCTGATATCCTTTTCGTTTCTGTTTCCACGGACAAAAGCAAAAGCAGGTGGCTCAGCAGTGTGGAGGGAGGAAAGTACACTTCTCCCGAAGCCATTAACCTCTTTACAGAAGAACAGGGAATCAACCATCCCTTTCTGCAGCATTACAACATCCATGCATTTCCCTACCAGTTGCTCATCGACAGGGAAGGGAAGGTGCTGAAGCTTTCAGGCATGCAGACCGGCACGAAGGAGCTTATCGGAATCCTGGAAGATGCAGTTTCAAGGTGATGCATGAAGAGAAAAATTAGGATTGACGGGGCGCGTCATTCTGAACCGCAGCTTGCGGAGGTGAAGAATCTCTTTAGACTTTGAGACTCTTCGCTTCACTCAGAGTGACGCCTACTAAGTGAAGGGTTTCTAAATAATGAAATCCTTCAGTTCCCGAAGAAATCGGGACAGGCAATACCTCCTTCAGGATGACGCCAACCAGACAACAATGACAACGCGAAGCAGACAACAATTACAAACGCTCAAACCATTACAACAACTACAACAATTACAACCAAACCAACTAACTAATTAAGCAAATAACCTCTAACCAAACAACCAATTAACCATGAAAATACTCCTACAACCCCTCCTCCTCCTGCTGTTTCTCGCGCACATGGCGCATGCGCAGCAACCCCGAACCTTCCTGATCGAAGGCAGCATCAGCCTGCTTCCCGAAAAATCCCCTGCCATCGGGGCTTCGGTGGTGGTCAAGGGTACCAACTTCGGTGCAGTGGCAGACCTTGACGGCAGATTTTCCCTTTCCCTTACGGCAGGAAACTACACCCTTTTGGTAAGTTCCATCGGTTACATCACGCAAGAAATTTCTCTTGAGCTTCAGGGGGGAAACCCGAGACCATTTACTGTACTTCTTTCTCCCGACCAAATCTCGCTTGAGGGAGTTGATGTTGTATCCACAGGATACCAGGAGATCCCCAAGGAAAGAGCAACGGGATCTTTTGTGCAGGTGGACAACAAATTGGTAAACAGGCGCATCAGTTCCAATATCCTTGACAGGCTTGAAGACATCACTCCCAGTCTGATTTTCAACAGGGACAGGCCCGACCTGGAAAACAACATCAGCATCAGGGGAACGGCCACCATCTTTTCAGACACCAGACCCCTGATAGTCATTGACAACTTTCCCTATGACGGTCCCATCGAAAACATCAACCCCAATGATGTGGAGTCCATCACCGTCTTGAGGGATGCGGCCGCAGCTTCCATCTGGGGAGCAAGGGCAGGAAACGGGGTGATCATCATCACCACCAAAAAAGGCATCAAAGGTTCCGCACCAAGGGTCAGCCTGGTTTCCAACATGACCTTCGTCGAAGAAAGGGACCTGTTTTATGAGCAGAACATGTCCGTTCCGGCATTCATAGAGGCCGAGACAGCGCTCTTCAACAGGGGACAATTCAGGAGCAGGGAAAACAACAACTCCAAACCGATCCTTTCCCCGGTGGTGGAAACTTTGATCAAACAAAGAAATGGAACAATCACTTCCGGAGAAGCTGAAAGGATCATTTCCGGATTTGCAGGGGGAGACCTGAGAAGGGACCTTGAAAAATATTATTTCCAACCGGAATTCAGACAGCAGTACAGTCTGGGTATCAGAGGGGGAGGACAGGCACACAGCTATTCAGTCTTTGCCGGGCTCGATGCCAACAGGGAAGGGGTGGTGGAAAACCGAAACAACAGGTATACGCTCAATGTACAAAATAACTTCAGTTTGCTTTCTGACAAGCTGACCATTGGTTCGGGGATCTATTTTGCCAACAGCAACAGGAACTCGGGAACTTCCGCCCCCTCCTCCTTCTATCCTTATGAAATGCTTGCCGACGGCAATGGAGACCACCTGCCCTTGGTATTCGGCTACAATACCAGATTCACCTCTACCGCCGAAGGCAGGGGACTGCTCAATTGGGATTATGTGCCTTTGGACGAAATCGGGCTTTCTTCCCTTACCAATGCCGAAAATGACATCAGGATCAATACCTCCATCGCTTATAAAATCACTCCGGCCCTGAAAGCAGAAATCCTCCACCAATACTGGGCAAACAGCAGCAGGGTAGAAAATTTATTTGGAAGAGAGAGTTTCTTTTCAAGGGACCTCACCAACCTTTTTTCTGTTATCAATCCGGATGCCTCGGTGACCAGAAACATTCCCTTAGGTGCCGTCAGGGACCTCAATACCTCAACGGCATCAAGCAATTACCTCAGGGCACAGCTGCAATACAATGAAGACCTGGGTCCAAGGTCATTCTTCTCCGCCCTATTGGGAGCAGAAGTCAAAGACCTTTCGATAGACGGAACCGGAAACAGGCTATACGGCTATGATCCCGAATTCGGAACCAGTCTGCCGGTGGATTATGTGACAAGGTTCAGAAGGCTCCACAACAACAGCTTTGCCAACATCCCCAGACAGGACAGGGTCACCGGCACGGTAAGCAGGTTCATTTCCTACTATACCAATATGGCCTACACCCTTGACAGAAAATACACGGTCAGCGTCAGTGCCAGACAGGACGGCTCAAACATCTTCGGTGTAAACTCCAACCAAAGACTTGTACCGCTATGGTCATCCGGCCTGTCATGGACACTGAGTGAGGAGGGGTTTTATAACTGGGGAGTATTGCCATTTGTCAAACTCAAAGCCACCTATGGCTACAACGGAAATGTCAACAGTGCATTGAGTGCCTATCCCACTGCATTTTACAGACAGGGATCCATGATATCCAACCTGAGATACCTTGCCCTGAATAGCCCCGGCAATCCTGACCTGAGATGGGAAAGGATCAGGATCATCAATTTCGGTCTGGATTTCGAATCCAAAGATGCTGTATTGGCCGGAAACATCGAATTCTTTGTCAAAAACGGACAGGATCTGATCGGAACCATTCCATTTGCTTCTTCTGCGGGAGTCTTTGATTTCACAGGAAACTTTGCAGATACCCGGACCCATGGTCTTGACATTGCATTGAATTCCAAAAACATCGACAGGAAATTCAAATGGAATACAGCTTTGATCTTCACCACGGTCAAAGAAGAGGTGACTGATTACAAAGGGGAGTTTTTCATCACCCAGTTCCTTGATTACGGTTCAGGCGGTGCGGGCATTGCTCCAAGCCCTTTGGAAGGATATCCATTATTTTCCGTGTTTTCCCTGCCATATGCCGGACTTGATCCTGATACTGGCGCCCCTGTCGGATTTTTGGACGGTGAACCAAGCATGGATTACAACGGGATTATCTCCAATACCAGACCGGAAGACCTGATCTACATGGGTTCGGGAAGACCTACGGTTTTTGGAGCGATCCGGAACGATTTCCATCTCGGCAACTTCAGTCTGTCTGCCAATATCAGTTACCGCCTGGGATATGTTTTCAGAAGGCCCACGGTCAATTATGCCAACCTGCTCAACGGGTTCACCACACATAGGGATTATGAAAACAGGTGGCAGAATCCCGGGGATGAACTCATCACGGATGTGCCATCCCTGCCTGCTGCCAATAATGCAAACAGGGAGACGCTGTACAGAAATTCAGCAAGCCTGATTGAAAAGGGAGACCATTTCAGGTTTCAGGACATCCGGCTGTCCTACAGCCTTGGCTCAGAAAATCCGGGATTACGGAAAATAGGAAGCGCCGAAATCTTCCTCTATGTCAACAATATCGGGATCCTCTGGAAAGCCACTGACCTGGACATCGATCCCGACTTCAGGACCATCAGACCGCCTGCCAGCTTCTCCCTCGGCATCCACCTAGGATTATGACCTGACTGTCGTCTGTAGACTGTGGTCCATGGACTGTGATCCGTGCACCAAAAAAACTCCCTTCCAAGAACTGCCTTTGTTTTCTTCATAATGGTTTAAAGTTGATAAATAGCCCAAATGTAGCTTCGGATTCACACAAGGTGACGATACTACCCGGCAGTGCCCCTTCCTTTCGGAGGGGGTTTTGGAAGGGATTACAAAAAACCTGACAAACTCGGTGGGCGACCTGTATTTCCCACACCGTACAGAACCCACCCTGTTTTCAGGCCTGTTTCAATATTCAAAAAATGCCCATTTACTAAAAAATATAGAGATGAAAACCCTCAAAAACACCTTATGTCTTTTCCTGTCCATATTGTTATTGACAGGATGCGACCAATTTCTTGATGTCAAGCCCGACAAAGCCATGGTGGTACCCCGATCCCTGGAAGACCTCGAAGGGCTTTTGGACGATGATGTCCTCAGAAACATGAATACCGGTCCCGGAATCCCAGTCCTGAGTTCTGATGATTTATATACCACAGACCAGGGCTTCATATCCTTATCCAATCTTGAACGCAATGTCTATGCCTGGCAGGAAGAAGTTTTTGCCGGGGAACCGATCATTTCCGAATGGGCCATACCATACAGACAGGTATTGAATGCAAATCTTGTATTGGAGAATATAGAAAAGGTTGATCCAAAATCCCCCCAGGAACAGACAAAGAAGAACACCATAAAGGGCAGGGCACTGTTCTACAGGGCTTTTGCATTCCACCAGCTGATGGAAGCTTTTTCCCTTCCCATTGCAGAATCAAACCCATCTACTTTGGGGATATTGCTTAGAAAATCAGCAAATATAAATATCCGGTATCAAAGGGCCACATTACCGGAAACCTATGAAACGATTATAGAAGATTTGGAGGAGGCATCAACACTTTTACCCGATTTGCCTGATTTCAAATCCAGACCCTCAAAGGCAGCTGCCCATGCGCTTTTGTCAAGGGTATTTCTGTTCGGAGGGGAATACCAGAAATCACTGGAACAGGCAAACCTTGCATTGGCACTTTTTCCTGAATTACTGGATTACAACAGTGTAAACCCAAGTGCTGCATTTCCATTTTCGGGATACCAGGATGAAGTGATTTTCCAGCAGATGGTGACAGGCTATGGCTTTCTTTACTCCAATGAGGTTTTTGTTTCTGAAGAGCTGTTGGACTTCTATGAGGAAAATGACCTCAGAAGAACCCTGTTTTTTACAAACGGGGACAGCATGGCGAATTTCCGTGGCAACTATACCGGACAGGTTTTCTTATTTACGGGGATGGCCTCAGATGAAATCAGATTCAATAAAATGGAATGCCTTGCAAGATTGAATAGGGTAGCAGAAGCCGCTGATATGCTCAATGAATTTTTGGAATCAAGATTTGTTTCAGGGACTTTTGAACCTTTGGATCTTTCTGTTTCAGGGAGTGCCTTGGAATCAATTTTGAGGGAAAGGAGAAAGTCTCTGCTCTTCAGGGATATCAGGTGGATGGATTTGCGAAGGCTGAATTCTGACCCTGTTTTTGCAATAGAATTAAAAAGAGAGCTAAACGGAGAGACATTCACTTTGGCTCCAAAAAGTCCGAAATATACTTTTCCAATCCCGGATGATGAAATCAGACTGAACAATGTAATTCAAAACCCCAGAAATTAGAAATAAAAGCGGGTTGGACTCCAACCCGCCTTTTTTAAATACTACATCGGACTGAGGGTAATGGGTACAAACACCCCGTTACTGACCACAGGTGCATTGGGCTGAGGTGCAGACCTCAGACAAACCTGGCTCAAAGGGTTGTCACAGCGGTAATCGATCCCGATCTGGGCATCAGTGGCATCATACCACTCCCCGTTTGCATTTCCATACTTTTCATCCTCGGTGGATACAGGGGCAAATGCAAATGCAAATACCGCTGCCAACACAAATACCCCTGCACGTAGCAGGTTCATTCCGTTTTTTTTCATAGTTTTACTTTAAGGTTAAATTGTAACACCGGTCGTTTTGGTTTGCACACCTTCCGAGAGGGACGGCCGGTTTTTCCCCCTACTGTCGCCAAGCAGATACCCGTACCCGCTGTGGCATTTCCATATCTTTGATTTTTCTAAACTTCCTTCAGCATTTTTCATTATCAATTCTTCCTCATCCTTTATTCTCAATTATTCATTCCTCCATTCTTCTATCCCGACACCCCAACAACCCTGACACCTGTCCGCCGTGGCGGAACCATTAAACCTGTCCGCCGTGGCGAAACAACTACACCTGTCCAACTTGGCAGAGACCCTCAATCCTACATTATTATTTCCCACCTTCGGACATACATCATCCTACCTACCACAAATCCATTTTTAATTCTTCATTCATAATTCTTAATTATTCACTTTTCCCAACTTCCAACCCCCTACACCTATTCCCAAAAAAATCAGATTGAACACCAGATGCTCCCACCACCCTAGGGAATCAATCACCCCTCCGCAGCTGCAGGGAACCCTTCCAAAAATTCCTGTCAATACCAATCCTATATAACCGGAAAAACAGGCCATTAAAATAATTGATATTCTGAATCCGAAATGCCGGGTTTTTGGGATCATCAGAAGGAGAGAAGTTCCTATTTCGAGCACTGGCAAGCTAAAGAGCAGCATATCTGCCATCCACTTTGGGAACACTTGATTGTACAGCCCGGATTTTGTCCCTTCCCAGTCAAAAAGCTTACTTAGTCCCGTATAAAAAAATAGAAAACAAAGCAGTACTGCTGCTACATCAGTGGCCAAATGCCTATGCTTTCTTAATTTGCCATGCCCAATCATACCTTTTTATTTTGACTGAAATAAAATTAAGGCACTGCAGGTACCAATGGAAAAATACCTGGCAGGAAAATAAAATGACCTGTAAAATTCTGCCTGTAGGCGGGATTTTTGGGTATGTACCAAATATTTTCGTAAATAAACTTGCGTTTTTCGGTATTTGTATTTTAAATTAAACTACTTTAATAAGTAGATGAAGCAGGTGTGGGCCTCCTTCTTGGTGGAAAGAAGAAAGTTTTTCATCATTTTCTTTTTTCAGTTATACTGCTTCCGGTTCTTTTTGACCATAAAGCAGGAAATCTTATCGGTTTTAAAACTTTTGCTGCTGTACAAATGGAATCTTTAATGGTTAAAATGAAAAATGATTATGATTCTTTAATGGTAATTCCACTGGAAGAATATTTAGAACTCATGCCTTACCTTACTTTCAAAAAATACCCCAAAAACACCGTCCTTAAGGGTGCTTCTGATGTGGAATCTGTGAGTAGATACCTTTTTGAGGGGCTGATCGGACTTTTTGAAAATAGAGAGGAGGACACTGTTTGTAGAAGGATTTATTGCCCTAATGACACAGTATGTGACTTTGATTCCTACCTCAACCGGGCTAAAAATAACCTATCCCTGATCACTTATACAGAATGCATGGTTGCGGAATTCACTCAGGAAAATGAAGTTCTTGTCATTAAAAACCTAAAGAATTTTGCTGAACTGGGACTTAAAATCAACCATAGAATTACATCCAGAGATGCACAATGGAAAAAGCTCTATTGGCTTGAACCAGTTCAGCGATACGATCACCTCTATAGAATCTGTCCCTGCTTGGGAGAAGTCAAAATCAAGGATGTCTGTGGCATCCTGAACCTTCCGGAAAGGACAGTTTCAAGATTGCGTGTTAAAAAATAAACTATACCTCTAAACAAAAAAATGTTTTAGCTATGAGTATTATATATCCCTTTCCATCGCAGGTCAATCCTTTGGTAAATACGGTAGATCCAATTATTTTGACTTGGGCAAAACAAAAGGGTCTATTGCCTTCAGCACAAATTGAAGTAGCATTTGACCAGTCAAAAATCAATTGGTTTGGCGCATATATCTATCCAAATGCGGATAGAGAATGGCTCACTTTGGTTTCAAAACTATTTTGCATTTTGTTTTTAATCGATGATATCATGGATTCTATGAATCATAAAGAAGCATTAAAATGGGCAAAAAACTTTGAATCGAAAACTTCATCCTTCTTGAAAAGCGGAGAGGAACATGAAAAAAATATTTCCTTTATCCTGGCTTTTTATGATTTTGCGAGGTCTTTGGAAGAAAAGTGCGGATCTGATGTCTTGAATAGTTTTTCTGAGGTTTGGTCTGAATTCTGTCACGCATTGATTTGGGAATCATCAAACAAAGCCAAAGGAATCATTCCAGATATAAATGAATATAATAGCCATAGATTATATTTTTCAGGAGTTTATATCGCAATATTCTTTTTAAAATATATGTTGAGTAATAAAGACCTTCCTACTTTTTATATGTTGGAGGCCAAGAATTTAAGTTTTCATGCTGCAAATCTGATTTGTCTGGCAAATGACCTTTGCTCATACCCGAAAGAATTAAATTCCGGTGATTTTCATAACCATGTTATTATTGCTATGAAAATTTTCAATTTCACAGAAGGTCAAGCTGTTGAATGGGTAAAAAAAATCCACGATAATCACTTGAAAGATTTCTTTGTTGATTTTCCCGCTATTAAGGCAAATCCACTGTTGACTCAATTTTTCCAAGGACTTAAAGAAATTGTAGTCGGTAGCAATGCTTGGTCCAACATGGAGACTGACCGATACTTGGCAGGATCAAATGGCTCGATTATCAGTTAGCCTGGGACTAATAAAATCAAATTGAACATCAATGATCTTTTTCACCCAAATTTTTGACTTATGTTCCTTAAGAAATGTGTCATATATCCAAAAGATGTACAGCTGATCACGGGTAAAAGTGAGAGGTATGGACAGGAACTCCTAACCAAAATCAGGGAGCATTATAACAAAGAACCCCATCAATTCATAACTATCTATGAATTCTGCGAATTTTCCGGCATCCCCCTTCATGAAGTTGAAAAATATTTATAAGAAACGAGAGGCTTGAAAAAGACACAAGATGGAAGCCCCAAGACCCAAGACATTGATATCATGACAATTCCCAGAACATGATAACGCACAGCTGATAACCTGACAACTTGACTACAACTAGAACAATTACACCTGTCCACCATGGCGGAACCAAACCAAACTTATGTTTTCTATGTCCCTATGTGGTAAAAAAATTGATATTGTTCCATCTGTGAAAATCCTGTCCATCTGTGGTTAAATTCTCCATCCCTGTTTTGGAGTAAAAAGAAACAAAATGTAAGACCCAAGATCTCAGACTTGATTCCCTGATAACTTTCTCAACACGATAACCCGACAACGCGTAGCCGACAACCTGACAACGCGCAGCCGACAACAACTAGAACCACTACATCGATTACACCTGTCCGCCGTAGCGGAACCTATCCACCCCTATGTTCCCTATACCTCTTTGTGGTAAAAATTCATACTAGTCCATCTGTGAAAATCCTGTCTATCTGTGGTTAAATTCTCTATTCCTGTTCTGGAGTAAAAAGACACAAAATGCAAGACCCAAGACATAAGACTTGATTCCCCAACAACAATTACAATCAAACTTAACAACCTATCCACCCCTATGTTATCTATGTTTCTACATGGTAAAAAATCTGTGAAAATCATTTAAATCTGTAGTAAAAAAAACCTTCCCTGTTTTGGCGGAAAGCTAAATTCCCAATCACCCATTAAATTAGCCAAAACCAAACCCAACTCATTTCACATTTTTTCTATAAACATGTCACCCCTTCGGGGTTTTTCAACCTGACACCCAGACAACAATGACAACCATTACAACAACTAGAACGACTACAACTTTTACAACTTTTTCCTCCTTTCTTCCCGACTTCCTTACCTCAAAATTCTATAAAAAATTCAATACCAACTACCTTCGAAAAAATCAATTTTTTTATAAATAATCATATTAATTTTCTCAAAATCGGCATTTTTACCCCACTTTCCCCTATACTTCTCCTAACCTTCTCCTAGGGACCCGTTATACCCTCCCCCACCATTCGTTAACTTTTGACCAATTTCCAAGAAAACATATAATTATTCCGATAATTTAAAGTCTTGTACTTTTCCAAGAAAGATCTTCATGCTCTTTGGCTGCCCACTTTTACCTTTTAATCCACTCATTAATCACAATCCTACTGTGGACCATGGACTGTGGTCTGTGGACAAAAAATCAACCAACAATATTCCAACACCTCAGCCTGCCCGAAAACCTACGAAATCCGCAGAATCCGCAGAAACAGTACTTTTCCGCAGAATCCGCAGAATCCGCAAAAACAGTACTTTTCCGCAAAATCCGCAATATCCGCAGGATCCGCAGATTGTTTTTTATTCCTTCACTAGCCTTCCCAAATTTGACCATGTTTCACATAAACCACATCAAAAATGGCAAAGCAAACAAGTATCATCACACTCAACGGTAATGTAGGAGGATTGTCTTTCTACAAAACCAAGGACGGCCACATGGCCAGGGAAAAAGGAGGCGTCTCCAAAGACAGGATCATGAACGATCCCAAGTATGCAAGGACCAGGGAAAACCTGAAGGAATTCACCGAGAATATCAGGTCTGTCAAATTGGTCCAGGATACCATCCGACCAGCCATCATCCGAATAGCTGATCCCAAACTTTACCAAAGAATGGTAAGGCAGATGATGAAAGTTCTCAGAACAGATCCTGTTAACGGTCGGGGTCAGAGGGTTGTCGCAGAAGGGGACTGGAACCTGCTCCAAGGTTTTGAACTCAATTCCAATGCAATTTTGTCTGGCACGATCAGGACGGAATTTACCGTGACCAATACACCTACGGACTGGACCTGCACTGTTCCTGCCTTTTTGCCGGCTGACTACCTTGTCATCCCACAGGGAGCTTCACATTTCAGGTTAATGGCAGCCGGTGCATCCTTTGACCTGACCACAGGGACTAAGAACTTTCTCTTGGAAACCGGATCGGACAATCCGATAGAGCAGCTGACTGCCCCCATTACCCTGACTATCCCTAAAGCAGGCCTGCCCGAGCCACACAAGATGTTCATCTTCGGGATTGAATTCCTGCAGATAGTCAACGGGCAGCAATATGCAATGAACAACGGGGCACACAATTCCGCGGCTTTCATCACAGTTGAAAAAGCCTAAGGCCATGAAGTTGCTCTTAAAAAGGGAGTATAAAAAGCACTTGACTAGAGGTACTTTTTACCTAAACGGAAAGCTGCTTTGCAAAACCCTTGAACCTTCGATTCATTTAAAAAGCATCCCCTGTCCGGAAGGAAATTACAGATTGGAATGCGAATACGACGAAGAATGCGGTTGGTACCTTTATTTTGAAGCAGATGGGAGACGCTTCGAAATTAGGGTCAGTTCAGAAACAGGTGCTACGGATACTATCGTCCCGGTCACCTTTTTCAAAAGAAGCATACCGTTGTTTACCCGACTTGCATGTAAGATACTGACGGACAAGGTCATCCATTACATGGGAGAAAGGGAGGAGGTATGGCTGGAGATTTACAGTGATGTTAAACCTTCAAAACAGAACCTATGGAAATTGAATCCGCAGAATACCTTGCTGGGGCAGGAGGCGTAATTTCATTGATGCTATCCGTTATTGCCTATCTGTTGAAGTTCCTCTTGCAGGACTTCAGGGCACTGCAACAAAACCTCTATGAGGTGCAGACCAGGTACCAGTTGATGGAAGCCGCCATGCAGACCATGTCCAAGGACCTGAATGCACTCAGGCTACAGCTACAGAAAAAAGCCCCACCTGTTTAGTAAATTTTAGAAAATGAACTCTTTGACTTTTCATCCCTATCTTTTTGAGATGGGGATGATTTTTTATGACAAAAAATAAGGTGGAAATTTGCTACTTACATGTTCAAACTTTTATTGATGCGACTTTGCAGGTGTGAATAACTTTCGGCAAGGAATCAACACTTTTTTCAACATATCCACGAAAGCCACCGGTATACAATTGGGCTGAATTGGTAAAATCTTTATATTAAGTTGATTCTGAATTAGGAGAAAGACCCCACCGGTTTTCCGGGACCGGGCACATGAAAAGTGTAAATACATCAATAGTTACCTTAATATGCTCTAGGCTCAGATAAATTGCACTCTGGGGGATCAAACTACAATGTTGCCTTTTATACTGGTTATGGTCTCTGACCCAAAATCTCTAAAATCAAATGTCCGGCATAGTCCTTTAACCCTCAGGTAGGGCTTGCTTTTGGAAATAAGACAACACAGGCCTGCATTTATTACTCCCTTCAGGTAACCATTGCGCCTGAAAGATTCATTGTTGACTGTAGTTTCCAATCTTGAAAAATTACAGGATTAATAAAATACCCATCCAGGTTGACTGCAATTTTTGTATCACTATTCAATGAAAAAAAGTATCAAAATTCTGCATATAATTGTTTTTTTAAATTAAAAACCTTTTTATATTACATAAGACAAAATTAATTTGAAATCCTCGTAATGATTTCTTTACATTAATTCCTTACTGTGATCTTTTTATTTACTCTTTTAACCACAACTTAACACAACAGTAACATGAGAAAAAGTACCAGTATTCATTGGCTTAAAATCCTTTTTATGCCAATGCTGTCCCTCCTACTTTTTGGAGGAATTATTTCTCCATTAATTGCCCAAGAAAGGGAGTTTTTGGAAGGCAAGTATGCGGTCACACGAAGTGACAATCAGGTCTTTATTTTTAGCTTCAGTAAAGATGGAACGGTCATAGTCACCGAAAAAAACTCGGAAGACAAAGATTTCAAGGAAAAACAGAAGTATGAATTGATCGGAGACAAACTGACCATCATGCCGATTTGGCCGCCAAGCGTCATCGACGATTTCAATGATGTCACCATGACCAAAGCAGGAGAGGGTTTGTTCACTTTTTCCAAAGACGGACTTGATTATGAAGTGCAGGAGCATTCCAATTGGCCTGCCATCATGCATACCTCGGCTGTTTTGATTGCATTGTTGATTTTCAATTACCTCTGCAGGTGGTCCAAATGGTTTGTATGGGCTACTTGTGTCATTCTCCCACTTTATCTTACGATTTATGTTTGGCCCATTACCACGGTAGGTACTGCAGTTGATACCTGGTTTCACGTAGCCAAAGTATGGTCAGCCCTCGCCGGTTCGGTATTTTTTACATTGGTCAGATTTACCAAATTAAACAATTACAAATGGGCAAAATTTGTAGTGGCAGCCATTTTGGCCATCAATATTGTGGAAGCAGTATTAAGGGATTTTGAATTGGGTACAGGATTTGGAGGCATCTATCACTTTTTAAACGGTACTGCCGGAATCCTTTCAATCATCACTTTGTCAGGTTGGTTGACCATCAAAGCCGACAGCTCAAAATGGAAAGACATGGTGTGGCCTGACATGACCTTGCTTTGGATCATCGCTTATGACGTTTGGAACTGGAGTTACATCTGTAACTGCATCCCTGAACATGCGGTGATGGGCTTGATCGTGCTGTTATCTTGTACCATCCCTGCCTTTTACAAAGTGGGAACATGGCTTCAGGCAAGGGCTTACACCTTATCTGCTTACATGATGTACATCATGAGCGGTTCCAAATGGATCAGCCATCCATTAAATAATGTGTTGCTTCCTGATGACCCCACTTTCATCATCATTTTGGCAATGTGCAGTCTTGGTATCAATGTCTACAATGCTTACATCCATTTTGGTATGATGATCAGAAGAAGAGCTTGGGGATTTGGTCAGCCTGTTTTGACTGTAGCAGAACAAGATGCTATCGTGGCCACCAACAAAACCTTCCCCCATTTTATCAAACTGGCTTGATATTGAGAATTAGTCTTTTCCAACTGTTATTTCGCTGACGAAAAAAGGCTACCGTAGAGGTAGCCTTTTTTTTTATTCAAACAAATGGAATGCATTTAAAACATTTCATTCAGGTTAAGGAAAATTGCTGAAGCCCCGTGAATCCCTCGTCCATAATCCAATCCAATATTGACCCTGTTTTTTGGACTGATCATATATCGCAAACCTGCTCCGTATCCAGCTTGAAAATGGCTGAACAGTTTTACATTGTCTGTCCTGCTACTGGCGGAAGTTGCATTCACAAACACAACACCCCCAAGTCTATCTTTTGTCTTTTGAAGCGGGAATCTCCATTCCGCCTCAGTATAAGTAAGATCCTCCCCACGGAATCTGCCCATGGTATAGGGTCTAGCGGATCTACCAAACATATCCCAGCCAGTGGCCGGCAAAAACATATAAGGAACTTTTCCACCAGTGACAAACCATCCATAAGCCCAGACCGCAATCAGGTTTCTTGGTCTTTCGGGATTTAAGTTAAAATAATCCCTGTATTCTAACCACAATTGACTTGCGCCCTCAGTACTGCCCAAAAATTCAGGATTAAGTCTCAGAGAAGCAAAGGCTAATCTGCCATCATAGGGATTGGCAACGTTATCACGGCTATCAAGAGAAGCATTTAAAGAAACACCTGATTGAGTGTAACCTTCCAAAGGCATGTCCTTTAATGATTGGTATTGATAGTGATATGTCAATCTTTGAGGATCAGATTCAAGATCCAATTGCTTGTCATCAATACTAGACATGATGTCTAAATGGTAACCAACACCATAGAAAAACCTTGTGTCAGCATGCCTTCTAAGGGCTGTTTGATAAAACCTGAAATGATTAAAACCCATCATTTCATTTTCAGGGGGACCCTTGACCAGATCATCAGAGACTTCTCCATCTTCTCCCAATACAGTATGATACATGTACGAAGCATCAGTACTCAATCCATAAGTTGGCTGACTGTTTAAATTATACCTTAAGTCCGTCATCATCATCCAACGGTCATCTTCCAAAAACACATTTCCTCTTACCTGGAGAAACAATTGGTTTTTTTGGGTATAGAGAAAAGTTCCCAATACACTTGTCATGCTGGTGGTTTCGGGATTTCCATTGAACCAATTAAACCCTGGAGCAACACCATAAACCAATCCAGTCGTGGGGTTGGCCGCTATGACTGGCATAGGGATAATGGTTACTTTTCTTTCTTTTTTCCCTTCAAAAAGGGAATCTATTTCCTGACCTTTTGCCAAAGTAACAATGCCCAAAAAAAGAATCAGTAAAATTATTTTCTTTTGAAATTTCATATTTATCAAGATTTAAAAAATATGGAAATTTCAATTAAAGAACTGACTCACTTTGTCCAACTTCCAAAGAAGCCGGGGCTTTTCCGGTAAATCTCCACCTGTAATGGAGGATAAAATAGACTGCATTGAATGCCAAGCTGATCAATGCCATGATCAAAACCAAGTTTTCAGACCTTGGCATCGGGATCACAAATGTCAATCCCAAACTGTTGTCCGCAAAGGCTTTAAAGCTGAATAAATACATCATATAAATTGCCAATGTATAAGCTCTTGCCTGAAGATAGGTCCCCTTTTTAATCCATATTGCAGCCACTGTCGGCGCTAGTAGCACTATAAAGGACAAGGCAACAGTATTTGGAAAATTAATATAAACAAAAGTGATGTTCCAGATATCATAGGCCAATACCCATAACGTGGTCATTCCCGGCCACAACATGTCATGGGGCTTTTGCTCGTCTTTCTTGATACCCATCCAGCGTGACATTGTAATCATACACAATACACCGGCGATGGCATTCAATAAATTTGGCATATCTGGTTGGGAAAAATCCTGCATTACCGCCTCAGCTATGTTGATACCTAAAATCAGCATCACCACAAACTTTGCCCAAGTCTTTCCATCAATGCCATTAAACCTAAATAAGGTAAAAAATACACCACCTGCTACCGCTGAATACAATTTGATCCATCGGAACCAGCCATCAAATCCAGCATTAAGCCATAATGGAATCAGGACGATCGGCAATACAAAGTACAACACATAAGGTGCAATCTTGTAATACCTTGAAATCTCATTGCCTACCATCAAGATCACAAACAGAAATACCAAATGCATCCATGACCAAAATGGCTTGCTTTTCCGTATTTCTACATCTGTTACTCCGTCTACATGTTTGAATTCAAACTTCGTTTCATCAATGTAGGTGATGGTTCTGCCAGAGAGCTCCCCTATAGGACCGGCTGCATCTCCTGATAAAACTACGTTAGCTCCTTCCATCGACCAATTGAAGGTTTGCTTAAGTTTGCGGACCGTCATACTTTTTTCCACATCGACGGTTCCATCTTCATTAAACTGAAAATCATACACTAGGCCACTCCCTTGGGAATCGACCATAGAGCCTTCCAAAGTCCCTATCCAGCGGGCATGATCACCGGGTAAACTTTGGGCTTGAGATTGCAGAAACCCTGCAAAACCCAAAAAAATGGTAATTAGAAAAACCCTCAAAGGGTTCCCCTTTAGATGAATTTTAAACATAAAGCTTGTTAGTTTGAGGTTGATAAAATAAAACTTAGTGTTGCAATTTAATGATACTGATAAAATTTGGTAATCAATTAGATAAAAATTTTTTAAAAAAATAGGTGATTAGAACCAGTTAACAGTCATTTTAATGATTTTAATCATGTTTTATAGGTATTAATTATCAGGATGAAATTTATTCATCAAAACAAGTGCTGCTAAAATCAATAAACTGGTAATATGATACATGTTATTTCATCATGTGTTAAAGAATAAAAAATATAAATTAATCAGGAGTTAGAAATGATCTTTTAAGTACAAGAATATTGTTTATAAAAAAAAGAGCCACATTAATAATTGTGGCTCTCCAATCATGTTATTTATTATAAAGAATACCTTAGGATTCCGGCAATCGCAGCACTTTCATCCGGCATCATATCAGGTTCTACGAGGTAGACCTTGCCTTTGAAATCAATCACCCTGGCGGCAGCCTCATCTATCAGGCAGTGCATTCCCGGTTCTTGGGTTTCCGAAAGGGTAATTTGGTGGGCACTTTCATCATATGTTCCCCAGAGATGCACATGATTTTTATCTACCAAAAGTGTATCCACTGCACCTGTGAGCGCAGCCTTGATCAGTTTTAGTTTGTCATTGTTGATCGCAAGACCATTGGCGAGGTAAGAACCGAAGCTTGACTTTCTTTCGAGTCTTTCTGTTTCAAAATACGGCGCCGCAACTTCCCATGATTTGGCATGGAGAACCATCATGTCATTGTGGTTGAATGCTCCTGTAATCTTGCCCTCCATCAGGTATCCGTAACTGTTTGCCTCCCTGTATATCGGGGCAAGGTATTCTACCCCTGCTAAGTACAATGGCAAGGGGTTGCGGTTAAGAACCGGTACCAATTTGTTGTTTACCCTGTGAAAAAATTGGAGCAACCTCTTTTTCCTCTCCTCGTCAGAATTTTCGCTATGCCCATGAAACTGTGAACCTGTCCCCGCACCCCTTGCCTGAAAACCTTTATCTCCCCTTGCTTCTTCTTCATCTTCTGTAAATGAAGAGGCAATATCCTCCTCATCTATTTCCTGAATCCCGTTTCTCGTCGCCTCATAGAGGTAGATATGGTCAAGGTTCAATAGCAGTAAATAATAGTGACCATCATCCGAAAGCTCAGGAATTAAAGGAAGAAGCATCGGTTTGGATCCGATAAAATGGCTGCTTTCCGCTACTTCAAGGGGTAACTGAAAAACCTCCATTTCCCCGTCACGAAGGAAGACGGCCAACATGTCGGAATTGTGCTCCCAAAATTCATCCTTATCCAAAAGTTCATTGGCAGGGGCAAGAATCCTATCGGCTTCCTTCCAAGCCAAACCCTTCTCAGAAGTCAGTCTGCTGTTGATCTCCTGTAGCTGGTTTTTGAAATGGGTTTTGTCATCCTTATAAGCGGTGGTACTCAACCGCGAGGTAGGGGTGTAAATAGAAATAAAAGGATATCCTGATTTCTTGGATAGGGCAACAAACTGTTCTTTATCAAAAATCTTCATTTTGTTTTTGGTTTATGAATAAAGTAAAATTAATTTTATAACGGGTAATTTGAATTTCAAATTAAAACATTCAGGGAGAAATAGCCAAATAAAATACTATAAAAATTTTGCAAATAGACCCTATTCAACTGCTTTTTTAAATCTCGCCTACATATCAGTCCGACAGAATTTAGAATTAGAAAATATTATAAAGTTTTTCATTTCTTTGAGTTTAGGATAGCCACCATCATTACTAATGTCTATCTGATCTATCCATTTTCATGACCAAGTCTGCTAAATGCCTTAAGAATGTTTTTTCATTTAATGGCTGAATTAGAAGATTTATACAAACTTTGAGAGGATGGAAACATTGGAGACGAGGTCCAGCCACGTAGTGGTCAAATATTGGTATCCACGAGTAATCCCGATTTTGGGAGATATTCGAGGTAAGAAACGAAACAAGCGAATTCGGTTTTTGGCCGAGGAAATTCAAATTGGGAATTTAAGTTTCCTATAAAAACAGGGAAGGTCAAACTGAAATTAACTCAACAGACCTTCCCAAAATTAATTTAATCCCTGTCTGCGGCAAACAGGCCTTCGGGGTTGGCTTGACAACATTCATTTTTTAATCCCTATCCAATGCTTTTCGGGAGAAATCTAGGGCTATTCAATGTTTGACCCCTTGGTGTCTGTTTTGATTCCTCATTTTCACTCCATGCACTTATGATTCTTCTTTGAATAAATCATCAATCCCCTTTCCGATACCTTTGCAGTTGAAAATAAATCTTTAAAGTGTTTCAATTACAATAGGAGATTATACCGTGGAAATAACAATCGGTTATCCTTTATTTTGAATTGTTTTCCTATATTTAGGTAACACTATATCTTCCCGAGATGGCCTCCTACGAAATAGAGATTATCCTCAACCGTCAGCTTGCCGATTGTCTGTCGATTCCTGTCTTTATCACAGATACGGTAGGTAACCTGATATTTTACAACGAGCCTGCGGATAAAGTCCTCGGGACTTCCTTTGAAGATACCGGGGAGATGAAGGTGGAGGAGTGGTCGACAATATTCAAACCTTTGGATGAAGATGGGGCTCCGCTGCCTCCTGAGGGCTTGCCCTTGGTAAATACCTTAATCGATCAGCTTCCGCATCATAAGGTATTTTGGATTGAAAGTTTGAAAGGAGCCAATGAAAAGATTTCGGTAACTTCCTATCCCATCATCGGCCGCACCGGCAAATTTTTGGGTGCAGTAGCTATTTTTTGGAATTCCCAGGACACATGAAAATATCAATCAAAGGAGTCCGGGGATCAATTCCCACCTCAAGTCCCGAAACATCTTTTTTCGGCGGACATACCTCCTGCGTGACTGTAAAGGAAGGTGATTGGCAACTTATCCTTGATGGCGGTTCGGGAATCCAAAAGGTGTCTGCACCCGAAGGGATTGATAGGTTGGACATTTTACTGACACACCTCCATATGGACCACATACAGGGATTGGGTTTTTTTAATCCGCTTTTTGATCCTTCCAAGGACGTGCATATCTGGGCTCCTGTCAGTGCGACCCAAAGTTTGCGGGCAAGACTCAACAGGTACTTATCACCGCCTTTATTTCCTGTCCATATCCGTGACCTGCCTTGTAAACTGACCCTTCATGATATTTCCAACAGCAGTTTTGAGATCGGGCCGTTTGTCATTTCATCTAAGTTTGTGATCCATCCGGGACCGACAGTAGGGTTTCGTGTCAGCTGTGGAGGTGCCGTGATGGCTTATATCCCTGACCACGAACCGGCCTTGGGACCAAAGGGATTGGTAAATGACCCAAAATGGATTTCCGGTTTTGAGCTTGCAGAGAGTGCAGATCTTCTCCTGCATGATGCGCAGTTTACCAAGGAAGAATATAAAGGAAGAATAGGGTGGGGACATTCCTGCATGGAAGACAGCATTCAATTTGCCGGGTATTCAGGTGCAAAAAGGCTATTGATGACCCATCATGATCCTTCCCACAGCGACAGTAATCTCAAAGAATTCTTGGCTATGCTGAAGTCCAATCATAGCGGAAAGCTTGACTTTGGACTTGCGAGGGAAGGGATGGAGATTGAATTGGGGTAGCGAAAATAAGAAATAATTCTATTTTGGATTTTTAGAAAATTGGAAATCTCTCTCCAATTTTTTTTGCATACAATAATTCGGAGTTTTTTTGATTTTGATAAACAAGCCTGAATTCAATCGACAGTTACAAATCAAACTTTGTATTGGTATTTTTTGAAAAGGCTTTGATTGAGCTGCCAATTCCAACAGGTTCTTTTCAACTCAAATTCCTGAATTCCAACGGTGTCTGTCCGGTTTTTTGCTTGAAGAGTTTGTTGAAATATTGGGGATATTCAAAACCCAGGTTATAGGCGATTTCATTGACGGTTTTGTCAGAGTTGATCAAAATGTTTTTCGCAGCTTCGATCAAGAAATAATGAATATGCTCTTGTGCATTTTTTCCTGTTTCCTTTTTGAGTAAGTCGCTCAAATAGCTTGCCGATAGATTGACTTTTTCAGCCAGGTATTTGACTGTCGGGAATCCCTTTTCGCTGATCTCGTTGGATGTAAAGTGTTGGTGGAGGATCCCTTCGACTTGGGACACGATGGTTTTGTTGGTGTTGCTCCTTGTGATCATTTGTCTGCCATAAAATCTGGAGCAAAAGTTCAACAACAATTCGATCGTAGAGACGATGATATTTTGGCTGTGGACATCAATATTTTCTTGCAGTTCTGTCCTAATCTGCTGCACGCATTCATACAGGATGTTTTTTTCCTTGTCAGATAGATGAAGAGATTCGGAGATTTCGTAGGTGAAAAAACTGTAGTCCTTCATTTTCTCATTCAAAGACGTGGCCCGGATCAGATCGGGATGAAAAAATAAGCCCCACCCCATCATATTCTCCGTGGATTCCACTTCGTCGTCCATTTCGATCATTTGGTTGGGAGCAATGCAAATCAGACTTCCATCGTGAAAATCGATGTTTTTCCGGCCATATTTGATCGTGTTTTTGCAGTAATTCTTAAACATGATCGAATAAAAATCAGTGCTGATCCTGGTATGCTTTTCTACATGCTCACTTACTTTACTAAAATCCAACACAGCCACCAAAGGATGGTGATTTGGTCCCAAACCAAATAATCTGTAGAGGTCTGAGATGGTGGACAGGTGGATGATCGGCTTCATATTTTATCAATTAAACTGTTTAAATACTCCAGATAGAATTGACCTCTTCTTTCTGCAAAAAAATCCAATCCCAATACAATACCTGCTTTGATAAAGAAGCCCAAACCAATGCCTTGCCAGAAGGTATCGATTGGTGTGGTATACATCAATACGATGCCAAAGATAATCAATGCAATTTCCACATACCTGTAAATCACAAAATTACGCAGGACCGTTTCCATTCTCGGGATTTCATCTGTTTTGATTTTTTCCGGCTCGTTTTGGACAAACTTTTCTGCCCTGATCATGTCATTTTCACTGCGGGTTACAATCGTAAAACCCACGATAACTTCTAGGATCGCCACCACCACAAAAGGAATGGCAACCCCTTTCCAAAAGGATGTTTTTAAACCAAAAACGAAATAGAGAGCCATAGCCAATGCAATGACTCCGACAAGGAGGAAGATATAGCTTTCAGCTTTTTCTCCATTGAAATACTTGATAATCGGATTCATATAGGTGTGATTTTAGAGCCCAAACTGTGCCTTAATTCCCCCGATAAATGTAGCATCATCATATTGTTGGCGGTTTGCAATCAACATTTTGGCATCTTCGCCCGCTGTATACCGCAATTGATTTTTGCCATCCGTTACGGCTTCAAAGATCACCTCTGCCACCACACTTGAGGGAGAAGCATTTTGTGCCATTGCTGGCATTGCACCCATTAATGCACCCACGATTTTTTGGTATTCGACCATCGAGTCATCATTGCTAAAGTCAAATGACCTGCCCGAAAATTCTGTTGCGATCATCCCCGGCTCTACAATTTTCACCTGTCCGCCAAACTGTTCCACTTCATAATGCAACGATTCTGAGATGCCTTCCACGGCAAATTTTGTCCCGTGATACAATGCACCCAAGGGGAAGGTCATCTTGCCACCTATGGATGAAATGTTGATGATCAATCCTTTTTTGTTTTGTCGGAAATGCGGAAGAACTGCTTTGGTTACATCCAAAAGACCAATTACATTGGTATTGAACTGACGTAAAATTTTGTCTCTCGAAAATGATTCCAAGGGCCCGTAAGCGCCATAGCCTGCATTGTTGAGCAAGACATCAATTCCCCCAAATTTTTGAATGCCTTCAGATACGGCTTTTGTGATAGAATCCAGATCCAACACATCAAGCTTGGTAACCCATACATTTTCCAATGTGTTTAATTCGCTTTCGCTGTCCGGATTTCGCATGGTAGCGATTACGTTCCAACCTTTGGCCTGAAATAATCTGGCAGTTTCTTTTCCGATTCCGCTGCTTGCCCCTGTTATTAAAATTGTCTTTGTCATGTTGCGTAAAGTTTTAATTACGGGACAAAGTTGCCGCTATCTGCCTTCTGACAGGTAATACAAATTCAGGTTGTTAGTATACTTTTTGCGGTAATTCTTCCTGTATTGGAGTCAGGTTGGGTGAGGGAGAAATTAACCGGGCGATATAGGATCGACTCAAAAAGTGCCACTACAAATCACCAGATAGCCCAGTGCTGATTTTTTTCAGAAAGGATTGGGTGTTTTTTTCTATCCCCAACTTGGTGGTTATTGTAGATATAAAATTAAAGAAGCCGATTGCCTAGAGGGGAAGGTTATTACCTTAGGAAAAAACTTCTTCCATATAAATTTCGAAAAACCCACGTCAAACCCTCCTATACATCACATACGCCCCCACCAATCTCTTTTCCGGGTGGCGGTAGGCTTCGGGGATTTCTCCGATGATATCGAATCCTAGGGATTGCCAAAGCTTTACGGCAGCTTGGTTGGTGCTTAATACAAAGTTGAACTGCATGGCGAGGTACCCCGCTTTTTTGGCTTCTTCCAAAGCAAAAAGTCCCATCTGTCTGCCGATGCCTTTGCCGCTTTCCTTTTCATCGACCATAAATCCCGCATTACAGACATGGTTTCCCAATCCGGGTTGGTTTGGTTTCAGGTAAAAAGTTCCTACGATTTTACCGTCCATTTCCGCCACAAAAGTGCTTTTGTCCGTACCCAACCAATACGCCATCATTTCCTGCTCGGAGATATCTGGGGAAAAGACATAAGTGCCTCCTTTGCGAATAATTGGCTGAATAATTTCCCAAAGGGAATTGTGGTCTTTTGGGTTGGCTAGTCTAAAAATTGGATTCATTTTCAGATCGATTTATTTGAAGAAGACTCAATGGCAAATTGATTGATTATTCTGAAAAACCTGTAAAGACTACCCAAAAAATCTATAATAAATTAAAATAGAATTTATTTCAGTTTTTCTAAATTTTGGTGTCTTATCCATAATTTATAGAGTATTGGATAATATTTTTTACAAGAATTTGATCAACTATATTAATCAGTTATTATTGTGTTTACCCTTGTAAATCAGAATAAATATGAAAAGATTAATATTCTCCATGTTGTTTGGATTTTTAGCCATTTTGGAAGTTGCAGGACAAGAACTATACCATGAAGAATATGCTGTCATCAACGAGAAATTCAACCCAAGTAATTTCAAGGTTTATGGTGATAAGGTTGAATTATTTTACCATACATCAGAGATCAGGTTTTGGGTAGGCCTATTACGTTCAGAGCGAAATATAATTTTAGGTGAAGGTTGTCCTGAGGTTGAGGAATTTATAAAGGCAAATATTGGAAAAATCGAATACCTAAATCATTCAATCCCAAATTTAAGACTTGATCCTTCAAGACTTAAAGGTCGAATTGAACTTACAGAAAGTTATTCTACAAAAGCCAGAAAAATAACCTTTCCTCTAATTATTGATGATTATGCCTTTTTTTTGATGTTTTTTGAAACTGACCAAATAGTAGTTGTTCTGAGGAAAGATCCGGAATTAGGCTGGCGTATAAGTTGTAATATTATTCTTTATGTTGCTCCACTTACTGATATAGTTCCTATAAAGAAAGAATAAAAGAATCCATAAAATCTGTTTAATATTTTTATGTAGTGTAATTCAATACCATAGAATCTTGTCCAAGTTGAAACCAATGCCTTTTTTACTTATGGTTTTTGTTTGGTAATTCAATCCTCTTCGACTTACTTTCCACTTTTGAATCTGATGCATGGAAGTAAAACCTACAAACCTTAGAACTGAAATCCTGGCAGGAACGAGCACTTTTCTTGCGGCTTTCTACATCATCATCGTCAACCCGGCCATCTTGGCGGAGGCAGGCATGCCTTTTTCGGGAGCATTGACAGCAACGGTTTTGGTGTCTGCTTTCGGCAGTCTGATGATGGGATTGTATGCCCGCAATCCGATCGTCGTTGCACCCGGCATGGGAATCAACGCATTCTTTACCTACACCGCAGTCAAAGGTTATGGATTGACATATGAAGAAGCTTTGGGTGCAGTATTTTGGTCAGGCGTGATCTTTCTGTTGCTTTCAGTTTTCAAAACCCGTGAGAAAATCATCGCATCTATTCCTGTTGCGCTGAGACATGCGGTGTCGGCAGGCATCGGTTTATTTATCTGCTTTATCGGATTTCAAAATGCCCACTTCATCGTGGACAATACCGCCACACTCGTAGGAATGGCCGCTTTCAAGGATCCCATCAGCCTGACATTTATGACAGGGTTATTGGTGACGGGCGCTTTGATCAGCCGCAAGGTTTCGGGGGCGATCATTTACGGGATTATCTTCACGACCCTTTTGGCTTGGCCGATCGGTAGGTGGTGGGGAGATGCTTCTGCCGTCAATTTCGGAGTGGCCACCATGGTCAATTATACCGGTTTGTTTGCCTTGCCGGACTTTAGTCTGGTGGGAAAGGCGGATATTTTGGGTTCGCTCCGATACGCCTATGTGCCGGTGATTTTTGTATTTACCTTCACGATTCTGTTTGACGGGATTTCCACATTTGTGGGTTTGGCGGAAGCTTCGGGACTGAAAGATCCTGATGGCAGTCCAAGAAATATGCGGAAGTCTTTGCTGACAGATTCGATGGCAACACTTTTTGCCGGCTTGGTGGGAAGCAGTTCGGGAACAGCCTATATCGAATCCGCAGTGGGAATCGAAGAAGGAGGAAGAACAGGGGCCACAGCCGTGACAGCCGGACTGCTGTTTTTACCTTTTATGTTTTTCTCACCGCTGCTGTCTATCATTCCATCCATCGCAAGTTCCATTGCCCTGGTCTTGGTGGGTTCCTTTATGGTAATGCCGCTGACCAAAATCAACTGGCGAAATCCGGACGAAGCGATTCCCTCTTTCCTCACCATTACTTTGATACCGTTTACCTACAGCCTTTCTGTGGGGATCTCATTTGGCTTTATCAGTTGGACTGTTTTGAAGTTATTGACCGGCAAAAAATCCGAAATCAACCCGATTCTCCTTGTCATCACCATCCTTTCTATTTTCTTTCTTTGGCTATGAAAAAGTTATTACTCCTATTACTGATTGTTGGTTTCTCATTTTCTGCCTCCGCCCAACGGATTGCGCTGATGGGCGCTTTGGATCAGGAGATCGCCATTTTGCTCGATTCCATGCAGGGACAAAAGAAAGTAAGTAGGGGCGGAATTGATTTTTACAAAGGAAAACTGAAAGGCAAGAAGGTTGTCATTCTTAAAGCCGGCGTGGGCAAAGTCAATGCTGCTTACAGCACGGCCGTACTTACCGAGAATTTTAAAATTTCAACGCTGATTTTTACCGGAGTGGCAGGAGGCTTGGATCCTGAAGCATTGCCCGGAGATTTGGTGATCGGTGAAAAGTTGGTGCAATATGACTTCGGGAAAGTGGATTCTTTGGGATTTTCTGTTGCGCCATTCAGGAAATTAAGTGGAGGTGCGCATGATGAATTGTTCATTGATTCCGACAAGGATTTGCTACGGATAAGCGAAAGTGCAGCGCAAAAGGTGGTTTTTGTTCCGATTGCCAACAGGCAGCCAAAGGTTTTCAGCGGAGTGATTGCGACAGGGGATATTTTTGTCAGCAGCAACGAAAAGGCAAAATGGCTTTATACCGAATTTGAAGCTTTGGCTACCGAGATGGAAGGGGCGGCAGTGGCACATATCTGTAGGACATTGAACATCCCCTTTATCGTCATCCGAAGTTGCAGCGACAATGCCAATAACCACGCCCGCATGAATTTTAACCAATTTGTAGGTCCTGCTTCAGAAAATTCCGCAAGGTTGGTTTTGGCTATTTTGGGGGAAATGGAGTAGGGTAGATAGGGGAGTTGTGTATTTCAAAATTGTCCACTGACCACGGTCGACGGTCCACCAAAAGCATTTGGACTTCAATCCATGAGTTTATTCGGTTTTTGCGAGAAAATAAAAATACCTTGATGTAATCAAGACTTGCCTTATTGCTAAAATGCCGTGAACATCCGTCATCCGTCATCGGTCAGTTTTCTCATTTCCATATCCTCATTTTTCACCAATCAAAATCCCAAGATAACCTCCCTGAAATTTATCTGGCAGCAAGTGAAAATTATTGCTAAGTTGTTCAATCTTAAACCCTATTGAACAAATAAAAATCAATTTTCATGAAGAACAGAAGGGAATTTCTCCTCAAATCCGCCATCGGCGCTACCGGCTTGGTATTGGCGCCAACTTGGCTGCAAGGTGCTCCGGCATTGATCAAGTCATACAACAAACCCGATTCAAAAATCAACGGCGTGCAGATTGGCTGCATTACGTATTCTTTTCGCTCCATGCCTGACCAAAGCCTAGAAGCAAATATCCGCTACATCAAGGAATCGGGTATCAGCGCCGTAGAAATGATGGGAGAACCTGTGGAGTACTTTGCAGGGATGCCACAACCGACATTCAATAGGATGAGGGGTTTTCAGTTGGGCGGCAAACAGAGAAGGGGGGAGGAGTTGACTGAAAGTGAAAAGGCCGAATTGGCTGATATCAGACAGCAATCTGAGGCTTATGCCAAAGTGGCCTCCGATTGGAGAACAAAAACTGATTTTAAGAAATTTGAGCAGGCAGGAAAATTGTTCAAAGAAGCGGGAATTACCCTTTATGCCTTCAAACCAAATGCTTTTGGTGTCAATAATTCGGATTTAGATGTGGCCTATGGCATGAAAGCAGCCAAAGTCCTCGGCGCCAATCATGTGACTTTGGAGCATCCTTCGGACGACGTGCAGACTATGAGGTTAGGAAAATTGGGAGATACCCACAAAATGAAAGTGGGTTACCACGGCCATGAGCAACAGACTTTTGGTTTTTGGGATACTGCTCTTTCCCAAAGCAGCAACAACGGATTGAATTTTGATGCCGGTCACTATATCGCCGCCGGCCACACAGATATGATGGAACTGATCCAAAAACAGCAGGGAAGAATCTGGAGCATGCATGTGAAGGACCGTCAAACACCCCCAAACGGAAAAGGCAACCTCCCTTGGGGTACAGGGAACACACCAATCGCTGACATCCTCCAAATGATTCGGGACAAGAAATACAAATTTCCCGCCACCATAGAATTGGAATACCAGGTTCCCGAAGGTTCGGATGCTGTCAAGGAAGTGCAGAAATGCCTGGAGTTTTGCAGAAAAGCATTGGCTTAATAGATGATGCGGTTCTCCACAATTGTCAGCGCACAACCATTTAAGAAATTTTCCAATTTCAAAAACCCATTAGACCATGATAAAATTCTACAAGATAAATTACCGATTAAACGCGGTTTTTGGACTGGCCATTTTGCTCAGCCTGATTTCCTGTCAAAAATCTGAAGACGCCTCTATCAAGCCAGAGGACAACCGGTTTACCAAAGTCGTCCTGACCGAAGGTATGGACGAGCCGATGGAAATGACTTTCCTCCCCCAAAACAAAATCCTGTTGGTGGAGAGAAAGGGCGGTGTCAAGATTTTTGATGAGAAAACCGGGGAGATGAAGCTTATCGCTACCATTCCTGTCAATACCAAATACACCAACAAAGAAGGAAGGGTAAGGGAAGCAGAAGAGGGATTGATGGGCGTGATTGCGCATCCTGATTTTGCCAAAAACTCCTGGATCTACATGTATTACGCAGACCCTGCGGAAGCCAAGCATGTCCTTGCAAGGTGGGAATTACATGGCGATTCGCTGTATGCCGATACCAAAAAAGTAATTTTGGAAGTTCCGACCCAAAGGGAGGAATGTTGCCATACCGGTGGGGGGATGGTTTTTGACAAGGAAGGAAACCTTTTCCTGACCGTAGGCAATAACACTGTGAATCCACGGGTAGGATCCTCCAACCTTGACGAGCGTCCCGGAATGGAGAGTTCAGATGACCAACGCGCTCCTGGCAATACCAATGACCTGAGGGGAAAAATCCTTCGGATTCATCCTGAAGATGATGGAACCTATACGATTCCGGAGGGAAATTTATTTCCGGTAGGAACAGAAAAAACCAGACCGGAAATCTATACCATGGGCCACAGGAACCCATGGAGACCAACTTTGGACAGTGAGACAGGGTATCTTTATTGGGGAGAAGTAGGGCCTGATGCCTCCATCGATTCTATTTGGGGGCCAAAAGGATACGATGAATTCAATCAGGCAAAAGGGCCGGGATTTTTCGGTTGGCCATATTTTATCGGAAACAACCAACCCTACAACAAACATGACCTTGCCACCAACACTTATGGAGCACCATTTGATGTGAATAGCCCGGTCAATGAATCGGTAAACAATACCGGTCTCAAGAATTTGCCCACACCTG
Organism: Aquiflexum gelatinilyticum; assembly: GCF_024813435.1. Taxonomy (NCBI): domain Bacteria; kingdom Pseudomonadati; phylum Bacteroidota; class Cytophagia; order Cytophagales; family Cyclobacteriaceae; genus Aquiflexum; species Aquiflexum gelatinilyticum. The sequence goes on from NZ_JANAEZ010000002.1 coordinate 705,361, forward strand.
TAGTGCCTGCGATGATCTGGTATCCTTACGGGGTTTCGGAGGAGTTCCCCATGTTGGGAAGTTCGGGTAGAAGCGCTACAGGCGGACCTGTTTTCCGCAAGGCGGATTTCAAAAAAGAAGCGCCTTTTGTATTTCCTGCTTATTATGAAGGCAAGTGGCTGATTGTGGATTTTATGCGGGGATGGATTATGGCGGTGACCATGGATGAAAATGGAGACTACAAATCCATGGAGCGATTCCTACCCAAAGAAACTTTCAGCTCGGCGATAGATATGGATTTTGGTCCGGATGGCGCATTATATGTCTTGGAATACGGTAGCGCCTGGTTTCGTGGCAATGCCAATTCCCGTATTGTCAAAATCGAATACAACGCTGGCAACCGCAAACCAAATGTCAGTGCTTCGTCGGATAAATATGCCGGTGGAGTTCCCCTGACTGCCAAATTATCCGCTGAGGGGACTTCCGATTATGATGATTATGATCAGGGTAAACTGGGTTTTGAGTGGAGTTTGACTTCCGCCAGTGGATTCAAGCAGGTATTGAAAGATCAAAATCCGGAATTTACCTTCACGGAAGCAGGAACATATCAAGTGTTGCTTACCGTCACCGATACTAAGGGAGAGAAAAATTCAGCCACTTTCGAAATCGTTGCCGGGAATGAACCTCCTGTTGTTTCGATTGATTTCGGGGGATTGAACAAAACCTTCTATTTCGGGGAAAAGGAATTTGCCTATACTATTCAGGTTGAGGACAAAGAAGATGGGACATCCGCTGAAGGAAAGATCAAGTCCGAGGAAGTCGCTGTGACTTTTGATTATGTGCCGGCAGGTTTTGACCCGATAGAGATCGCTTCCAAGCAAAGTGGTGCTGAGAACATGGCGATTTTGAATATTGGCAAAAACCTGATTGAAGCAAGCGACTGCAAATCCTGTCACCAATATGACAAAACTTCCATTGGTCCTAGTTACACTGCGGTGGCGGCTAGGTATCCCAAAACAGAAGAAAACACCAAATTGCTCATCGGGAAGATCATCAATGGAGGCAGTGGCGTATGGGGTGAACACGGGATGAGTGCCCATCCGCAGTTATCTGAGGCAGATGCACGGCGAATGGTGGATTTTATCCTCAGTATGAATGAAACCAAACCGACAGTGGCTTCTTTGCCACTCAGCGGAAAAGTCACGCCTGTGGTTCCTGAAGGGGAAAATGGTCAGGGAGGCTATCTTTTGAGGGCATCCTATGCTGATAAAGGTGCAGGAAATGTGGGTTCCCTCTCTGGGGTGGATTACATTGCTTTGCGAAATCCGTTCCTTGACCCGCAACTTTCTGACTTCAGAAAAGGGGTGAATCTGATGACTACGCCGAGAGTCAATTTCTTTATGATCGGAGACCAATCCCACATAGGTTTCAAATCCTTGGACTTGACAGGGGTGCAGCAAATCGATCTTTATGTGGAGGTAAGTCCACGCAATGATGCTATTGGTGGTTCTGTGGAAGTGAGGGTTGGCTCCCCGACAGGTCAGCTGATCGGACAAAGCGAATCCATGTTACCTAAAGAGGCTGAATTCAGAAGACCTCCCGAAGGAGTCAATCCTGTTGAGTGGAGAAGGCAAAATGCTACTAAAGCCCAGGTGGTTTTGAAACCAATTACAGGGAATCAGGATGTGTATTTCATCTTCAAAAATCCAAAAGCCAAAGGGGAAGAAATCCTGATGAGTATCTCTGAGATTGAGTTTAGGGATAAATAAATATTGTCGACAGACCACAGTCAATAGACCATAGCTGCTTAAATTGAACTTCGGTTAAGCTTCCCTTGGTTGAAGATTGAAGTTGGAAATTGATGATTAACATTTCCTTCAGAAAATGAAAGTAAAAAAAAGCAGAGGCCTTTTGGGGTCTCTGCTTTTTTGTGTGAAAGCGAATCTATCAAAGTGCTTCATCAGGCGGATGGATATAAAAGCAAAAGCGGGAAAGATTCTTTCGAATTTTTCCCGCTTCATCACCTGAAGACCGTAATCTTCAAATCATGTCAAGCTGCAGTTATTGTGACTTTTCCCCCAGTTGCCCGGGTTCATAACCTTAGGTTTTCCGACTCTGATTCCGCCGCCTTTCGACTTTGGTCCACGATTCCAAGACTTCTGCGGTTGCCCTTCTCAGACTTTCTACGTTGCCGTTTTCAGCCCCTTCATCTTTTCATCTTAAGTTTTTGACCCTAGTCTGAAATTTTACTTTCAGCCTTTTATCTCTCACTTGATACAATCAAATTTATGCCTCAAATATTTGATTTCCAATAAATTGAGCAATAATTTCTGCACAATTTCTCCACTGGAAATAATGCTTAAATCACAATTTATCCACATTACGGTTTCAATCATTCAAAACAACCTAAAACCATCTTTTACCGTAAGAAGATTAGTATTCCTAAACCCTGTTTTTATGAAAAAGCTCCTTCTTCTATTGGTTTTTGTGTTGGTCGCAAATTTCAGTTTTTCCCAAAGTAAAGTCACGCTCAAGGGGTACGTCATCCGGCCTTTTGGGGAATATGCAGTCGGAGATACTGTGACTATCAGGGGAACCAGAAAAAACATCAATACCGGTGCTAACCAATATTATATCAGGTCCTCATTTGGAGAGTATCGTTATTTCAATGAGGACAGGATTTCCCTTCTTGGCAACGACCTTGATTTTTGGGAAAATGTATGGATGGAAAACAGGGCAGAAACCATCAATAAAAAAGGATGGGAAAGTAAGCTGAGGCAAGAATTGATAGAGGATGCTGTGGATTATTATACACAGGCCCTTGCCAACAATATGGTTTTGCAGGATGACATGCTCTATGATTATGTCTATCAATTGATCTATTCCATCCACCCTTATTCCATGCTTAAGGATAGGGCTTCGGATTTCAGTTTGGTCATTCTGAACTCTACCGAACATATTGCTTTTTCTTTTGACAATGGAATGATAGTGCTTACCACAGGCCTGATTGCGAGTACTGGTTCTGAAAATGAGCTCAACCTGATTTTGGCCCAATGCATTGCCCATGCTGTACTCGAACATAATCTTGTAAATTTAAACGAAGTGATTCGTGCTGAACGGAGAGCCAGGATATGGGGTACAGTTGCCACTGTAGCAGCTGCAACAGCCATGGCAGTTGATGAAGTCAACAACGGCGTTTACCATGATTATAGCTTGGCAGCGGATTTTGGAATGTCTGTTTATTTCCTTTCATCTCAAGTGCTAGATAACTTGGGGGCAGGTTATACTTCCGAACAGCAATTGATGGCTAAAAAAATTGCTTCCCAATTTATGGATGAGCATCCTCAGGTTAATTTTTTGGATGACCAACAGTACCTCAACACGATTGCAAGTGCTGTTTCCATTACCGCATGGCAGGAATATCAGCTCAAGAATTATAGCTATGCGCAATTACTCGCTTTGAAACTTGCAGAATCGGGTATGGCTTCGGATACAGATTACCTTTTGCTAAGCAGGATCCAAAGGAGAAAATCCAATGAATTTGAATCTAACCAGTTGGCAATGGAATATCTTAAGACAGCCAGGAAATTGGCTTTAGACCCCTTGCCTGAATTGGATAAAGAAGAAGGGCTGATATATGCCAGGCTTCAGCAACATGAAAAATCTATTGCAGCTTATCTGAAATACCGTGATAGCCTATTGGAACTTAAAGTAGAGGGAAAAAATGTGGAATCTGAATTGAGGATGATCAACCAATACCTGCAACGGAACTTAGGTCAAAAAGCTTCGGCTATGCTGAAAGAATCCGATGAATTGGATTGATAATTTAAAGTTTACGGAATCCTGATATAATTAAGTGAAAATGGGTAAAAATTCAATTTGACTTTTTTCGGTTTAATTTCAAGTCTCAAAGGAGTGTTGACTCTACCACTTCCGACTTCCTGATTTCATTAAAATTATCGTGTGATAGCATAAAAAAATTACTAGGGCCTAAAAGCAAAAGCGGGAAGAAATTCTTTCGAATTTTTCCCGCTTCATCACCTGAAGACCGTAATCTTCAAATCATGCAAGCTACAGTTATTGTGACTTTTCCCTCAGTTGCCCGAGTTCATAACCTTAGGTTTTCTAACTCTGATTTCTCCGCCTTTCGACTTTGATCTATGATTTCAAGACTTCTGTGGTTGCCCTTCTCAGACTTTCTACGTTGCCGCTTTCAGCCCCTTCATCTTTTCATCTTGAGTTTTTGGCCTTAGTCTGAAATCCTACTTTCAGCCTTTTATCTCTCACTTGATAGAATCAAATTTATGTCACAAATAACTGAATTCCAATAATTTAATTAATAATTTCTACACAATTTCTCCACTGGGAAAAAGCTTAAATCACAAAGTTATCCACAATTAAGAGCCCTGGAATTTCCACAAAATATTGAAGGTCCAAATTGGCCTGCAATCCATTCTATCCAAGTCTCACTTTCATCTTGGCGACATTGATTTTTCTTTTGTTTTTTGATATCTTGAACATCCCAAATAACCCTTCATGAAAATCTTTCATTACCTCATTGCCTTACTTTTCATCAATTTTATTCCTGAGGCATTTTCCCAAGAAAGACCTTTAAGGATCATAATGATCGGTGCCCACCCGGATGACTGTGACATCAAAGGCGGAGGAACCGCTGCACTATTTGTTCAAATGGGCCATCAGGTCAAGTTTGTCTCTGTGACCAACGGAGATGCAGGGCACATGAAAGAGGGCGGCGGGATGTTGGCCAAAAGAAGAATGGCCGAAGCAAAAGAGGCAGGCCGGAGGTTGGGTGTGACTTACAATGTTTTGGACCACCACGACGGTGAATTGCTCGCCACCTTACCCATCAGGTTGGAAATCATCCGCCTTATCCGTGATTGGGATGCAGATGTGGTCATTTCCCACCGTGCCAATGATTACCATCCGGACCACCGCTACACTGCCATTTTGGTTCAGGATGCGGCGTATATGGTTGGGGTTCCCAATATTGCCCCTGATACACCGCCTCTGAGAAAAAACCCTGTTTTTCTTTATTTCCAGGACAATTTCCAAAAGCCTTATCCTTTTGAGGCGGACATAGCTGTCGACATTACTACTGTTTTGGATAAAAAAATAGATGCGATGGATGCCCATGAGTCGCAGTTTTATGAGTGGCTGCCATGGATCGGGAATTATGTGGCAGAAGTACCTGCAGACAAAGTGGAAAGAAAAGCATGGTTAAAAAGCAAGCGCATCGGTGCTCCAAATTCGGCTGTCCTTGAAGCTTTAAAAACCTGGTACGGAGAGACTAAAGTACTAAACATCAAGTACGCTGAAGCTTTTGAAATTTGTGAATATGGTGCCCAGCCCTCTAAAGAGGAAATTAAAAGGCTTTTTCCGATGCTGAAAAATTAATCACATAAACCTTCATCCACTTCTATGAAATCTGCTTTTAAATCCCTTTTTCCCGTTCTTCTGTTTGGTTCTATGATCTTATGGGTTTCTTGTAATCCAAGAAATCCCGGAAAAGAGGAACTGACTCAAGAGATCAACTTTACGATGCCCACTTTCAAACTCATAGAAACAGACACTTTCTTCTTCAATAATTTTGTCGACTGCAATATGGCTGAAGTTTGGGTTGGAGATACGCTCAGGATTTTTCCTGGTAAATACGGAGAGGATCCTGTGTGGGGATTTGCAGAAGACCTGAAGTTTGCAAGCGGATCCAATGCCGATGAGGTCTTCAGTACACCTGCAGCCGAATACATTGCCCCCAAATTGCCTGTCAATGCCCCTGTCGGAGAACCGGGATTGCATGGGGCAGTATGGTTTGAGACCGTTTATCAAGATGAAAAAGATCCGAGCGGAAGGACCTTGTACGCTATCTACCACAATGAAAATTATCCTGAAACCCTCCCTTACAATGAAGCAACCGGAGAAGGCTATATCGACAAGGACTGGCCTTTAGGTCTGACTGAAAGAATCACACCTGCGGCAGTTTGTAGGATTGGAGTCATGAAATCTACGGACGGTGGTTGGAGTTGGGAAAATAAAGGCCTCTTTCTAGAAGACAAGCAGCCCCGAATGATTTTGAAGCCACACAATATTTCCAAGACTTTTGCCGGTGGAGTCGGTGATCCATCTGCTGTGGCGGTTGGAGATTACCTGTACCTGTTTTATGGGGAATATGGATATCCGGGGACATACGATGCTGCTTCCTATGATCCCATCAAAGAATGGAGTGGGCAATGCATCAGTATCGCCCGAATCCGGATCGACGAACTCGATGATCCGCAGGGCAAAGCTAAGAGATGGGATGGACAAGGTTTCAATTCGGATTGGGATGGAATCGGTAAACCTGTGGCTTCCCTCCAAATGCCTGTCGAAAATGGTGGCGGTCCGGCATCTTCCCCAACAGGTGGATTTCATTGGGGACCATCTGTCAGTTGGAATACTTACTTGGAGTGTTGGGTGATGATGATGGGAAAAGTGGAGGGTCAATCCTGGGTAGGAGATGAGCTGTATATTTCATTCAATCCCCATAAGGAATTGGGTGAGGGGAATAATTCACAAGCTTGGACAAAACCTCAAATACTCCTGGAAAAACCCGGACATGTGCTTTGGTACCCTTCTCTTCAGCCGCTGAATACCCCTGATGACATTGCCAACAAATACACGAGTCTGCGGCTTGGGAAGCAGGCAAGATTGTTTTTCAAATATTCTGATTTGGGAAAATACATGTCCGAATATATCGTCGAGTTTGAAAAATAAGCCAAAATGCCATATACCAAATCGAAGATATCTTTTGTGGTAATTTTATTATTAACCATGTCATTTGCCGGATATCCTCAATCCAAAAAACCGAATATCCTTTTTTTATTTGCAGATGACCAGCGGGCGGATGCCCTTGGCATCAGTGGCAATCCTTATATCCAAACTCCCAACATTGACCAATTGGCAAGGGAAGGAAGTCGATTTACCAACGCCTATGTGATGGGGGGACACCACGGTGCGATCTGCGCTCCAAGCAGGGCGATGCTCTTGAGTGGAAAAAGTCTTTTTCAAGTTTATGACCGGCTCAATGGGGTCAATACCATGCCGATGGATTTTTCAAAAGCAGGCTATACAACTTTTGGTACAGGCAAATGGCACAATGAAAAAGAGGCCTTTGAGGCGACTTTTCAGCAAGCCAAAAATGTCTATCTGGGCGGTATGGCCGATCATTATGCCATTGCGCTTAGGGACTTTGATGAAAATGGGAAACTGGGAGATCCTCAAATCAAAGGATTTTCCACGGAGGTTTTTACAGAAGGAACCATTGAATTCATCCAGAACCATTCAAAAAACGGCGCAGGGAAGCCTTTCTTTTGCTATGTAGCCTTCACAGTCCCCCACGATCCCTATTCGCCCGCTCCAGAATTCATCAACTATTATCCTGATGGAAGCTTGCCACTTCCGGGAAATTATATGGGGCTTCACCCTTTTCAGTTTGATCAATTGAACGTCCGTGATGAAAACCTGACTGGTTGGCCACGAAAGCCTGAAGTGATTCAGATGATCCTCTCTGACTATTATGGATTGATCACCCACTTGGATCAGCAGATCGGGAAAATAATTTCTGTTTTGAAAGAAAACGGGCAATACGATAACACAATCATCGTCTATGCTGCTGACAATGGTCTGGCAGCCGGAAGCCATGGCCTGCTTGGGAAGCAAAACCTGTACGAGCACAGTACCAAAGTCCCCCTGATCATCAAAGGACCCGGCATACCCGAAGGAAAGGAATTCGATGCGCTTACGTATCTGTTTGATTTGTATCCAACTTTGTCTCAATTGGCAGGATTGCCAAATCCCGAGGGGATCTCAGGTAAAAGTTTGGTTCCGATTCTTAAGGGAAAGGAAACCCAAGTCAGGGGTTCTCTTTTTACAGCTTACAGAAATACGGTTCGGGCCGTTCGGGAAGGAGATTGGAAACTGATCCGCTACCCTGAGCGGGATTTTACGCAATTATTTGATTTGAAAAGAGATCCTCTGGAGTTAAATAATTTAGCTTTTGAGGATGATTATATAGAAAAGAGAGAAGCGCTTTTGAAGCTGATGAAACTTTGGCAAAAAGAAACCGGTGACACCACTGAGTTAACAGCCAAAGTCATCAAGCCTATGGAATACGATCCTAAATCAATCTTAAGGCAACCTGATCAATGGCAGCCTGATTATACTAAAAAACGGTATTTTGAAAAAAATCATTAAAATTAACCGCACAGGACTATTTGTATCCCTTCTATTTCTTGGGATTTGGAGTCAAGGATTCTCTCAAGAAACTATTGTTTTTGAGGGAGGAAAAGAAGGTCACAAGATATATAGGATTCCAGCTATCATCGACCTGCCAAATGGAGATTTTTTGGCTTTTTCCGAAGGCCGGGTCAACGGTTCTGATGATTTTGGAGATGTCAACCTTGTCATGAAAAGGAGTGAAAATGGAGGAAAGACCTGGTCAGCACTCCAAATGCTGGTGGATTATGACAAGTTGCAGGCAGGAAATCCCGCGCCTGTGGTGGATTTGCATGATCCTGCTTATCCTGATGGAGTGGTTTATCTTTTTTACAACACCGGAAACAACCATGAATATGATATCCGCATGAACAGGGGAGTAAGGGAAGTGTGGATGATGAAATCTTTGGATTTGGGAAGAAGTTGGCAAGAGCCGGTCAATATCACGCAGCAAGTTCACCGTCCAAACAACCCTGCATTCAATGCCGCATATGAATCAAAAGAAGATTGGAGGCACTATGCAAATACTCCCGGGCATGCTTTTCAGTTTCAAAAAGGGAAATACAAAGGAAGGATTTACGTCGCCGCCAACCATTCAGTCGGTCTGCCGCAGGAGGATTTTATGGAATACCGGGCACATGGATTTTTCTCGGATGATCATGGCAAGACGTTCCAATTGTCTGAGTCCATTGAAATTCCTGGTTCGAATGAGGCTATAGCTGCAGAACTTTCAGGCGACAGGATGATCATGAGCGTAAGAAATCAACGGGGCAATATCAGAAGCAGGATCTTGGCCTATTCTTCTGATGGAGGCAAAACCTGGGATGAAGCCTATTTCGAAGAAGCGCTTCCCGATCCGGTCTGTCAAGGTTCCATTCTTCCTATAGGTGAAATAAATGGGAAAACCATTTTGGCCCATTCCAATGCTGCACATCCCAAAGACAGAAATAACCTTACGCTCAAGGTAAGTTTTGACGAAGGGAAAACCTGGGAAAAATCGATAGTAATTGACCGAACCGATGATCCAAATAGGCCTGCTTGGACGGCCTACAGCGATTTGGTCAGGCTTGATGAAAATTCTGTGGGAGTACTATACGAACAGGATAATTACACAAAGATTATTTTCAAAGAGATCAATTGGAAGGATTGAATTCAAAGTCCTTTCCGGTAAGATTTGGCCTAATTAATAATTGCTATAAATTTTAAAACCCTAAAACATGAATACCCGAATCCAAGAATTGGTAGAAAAACTACAACTCAAGCCGCATCCTGAGGGAGGTTATTATTCCGAAACATACCGATCACGCTTGGATACTGCAGGTGCTGAGCGGTCTTTGGCGACATGCATTTACTTTTTGATGACTTCTGACAATGTCTCCAAATTCCACAGCATCGCGGGGGATGAAATTTGGTTTTACCATGAAGGCAGTCCGCTAACTGTTCATATCCTTTCTGAAAAGGGCTATGAAAAACTCTTGGTAGGCCCACTTGATAATGAAGGCCACCGACCGCAGCAATTGGTTCCTCCCGGAGTGATTTTTGGATCTACGGTAGAACAGCCGGATTCTTATTCCCTTGTTTCCTGCATGGTCGCTCCAGGCTTTGATTTCAGAGATTTTAGGTTGTACAGTGCCGACGAACTCCTAGCCAAATGGCCTGAAGCAAAGGAGATAATTGGAAGGTTGACTTGAAAGTTATGGAATGCTAACCCGCTCCTTTCACATAAATTCTTTTCATAAAATTGAAAATACCCTTTTTTTCAGACAACTTATTATCGCTTTAATTTTTAAGCAGTAAAATAATGAACCAATGAACCCAAAAAACTCCTTCTTCGAATTGAAAGCTTTTTTTGTTGGTATACTGGCAATGGGTTTATATTTACCTATGTCAGGTGCTTTTGCCCAAAGTGCCACTTTCCCCAAAATAGGTGCATGTGCAGGATACAAGGATGGGGAAATTTTAGCCAATGCCGGGTTCTCCTTTATCGAAGAAAATGTGCAGTCTTTTCTTGTTCCGACCAAAGGTGAGGAAGAGTTTGACCAAATTTTGCAAGCCTCCAAATCATCTCCATTGCCCATCCAAGCATTTATCATTTTTCTTCCCGGAAGCTTAAAAAGTGTAGGTCCAAATGCCCTTCATGCAGAAATTCTGAACTATGCGGAGGTTGTTTTTCGCAGGGCACAAAAAGCAGGAGGGAGGTTGGTGGTATTTGGAAGCAGTGGGTCCAGGTCTGTTCCTGACGGGTTTTCGAAAGAAGAAGCTACCGCTCAAATGATAGCACTGGGAAAACTACTCGGACCAATCGCCGCCAAGTATGATATCACCGTGGTGTTGGAATCTCTCAATACCAAAGAATGTAATTTTATCAACAGCCTCAGTGAAGCCGGGGAGATCGTGAAAGCTGTCAACCATCCCAATTACAGGTTGCTCGCGGACATCTACCATATGAAAATGGAGGGCGAAGGACCCGAAAGCATCCTGAATTACGGCCATCTCATCAAACATGTCCATGTGGCGGAGAAAGAAGGCCGGGCCGTTCCCGGAACCCACGGAGAGGATTTGAGCCTTTATTATCAGGCTTTGAAATTGTCAGGTTATGAAGGGTTGATTTCTTTGGAAAGCCGTTGGGAAAACATGGAAAATCAGGCGGCCAAAGCCATTGAAACGATAAAAAAGCAATGGTAAATAATTTAATGTCAAAATTTTGAATGGATTTGTTAGATTAAAAATCCGGTTTTGAATTTTGTCCAAAATTCTATGTATGAAAAAGGAATTCCTTCTATATGGACATTTCTTTTTGACAACTTAGCTAATGAAAATTCTCCTCTTTAAATTACAACTATCCCTGATTCCAAAATTCCAATTAAAATGAAAAAACCCAAAAAGGAAACTTCTGACCAATCAAGGCGGAATTTTATAAAAAATGCAGCCATAGCTTCTTCCATATTCATTGTTCCCCGTCATGTCTTGGGAGGTGTTGGATTTACTGCCCCAAGTGACCAATTGAATCTTGCGGCTATCGGTGCAGGAGGCAAAGGATCAAGCGACATCTTCAATGCCTCTGTTAATGGCAGGGAAAGGGTCGTTGCACTTTGTGATGTGGACTTTTCGGGTTCTGCCAAAAAATCCATTGAGAATTTTCCCAAAGCAAAACTCTATGCGGATTACAGGAAAATGCTCGATAAAGAGAAGGACATCGATGCTGTGACCATTTCCACTCCTGACCATGTGCATGGACCTGCGGCTTCTTTTGCCATGCAAAGAGGGAAACATGTCTATGTTCAGAAACCCATGACTCATAACATCAAGGAAGCGAGGATGCTGACAGAGATGGCAAGATCCCAAAAAGTTGTCACACAAATGGGCAACCAAGGGGGTTCAAATGACCTGCTGAATATGGTCCAAAAGTGGATAGACTCTGATAAATTGGGTAAAATATCAAAAGTGCAGGTCTGGACCAACAGGCCTGTTTGGCCTCAGGGAGGACCATTTCCTGCTTCAGACCCAAGTTCAAAACCAAGTGCCCTTAATTGGGACTTGTGGTTGGGACCTGCACCGGAGATTCCCTTTACCCCAAACCTCCATCCATTCAACTGGAGAGGCTGGTGGGATTATGGAACGGGTGCATTGGGAGATGTTGGCTGTCATTTGATCGATATTCCTTTTAGGACACTTGGACTTCATTATCCTACAGATGCCGAATGCAGTGTTGGTTCAGTGTTTAGCAAAATGTGGACCCCTGATTACAATCCCCAAGGTTGCCCAGCTTCTTCTTTTATCACTCTGCATTTTGCAGCTACGCAAAAAAGTAAATCACCTATCGAAATGACCTGGAGTGATGGTGGTATCAGACCTTCGCATCCCGATATCATTCCTGCAGACCATGATATTGGAGGTGCCAACAGTGCCAACGGGGTTTTGATCATCGGCGAAAAAGGAATCATCTCCACAAATATCAACGACAGTTCGCCACTCATGCCAAAACTATATCTCAATGACGGAACCAATGAATTTGGACCAGAAACAGAACCAAACATTGAGCCAGAATATGGCCACCAAAGAAAGTGGGTTGATGCATGTAAAGCTGGATTTGGCAGTGCCGAACATAAAGGTCTGACTTCCTCTTTTGACTATGCAGGACCAATGACCGAAACGGTTTTGATGGGAAATCTTGCCATACGTAGTTATATGCTGAGAAGGGAAAACAGCAAAGGGCAAATGGAATTTTATGGCAGGAAAAAGTTGCTTTGGGATGGTGAAAATCTTAGGATTACCAATCTCGAGGAGGCGAATCAGTTTGTAGGTAGAGAGCATAGGAGTGGTTTTGGGATGTAATTCCCAAAACTTTCCCTTTCTTTTTTTTAAATTAACTCAACCCAAAATACCACTATGCTGACCCTTTTGACCATTTTATTTGCCTTGGCCCTGATCCTGATTGCCATTGTCAAGTATGATATTCATCCGTTTTTAGCGCTTTTTGTAGGAGCGATTCTATATGGTTTACTTTCAGGGATGCCGGTAGACCTGATTCTCAAATCAATCACGGATGGCTTTGGGGGTGTTTTGGGAAGCATAGGCTTGCTGATTTTATTAGGCGTAATCATGGGTACATTTCTCGAAAAAACGGGAGGTGCCCTTGTTATCGCGGAGAAGATCCTTTCTTGGATCGGGGAAAAATCCGTGACCGTGGCCATGTTATTCAGCGGTTATATCCTCTCCATTCCGGTATTTGGAGACAGTACTTTTATCATGTTGAATCCCATCAGCAAATCTCTTTCACTTAAAAGTGGGGTTCCCTATGCGGCGACTACCATAGCAGTAGCTTTGGGAGCAACAGCGAGTCATTCTCTTGTTCCACCTACACCAGGACCCATAGCGACCGCGGGAATATTGGAAGCAGATTTGGGCATGATCATATTTTGGGGTTTGATTGTCAGTTTGATTACGCTGATCCCAAGCTACTTTTTTATAAGAAAAGTTTGTTTGAAAATCCCCCTTGAACCCAAAGTTGCTGAAGTGGAGGTTGGGAAAACTATTCCAAAACCTCCAACCGCTTTCAATTCCTTCCTCCCCGTCATCGTACCTCTTGTTTTGATTATTTTGGCTTCAATTGCCAAGTATCCAACTTTGCCTTTTGGGGAAAATATGTTTACTACTGTAATCCTGTTTGTGGGTAGTCCGGTAATCGCCTTGCTGATAGGAGCATTTTTATCTTTCACTTTACCTGCAAAGTTTGACAGGAAGTTATTATCTTCCTCGGGTTGGATCGGTGAGGCCATGTTGATTGCTGCGCCTGTGATATTGATAACAGGTGCAGGAGGGGTTTTTGGCAAAATGCTTCAAAACTCAGGAATCGGTGACATGGTAAGCGCTAATATGAGCAGTGCCAATTGGGGGATTTTCCTTCCTTTTTTGATTGCATTTTCACTGAAAACAGCTCAAGGTTCCTCCACAGTGGCGATGATCACCACAGCTTCAATCATAGCTCCACTTTTAGTGAGTTTGGGTTTGGATTCAGAGACGATGCGGGTTTTTGCAGCATTGTCCATCGGTGCAGGGGCTATTGCAATTTCGCACGCCAATGACAGTTTCTTCTGGGCAGTTACCCAATTGTCAGGCCTTTCGATCAAGCAGGGAAATAAAACCCATAGTTTGGGAACGCTCATCATGTCCCTTACGGCAATTTCGGTGATTTATTTGATTACACTTTTTGTTTGAAATAGGAATTGAGTGAATGGGTAAATTCATCAATGATAAAATTTCCTTCTGAACATATTATAACTTAAAAACCCCAACCAAAAATTCGATTTGGTTGGGGTTTTTCAATTCTTCATTTTTCATTCCTAATTCTTCATCAACGTGCTGTCCAACCACCATCGACGGTCAGCATCGAACCTACCATATATGTTCCGGCTTCACTTGCCAACAATAAGGCTGCACCCTGGATTTCTTTCAGATGGCCCCATCTTCCCAAGGCAGTGGCTCCCACCACAAATTTCTTTCCCTCCTCGGTATCTGCAATGGGCAAATTCATTTCTGTGAGAAATGGCCCTGGACAGATAGCATTGACCGTGATATTGAAAGGGGCCAATTCCAATGCCAATGCGCGGGTCATTTGGACAACCGCTCCTTTGCTTGAGGCATACGGGGTCCGGTTGGCCATTCCTACCAAACCGAGCGTACTCGCCATGTTGATGATGCTGCCTTTGCCGGCTTTTTTCATAAATGGAGTCACAGCCCGATTGCACAGCCATGTTCCGGTGACGTTTACATCCATTACTTTTTTGAAATCCTTCTCATTCAATTCGTCAATTGCGCCACGGATATTGATCCCGGCGCTGTTTATCAGGATGTCTATCCTGCCAAACGCTTCCATGGCGGCATTGGCCATGGCTTCTGTCTGCTCTTTGGAGGAAACATCAGCCGAAAAAGAAATGGCTTTGATGCCATAAGCTTTTTCCAGTTCCAAGGCGGACTCAGCTCCGACAGCCCCGTCCCGACTGACCAACATGACATTGGCACCTGCTGAAGCCAAGCCTGCAGCCATGGCCAAACCGAGCCCTTTGGACCCTCCGGTGATGATGGCGGCTTTGCCACTCAGGTCAAAAAGTTTGATTCCGGGTAATTCACTGACTGAAGTATTCATATTTTTATCTTAAATGAATGTTGATTAATTTTTATTCCAATTTATTTGCCAAGCCCCAATTCGCTTTTGCTGTATCTGAGACTCGCGAGCACATTGGCTTCTTCGTAATCCAGCCGCTGCTCTGGGTCCAGGTTTCTTGTATAAGGCAACTCACCCGAAAAGGATTTTTCCCTTACCATTTTGAGAATTCCGGCAAGTTCAGGGCCAGATATGTTATTAAATGTGGCCCAATATCCCTCTTCCAGACAAGGGATTTCCAAAGGGTCTCTTGTGATCATTTCCAAGTTGAAGGTAATGTCGGGGTTATATTTCCTGCAAAGTTCAATTCCTTTTTTGAGGTCGACGATGCCTTCTCCCAATGGTACTTCAGAAAGCAAAAGCCCTTTGGAATAGGATTTGACGCCCATATCCTTAATATGGGTGGAAAATGAATAAGGAGCCAAAAGGCCGATGACATCTTCCGATTTTTCAAGAAGTGAATAATTGTTCCCAAAATCCAAAGTGACCCCGATCCATTCGCTGTCCATTCCTTTGATGATTTCGACCAATTCAGCCGCACGCCAGTCTTTGTGGTTTTCGACTGCCAATTTCATTTTATGCTTTCTGACAATGGGCTCTACCAATTGAAGTGAAAGGATAGATTTGGCTTTGAAATCAAGAAATTCAGCCTCTGTTTTGAAATTTTCATATCGCCTTCCTCCTAAACAAACGGTCCTCAGAATAGTGGCTCCGGCTTCTTTGGCTGCCAAAACTTCTTTTTCAAATTTGTCAAGTTCTTCCTTAGATTTTGGAAGCCCAATGCTTCCTTCTAAGTACATACCATGCTTTTCCCTTTGGTCCCTGACTTTTTTGGCAAAATCCGAGGTCCAGTTATTGACTCCGACTTGTACGCCCCCAGCTCCGATCTGATGGCAGTGTTCTATAAGTTGGAGGGCATTTTCAAAACCAGGATATTTTTCGCTTGGGACTTTCGAATTCCACCTTGCACCATAGGAGTGGACCACTATTCCCATCGAAACCCCTTCAAAATTCATGGAAATAGAAGGCAATGGAAAAGCCATAGCCAATGCTGCCAATCCTGTTTTTTGAAGGAAATTCCTTCTCTGAGGGGAAAAGGAAGTGGTGAATTTGTTCGAGGATTTCATGTTGGAGAAATGGGTTTCTAGTTAGGTTTGAGGACAGACAAGGAATCGGTATGCTTGATAAGTTCCGGGGCAGTCCAAGGATACACCCTTCCCTGCGAGGTATGCCGCGTAGAAGAAACAGTCCTGCCGCTGATGGCAGGGGCTTGATTTCCCCACTCGTTACGGATGTAAGTCAATATTGCTGCAATAGAAGCATCATCCATGGTCGAATGGGAAGGCATAATCGGAAGGATTTCCGGGGCGTCATATTTTTTACCTGATACTTCCAATGGACCTTCCATGCCATGGAGGAGGATAAGTGAAAGCCGGATTTCATCACCGATCACCCATTCCGAAGCCGCCAACGGCGGTCCCATTCTATTGACCCCGGCACCGTCCGATCCGTGGCAACCGGCACAGGTCACTAGGTACTTTTGTCTGCCCAAAGCAAATTGCTGCATGCCTTTTTCATCAAGAGAGTTCGCTGATCCTTCAGTCAATTTCGGTGTATACCCCGGCCAAGAAAACATCGATTTCAGCATCTCTACTCTTGCAAGTTCGATTTTAAGGTCAGTTCTTTTAAAGAGCGGAGGTTCTTTTTTCAAAGCCAATGGCCCTTTCGTCCTGCTGTTTGCCGCTTGAATGGCCATTCCGGTAAGGATGACCTGCTGTTTCCAATCCGAATCCTTAGGAGAATTATCTAATATTGTTAGCAGGCTTTCCAGTTCCTTTGGATCTCTTTTCTTGACAATGGCAACAGTCAGCATTTCCAACAATATCTCTTTGGCCGGGTCGGAAGTTTTCCAATTTTCAGATGCCCATAATTTTTGCAAGAAATCAAATTCTCGGTTACCAAGACTACTCATGACCGCATCCCTGACCAATGCATTTTCCCCAAAGCGGGAAATTGTTTTTTCCAAGATTTCTGAAGCATCCTCTATATTTAGGGCATAAGCACTCAAAGCCATTTGCATGGAAACTTCAACAGGAGCATCCATTACTTTGGAGGTCAATAATTGTCCGAGTTTGGTCTGAATGGAATTCTCTTGGAGAGCAAAGTTTTCCAAAAGCCTTATTGCGGTATTTTGTTGCAAAAGAGAAGAATCATCGAGTAAGTCGAAAAGCAAATCAGGCGTTATCAAACCCAAACCTTCCAATGTCCAAAGTCCATGGAACCTGCCCAATTCTGATTTTCCGTTTCGGACCAAATCTTCCAAATCCGATTTTATGGATAGATCTTCCCGCTCGACCAACAGTCTTTGGGCCATGTCTCTGTGCCAGCCGGCAGGGTGGGAAAGACGCTGAATAAGTTGCATTGAGCTTTCTTTGGAAATTTTGGGGATAGGGGAAGGTTCCCAATCCTCAGGAACAATCCGCCAGATTCTCCCCATATGAACAGGTAAAACCAAACCTCGCTTCAAGGTCTGTTCTCGCAAATAAGGCGTCACATAAGACCCATGTTGCACCATTCCCCTATACATGTCAGCAATATACATGGCGCCATCCGGTCCGATTGTTGAATTAACAGGCCGGAAGCGTTCATCCGTCGAGGCCAAAAATTCCTTTCCGGGATTTGGGTCATAAGCTTCCAAAAGGAGATCTTTTTGGATGACAACATTCCTTTTTACAAGGTTTCCGGCATTTTCACATACAAAAGCATTCCCATAATATTCCTTTGGAAATAATGTGCTCCTGAATACGAGTGGAGAGCATGCTGATGTAAACTCCAAAAGCTTCCCTTCCTTATCCAAAGTTCCGGGGATATAACCCCTATTCACAGCGGGATTGGGTCTTATCGGGAAAATCTTTCGGTCTATTGTCAATCCATGGTCAATGCCTGTGGAAGGGGAGTGGTTTTTATTTCTGGAAAGGTAATTGGCAGGGACAAGGTCGGCATGCAGCTGTGACCAATTGTAATTGTAAAACAACCTTCCCTGATCGTCATGGCTGATACCCCATTGCCCCCGGGCTTCAGTGCTGTCACGCAACCATTCTCCGCCTTGGTTTCTATAACGCAGTTTGGACTTTACGTTGTAGTACCAGTTGTCGATGTTTCTCATCAGACCATTGTCAGAATGCTCTGGAATACCATTTTGGGAATAGGTAGAATCCAAAAGTACTTTTGAATCCGCTTTGAGGTCACCATCCATGTCTTTTGTGATCCAAAGGGAATTGTTCTCGGCAACCAACGCACCGCCTTTGACCAGGCCCAAAGCCCTTGGCATAATGAGACTGTCAAGGTAGATTGTGCTTTTGTCCATCACCCCGTCGCCATTTTCGTCCTCCAAAACAGAAATTCTACCGAGAGGTTGCTGCTCTTCAGTACCATCGATGTCGGTCATGAATCCCCTCATTTCGACTACCCAAAGCCTGCCATCTTCATCGAATGTCAGGGCTATCGGATCCTGCACCATGGGTTCAGCTGCAACCAAATGGATTTTAAATCCCTTTTCGATTTCGAAAGTCTCGAGTTCTTCTTGGGGAGATTTTGGCGGGGAGGAATCTTCCAGAATAGGAGCCTTCTTTTCTGAGCAATGGCTCAGAATCAACAGTGAAAACAGGATTAAAAATTTCCGGATAATAGGCATGAACGGGTTTATTGCTAATCGGACCAAAATTTGATTTCCAGTGAATTAAATCCCTGAAAATCAAAATACAGCTCAAACCCAAATTGCAATTTATTCCCCTGATACACAAGTAACTTTTACAGAGGCGGACAAAATTCTGATCGGCTTAAAAATTATTGCCTGAATAGGTCCAAATTTCTTTCAAAAACAAACTTAAAATTCCTTACAAGCAGTAATTTCCTTTCTTCCAATTTTTGGTATTTCCAACCAATCTGTGATTTTGAAATCACTTGAGTGGCAAAAAGGACAAGAATGTACCATTCCCAATGCATCTACATAAAAGCTAAATTTCCCTCCCGACATACAGCCAACGCGTCTCTGGTGGTATCCATGATACATGACAGGAGGAAAGTGGTTGTTTTTCGGATCGTGATTGAATTCCACAAATAACTCTTCCAAAATGGTGATTTGATCAGGTTGAAGCATCACTTCTTTGTCTCTGAAATGGCCTTCAGCCCTTGGTTCAAGCCATTGAATGAAGTCAGCCCCAAGGCTTTCACATAAGGTGGTGTGGTTCATCAAAAATTCCCTATTGGCATTTTCCCTTGTGACACATACAGAAATGGCGAGAGAAAGTCCTGCCTTTACAGTTGCTTCTGCAGCTCTGACCGCGTGTCCAAAAGCATCTTTGTGCCCTCTGAATTTATTGTTTATTTCAGGATCATGGTGGTCAAGACTGATTACAATTCCTGTAGCTCCTGCTTTTTTCAACTGGATTGCTTTTTGGTCAGTCAGGTTAAAACCTGAAGTTAAAACCCACCACTCAGTACTTTTTTCTCCGGATTTGATTAGTTCTAACATATCCTCAAAACGTACCAGGGGTTCGCCGCCACTAAGTGAGATATGGCCCAGACCATTATTTTGAAGTTTTTTGACAATTTCCTGAAGTTGGGAAAGGGAAAAGGTTTCACGTAAATTAAGGTTATCCCATTCGAAGCAATGTTCACAACGCATCGGACATTTGGTAGTGATGGCAAAATTGACCTGTTGATAGGCATTGATGGGCAATGAGTGCGGGACGTAGCGGTTTAACTCTGTCAGGATCAGCCTGTCAAAATTTCTGGAAGGAAATGGAGGAACGTATAGGCCAAACCAGTATTGGTTGTTTTTCACACTGAATTTTCTTCTCCCGTTTTTTCCAAATGCTTTTCTTTTGAATTCCTGTAATCCACCCAGGGCAATCTTGGTTTTTTTTAATGAAGCATAAGCACGGAGAGCCAATATAGCAATATGGAAATTGACCCAAATGCGAATGAATATTCTTGTAAAATACCCGGGAGCATTTCTCTTGATCGATAGATTCAAGCCAGAATAGGATTCTTCACCTGTGTTTGTAAGGTTGGGATTGATGGTCCCTGTAGATTTGATGACAGTTTCTTCCATAGCATCCCTTTATTTCGCTACCAAATAGGCAGATTGCGTTACTTCCTGGTATTTGTATTTACTAAAATCAGGAAATGCCCCAGGTTCCCTGAATTTGGTAAGGAATTTTTTATTCGTAGGCCCTTCGAATTCACGGATAGGCTCATAGTAACCTTTTGTATAAAAGAAAGCTGAATATTCCTTTTCCTTTGAAAAATCATTCACCTGATAGGTAAGATAAGCCCTGTTTCCAATTTGGAGCTGCTCAAGGTAGATCCCATCCTTTTCAATAATTGGACTTAAAATATCTCTGTCTTTTTCATCTCTCGCCTTGTAGGGTTTGAGAACTTGGATTGCACTTTCTGCTACAGGGCTCACTTCAGTCAGAGAAATCCTGTCTATTTCCCAAAACATAAATCCTGTTATAAGAGAGATTTCTATTGGCTCGCTTCCTAGATCGAAACCTTCAAGAGAAATGGCTACTTCACGGTTCATAAGTGGGCCTATAGTTTTTACTTTTTCTACCAATTTCCATCCGTCCTTTGTCTTGACTGCAACAGTGAGTGGCATATTTTGATTTTCCTGCCAATCAATGAAATCCTGTGCAGGTCGCTTTTTTTGTTCTTCCACCCAGCTTACATACCGGCTTCCGAAGTTGCTTGTGAATTCAGCCATCAAAAAATCCAACCACATCGAATTCCTCATATCGACCTGCAGAACAAGTTTTTTCTTTTCTCCAGGATTGTCAAAATTCAGTACAAGTTCATTGACTGAAGAAGCATGCGAAAGGTCATTAAAGGAACAGGGGATATTATCTGTAGCTGAAACCTGATCAAGCATATCGCTTCTGCCATTGAGAGTCGCTGAGATTGGTTTTATATTTTGTTTGGCTAAATACAATTGACCATCAGGACTGACTAAAATCTGGTCACCGGAATTATGTTCTACCAAAATCAGGTCAGCCATGTCAGTATATTGCCTTTCTTTCAGCTCATTGCTGATTTGGACTTTTATTTCCCTGCCAATGGCTGCCGCGGGTAAGGGTACAAAATCCTCCCTAGCCAAAGAAGGATAGATGGCACCACCAAAAGTTTCACCTTGTAAAGCATAATTTTCGCCATCATGGACGCTTACAAAAGGACAAGAACTTTTCGTCAAGGCTACTATGGCAGAAATGACAGCAAGCGTGCCTACAGTAATTCCGACTACAGCCAAAACGGTGTTTCCACTGCTCCTTTGCTTATCCCTTTCGATCAATTCAATTCTATTGATATTTTGAACCGGAATTACCACTTGGTCCCCAAGGCGCTTTTTCTCGTCAAGATTTGCATAAACATGGACTTCATGAAGAACATTGGGCGATTTGGGATCATATTTGAATTTTCCTGTATCATCCATGAGATAAGTTTGATGGATCATTGGAACTTCCTCTAAAGTCGCCTCGAGTTTTTGTTTTTCCTTATTGATATAGGTATTTCTCATCAAAAACACCCTATTCTCAATATGCAGAATAAATGTCTTTTGGCTGAGGGAATCTATCTGATCTACTTTTGTTTCAGGCGAAGCTGACAAGTTTTTGGTGACAGGCTTGTAGTAATTGCAACCATAAAACAAGAAGATTGCAAAAACAAAAACCAGGCTTGACATTCGGGAAATTAGTTTCTCATTCATGACAATTTGATTTGGGTTTAAAATTGTATTTGACAAATGATAAAAAATAACTAAATGCGTTTTATTCTAAATTTAACCAAAATAGATAAGAGTAAAAAGAATTATTTTTGGTAAAAAATGCAAATACAGCTAATTATGATAATTAATTTTTCAAATAAAAAATTTTATTAAAGTTCAGGGTATCAAACTAAAAAATACAATTTTATTAATTCAAAGGCTATTTTTATCAACCAGACATTCTACATTGGAATGCAACCATAAAAAAGAAGCCGGACATTGGGTAGATATTTTTCTCTCTAAAATCTGCTGGATTGCTTCCTGTTTGCCTTTGCCGGTGATGAGAAAAATTACTTTCCTTGTCTGCATGATATCTTTCATCCCGACACACAATCCATATGCAGGTTCCGGACCTTGTGACAATGCAGGGTCATGCTGGATCGTAGAAGGTGCCAAAACAGCATTATGAAAATATGGCTGCAAAAAATCAGCAGGTTCATTGAAAGCAATGTGGGCGTTTTTTCCCAATCCCAATATACAAATGTCAAAAGGCCCTTGATCGCTGATAAAGTTTTGCATTCTCGTGCACTCGGCCACTACCGATTCGGGTGCAGTATCAAATCCAACATACCTTTCAGCCGGGATTTCCAAAGGTTCCAAGACATGTTTTTTGATGTAGGATTCGCAGGAATCAGGATGGGAGAGCGGAATGATTCCCCATTCGTCCATTTTGACGACGCGCATCCGGTCAAAGAGGGATTTGTTTTTTGCCATTTCGGCGTACATTCCGGTAGGAGAATTTCCCGTAGCGGCACAAAACAACAGGTCTCTTTTAAGCTGAACTTCATCCATGACAAGTTTTGCAGCATATTGACTGAGGGAGTCGTAATTTTCCAGGTAGCTGATCTTCATAATCCAAATCTATCAAAAGCATTTTTGAATACTGCAATCCATTCTGCAACCTTTTGCACAAAAACTGAGATTTTGGATCCTTTGGGGAGAAATGCAAAGCCTTTTTCATAGAACAGACCGCTTGTCATTCCAAACCTTTCAAAATTGACACAATTGGATATATTTGTAAAGGAGGCTTTTGTATGCATCAAACCGGATTGCTTCCCTCACATATCCCAATACCAATAACCCATGAAAACCAATGTTGTCCTTTTTTTTACGGCAATTCTGATAAACCCTGTTTTTGGCCAATCAGAATTGAAAAAACTTACCCCAATCAGTTACTCGGAAGTGACGATCACAGATGCTTTTTGGAAACCAAAACTGGAAAAAGTAGCCAACTCAGCTTTGCAGGTATGTATCCAACAAACAGAGGTGGAGACCGGGCGGATCCGCAATTTTGAGAAAGCTGCAAGAAAATCAGGAGAGCAGCACGAAGGGATTTATTATGATGACAGTGATGTCTATAAAGCCTTGGAGGCCATTGCCTATTCCCTCAAAAACCAATCTGATCCTTTACTCGAAGCCAAGGCGGACGAATGGATCGATAAGATCGCAGCAGCGCAGGAGGCCGATGGCTATATCAATACTTTTTACACCTTGACCGGATTGGAAAACAGGTGGACAGACATGGACAAACACGAAGCATATTGCGCTGGCCATCTGATCGAGGCGGGTGTGGCTTACTACCAAACTACCGGAAAGAGAAAACTCCTGGATGTCGGTATCAAGATGGCCGACCATATTGATCAGACTTTCAGACAAGCCAACAGGCCTTGGGTTGTCGGCCATGAGGAAATCGAACTCGCTTTGGTCAAATTGTATAAAGTCACCAATGAAGAAAGATACCTTGAACTTTCAGATTGGTTTTTGGACCAAAGAGGACGTGGACATGGTGTAGGGGGAATTTGGAACAATAAAAACTGGGGTCCAAAATATGCGCAGGATGATGTACCAGTCAAAGAACAAAAAGAAATCACAGGACATGCCGTCCGGGCAATGTATCTCTACACCGGTGCTGCAGATGTAGCGGCAGCAAAAAATGATGATGGGTATATGAATGCCATGAAGACCGTTTGGGAAGATGTTGTCTACCGAAACATGTACATCACAGGAGGGATAGGTTCCTCGGGCAGCAATGAAGGTTTTTCTGTAGATTATGACCTGCCAAACGAAAGGGCTTACAGTGAAACTTGTGCCTCGGTAGGAATGGTTTTCTGGAATCAGCGCATGAATTCCCTGGAAGGGGATTCCAAATACATCGATGTCTTGGAGAGGAGTCTTTACAATGCAGCTTTGGACGGTTTGAGCCTACAGGGCGACAGGTTTTTTTATGGAAATCCGCTGGCTTCCAATGGGCAACATTCCCGCATGGCATGGTTCGGAACTGCCTGCTGTCCTTCCAATATTTCCCGCTTGGTGGCTTCTGTCGGTGATTATATCTATGCTACCTCGGATGACGGTATTTGGGTTAACTTATTTATCGGAAGTCAGACCAATATCCAAATGGGAAAGGTAAATGTGCCGGTCGAAATCAAAACCAATTTCCCAATGGATGGGGTGGTGAACATCGCCATGAATCCTGAGAAAAAAACCACCTACAGCCTCAATTTAAGGTTGCCGGGATGGGCTAAGGAACAGCCGGTACCCGGGGATTTGTATCGATTCGAAGGTACAGCCAAAGAAAAATTCACCGTAACACTTAACGGCAAGCCTGTGGAATACACACAGGAAAATGGATACATCACCATATCAAGAAAATGGAGCAAAGGTGACATTGTCCAATATTCGTTGCCTATGGAAATCAGGAAAGTAAAATCAAGAAATGAAGTGGAAGCCAATCGGGACAGGATTGCTTTACAAAGAGGACCTTTGGTTTATTGTGTGGAGGGAGCTGACAATGCCGGAAGGGCTTGGAACATTGTGGTTCCGGCGAATACCGAATTTCAGGAAGTAGAATATCAGGTCCTGAATGAAAGGGTGATGGCAATTCAGGCAAATGTGCCGGTGGTGACCGTTTCGGAGGATGGGTCCACTGTAAAAACTGAAACCAAGAGCATCACCGCCATTCCCTATTACACTTGGGCCAACCGTGGAGCAAGTGAAATGCAGGTTTGGCTACCGACCAAGGTGAAAGAACTGAAGGTGAATTATTGAGAAAAAATTGCTGCCATTTAATAATAAAAACTTTCTTTCTTGACATAACCCAAAATGAAAAAAAGAACCTTCCTAAAAAACTCTTCCCTCCTCGTTGGAGGGGTTTTGATCCAACCGATATTATCTTGCTCCCCCCAAAAACCCGCAGAAACCATGACACCCGACTATTTGAAAAACTGGGCTGAAAATTTTGAATTCAGCACGACCAATGTTCATTATCCCAAAACAGTGGAGGAAGTACGGGATTTGGTCAAAAAATGTAACAAACTGAGGGTGTTGGGTTCCAGACATTCCTTCAACAGGATTGCTGACAGCAACGATAACCTCATTTCTTTTCAAAATCTGAACAAAATCATTTCCTTGGACAAGGAAAAAAACCAGGTTACGGTGGAAGGAGGTATCAAGTACGGTGAACTCTGCGCCTACCTCCATCAAAACGGATATGCCCTCCACAACCTCGCCTCTCTGCCGCATATCTCTGTTGCCGGAACAATAGCCACAGCCACCCATGGCTCGGGAGTCGAAAACGGAAACCTTTCCACGGGAGTTGCTGCCATTGAGTTTGTCAACGCCAAAGGTGAGTTGGTTCAGCTTTCAAAAGAAACAGATCCTGATTTTTTTGGTGCCGTAGTTGGTTTGGGAGGATTTGGACCTGTTACCAAAGTGACTTTGGACCTGCTTCCGACTTTTGAGGTCGCTCAGGTCGTGTATATGGATATGCCTATGGATGTCCTAAAGGACAATTTCCAGGAAATCATGGCTTCAGGGTATAGTGTAAGCTTGTTTATTGACTGGAAAAGTGACAATGTCAATGAAGTCTGGGTAAAGCGAATAATAGTCCCTGGTGTGGCGCTTGATTTTCCTGAGGAGTTTTTCGGAGCCAAACAAGCAAAAGTGCATATGCATCCTGTGCAGGAAATGTCTGCTGAAAGTTGCTCTGAGCAGTTGGCGATTCCCGGCCCTTGGTATGAGCGCTTGCCACATTTTAAGATGGAATTTCAGCCAAGTGCTGGCAAGGAATTGCAGTCAGAATATTTTGTACCTATGGAAAATGGATATGAAGCACTCATGGCAGTGAAGGAAATGGCAGATCAAATCTCTTCTCACCTTTTCATCTCCGAAATCAGAAGTATCAAAACGGATGAATTGTGGATGAGTACCTGCTACCAAAGGGATTCCATTGCAGTCCATACCACTTGGAAACAAGAAATTCCAGAAGTCCAGGCACTATTGCCTCAGATGGAAGCCAAGTTGGAACCCTTTAGTCCAAGGCCGCATTGGGCGAAATTATTCACCATTTCTTCCAAAAAACTCCAAGAGCGGTACCCAAAAATGGAGGAATTCAAATCCCTTCTCGCCAAACACGACCCCGAAGGAAAATTCCGAAACGGGTTTTTAGATGAACATCTTTATGGCGTATAGAATTGTAAAAAGTCAAATCAGTTTTTTGGGCAGATTATACCACTGTTTAGGAAAAAAGAGGGATTCCCATCTGAGAATCCCTCTTTTTGATTGTTCAGGATTTATCCTTTTTGCCAAGAGCATATTGGACCGGTAGCCTCATTCGGGATCTGACTATTTTACCGTCTTTTTTTCCAGGGTTCCAGTTTGGTGAAGCTTTGACAACCCTCAGCGCTTCCTCATCACAGCCTCCTCCGATTCCTCTTAGAATCTCTGCATCGCTCACTGAACCATCTTTATTGATGATAAAAGTAATGTAGACTGTTCCTTCAATGCCCTTGTCTTTCGCGGATGCGGGGTATTTCAGGTTGTCCTTCATGAAATTTCCCCAAGCCTCGATCCCGCCGGGAAATTGCGGAAATTCATCCACCATATCAAAGACTTCATCTGATGATCCTTGAGCAGAATTTTCACCCATCGGAATGTCCAAGGTTTTTGAAAAAGCGGAATCTTTGGAGCTTTTGCAGGAGATAACAAATACCATCATGGACAATAAGATGATGACCAACAGGAAATTGTTTGTACTTTTTGATTTTGATGAGCTGGTGTTCATTTAGGGAAGGTTTTTGATTGCTTAAATTGATTTTACAAAAGGTGATTTATGGAAATGGTTTATGAACTTTAAGCGATTACCTCTTTTTCCCCGAGTTTGAATTTGATCGGAACCCGCAACCTGACATTGACAGTGTGTCCTTTCTGCTTGCCGGGAGTCCAATTGGGAGATTGCATGATGACGCGTTTGGCTTCCTCATCACAACCCGCACCGATTCCTTTCAATAGTTCTACATTTTTCACCGAACCGTCTTTCCTTACTTCAAAGACCACATACACAGTGCCTTCAATTCCCATTTCCCTGGCTTTTTCAGGGTATTTGAGGTTATTCATAAGGAATTCATTCCAAGCTTCCATGCCACCGGGAAACTCCGGAGAATCTTCCACGACATCAAAAATTTCATTAGTTTCTATGTTCTTGCTTGTCACTTCGCCATTTTCCAATACTACTTTCTCGTCATATCCCTGAAAGTCACAGGAAAAAAATACCATCATCAGTCCCATTAGCGGGAGGACGGTGAGAAGATTGCTTTTGTAATTTGGGGTTGAATTGTTTGCTTTCATCTTGTGGTTAGTTTATATGGTTGATTTATTTTGAATATCTGGTATGCTTTTTCGATAAGGATTTAACCCAACTGAAACCTGATCGGTATCCTCATCCTGACGTTGACCAATCTTCCCCTTTGTTTTCCCGGGGTCCATTTTGGAGACTCTCCTATCACTCTTTTCGCTTCCTCATCACAGCCTGCACCGATTCCTCTTAACAATTCTATATTGTGCACACTGCCATCGGTCTTGATTTCAAAGACTAAATAAACGGTACCTTCTATGCCCATTCGCCTTGCCTGACTTGGATATTTAAGGTTGTCTTTCAAAAAGTTATTCCACGCCTCCATTCCACCTGGGAATTCAGGAGATTCCTCGACTACATCAAAAACCTCATCTGCATCCAAAATCTTTGAATTGATTTCATCAGGAATGGACGGAGCTGTTTCCTCCTTTGACATCGGTATTTCCATGACTTCTGAAAAAGAATTGTCAGCACCCTTTTCACAGGAAAAAACAAAAATCATCAATCCAAGAACAGGCAATGCAAGCAAAAATCTCCATTTATGGATTAATCCGGATTTTGCGGTATTCATCATGATAATCCGTTTTTTGAGCTGAAACTGGTTGAAGTTGTTAACAAACTGCTGCTCTTTTTTGGTTGCTGTCAGGTTCAACAGGAGTTGGGCATATTCTTTTTTGGGATGAAAAGTGGTCACCTTGGTATCGGCCTGAAATTCATGGACTTCATGGATACTGGACTCGAAAAGTTTGATCAATGGATGAAACCAGAAAACCGATTTGGTAAGCTGCATGAAAATCAAGTCCAGTGTATGGAATTTTGAGGCATGCTCCGATTCATGGAGAATGATCAATTCCTGGGCTTTATTCCCTTCTTGATAAGCCGGCAAAAGAATAAAATTGAAGAATGAAGAAGGTGGAAATTTTGGATTTACCACAATTGTCAAATCCTTGTGGCTGAATTTCTCTGAGGATTTAATCAAAGAAAAGGTTTTGAAAATTCCCAATACCAATCGGCTAATGGTCCAAAGAAGTCCGGAATAGTAAATAAGGATAGCTCCATAAACCAAAATAGATTTGGCGGAAATCCCATCTTCTGGAGTCAGTGCAAATTCAGGTAGGTAATAAGTAAAAACCTCAGGGTTCAAGGCTGAGATAGAACCTGGACCCAACTCAAATGAGAGTAAAGGAATGACCAATGCCAATCCCAAAGAACCTAATAGGTATACCCTGTTCCATCCAAAAAAAGTGAGTTTGGAAAGAAATATGACATAAAAAGCATAAAGTAGCAGCAGGATAATGCTGCCTTCCAAGAGGTAGTTGAATATGGTAATCATGGCTGTGAGGAGTTACCCATGTTGTCAATCAATTTTTGAAGTTCTTCCATATCTTTTTCAGATAACCCTTTTTCCTTGACCATGAATGACAAAACATTCTCCACCGAACCTTCAAAATAGTCTTCCAATAATTCGTTGAAACTGGTTTTCCTATATTCTGTCTGGGTAATGGTGGGAAAGTACTCATGGATGTTTCCGTAAGTCCTGTGGTCTAAATATCCTTTTTTTTCCAAAAGCTTGATATTTGATGCAAGCGTGGTGTAAGGTGGCTTGGGCTCTGGCAGTTCATTCAAAACGTCTCTTACCAAAGCTTTATTCAGCTTCCAGAATATCCGCATCAGGCTTTCTTCGTATTTCGTCAATGTTTCCATAAAATAAATTTAAAAGAAACATTTTAGACTTCCTACGAAAATTTCGTAATTCTACGAAAAAAACATTTTCGCCTTATCTCTCTAAATAGAATTTCCTTTTTTCCCCTTTCAAAATCCCTGCTATATAGAGGGATATACATCATGTTTTGGATTGACCTAGATCATGTTTTTTTGGGGTTTGATGTGGTAATATCGTGCATCAATAAACAAAAAACCTATGGATCAAACTTCCAGATTTACCTCATTGCAAACAAGCAGCTTGGTACTGCTCCGTTTGCTGATCGGTTGGCACTTTTTGTACGAAGGTGTTATCAAATTGTACAGTCCCTCCTGGACTGCTAAAGGATACTTGCTCAGCGCGAGTTATATGGAGTCTTTTTTCAAATGGATGGCAGGCGAATCCATCATCCCCATCATTGATACCCTGAATATCGGGGCTTTGCTCTTGGTTGGGTTTTGTCTGATAATAGGATTCAAAACCAGGTGGGCAAGCATCATTGGCATTGGACTTCTGCTGTTGTATTACCTGGCACATCCCCCATTTCCGGGATATCCTCAAGGTCCAAGTGAGGGAAGCTATTGGCTTGTCAACAAAAACCTGATAGAAGCAGCGGCTCTTTTTGTCCTCTTTTTATTTCCTACAGATTATTCTTTTGGAATTGCAAGGCTCTTTGCAAAACCTAAGACCGTATCCACAAACCCAATCCCCTGAAGCATATGGCAACTGACAAGAATTTATTCAAGGGCTTTTCCCGAAGGGAATGGCTCAAAATACTCGGAGGTATTCCGATTTTTGGGGCAGTGTGGACAGCAGGTTTCAGGTCCAATGAAAAGGCATTGAGCGAGCGTAATCTTTTGCTCGAAACCCTTAATATCAAAGCATCCGCACCTCCCGCTTCAGGCCCAATGACCGGGGAACCGCTAAGGGTCGGCCTGATTGGGTTTGGGATAAGAGGCGAGCAATTGATGCGTTCTTTGGGTTTTGCTACCGTAGAATGGCTCGATGACATGGCCAAATCCGCAGCAGAAAATCCTAATGATACCCGATTGGCAGAATTTAAAGCCCAAGAGGGACTTAACGTCAGACTTACCGCAATCTGTGATATTTTTGATGTCAGGGCAGAAAAAGCCCTTCGGTCTTTCAATACCAAAGAGAATCCATGTAAAAGGTACAAAACACATTTGGATTTATTCAACAGCGGTGAGGTGGATGCAGTCATCATTGCGACACCGGACCATTGGCATGCACCGATGGCCATTGCCGCCATTGAGGCAGGCCTACATGTATATGTTGAAAAACCTATGACCCATACCATTCAGGAGACCTATGACCTGAGGGAGGCTTGCCGTAAAAACCCGGATATCAAATTTGCGGTCGGACATCAGCATCGTCAAACCCAGAGTTTTTTGACTGCCCAAGATGCCATTGCCAAAAATACCTTAGGCCATGTGTCTTTGGTCGTGACGGCTACCAACAGAAATGACGACAACGGTGCCTGGCAATATGACATCCATCCGGATGCTTCTACCGAGACCATTGATTGGAACGCCTTCTTAGGCACCGCTCCCCAAATCCCATTCAATGCCGAACATTTTTTCCGGTGGAGAAAATGGTGGGCTTATGGTTCAGGATTGTCAGGGGATTTATTGACTCATGATTATGATAGGATCAATTGTGTTTTGAAAATGGGAATTCCCAAATACATCACAGGTTCCGGAGGGGTTTACACCCACAGGGACGGAAGAAATGTCCCTGATGTGATGCAGATCAATATGGATTTTCCGGAATTCAGTACTGGTACTAGTCAGACCCCCGGCAAAGAAAAAGGGATGACATTGGTCTACAGTGCTACTTTGGGCAACCAATTTGATAGGGGCACGGTATTGATGGGACACGATGCTTCCATGGAATTGGGAAATATGGTCACGATCTATGCCGATCCAAGGTCCACCAAGTACAAAGACCTGATCAAAGAAAACAGGGTAGATCCCTCCGTACCGATATACCAATATGACCCAAGTGCCAATGGCGTAGATGCGGTCACTTCCGCCACAGCCAAATACTTTGCCAACAAGGGTTTGCTTTGGACTTATAGGGATGGCAAAAGAGTGGACTCAACTTTCCTTCACCTCAGAGAGTGGATGAGCTGTATCCGTAACGGCGGCAATCCAAGCTGTGGGATCACTGAGGGTTTTGAAGAAGCCATCACAGCGCATATGGGCGGCCTATCTTACAAAATCGGCAGACGAATAGAATGGGATTCCGAGAATGAACAAATCATCGCCCTACCCGGAGAAAACCTCGATGAAATCCTTCTCAACAATGACGATGTTTTCATTTCTTGAAAAACGGGATTTTGAAATTTGCTTTAGAAAAAAGGGTTGTCCGTAAATGGCAACCCTTTTTTTCTTAAATATTTTCAAATTCAATCTAAGCAAAAGGCTTATCAATCGCCGGACTCGGAGCGCTGAAGAACTTGGGGCCTGAGGCAGACATGTAAAAACAATCCTCCACCCTGACGCCAAACTCACCCACGATGTAGATCCCGGGCTCATTGCTGAAACACATTCCTTCCTGAAGTGGGGTTTTGTTGCCACGCACCAGATTGGTCCATTCGTGGACATCAAGGCCGATCCCGTGCCCAAGCCGGTGGCTAAAATATTTGTAATCAGGTCCAAATCCACCTTTGCTGACAATTCCCCTTGCCACAGCATCCATTTGCTCACAGGTAGTCCCCTGTTTTGCTGCAAGTTCTATCGCTTTTTGCTGAGCCTCCCTTGCGATGTTCCATACCTGCGTATGTCGGGCTGTTGGTTTTCCAAAAACAATGGTACGGCTGATGTCTGAGGTATATCCTTCTATTTTGCAGCCGCCGTCTGCCAAGATAAGGTCGCCTTCTTTGAGTTTCTGTGGAGTGCTGCTTCCATGCGGGAATGCAGACCATTCCCCAAAATTAGCACCTATGGAGCCTTTTGCTCCCAAAGCCTGATGCGCCTCGGTGGCAACCCTGCTGAAATCCGCTTGGGTCATGCCTTCAAAAAGCGAATCAAAAAGTACTTTGTAGGCAGCAATCGTGATGTCATTGGCTTTTTGCATCAGGGCTATTTCAGCAGGTGATTTAAACATCCTGCATCCCGCGGTGATAGGATCTGCAAGGACAAAATTCAGCCTTCCACTTTCTTTTTTGATGCCATCATATAGAAAAAACCTTGAACGCTCTTCAATTCCGACGGTCTGATTTGGAGTGCCTTTGTCCTTCAAGATTCCCGCAACCACCTGATAAGGGCTTTCATGCTCTTCCCAAGTGCGTATGTCGGAACCGAATTTTACCAATTCTGTTACTTTGTCTTCTTCAAACTTTGGGCAGACATAAGCAATTTCTCCTTTGGCAGGAATCACGGCTGCAACCATCCTCTCGGAAAGAAAAAAGTCGAAATCCAAAAAGTAAGCCATACTTGTCCCCGGTTCGAGAAACAGCGCATCTACTTTGTTTGCTATCATCAGACTTTGTGCTTTGGCTATCCTGCCCAACCTTTCCTCACGACTGATGGGAACAATGTCCGCGATCATGGGCTTTAACCCTTTCAAAGCCTTTGGAAGGTCGTTTTCCTGGCTGTTTGCAAAACTTAATGAAGGAATAGCCAGGCCGGGGGCCAATGAGGCGATTTTGAGGAAATTGCGTCTGTTGAATGTCATATGGATGGGGCTAATAAATTCTTACTAAAATAGGCTTTGATTGTTGAATATTGCAATCAAGTTGGATCAAATAAATGATCGCCTTTTGGGACTTGCACCATTTTTTAGCTTCGACACCAACAATCGATTGAATTTCGGTTTAATTTAAGCCTTCCAAAAAAAAACCTATTATGCTTCGACTCATTGAAAACGCCAAAAGGTTTGCAACCAAGTGCGCCATTGTGGACCAATCTGATTCATATTCTTTTCAAGACCTTTTGGACAGAAGTGAAGCGATTGCCTTGCATCTCCTGCAGGGAAAAGAGGACCTTGGACAAATGCGGATTGCCTTTATGATAGCGCCGGGATTTGATTATGTGGCGGTGCAATGGGGGATATGGCGGGCTGGAGGCATAGCAGTACCGCTTTGTGTCACTTATCCTTTTCCTTCTCTCCAATATGTTGTGGAAGATACGGTTGCGGAAATGGTCATTTGCGGACCTGAATATGAAGATATCTTGTCTCCTTTTTCTATGATACCCAACATCCGGATTATCCGGATGTCAGGTTTATCTATAAATGAATCTGGGAATTTACCTGAAATAGAAAACCAAAGAGGCGCGATGATTCTCTATACCAGTGGGACGACAAGTCTTCCAAAAGGAGTTCTGACAACCCATGCGAATATCGAAGCGCAGGTCAGTACCTTGGTAGATGCCTGGCACTGGAGTTCTTCGGATTACACCCTTTCGATCCTGCCCCTGCATCATGTACACGGTATTATCAACGTCAATTCCTGTGCGCTTTGGTCTGGAGCGACGGTGCAATTTTCACAAAATTTTGATGCCAAAAAGGTTTTTGAAATTTTCATGGAAGGCAAGGTCAATGTTTTTATGGCGGTTCCCACCATCTATTTCAAGTTGATCGCTTACTATGAAAACCTCTCTCAGACTGAACAAATGAAGGTTACTGAGAGGTTGAAGCAATTCAGGCTCATGGTATCGGGTTCGGCCGCCTTGCCGGTATCAGTGATGGATAAGTGGCACGGGATCTCGGGACATTACCTGCTCGAAAGGTACGGCATGACCGAAATCGGCATGGCCGTCAGCAATCCCTACGAGGGGGAGCGCCGCGCAGGATACATTGGGATGCCTCTCAAGGGAGTGGAGATCAGACTTTGTGATGAGGCCGACAGGGTAATTCCATTGGACCAACCCGGTGAAATCCAGGTCAGGGGCGGCAATGTATTCAAAGAATATTGGGGAAAACCAGAAGCCACAGCAAAAGCATTTACATCTGACGGTTGGTTCAAAACCGGAGATATCGCCGTCGTGGAGGATGGGTATTTCAAGATTCTCGGAAGGGATTCTGTTGACATCATCAAATCAGGAGGATACAAAATCTCCGCTTTGGAAATCGAGGAAGTCCTTCGGAAATATCCGGGTATCAAGGACTGTGGTGTCATAGGAATTCCGGATGAGGAATGGGGGGAATTGGTAGCAGCAGCTTTGGTGACAGAAAAAAATATAGATTTAAGTGTCCTTAATGCTTGGATAAGAGAAAGGATGCCTGCCTACAAAACACCGAGAAAGTTTCTGGTAGTGGAGGATTTACCGCGGAATGCCATGGGGAAAGTCACCAAAAATGAATTGAAAAAGCTGTTTTAACCTGAAAATATGAAAATAATTTACGGAGTCGCCCTTTTGGCACTTTCCTATCTGATCGGGCAGTGGTTGGGTGAGTTCTTTGGAAACCTGCTTGGCATCAATGCCAATGTTGGGGGAGTAGGATTTGCGATGATTATCCTGATGCTATTGAAGGAGTGGTTTGTCAAAAACAACTGGATGAGTCCTGATATAGACCTTGGCATAGACTTTTGGAACAAAATGTATATCCCCGTGGTCATTGCGATGGCGGCAAGCCTCAATGTCAAATCTGCAGTTTCGACAGGAACTTTGGCTGTTGTGGCCGGGGCAATTCCTGTGCTTGCGGCATTTTTTGTTTTCCCTTTGATCCTCAAAAAATTCCATAAAATCTGACATGGAGATATTCCTAAAATTGGTAGAGAAAAACGGCCTGATCGTTGGCTTTTTGGTGATTGGGATGATTGTGGCCTTTTCTGAGCTTTTTTCCAAAAAAGTATTGAACTCCAAAATTCCGGGATCGGCAATTGCCATTTTCTTGGGGTTGGTTCTCGGGTATGTGGGCGGAGTATTTACAGGAGGAGAAAAAGGGTTGTCAGACATTGCCATTTTCAAGGGAGTCGGGATCCTGGGCGGTGCCATGTTCCGCGACTTTGCGATCGTTGCAACTGCTATCGGAGCTAGTTTTTATTTGGTGCGCAAAGCCGGTTTGTTGGGAATGATTTCTTTGTTTTTTGGAATAGGTCTGTTCTTTATTATGGGTGTTATCCTTGCCTATGCCTGGGGATATCGTGATGCTGCAAGTCTTTGTACTATTGGAGCGGGAGCCTGCACCTATATAGTAGGCCCGGTGACCGGTGCGGCTGTTGGGGCAAGTTCGGAGGTGATTGCGCTGAGCATTGCCGCAGGCGTGGTCAAGACTATCGCGGTCACCATCATTACGCCAATTGCTGCCAATAAAATAGGACTGAACAGCCCGGAATCTGCCATGGCATTTGGAGGATTGATGGGGACATCGAGTGGAGTGGCTGCCGGATTGGCAGCTACAGATCCCAAATTGGTACCCTACGGGGCGGTGACTGCAACTTTCTACACAGGTTTAGGTTGCCTGATCTGTCCTTCGCTGTTTTATATTTTGTTGGAGATGATTTTTTGAGGAGAGAATTGAAAGATGACAATCAAAGAAGTTTCTATAGATCAAATCCTCCCCATCCGCCAACAGGTCATGTGGCCTGATAAGCACATTGATTTTGTTCGGGTTCCTGAAGATGAAAACGGGATCCACTTTGGGTTGTTTGTGAAGGAGAATCTGGTTTCGGTAGTTTCGGTTTTTATCCACGGGCAGGAAGCCCAATTCAGGAAGTTTGCCACCTTGGAACAGTTTCAGGGAAAAGGATATGGATCAAAACTCCTTCAGTACATTTTTGATTTTTTGGAAGAAAAAAGCATCAGCCGAATCTGGTGCAATGCAAGGATTTCAAAAGCAGGTTTTTATCAAAAATTCGGAATGACCACCACAGCAGCCACTTTTGAAAAAGAAGGGATGGAATATGTGGTGATGGAAAAGATTTGAGAAAGGCAAGATTTTTGATTTTATCCAAAAAGAATTTCACTGATTTTTGATTTTTTTTACCAAAAAACAGTGGATGTCCATTAATTTTCCGCAACCGTTATAGATCAGTTAAAAAGCGGGATTTGGGTTTGGTACCTCCTCGAAAAACGCTGTCTAGGTGCTGTTTAGCCATTTCATCGTTTTTCATAGGATGAATTTTTAGAAGATTATTTTTCTATTTTAGAATTCCCAAAATGGGGTTTCCTCATTTTTGGATAACAACTCAAAGTTACCTGACCCAATTAACCTCCCTTGTATGAGTAAACCACGGCTTTCCTTTCAACAGATCATCAATATGAATGTCGGCTTTTTTGGCATTCAATACAGCTTTGGATTGCAGCAGAGTGCAGTCAACCCGATCTATGACATGCTTGGGGCTCAACCGCACGAAATTCCCATCCTGAACCTTGCAGGACCGATGACGGGATTGCTCATACAGCCGATTATCGGGGCGTTGAGTGACAGGACATGGAGCCCAAGATTTGGCAGAAGGAAGCCTTTCTTCTTTATAGGTGCGGTTTTTTGCAGTATCTGTCTCTTTTTATATCCGTTCAGCAGTTCGCTTTGGATGGCAGCAGGCTTGCTTTGGGTCTTGGATGCAGCCAACAATACCGCGATGGAACCTTACCGTGCCTTGATTGCTGACAAACTTCCTGAAGAACAGTATGCCACAGGTTTTCTTTCCCAAAGTTTCTTTACAGGTTTGGGGATCACACTTGCCAACATTTCACTTTTTATATTCCAGATGTACATTCCGGGAACTGCCGGTTCTCTCCCGGTCTGGGTGTATGCCTCCTTCTTTTTAGGTTCAATTTGTTCGATTACTTCGGTGGGATGGAGTATCTACAAAACTCCCGAGATTCCACCGACTGACCAGGAGTTGCGGGTTTTGAACGAGAAAAACAAAGGACTTCCTCATCCTGCCATCCAGTTTTTCCTCTCCTTGATTACCTCCTTATTGGTGTATATTCTCTTTGCCCTGCTTTTGATTCCTTCGATTTTTGACAGGACTTTGATTCCTCGTCTGATTACCTCGATGGAGAAAAACAAATATTCCCGAGTTCTTTTTGGTGAAAACCTGGAAATCATCCACTCCGTCGTCGACATGCCTTCGGTGATGTGGAAACTTGCATTGGTGTATCTTTTCCAATGGTATGCGCTCTTTGTCTATTGGCAGAATGCCGCCAAAAGCATTGCCCAATCGGTTTGGAAAACTTCTCCCGCGGAGGACATGAAATTGTTTGAAGAAGCGGTGGGATGGACAGGCCTGGTCAATGGTTGGTACAATATTGTCACCTTTTTGTCAGCTTTTGCATTGGTAGGTGTAGCCAAAAAATTCGGCCCTCGCAAAGTCCATTTCATTTGCCTCATCCTTGCAGGGGTTGGCTTGCTGGCATTTCCCCATATCGAAAACAAATATGCCCTGCTCGTTCCCATGACCGGATTTGGGATAGCTTGGGCGAGCATGATGGGTATTCCTTATCTCCTTGTGGTCAATGAAATCCCCAAAGAACGATATGGAGTCTATATGGGAATCATCAACATGATGATCGTGATTCCGATGATCTTGCAGACCTTGAGTTTTGGATTTATATCCAAATATTTCCTCAGCAACAATCCCGGGTTTTCCATCACTTTTGCCGGGGCATTGTTGCTTTTGGCAGCATTGGCCACTTTGAGAATCAAAGAAACCCATGATATCGATACCGTATCAGCCCCGATGGGAGGCGGACATTGATGTAGATGCTGTTTTCAATTACTTAATCAAAAAGAAATAAATACCCTTTTCCATGGCCACAGACCATTCATTGACAGACTTCATCCGAAATATTCTTTCCGCCAACGAGCTTAAATTATCCATCAAAGACAAAGCTTTTATTGCGCGGCTGAATGCCGGAATGGCTTCCATCACCCACTTATACTATCAGATTTACAGTACCCATCCCAAAAAAGATGAACTCTTTGAGCAATTAATAGCCACGCTCGTCCGTGCCTATCAATCCCGTGAAAAGGTCCTTCGCAAAAGGGATGAAGAAAAAGCCAAGAAAGGACATTGGTTTTTGAGCAATGAACTTGTCGGTATGAGTCTCTATGTGGACCGTTTTGCAGGGAATCTGCCGCAGCTTAAAACCAAACTTCCCTACCTGGAGGAACTCGGAGTTAACTTCCTTCACCTCATGCCGCTATTTGAAAGCCCTGAAGGCGAAAGTGATGGTGGATATGCTGTTTCGGATTTCCGAAAGGTGGACAAGAAGTTTGGCACATTGGAGGATTTGATTGGTTTGAGAAAAGAAATGCAGAAAAAGGGGATGTACATGATGCTGGACATTGTCCTCAACCACACTTCCCACAGGCATGAATGGGCCGAAAAAGCCAAATCCGGAGATCCTTATTTTCAGGATTTCTTTTACATGTTTGACAACAGGTGGATTCCTAATCAATATGAGGAGAAGATGCCTGAGATTTTCCCCGAAGCAGCACCCGGCAATTTTACCTATGTCGAGGAATGCCAAAAATGGGTCATGACGGTTTTCCATAATTACCAATGGGATCTCAATTACATGAATCCTCTGGTCTTTAGGGAAATGTTGGACAACGTCCTGTTTTATGCCAATCTCGGCGTGGATGTGCTGCGGGTAGACGC
Organism: Aquiflexum gelatinilyticum; assembly: GCF_024813435.1. Taxonomy (NCBI): domain Bacteria; kingdom Pseudomonadati; phylum Bacteroidota; class Cytophagia; order Cytophagales; family Cyclobacteriaceae; genus Aquiflexum; species Aquiflexum gelatinilyticum. The sequence goes on from NZ_JANAEZ010000002.1 coordinate 744,009, forward strand.
TCCGGCATTTATCTGGAAAGAAACAGGAACCACTTCTCAAAATCTTCCTCAGGTACATACACTGCTACAGTTGATCAAGGAATGCGTTCTCGTGGCCGCTCCTGGAATGGCGATATTGGGAGAAGCCATTGTCGCACCAAAGGAGATCATCAAATACTTTGGGACAGGGGATTACACTGCAAAGGAATGTGATTTTGCCTACAACGCCACCCATATGGCGGTGCAGTGGGACATGCTTGCCACCGGCGAAACCGACGTGATGCTTGCCGCCCAACATGCGATTTTGGAAAAGCCATTTGGAACCTCTTGGATTTCTTATACCCGATGTCACGATGATATCGGGATGGGATATGAAGATTATATGATTGAAATGACCGGTAAAACACCCTTCAGGCACCGCAGGTATTTGATGGATTATTATTCCGGAAACCTTCCCGGCACCCCTGCTAGAGGAGCACTATTTTCTTTCAATCCCAAAACCGGCGATGCCAGAATCAGCGGCACCTTGGCTTCTTTGTGTGGGCTTGAAAAATCACTGTATGAAAATGATTCCTACGGACAAGATATTTCCATCCAAAAAATCATCCTCATGCAGGCGCATTCCCTATTTCTTGGTGGCTTGCCGATGCTGTACTATGGAGATGAAATCGGGTACACCAATGATTACAGCTTCAGTGATGATCCGGGAAAAAGCTACGACAACAGGTGGCTGCACAGGCCTTTGATTGATTGGGAAAAAGCAAACAGAAGAAATGAAACAGGAACGGTCGAAAACAGGATTTTCTCCCAAATGCAGGCCCTGATCAAAATCCGAAAGAACCTGCCTGTGATCGGAGATTACAAAAACCTCACTTGGATATCGCCACACAACATCCACATCGCGGCTTTTTTAAGATCTTTTGAAGGAAAGCCATTTTATGGGATTTTTAATTTCAGTGACAAATACCAGAACCTGACTTGGTATGCATTTAGAGAAAAGGGAGAGTCACCTGAATCACTGTTCGATCATTGGTCTCAAAGGGAAATTCAGGTTGGTCCTGACCATGAGTACCTTTGGCTCGAACCTTATCAGTTTTGTTTGTTGGAGCCAAGATAGTAGGGGTGGCATTTTGTGATTTAGGTTTTTTGCAATTGTATTTGTTTAAAAGTAGTGAAACAGTATAAGGGAGTCTGAAAAATTCCACTGATCAAAAATCAATTCATTGATGTGTTTAATTGTAATACATTGTAGTGAGCAAGCTAAAAAATCGAACTGCGAATGAAGTTTAGTCTGACTTTTTTTCTTTTTCTAATAATTAAACTAAACGTATTTGGTCAAAATCTAAATATGGTAATTGAAGTAAATGAAAGGCTAGTTACGACCGAAATTTCTGGTGCTTATCTAAATTTTGAAAACACAGATGGAATTAAAAGCAGAAATATTGTGGGATATTATCCCGGAGAATTAGTCCTTGAACCCGAAGATTGGGAAAAGATAAACTCTGATTTGACTAAAAAAATTACTCTGACTTTTGACTACAATACTTTCAAACGGAATGGACACCAGATCGGGAATTTTGGAATTGAAATGCCAAAATTCCTTTTCAGTCAAGAATATTTAATTTTAAGAGTGTACGATTTTAGGGAGCGAAAATTTAAAAAACGATATGGATGTTTAACCAAAGAAAACTATATAGCTGAATTGGATTTTCCGCAAGGCGGAATTTTAATAAGATGTAGATAAAATAGGCCTACTTAAAATGTATAGCCGCAATTATGGGGGATTTAACTACCTCCAAATCACTCGGAATCGCTACCGTCTGTACCAAACCGAGAATTAGCGGATATTTTCCCGTAACTTCATTTATATTAACTGTCTTCAAATGGTATTTCGGTAAACCTGTATCGCTTTCTTCAAGCCTATTTGATAAACCTAATTTCAGACCTTACTTTGAATCCGCACCTGAATCAATCAAAAACCCGATCCAAGGTTTTGGTTTTCATCCTTACCTCAATTTTCCTTTTATTCTTTTCTTCCCTTGAAGCACAGCAGGGAGGCAAAGGAAAGGTGACAGGGAAAATCACAGATGCCAATTCAGGAAATCCCCTTTCTTTTGCCACAGTAGCCATTTACAAAAGTCCCGAGCAACTGGTCGAAGGGAATATTACGGATGACAAAGGCGAATTCACCATTGATATTCCTTTTGGAACATACTATGCTTTGATAGAATTTATGGGTTTTGAGCCTTTCAAAAGTTCTGAATTCCAAGTTTCAAAAGAGCAGCCGGTATACCGTTTTGAATCTCTGAAGCTCAGTCCGACCATGAGCAACCTGTCAGAGGTGGTGGTGGAAGGTGAGAAGGCTTTTATGGAGCTTGCTCTGGACAAAAGGGTATTCAACGTCGGTGAGGATCTGGCCAATGCCGGTCGGACGACAGCTGATATTCTGATGAACCTGCCTTCGGTGTCGGTAGATACGGAAGGAAATGTCAGCCTGAGAGGATCAGGAAATGTGCGGATCCTGATCGATGGGAAGCCTTCAGGTTTGGTCAGTTTCAAAGGCAGCCGTGGTCTGCAGCAACTACCGGCGAGTATGGTCGAAAGTGTCGAGGTCATCACCAATCCCTCAGCAAAGTATGAAGCAGAAGGGATGGCGGGCGTGATCAATATCATTCTGAAAAAAGACAACAACCAAGGCTTCAACGGTTCTTTTGAAGCTACAGTGGGCGATCCGCTCAATCTTGGATTAGCTGCCAACCTGAATTACAGGCACAAGAAAATCAATTGGTTTGTCAATTATGGCTTGGCCAAAAGACGACAGCCGCGCAACGGGACCTTGTTTCAGGAAGCTTTTGGAGGAGATACTCTTTTCATTTCTGACCAATCCACCACAGGTGTTGTCAATAGTCTGAACAACAATATCCGGGCGGGATTGGATTATTATTTCAATGAAAAAAGCATCCTGACAGGTTCTTATCTGTGGAGGAGAAGTGATGCGCATAGGATCACCGATATCAGGTATGACGATTACATTTTTTCCAAAGACAATCTCCAGAGCTACAGCAAAAGAAGGCAGGACGAGACCGAAATGGAACCCAATTCAGAGATCATCGTGAGTTATAAGCGGTCCTTTGAACAGAAAGGTCACGAGTTTGTGGCAGCCTTTACTTATTTGGATTATTGGGAAAATTCCGATCAGTTGTTTACCGAGGACACTTTTTCTCCCGAGGGAGTGATGGACCCAAGCCAATCATTGGTACAGACATCTGTCAATGATGAGTTTGAAAAGCAATACCTCATACAGATCGATTATACCAAACCGATTGGTACCGGCGGCGGAAAATTTGAAACTGGATTGAGGAGCAGTTTTAGGAATATGGAAAATGATTTTACTGTGGAGGAAAAGAATGAGAACGGTGATTTTTTTCCAATTCCCGGGCTTGACAATATCTTTCTCTATGAAGAAAATATCCATGCCATTTATGGCATTTTGGGTAACAAATCCAACAAATTCAGCTATCAGGGCGGGTTGCGTGCGGAATTAACGGATGTGACGACTTCTTTGGTCAAAACCAAAGAAGTCAACCCGAGGAATTATGTCAATCTCTTTCCAAGTGCACACCTGACCTACAATGTCAACAAGGAGAATGCTGTACAGCTGAGTTATAGCCGCAGGGTCAGAAGACCGGTTTACAATGACCTGAGTCCGTTTGTGACTTTTTCAGATGCAAGAAATTTCTTCAGTGGAAATCCAGACCTGGAACCGGAATTTACAGACGCATTTGAACTCGGTCACATCAAGTATTTTGAGAAAGGATCACTATTTTCAACCATGTACTACCGCGATACAAAAGACAAAATCGACAGGATCAGGACAGTCGATAACCAAGGAAATGCCATTACAATCACAGAAAACCTGAATTCGGAAAGGGCATACGGGATTGAATTCACGACTGACTATGCCTTATTCCCATGGTGGAAAGCAGATATCAATTTCAACTTTTTCCATGCTAAAATCGATGGAAGCAACATTCAGGACGATTTTGTGGCGACCACATACTCATGGTATGCAAGACAAAATTCCAGGTTTATTTTTGGGAAAGGATATGATATCCAGTTGCGGGCAAATTACCAGGCAAGACAAAAAACAGCTCAGGGGGTAAGGAAATCGATATTCTTTATGGACCTGTCAGGAAGCAAAGATGTGTTGAAAGGGAGGGGAAAACTGATTTTGACCGTTGCAGATATTTTGAATTCTCGGAGAGACAGGTATATTGTCGAAGGAACAGGATTTATCACTACGGGAGATTTCCAAAATGTGGTCAGGCAGATCAATCTGACCTTAAATTATAGAATCAAATAGGTCCCAATTTCCGGGTCCTTTTTTCAAGTTTTACGATTTTTTCCTGAAACTGTAGCTCCAACTCATCGATAAAGGTAAGCGGATCTTCATAATTTTTTAATACATGGTAAAGGTAATTGGCCTCCAGTTCTTGAAGTTTTTTTGTCAAGTTTCCTTTTTTTGAAATCAGCGACTCCAACCTGATTTTTGGATTCACATTTGGCATTTCAAATGGCCTGTTTTCTGAGGAGGGATTGGCAAGGATGATAGTTTGGTAAAAATCCAACAAGGCCTCCAAGTCACCGTTTTTGTAGATGCCATTCAGTTGGGCAGTGAGGTCAGTAGCGTTTTTGATGGCATCCTTTTCCTGACTTGTCCCGATTTTGTCAGGATGAACATGGACCACTGCTTCTTTGTACAATCGTTTGAGTTCTAGGGCTTCTTCTTGGTTGGCAGGTTTTTCTGTTTTGTTTATTTTTTTGGTTGTAATTGATTGGATCGGTTCTTTATAGTTTTTCCCACGCTTCTTTTGTTCGAGTCTTTTTTCTTTTTTCAATTGTTGTCTTTCTTTCATTTTATGGTTGAGAACAATCAGCCGGGAAATGAGAAGATTAAGCTTTGCTCGGATGGTGTTTTCGAAGGTCTGGATTTCAGTTTTGATGACAGAGATATTGGCTTCGAGTCCGGTTATTTCTTCCAATAATTTTTGGATCGAATCCGGATTTTTTGGAGACTCAGTTTTGCTTAATTCACCCATACTTTTTTTTTCTTAATATTGACTATTTTGAACTGAGTCAGAATGGAAATTGGAGAAAATTTTTGATAAAATTCCTCTCAACGAGGGTCGAGGGAAAAAAAATATATTTTTTTTCAAAAAAAAATTTGAGTGGATTTTCAACAAATCCGAGAATTTGTAAAAAAGCTGGAATTTTTGTTTTGTCACTTTTTTGGAATTCATCACTACTCCTTTGCACTTTATGCCCCTACGGCTTAAAATCGCCATTTTACCAAAAATTAATTTGAATGATTTCCTTTTTCCGTAGTGCTTTTTTGATAATATTTCCATGGATAAGATTCTTGTTAAAATATTATTTTTTCCAAACTATCTATGTACTTTAGCCCAATAAATGATCTATCTGTCATTGTTTGGCAAGTCACCCGAAGTGCCAATAGTGGGAAATTAGCCTAAAAGCCCCTAGTAAAAACTCGACCTGGATTTATGAAAATCGCTGTTAGAGTTGCCTATTTTAGTTAATAAATTTCTACCCTAAATAAGATTGTTCATGAAGCAATTTTGCAAACAATCTGTTTTGCTTGTAGTCCTGATTATCTCCTGGTTTCAGGTCCATGCCTACTCAGATTTTTTTCATTCTCATTTAATCCCTTCCTTTTCTGAAGAAAAAATGGAAGCTGGTGCTGATGTGCTTTCAGGAGCCAATTCCTATACTTATAGTGTTGATGCTACAGGTGAGGCTGCAGCAGGATTGGAAGTTTTTAAAGTTTCCAATGTGATTATAGTGCAGGCGGGGGGAGAGATTCTCTATACGATCAATGTGGTGAATAATGGACCTGATGCCGCCACCAATGTCACTGTTACTGATGTGCTTCCTGTGGGGACATCCTTTGTTACAGCTACCAATGGAGGTACATTTCAAGCTGGGACTGTGACTTGGGAATTCCCCAGCATAGCCGCAGGTGAAACCCAAGTATTGACCGTCAGGGTATTGGTCAATCTAGGTGTAACAGAAGGAACTGTTCTAATCAATAAGGCACAGGCTTCAAGTCCCGACGATCCTGCTTCTCCGAAGGTTTCCAATAATGCCCAAGTGACAGTCCTTAAAGGTATCAAGCCAATTATTGATATCACCAAAACCTCAAGTGGAAGTACCGTAAGGCTTGGAGAAACCATTACTTATACCATTAGGGTATCGAATTCCGGAAATGCCTTTGCCACTGGAGTGGCTATTTCGGATGTGCTGCCGACAGGAACTACTTTTGTATCTACCAATAGGGGAGGAGTCCATTCAAATGGAACAGTGAATTGGAACATAGGCCTGCTTTCCCCCGGTCAGACCATTGATATTACATTAGTAGTTTTGGTAAATGGAAACTTTGTGGGAGGTGAAGTCCTCAGCAATATAGCAACAGCAGTAAGCCCTTCAGATCCTGATACCCCAAAGAACTCTGCCCCAAGTCAGGTTACTGTAGAAGAAGTCAAACCTGAAATCGAGGTTACAAAAAAAGCAAATGCTCCTACCGTTTTTGCAGGCGAATTTATTTCCTACACCATTGAAGTAACCAATTTTGGTACAGCACCTGCCACCAATGTCACTATCACAGATCAATTGCCGGCAGGTACATTTTTTATCTCTGCTGACAATTCCGTAACCCACAATGCAGGTACAGTTACCTGGACTGTGGGGACAATCAATCCCGGAGTTACTGTACAGGTGAATCTTGTCGTCCAGGTCGGACTTACAGTGCCAAACGGTACAGTTATCATCAATGGAATCAGGGTGGAAAGCCCAGATCTCGCAAGTCCTATACTAAACCAACCTGATCCTGACAACGAAGTTACTGTGGTTTCCTTGCCCGAACTTGTTGTCACCAAATCAGCTGCATCTCCAAAAGTCAATCCCGGTAATACCATTTCCTATACCATAACGGTTTTTAACCTTGGTACCGCAGACGCCCAAGATGTCCTCATTACGGATGTTTTGCCGACCGGGACTACTTTTTTGAGTGCGGATAATGGAGGTGTTCATAATAACGGAACCGTAACCTGGACCATCGCAGACTTGCCGATAGGAGAGCAGGTAGTACTTATACTCACTGTCACTGCCGATCAAAATCTTACTGATGGGACTCAAATAAGTAATATTGCATCTGCTGTCAGCCCCGCCGATCCGGCCAATATCACCAACTCCGACCCAAGTGTAGTTACTGTAGAGGTTATTGCGCCAGTTTTGGATATCAACAAACTCCCGGGAAGCTTTACTGTCAACGCAGGAGAGGATATTACCTATACCATCTCAGTAAGGAACACAGGAAATGCCCCTGCCACCAATCTGACGGTGACAGATCCTTTGCCTGCGAATACCACTTTTGTTTCAGCTGACAATGGAGGTACTGTCTCTGCAGGCGTGGTAACATGGACTTTGGGAACTTTGGACGCAGGAAACACCATTGATTTGATTTTGGTGGTAAAAGTTGATCCAAGTACAGTTGCCGGAACCAAAATAAAGAACATAGCAACTGCGGACAGTCCGGACAACCTTGAGGGACCTATTGAAAGCAGTGCAGATCCAAGTCTGGAAGTTACGGTTGAAAATTTGGCCACTTTGGAAATATCCAAAGCGGCCGACAGACCGACCATCCGTTCAGGTCAAAATATTGTCTATACAATTTCGGTCATCAACAATGGGCCTAGTGATGCACTTGGAGTCATAGTGGATGATGTGCTTCCTGCGGGTACAGTTTTTGTAAGTGCCACGAATGGAGGAGTCTTTGCAAACGGGATAGTCCAATGGTCTTTGGGTACAATTGAGGCTGGAGACCAAATCAACCTTCAGGTAACAGTGACTTCTTCGGCTGCCCTTCCAGATGCCACAGTAATCAGTAATACAGCTGAAGTCAGCAGTCCTTCAGATTTAACAAGCCCTAAATCCTCCGAACCAAGTATAGTCACCATAGACAACAGCTCGCCAATTCTCGAAATTACCAAAACTCCTGATGCCAATACCACCCTTGCAGGAGATGAAATAATTTACACCATTACAGTCAGCAATACGGGAAATGCACCTGCTACCAATGTTGCGGTTACAGACGTACTTCCTGCAGGGACTACTTTCATTGCCACAGGGAATGGAGGAACCCATGATGCCGGTATAGTCACATGGCTTTTGGGAACCATCGAGCCAGGAGAATCTATCGTTTTGGTTTTGGCTGTGAAAGTTGGGGAAGATGTCTTAGCAGGTACCAAAATCCAGAATATAGCGGAAGCAGATAGTCCTGATGACCTGAATGATCCGGTTGAAAGTAGCTCAGATCCTGCTTTGGAAGTCGAAATCATTACTTCTGCCGAATTGACGATCACCAAAACTACTCCTCTTCCGGAAGTTTTGGCTGGAGCAGAAATTGTATATACCATTTCCATTCAAAACAATGGTCCAAGTACAGCTAGAAACATCACTGTTTCTGATGCCCTTCCTGCTTCGACTGCTTTTGTCAGTGCCGGCAATGGAGGCGTAAATGCAAACGGAATAGTGACATGGACAATCCCAACCCTCAATGTAGGTGAAAAGCTAGACCTTATTCTTACTGTAAATGCATTGGACGGGCTTGCTACAGGAGTTGTGATTTCAAATATTGCCTCTGCGACTTCCCCAACTGACCCCGATAGTCCCCATATCTCAGAACCAAGTATAGTCACGATAAACAATTCGCTTGAAGATACTGAAGTCACTGTTTCAAAGGAGGTTTCAGTTGCCTCAGCTTCCCCGGGCGATATGGTGGAATATACCATTGAGGTGACCAATATTGGGGATTTTGATGCCAAAGATTTGGTAATCACCGATACGATTCCGGACGGATTGATGCCATTGTCTGCTTCAAATCAAGGAGTCATTGAAGACAATACCGTCACTTGGAATATTCCAACGATCCCAACTGGAGAAACCCTCACTTTGACAGTTTCTGTTATGGTAACTTTGGAAGAGGGTTCCATCATCAATAAGGTGCAGGTCACAGGCTCTAATTTTGAGGATGTAGAAGCGGCCTCTCCTGCTTTGACACTGAATCAGGTAGACCTTCAACTTTCCAAAGAAGTATCCGCCAACGTCGTAGCCAAGGGAAGTACTTTTCTTTACAAACTGACAATGGAAAATATCAGCGATACCAAAGCTACTCTTGTAATCCTGACTGACACTTTACCTGAGGGAGTTAAGTACAAAAATGCAACAGCCTCAAAAGGAACTCCAAATTATGACATCGCAGAGAATGCGGTCATTCTGGAAATAGAAGAAATCCTTCCGGGCGAAAAAGTCATCCTTGAAATAGAAGTAACCGCTGAGGTAGTTGCAGATGTCACCAATATCGCTGATGTGGTTTCGAATGAAAAGGATTCAAATGACTTGGATAATCAGGCCTCAGTTTCTCACCGTCAATTAGAGTTCTTGATACCAAACGCATTTTCACCTAATGGGGACGGCATCAATGAAGAATGGGTAGTCAAAGGACTTTTGGATATATATCCAAGCAATAAATTGGTAATTGTAAACAGGTTAGGGGTAGAAGTATTCAGAACCGACAATTATAAGAATGATTGGAGCGGTCAAGGTGTAGGCGAGGGTACCTATTTCTATCAGTTGACCCTTTCAGGACAGGATGGCAAGGAAGAAGTTTTCACCGGTTATCTGACCGTAATTAAGTAGCGTTATGAAAAAATTATCCTTTGTATTTTTCTTTATGCTGTTGTTTTCCCAATACTTGGTGGGTCAGCAGGTGCCGCAGTTTAGCCAATACATGTTTAATCCACTATTTATCAATCCTGCCTATACAGGTTATAAAGAGCAGCTTTATGTTCAAACCTACTACCGCAAGCAGTGGTCTGGAGTGGACGGAAGTCCTGAGACATTTGCGATCGGAGCGGATGGATACTTGCCGGAATCGAGAATCGGAGTAGGGCTAGTTGGCATTAGCGATAAGATCGGTGCGCAGCGTACCAATGCTGTCTATGGCAATATTGCCTATCACCTTCACATTGCACAGTCGAGCTACCTGAGTTTTGGAATCGGGGTCGGTTATATAGGTTCTATGATAGATGGGAGCATGCTGTCTACAGGTAATCCCAATGACCCGAGCATTCCTGCTGTAAAAAACCAAATCTCTTATCCTGATCTGAAGTTGGGAATGTTTTACTACGATGACAGTAAGTTTTTTGGGGTAGCGATTGACAATATGATTACACCGATGAATGAATCCGGCACTACTGATATTTTTGTAGAACCAAGGACGCATTTATACCTCTCAGGTGGTGGTTTAGTAGAATTATCTCCTGATATTGCATTGCGCCCAACATTCATGATGATTGAAGATTTTAACGCTCCTTCTAGACTTGACTTGACCGCCTCCATGGTTTACAAAGAGAAATTCTGGTTTGGTACTACTTACAGAACTGCGCTTGATTATGCCAACAGAGCAACGTCTGATAATTTGAAAAAAGGAACAGCCCTAGTATTCCTTTTTGAGTTTTTTGTCAAAAACGGACTCAGAATCGGTTACGCATATGATCATAATATTACAGGCTTTGATGTCAGGAATTTTTCCACCCACGATATTTCCATCGGGTATATGTTTGCCCCTAACCTCGTAAGGGTGGTTTCTCCAAGACATTTTTAAATAACAATACCATGAACAAAAGATACCTACACCTCCTATTTTTAGCCCCAATCATAATTGGGACATCGTGCTCTTCGTACAACAGCAGTATCAAAAGAGCAAACCAACAGCTCGAATTGTATAATTTCAAAGATGCGGCCTACGAGTTTAGCCAAGCATGGGAGAAAAAAGAAGACAATGAAACTGCCCGTGGGCTTGCCTATTCCAACTACAAAATGAGAGATTTTGGAAAAGCTGCTGCATGGTACAGTTACTTGGCTGACAAGGATGAGCTTACTGCCGAGGATTCTTATCGCTATTCAGAATCACTGATTGCCAATTCCAAGTTTGATGAATCTGCCAAGGTATTGGACAATATGATTTTGAAAAACGGTGAAATAAGCAAAGATGAAAAGTGGATGATGCTCAGAAAATCTGCAGGAGAAGCCAAAGCCATCTTGAATACGCCTACAAAATTCCAAGTCAAACCATTGAAGTCTTTGAATACTTCTTTTTCGGAATTTGGTCTAACCATTGACGAAGGCGTGATTTTCTTCAGTTCAGACAGGATATCTGATAAAAAAGCAGGGGTAGTCATGACTGATAACCTCAAAAACCAAAGGTATGGCTGGACCGGCAATGGCTTCCTTACAGTATATGAAGCCAATTTGAATAAAACCAATGATGACTTGGAAAACATCACCCTTTCAAAAGTTTTCCAAAATGAAAACCATATCGGACCGGTCCACAAGTCTGGAAGCATGATGTTTTATACCGTGACTGAAGCAGGGAATGAAACAAACAAAAGAGAGGGAAGGCGATTTGGAACAACACTTTATCCTGAAATCCTTTATAAAGAAAAGAAGGCTGACGGGACATTTGGCGAAGCCAAACCGCTCAATGTCAATTCCTCACTGAAATATGCCGTCGCAGATCCTTTTTGGGATGAAAGCAAAAAACGACTTTATTTTTCTTCTGACATGCCGGGAGGTTTTGGAGGAAGTGATATTTATTACGTGGATTATTTGGGAAGTGACAAATGGTCCTCACCGGTAAGTCTTGGAAAAGACATCAACACCTTTGGAAATGACAGGTCTCCATTTATCTATGATGATATCTTTTACTTTTCATCTGAAGGTTTGGGAGGATTGGGAGGATTGGATATTTATAAGTCAAGTATGGTTGGGACTTCATTTTCTACTCCCGAAAACCTTGGTGTACCATTCAATTCCAACAAAGATGATTTCTTCTTTTTCAAGGATAGATCCAGAAACGGGCAGGTTTTCCTTACCTCAGACAGAAATGGCAGCAAGGGACTTGATGATATTTATTTCATAGAGGAATTGAAAGAAGAATTTTTCACAGTGACAGGAGTCGTCAAGGATAAAGAAACCGGAGAACCTATTGAAAATACCGTAGTGACCCTCACGGACACCGCTACAGGAGTCAATACCTCAGTGGTAAGTGATGAAAAGGGAGGATTCGCCTTCATCCTGCCATTGAACAATACCTACACCATCGAGACAATTACCTCAGGATATTTCAATCAGATCAAGGAAGGCTTCTCAACCAAGCCTAACCAAAACAACAAACTCGACTTGAATGTCTACTCTGAGAAAGTTTCCTTTGACAAAGGAATCAGGATTTTTGATATCTATTACGATTACAACAGCGCCGATATCAGGTCTGATGCTTCTGTTGAGCTGAGGAAAATCATTGAGGTGATGCGTGACAACCCGCAATTCAGACTTCAGATGTATTCTCATACTGATTCAAGGGGTAAGGCAGATTACAACGAAAAGCTTTCTGAATCGAGAGGTCTTTCAGTTGTCAACTTCTTAAGTTCAGAAGGAATTGCTTCCCGAAGGGTAAGATCAGTTGGAATGGGAGAATCCAAACTTGTCAATGACTGTGTAGATGTGGTGGAATGTTCTGAAGAAGAGCATCAAAGGAACAGAAGGACGGAATTTGTCATCATGAACCTTGCTTCATTTGAAAAAAATCTTCCTTATGAATCTTTTAAATTTGAAGATCCTGATCAGAAAGAAAGAATCGAGACACTGGCTGTGCCTGAATTGCAGGCTGTACCGGTCAATGTTGAAATAGTAGTTTCTGAAGAAGAGATAGAAGTAGACCCTGCCATAGAAGGCGCTTATACAGTGGCTCCATCAAACAATTACAACCACTACATCATCATCGAAAGCTGGCAGACCGAATACATGGCAAGCTTGAGGGCTAAGGAACTTTCCGGTACCTACAAAGTCAACGTGATACCTCCTACAGACGGAACCTCCAATTTCAGGCTTTCAGTAGCAGTGTATCCAAGCATGGAAGAAGCTGCAAAAAATATTAACAGGTTCAGAAGAGAATTCAATGACGAAACGATTTGGATATTGGCTTATTGATGGGGAAATAATTCCAACTTAAGCTTTATCTAAAAAACAAATTCCCGCAGTTCATGAATCGTAAAAGGCAAAACCTGTTGGGATTCGGAAACTGCGGGATTTTTTTATTGGAAGGTTTGGAAATGAATGAGAGATAGATGAAATGTAGGTTTATTACTCACAGCCATCTCCTCAATAATGGTATAGTTGTTATAATGTTCTCTTTATCAAATTATAAGGGATATGTTGTGGGATTATGTTTAACCTTCTCATTGCATAAACGCCCAGATTCATTGTATAATTATTTTTATCGATTGATTGAATTACTAAGCACTTTTCTTGAAAATTGCCAAATTCATTCCCATCTAGATTTGAACCTAGAATAACCTTTCCGTCAATTATGTGAATATCATCTTTTAAGTCTTCAACTGATTTTAGATTCTCATTTATGGCACAAACAATCTTTCCATTTGGATAACAGGCAACTTCAAATAAGAAGTACTCGCCAATTTTATCTTCAATGTCCGAAATAATAGTTTTGTTTGAATTTTTGGTTGAAACTTTGGAAATAATCTTTGTTTTCTGTTGCCAAATGGATATGTTCAGTTCATCATTCTTTCTGTGCCCATATGACATAATTAAATTTCTATTTGAGTTGTTTTTAACCATTATTTCAATGCAAAAGTGTATTCCTTTATTTTTTTTTGCTCTTATTGGAAACTGCATATAAGCTTTATCAAATAATATTCCATCAAGAATTTTTCCTTGATCAACTATAATAGCTTGATAGTTAACATTTGGTGAATGACCATTATTATCTCCAACAGATAGACTATATAATTCATCGTAAATATCAAGAAGTACTTTTGAAATTGACTTTGTCAAATCAAAGCAAAAATCAGGTTGAATGAGAAATAGTTCTTCATAAAGAATCTTTACCTTTTCTTCATTTTTATCTGGAATCATATGAATTCCACCATTGTACCCCAAAGTCATAATAAATTCTTTAACCGTGAACTCTTTCCCTTTACTCTTCAAAATATTGCTAGAAAAAAAATCGTCAAGTTTAATTTCACAAATGTCCTTTTTAGAATTTGGATTTATCTTTTTGTATTCAAATTCTGCTATTTGAATTAGTTGATATTTCTCAAATTCAGCCGAAATAGTTGCTAAACGAATAAAATCGAAACGATTAATTTGGTTAACCCACGGATTTGGCTGATCCAAATACATAATCCGATAGAATAGGGGCAAACTATTAAACAGCCTATCTGACTCATTCTCAAAGTCACTCTTAAAATGGAGATAATGATTAATCCCGCGGGTTTTTCTATTGAGGTCTTTTTTCATTTAATTATGTGCCCTACGGATTGCTTGGCCTATTATTGCAACCCTTGCAGATATATCTGAATTAACTAAACATAAAACTAATATTCTAAATATCCAATCCGTCCATTTGACTTTTTTTGGAAGAAAACTTCTGAGTGATATAGAAATGAAAAAACCCGGTTTTGAAGGCACATTTGGTGAAGAAGTCTAATCGCAGTTTTTATTGGAAAAGTAAAAGCCGGGCATTTACCCGGCTTCCAATTATCCACTTATTATTTTTCAACTAGACAATCAACATAATAAACAAAACCAACCAAGCTCTAAAGTTCAGAAGAAACATCTATGGACTGTGGACCATGGACTGTCAAACTTTCCCTCAATCATCCACCAAAGTGAAAACCATCTGACGGAATTTCCAGCCTGTTTCCTCGCTGATTTGTTGGGTTTGTTTCATGAGGATGCCGATGATTTTTTCTTCCGGATCGGCAAAGTATTGGGTGTTGAAATAGCCTCCCCAATCGAATGTTCCCACACTTCCTGCACCTCCTTCGGCGATTCCTTTTTCATTGACCACACCAAAAGCCAACCCGTAATGCTTCCCGCCGCCCCAAAGATTCCCGGTCTGATTTTGCATCATGGTTTCGATGGTAGTTCGGCTAAGGATTCTGACACCGTTGAGTTCGCCGCCATTGAGGTACATCTGAAGGAAAGTGGCGTAATCTTTTGCCGTGCTGGAAAGTCCGGCCCCTCCTGAGAAGAATCTTTTTGCACCTGTTATGGGGTAATTTGGATCATAGAAAGTGGTCGGAAAACCTTCCCATTTGCCATTTGCTTTACGGTGGATGGTAACCAATCTTGAGGATTTTGCCTCAGGAAGGTAAAACCAGGTATCCTGCATCCCCAAAGGCTCAAATAAGCGCTCTCTCAAAAACTGATCGAATGGCTTGCCCGAAACGATTTCTACCAAATATCCCAATACATCCAATCCTTCTGAGTAGGTATATTTCTCACCGGGATGATGGTGGAGTGGCAGTTTGGCCAACTTCTTTACATTATCCCCGATGCTGATATTTTCGGTAGTGTAGAGGTCGATGATTCCGGCTTTGTTGTAGATCATCCGCATCCTTTCGTCTCCATCGATCACGCCATATCCCAAACCTGAAGTATGTGTCAGCAGATGGCGGATGGTGATTTCCTTATTGGCAGCAACAGCCGTGTAGGTAGTATCGCCATAGCGGAAATTCTGCAAAACCTGCGGGTTTTTGAATTCAGGGATAAATTTCGATATCGGATCGTCCAACCTGAATTTCCCTTCTTCCCACAGCATCATGACCGCGGTGGAAGTGATGGCTTTTGTCTGCGAAGCAATCCTAAAAATCGCATCTTTTTGCATGGCTTTGCCGGATTCCACATCTGCAAAGCCTTTGGCAGAATGGTACACGATTTTACCGTTGCGGACGATGAGCGCTACCAAACCAGGCAATTCTTCATTTTTGATGGACTCCTCCAACATGGCATCCAATTTCTTTAAGCGCTCGGTAGAAATCCCCGCACTTTGGGCTGCAGCCTCAGATAAGGGTGGAGATTTTTTGATGGAAGTGGTTTGAGCCAATAAGCTTGAACTGACCAAAAAGCAGAGAAAGAAGAATAAGATTGATCTTGGGTTGATGTTCATAGGAATGGGATTATAAATGGATTTTTAAGATAGTCAAAAAGTCTATTTTTTGCTGTCAATAATATTTGTAGGGTAGTTTATTTATGTTTAAAATTTTCTTTTAAAGAAGCTCCAATTTTCAAAAAAATATAAATACCAGAATTTAATGCAAATTTCCATTCTTGATGGATCAGGTTGAACAGTCGTCATTTTTTATAGCTACTTTTTTTCTTGACAAAAAAAGTAGCCAAAAAAGTCAAGACGGCGGAATCCTATCCACGCACAAGGCCGGAGCCGGCCCGGTCCGCCGTCACTCCTCCCCGCAACTAACATACAAGATTTATTTATGGATTAAGGGATCATTGGAATTTGATAACTTTCAATTTTTGAATTGACTGGAAAAAGGGATAGTAAGATTTAATGAAGGGTAAAATTTTCCTATTCTAGGACTTTTAATAATTCTTTTTTCAATACATAATCCCCCTTTTTTTCTTTGACCATCATGTCTAAAAGTGAAATGTCCTCATCTTCTTCCAAATCAATCTCGACAGATTCATAGCCAAGTTTTTGAAGTAATTCTTTCAAAAATGCCTTTTCTTTTTCGGTTCCGGGATTAATGACTAAGTGACTCATGGTTTTTATAAATCTAAAATGGAAATGAACATCAATTTAATACCGATAAGCAAATAACAAAACTATTCAGTTCCAATTTTGCTATTTTCAATCTTGAATCCACTTGAAAATCTCCATTCATCAATTACCCAAAATTGAAAGAGCATGTTGTTAAATTTTAAAATCCTGTCTGTTTTTCTGTTGTTACTGAATAATCTCTTTTCCACTGAAGAGACCCACATCCGCATCAACCAACTCGGTTACCTTCCTTCCGATACCAAAGTTGCGGTTGTTTTCAGTAAGAATACTGTCAAAGAAAACTTCCAACTTATCAACCAAGCCACAGGAAAAGTAGCTTTGGAAATCAAGCCCGAAAGACTCCAAACCAACGAATGGGGAGGTTTCCTGTATTGGGAAGCGGATTTTTCTCAAGTAACCGAACCCGGTGCCTATTTTCTCCAAGGGAAAAAAAGCAAAACCCAATCCTCGGTTTTTCCGATCGGGGAGGGGACATACACCGGACAACAGGAATCTCTTTTGGAATTTATGAGGCAGCAGCGCTGTGGTTACAATCCTACTTTGGACATGGTCTGCCATGCAAAAGACGGACGGACATTTTTTGGACCAATGGCAGACAGCACCTATGTGGACCTGAGTGGCGGTTGGCACGATGCCGGCGACCAACTCAAATACCTCATCACTTCCAGCTATGCGACTGCACACATGCTGATGGCGTATGAATTGTATCCCGACAGGTTTGAGGACATGGTAAATGCCTTGGGTCAATCCGGCCCAAACGGAATCGCGGATGTATTGGATGAAGCCAAGTGGGGCCTTGATTGGATTCTCAAAATGCATCCGGCACCTGACCAATTATTCCATCAGATAGCTGACGACCGTGACCACAGGGGTTTTAAGATTCCAAACCAGGACAACGCGGATTATGGTTGGGGTGCCAATTCTTACCGCGCAGCATACTTTGCAACAGGAAAGCCACAGGGCTTGATGAAGTACCAAAGCGAGGCGACCGGAGTGGCCAACCTTGCCGGAAGAAGTGCTGCGGCTTTGGCTTTGGCGTCAAGGATCTGGGAAAAGGATTTGAAAGATCCGGAATTTGCCGGGACATGTCGGAAAGCTGCAATTTCACTCTACCAAATGGGCAGGAATCAGGAAGGCTACCAGCAGGGTAATTCCTACGGTGCGCCATATCGATACAATGAAGAGACTTGGGCGGATGACATGGAGTGGGCTGCCGCTGAATTGTATAAAACCACCAAGGACAAAAACTACCTGGAGCAAGCCAAGAAATATGCAATACTGAGCAATACAGCTGACAGTTGGACCGTCAAAGACTCTGCTTCCCATTACCAGTTGTATCCATTTATCAACATAGGACATTTTTCACTTCATGGCGTTGTGGATGCTGATTTCCAAAAAACCTTGGAAGGATATTACCTTGACGGAATCAAATATACCCTGAAGCGGGCGCAGCAAAACCCCTTTCATGTGGGAGTTCCTTTCATTTGGTGCAGCAATAATCTCTTGACAAGCTTGGCAACTCAGGTGATTTTGTATGAGAAAATGAGCGGGGACAAACAGTTTGAACCCTTTTTGAAAGCCCAACGGGATTGGCTTTTTGGTAGAAATCCATGGGGAACATCCATGTTTACCAAAATGCCTGAAGGAGGAGAATATCCGGTCGAGGTGCATACAGCGCCTTATGTGTTGTTGGATATGCAGGTGCCCGGAGGATTGGTGGATGGACCGGTCTATACTTCGATTTACAACAATCTACTTGGTTTGCGGCTTTTGAAACCGGATGTTTTTGCCCAATTCCAAAATGAACATGTCGTCTACCATGACGATGTGGGCGATTACAGCACCAACGAACCCACCATGGACGGCACCGCCGGGTCGATTTTGATGATGACGCATTTTAGTAGGTGAAAAAGTCCATGGTCCACAGTCCATAGTCCACCAACATCAATTCTTTAGAAATCATGTTCCTAAAAATTAAGCATAAAAAAATGTTCCCCTAAGGTAAAAATTGAAGAAAGAGTAAGAAATCTAAAAAGCCCCAAATCGGGGCTTTTTATATAGTTATACGGGTTTACAAAAACGACTAAAGCATTTAATGATATTAGTGGATATTGGGATACGATTTGAAATTACTTCAATTAATTAACCAAATAACCAATAACCATTAACCAAATAACCATTTTTCAAATCGACTTACTGAATCCAAACTTCCTTTCCTCTTTTTCCTGCATCCTGAGGTCAAAAACCATGCATACGTTGCGGACAAATGGAAGTCCTGTAGCCAGGATTTTGATTCCCTTGGCGTCAAATTCGATGATTCCCTCTTCAGCAAATGTTTTGAGTTTGTCCCAATTCCTCTTTCCCAATACAGAATAGTAACAGAAGTTCCAATCCGCTTCATGGTTGCAGATCAGTTTCAAAATCAGGTTTCTGGTTTCGATGTCTTCCTTGGACATGATGTGTCCTTTGCTGATGGCAAAATGTCCCAAGCTGATTTGTTCTTTGTAAAGGTCAATTTCCTTGGTGTTTTGGGCGTAGGCATAATACACATCGGAAATGGAACTGTTGCCCAAGCCCAACAATATCTTGGACGGCGAGGTGGTATAACCCATGAAATTACGGTGGAGGGTTTTGTTTTTCTTGGCGATATAAAGCGGGTCATTTTCCAAGGCAAAATGGTCCATTCCAACTTCTAAGTACCCCATCTCGGTGAGGATCTGTTTTCCTTTTTCGTAGAGATTCCTTTTTTCGGATTCCTTGGGGAGAAATTGCTCAAAACTTTTTTGGGCAGGAAATGCCGATGGCAGGTGCGCATAGCTGTAGAAGGCAATGCGGTCCGGTTTGAGTTCCGCGACTTTCTCAAAAGTAGCACTGATCGTCTCGGCTGTCTGATGTGGTAGGCCATAGATCAGGTCAAAATTCACTGAAGTATAACCGATTTCCCGTGCTACATCGGTGGCTTCCTTGACACGCTCAAAGGGCTGAATGCGGTGGATTGCTTTTTGGACTTCCTCATTGAAATCCTGAATGCCGTAACTCACCCTGCGGAAACCCAAATCAAACAAAGTCTGCAAATGTCCGCGGGTGGTATTGTTGGGATGTCCCTCAAAACTGAATTCTGCATCGGGCATTACTTCCGAACTTCCGGTAATCAAACTGAGCATTTCTTCCAATGATTCAGGGGAAAAAAATGTGGGTGTCCCCCCTCCAAGGTGGATTCCGGCAAGTTTGGGTTTTGTATCCAATATATTCAGATAAGCATCCCACTCATTCATGATCGAAGTGATGTAGGGCGTTTCTACAGCGTGGTTTTTGGTGATCCGCTTGTTGCAGCCGCAGTAGGTACAAAGGCTTTCGCAGTAAGGAAGATGGATATAGAGCGTGATTCCTTCAGATTCCCCAAAGTCCTCATAGGCCTTTTTGACCAAACTGATCCAACCTCGTTCTTTGAGGTCGTCGGCCCAAAGAGGTACTGTCGGATAGGAGGTATAGCGTGGTGCCGGTACGTTATATTTTTGGAGAAGTCGTGGTGCGATTGCTGTCATTGCTACAAATATTTCCCACAAATTTCACTTTTTAGGCTGCGGATTTTCATGACCAATACTGCTGGAGAAGATGATAAATGTCATGGTTTTGTTTTGGAGGCATGATTTCCTTCCATAAAAAAATCTGATTCTACCCGAAAGAAAAGGATGGACAATAAAACTTAATTTGATATTTTTAAGATCAACCAACATTCTAACCCATGAAAACCCATTCCACTGATTCTTCACGAAGAAAATTTTTAGCAAAATCCGCAACACTCGCAGCAGGTTCAGTTTTTCTCAATGGCATTGCAGAAGCTCTTACCCTCCATGACAATCCTGCTGCAAAAATGAAAATTGCCCTCGTTGGTTTGGGAGTTCGAGGAGCCAATATGTTTGGGAGAGACGTCCAAAATGTCTACAAGGACCAGGTTGAATTTGTAGGTCTTTGCGATATCAATCCCGGTCGCTTGGACTTTGGAAAAAAGTACCTTGGAGTGGAATGTCCGTTATTTACCGATTTTGACCAAATGTTGGTTGAGCGTAAACCTGACGTAGTCATCGTCACCACAATGGATTCGACCCACCACATCTTTATCATCAAGGCCTTGGAAGCAGGGATCAATGTCATCACTGAAAAACCGATGACCACAGATGAAGACAAGTGTCAGGCTATTCTAGACGCCGAGCGTAAATCCGGCAAGAAGGTCATCGTCACGTTCAATTACCGCTATTCTCCCCACCGTCAGCGGATCTATGAAATTCTCCGCAACGGTGAAATCGGTGACATTACGTCTGTGGATTTTCATTGGTACCTGAATACCTCCCACGGGGCAGATTATTTCCGCAGGTGGCATGGGTACAAAGCAAAAGGAGGTACCCTACTAGTCCACAAATCCACGCACCACTTTGACTTGCTCAATTGGTGGTTGGACTCAGATCCGGAGGAAGTTTTTGCCTATGGCGCTTTGGAGTTTTATGGAAAAAACGGCCCTTTCCGAAGCACCAATTGCCGTCCCTGTCCGCACAAATCCAAATGCGATTTTTATTGGGACATCACCAAAAGCAAGCACATGGTGGAACTTTATGTCAATAATGAGCACCATGACGGTTACCTGCGAGACGGCTGTGTTTTCAGGGAAGACATTGATATTTATGATAAAATGGCCGTTCAGATCCGGTATATGAATGGGGTGCAGGTGAGCTACTCGCTTACGACATATTCACCCTATGAAGGTTACCGGATTGCCTTTAACGGTACCAAAGGCCGCGTGGAGGCTTGGATCAAGGAAAGCCAACCTTGGGAGGAAAAGGAGGAGGACGAAATCCGCCTGACCAAAAACTTTGGAGAAACAGAATTGATCGTGATTCCCCATGGCGGCGGTGGTCACGGAGGTGGGGACACACGTCTCAAAGATAAACTTTTCCTGGATCCCAATATGGCCGATCCTTACCGCCAATCCGCCGGAACCCGTGACGGAGCCATGTCCATCCTCGTCGGCATCGCCGCCCGCAATTCCATCGAATCCGGCAAACCCATCAAAGTCGCCGACCTGACAGATATTGAATTGAAGAAGAGTGGGAGGGGGAAGTAGGGAAGGACGGAAGTCGGAAGACGGAAGTAGGGTGGTTTAGAGAATGGGATCGAGTTTTCATTTAAAGATTCGAGATATGATTGTCCATTTTGAACCCCGAAGGAGTGATAATATTATAGGAAAAGATTATTGTTTTACCATCAAAACCCCGAAGGCGTGATATGCTAAATAACCTAAACATTTCTGCAATTTTCATTCTAAATGTATTCTCTATTTTGAACCCCGAAGGGGTGATAGTATTATAGAAAAAAAATTATTGTTTTACCACCAAAACCCCGAAGGGGTGATATGCTACATGCCTGGAACATTTTCCCAAATCTATATTCAATATGTATTTGCCGTGAAGGGCAGAGAAAACCTCTTGCTAAATCCTTGGCGAGAGGAGGTGTTTAAATATATGGCAGGAATTATAAAAGGTAAAAACCAGAAACCTATAATTGTAAATGGTGTAACTGATCACGTACATGTTTTTGTTGGACTTAAACCTGCGATGTCAATATCTGATCTTATCAGGGATGTTAAAAACAATTCTTCCAACTTCATCAATGAAAATAAATTTGTAAAAGGGAGGTTCGAATGGCAGGAAGGATATGGTGCGTTTTCTTATTCCCATTCCCAATTGGATAATGTTTATCAATATATTTTAAACCAAAAAGAGCATCACTGGAAAACATCCTTTAAACAGGAATACATTTCATTTTTGAAGAAGTTTGAAATTCAATATGAAGAAAAATATTTGTTCGATTGGATTCAATGAAACATGTCACCCCTTCGGGGTTTTTGCTTATGAGATCTTGGTTTTCTATAATCTTGACACCTCTTCGGGGTTTGTCAAATCTTGATTTTCACCAAACTCTCGAATCCCTTATCTATTCACTCTTTCAACCTCCCATCCATATCTTTTCTGTCTTTTTCTGGGAATAGGGGGAATTTGATGGGTTTGTTGTCGCGGGTAGAGCGGTAGATGGCAGTGAAAAGCTCTACTGTTTTTCGTCCCTCTTCGCCTGTGATGAGGGGTTCTCTTCCTGCAGTAAGTGCGTCCAAAAATTCCTCGATCTGCTTTTCGATATAATGGACTGTGGGATCGATGCTGTTGAATATCTCTGTGTCTTCTTTGGTCCATTGTTCGATGAGGTGTTCCTCCCCCGGAACTGTCCAAAGGTCATTGACCGGTGGCCCTGCGATGCCCGATACGCCTGCGATAAACATGGCGCCGGCTTCAGGGGTGACACCTACTGAAGCGCCATTGCTGCCGTGAATCTGTACTTTGGTATGGATTCCCGGTTTTTGGCAATTGCTGAGGAAGATGCTTCCGAGGCCACCGTTTTTAAATTTTACAATTGCTAAAGCTGTGTCTTCGACTTCGATATAAGGATGGGTCATATTGGCCCAAGTACCATATACTTCATCGATTTCTCCCATCAGCCATACAAGCAGGTCAAGTTGATGTGGTGCCTGATTGACCATCACGCCGCCGCCTTCATGTTCCCACGAACCTCTCCAAGGGTCGGATTTGTAGTATTTCTCATCTCTCCAACTCAGCATGTTAATGGTGCCGAGGATGGGTCTGCCGATTTTGCCATCGTCAATGGCTTTTTTCAACCTGATGACCGGTTCATAGAATCGCCTTTGGCTGATTGTTCCCAGTTTCTTGTTGTATTTTTTTCCCGCAGCAATCATCACATCACAGTCCTCCAAAGTTGAGGCCAAGGGCTTTTCGACAATCACATGTGCGCCTGCTGCCATGGCTTCGAGCGTTGGATCGAGGTGATTTGGATGCGGCGTGCAGACCATGACAAGGTCGAGTTTTTCCTTTTCCACCATCTCCGTGATATTGTCATAGGCATTGACTCCATATTCAGAAGCAAAAGATTTTGCTTTGTCTAAAGTCCTGCTGTATACTGCCGCAAAATCCGATGTTGGCAGGTGTTTCAATGCTTTAGCGTGGAGGTGGGCTACTTTGCCGCATCCGATGATTCCGGTTCTATACATGTTGGTTAGGTTAGGGTTGAAGGATTACTTTGTTCAGTCCGGGTTCTTTGGCATAAAGCCTTTTGAACCAATCTGCACCATCTTCCAATGGGGCTGTAGCGCTAAGCAATGAATCTACATCGACAAGTCCTTTTTCGATCAATTCGAGCACAATGCCGTATTCTCCCGCGATGGCACAACTGCCCTGCAACCGGACTTCCCGGGTGACAACAGCCTGAAGCGGGATTTCTACTTTTGGAGAAATATTGCCCACCAAAGTCACAGTCGCCGCTTTTCTTACATTTTCAATCGCCATTTTGATCGTCGCACTGACTCCGACCGCTTCGAAAGCGACATCGGCGCCACGGTTGTGGGTGAGTGCCAAAATGGATTCATGGATATTGGAATCTGTTGCAGAATTGAAAGTATGGTCTGCGCCGAATTTTTTGGCAAGGGCCAGTTTTTGGTCATCGATGTCAATAGCGATGATGGTACCTGCATTGGAAAGTTTGAGCAACTGTACCAAAAATAGCCCAATCATACCGGTGCCTACTACCAAAGCCGTGTCACGGAGGTTTATGGGAGTGAGGTCGATCGCATGTGCCGCGACTGCTACTGACTCCACCATCGCCGCCTGCTCAAAAGTCACCGAATCCGGTAAATGGTAAAGGATGTGCTCGGGTACAACAACATATTCCGCAAAAGCGCCATGCCTTTTATATTCCTTGGGAGAAACGCCAAGAACCATTCGGCTATCGCTGAGGTTGTATTTTCCTTTGAGTGTGTACCAATCGTCAAGGTCGTAAACAGTAGAGTCGAAAGTGACCCGGTCGCCGACCTTGTAGTTTTTAACCGCCGAACCAGCTTCGACTATCACCCCGGATGCCTCGTGTCCCATGATAAGGGGTGGATTTCTCCTCCCCGAACTCCCGTCAAAACCGTGGATATCACTTCCGCAGATCCCGCAGGCCTTGACCCTAACCAAAACCTCATTGGGTTTATATTCCGGTTCGGGCATGTCTTTATACACCAGATTATTGTAGGATTCAAGTACCAGCGCTTTCATAGTCAGGGGCAATGAGTTAGAAATTAAAAATAAGGGAAATTTTGAAGAAAAGGGAAAGCTTCTGGTCGAATGGAACAATTAGATGCGGAAAGGATTCCGTTCCATTAATTTCTTTAAATTCTAGTACAAATAAATGGTAAGAATTTCGATGAACGAGATTTATTGAATCTTTTTGTAAACCAATTTTTCGTAAAAATCCTTACATTCAATTAAAGTTACGGCCATGATTAAAGAAACTGAGTTAAGAAACAGGCTTTCCAAAAAAATCAAACAGATACCTTCAGATAAACTGGAGTTGTTGGAGAATTTTATCCTTAAGCTTGAAAATCCTGCCTTATATAAAGAAGAGATTTTATCTTTTTCTGGTTCTTGGAATGATTTGGATAAGGATACAGTAAATGATTTTACTGAAAGATTGATTTCCAGAAGGGTAAATAGCAATTGAATTAAGAATTTATTTTTTGCCAAATAATGTGTGATATTTAAATACAATTTTTCGCACTCATTTTAAAACTCTTAAGATCAAATAATGAGTTGGTAACAGAAACAATATCAATGAGTATCCAATATCAATTAATATCTAATAGCATTGAATTGTATTTGGAAAGTGTCAGAATTGCAGATCAACCAAAAAATATATAGAACCTCTAAGTATGCCTTCCTATTTCCAATCCCAAACTTTCACCAGTGCTGATTTCGAATCCAAACTTTTCAAAAAAGGAGAATATGAGTCATGTACATTCAAGGGTGCCGATCTGGCAAATGCGGACTTGTCAGGATCGGTTTTTATTGAATGTGAATTTTTGGGTTGTAACCTGAGCATGGCAAACCTCTTCAAAACTGCATTTAGAGAGGTGGTTTTCAAAGACTGCAAGTTATTGGGTTTGCGTTTTGACAAATGTGAAATTATAGGTCTGGTATTGGGATTTGAGAATTGTGTTTTGGACCATGCTTCATTTTTCAGAACAAAGCTGCAGAAGACGGTAATCAAAAATTGTAGGTTGAAGGAATCTGACTTTTCAGAAGCAGATTTCAGTGCATCCGTTTTTGACGGTTCTGATCTTTCAGGAGCGGTTTTTGACAATACCGTTTTGGAAAAGGCTGATTTCAGGCTTGCTTTCAATTTTAATATCGATCCCGACCGGTGCAGGATCAAAAAGGCAAAGTTTGCCCTTGACGGACTGCCAGGATTATTGGGGAAATATGGGATTGAAATTGGGTAGTTCAAGCATAGTTCAAGTCTTTGGACTTGGACTTCCTAATTCACTTCCTGATTTTTTTTACCGCAATGGACACGAAGGTATCGCAATGGTCGCAAAAAGGGGATTTCGAAATTTTATCACAGAGTGCCCAGAGGAAACAGAGCAGCAGATTCATTCATAATTGAATTCATCATTTATTTTCCTCTGCGTCTTTGCGTGAGCTAAAAAATCATCACATTTCCTTAAACTCCACCTTGCTTATGATATCCAAGGTCACGTGCAGCATCACTGCTGCCACAATGAATATACCCATGCTGACGCCGGTCATCGCAAATATAAATTGTCTAGAAATGACAAACCCAAATACTCCTGCCGCCAGAGAAGGAAGAATTCCAAACAAAAACACCCCTCCAATAATAACGGGCTTGATCAGCTTCCGGTCCCATCCTTCGTCAAAACCCACTTGTGTAGTCAGTGTTATGGCAAAGCCGGTCAGGTAAAATGCTATCATACAAAAGGGAAAAAGGAACATCAATCCCCAGCTCAAATCTGCGATTAGCACTGTTGGGATAACCATAATCACCGACATAATCAATGTCTGATAAATATCAAGTTTGATCATGTTCCAGAATTTGGAAGTCCAAGAAGCAGGAATCAAAATGAAATATGGCTTTTTGAGATCTCCAATACTTGTCCTTCCCATTCCAGCCATAAAGTACATACCAACCATCATGATCAAATAGCCATAAATGATCTTATGAGAAAACCAATCAAAATTGGATAAAATAGCCATAATGATGGCAATGGCTGAAAATCCCAAACCATATAGCCCAAATAAAGGGTGAAAATCCTGTCTTGAACTGTGAACGTAATTTCTCCAATACAAAGCCGTGGCACCGGTTCCGAAGTCTTTCAGTTCCAGTTTCTTGTTGAGGTTGAGACTTCCTGTAGATTCAGAAGCCTGCTGTTTTCCTTTTGCTTTTTCCTTAACCTCCTCATTGGATTGGGTAGAATCGAGTACATCTTCGTAATAATATCCTGCGTGGGTCAGTACCAATTGCACAATTATCAAAAAGGAAAGAAGATAAACGCCGATAAAGCCGAGGGAAATCCAGATATTATTATGACTGACAAAAGTGATAATTCCACGGCTCCAACCAACCAATGGAAAGAAATCAAACCAAGGAGAACTGATCCAGGCAAACATTCCCTGCCAGAATTTCTCCGCCATAAGACCTGGGATCAAGATCATCAGGAGAAGGATCACCCCAAGTGCAAAAACCCCGTTTTTGATATAACACAAGATATTGTACTTGGTATTGAGGGTGTAGATCAGAAACTTGATTGGTGAAAGAATAAAGAAGAACATGGTCACTCCGATGGACATCAAGATCAGATTTAAAGGAGTGAGGTCAAAAACATCATTGAGTTGGGCAGTGCTGTAAATTACAAAAATAAAAGAGCCTCCAAGCGAAGGAACAATTGACCGTATCATGTAATACATCAATAACTTTGGAGGGGAAACGGGAGAAGTGAAAAGCAAGTTCACATCTGCCATACTGAAGAAACTGATATTTTTCTTTGTGGCTCTATAAAGCTGAAACATCAAAAAAGCCAAAGCCAAAAGGGTAATTCCCCCGGCAATATTCTGAACAGCAAAATCAACCTGTTCGAATTGCCCGGCAGCGTCCTGAAGGTTTCCGATTTCCTCGGTATTGATTTCAGACTTTTTTCCACTTCTACGGAAATAGAAAAAACTGAAATAGCCCAATACAAATATGTAAGGTAACAGCCTCAGGGGATTTCTAAGGATCAGCTTTATATTGTTGACCAGAATAAAAAGGTCTTTGCGGATTAGAAGTTTGAACTCATTCATCTTTGGTCAATTCTAAAAAGAGGTCTTCTAAACTTGAATCGCCGGCACTGCTAAAGGCTGTCTTGAGATTAGATATGGTATCATTTCCGATGATATTGCCGTCTTTCATGATCATAATCCGATCTGCGATTGTTTCCACACTATCGATGAGGTGTGTACTAACCAAAATGGTTTTTCCTTGGTCTTTGAGCTCCTTGAATATTTTTTTGGTGTTTTTGATGGCTTTTGGATCAAGTCCGATCATTGGCTCGTCAAAAAACAAAACCTGTGGATCCGGCAACAAGGCACAGCAGATAGAAACTTTTTGACGCATGCCTTTAGACAGATCACGGCCAAGTTTGTCTGCTTTGTCCGTCAGGTCATAGATTTCCATCAGTTCGGTTGCTTTGTCTTTCCAATCCTTGATGCCATAAGCCTGTGCAATAAACTGCATGTGTTCTTTGACGGTCAGCAGGTCATAAACATGTGGTGTTTCAGGGATGTAGGAAAAATATTTTTTTGCCGCTACCGAAAGATGGTCATGACCAGCGATCTGAATTTCACCTGCGGTTTTGCGAAGCAGACCCACGATACATTTCATCGTGGTACTTTTACCGGCTCCGTTTGGACCTAATAGCCCGACCACTTCACCGCCTTGTAATGAAAAACTGATGTTGTTGACGGCGTTTTGCTTACCGTATTTTTTGATTAATCCTGAAACCTCAAGCATGATGGCGTACGTAAAAGTTTTTGATCTTCGGCAAATGTAACGCCTTCGGCGGATTTTGGTTTAAGACTTGAAGATAAACGTCGATTTTCTTACATTAACCAACATAATTCAAGACCACATGAAAAAAATCATCATTACACTTTTAATAGTACTCAGTGTGAATCTGGCTTTCGCACAGCAAGAAGACAGGTTTAGAGTAGGAATGGATTTTGGCTTCGCTGTTCCGAAAGCCGGAGGTGGAGGTGCATTATTATATCTTGAACCTAAATATAATTTCAAATCCAACATGAATATCGGATTGAGATTTGGGGTAGTAGGCATGGCGCGAGACGTGGTTTACAATACCTCCAATGAAACAGTCAAAGGAGAGGTTTCAGGCAATGGATCATTTGCCCTGACTTATGACTATCATTTCCACAAAGAAGGAAGTAATTTTGCACCGTTTTTAGGAGCGGGTGTTGGTAGGGCCTTGTTCTCAAACCTAGCTATTGAGGACCCAATAGGTGATGGAGATGATATTGGGCAGCTTTCTACAAATTCCGCAACTTTTGGAATGGTCCGAGGCGGTTTTGAAACAGGTAAGTTCAGGCTTTCCCTAGATTATAATTTTTTACCTGTCAGCGATATTGTGGATGTGAGTAACAATGTCATTGGAGAAACTGAGAACAGTTATTTCGGAATTTCGCTGGGTTTTTTTGTAGGAGGAGGAAGGTGGAGGAATTCCAGTTTCTGATTTAAAAATCAAAATCGCATTGGTCTAGAATAACCAATGCGATTTTTTATTTTTCCCTGAATTTTTTTTCCGTCTCAATAAGTACCGCAAAATCTTATTTGAAGGTTATTGAGATTTCATTTTTGTCCGATAAATATTCAGATCAGAATATCAAGCCCCATTTAAGAACAAAGCTGTTGAAAACATATTCTTCTTTGC
Organism: Aquiflexum gelatinilyticum; assembly: GCF_024813435.1. Lineage (NCBI taxonomy): Bacteria > Pseudomonadati > Bacteroidota > Cytophagia > Cytophagales > Cyclobacteriaceae > Aquiflexum > Aquiflexum gelatinilyticum. The sequence goes on from NZ_JANAEZ010000002.1 coordinate 773,600, forward strand.
GTACCGAAATGAATCCCGGTGGGATGGAAGGATCTCTAAAAGATGAAAATCCAATTTCTTTGGACCCCTCATAAAAGTTTGCTTCCTGTCTTTTGTATCCAATACTCAAAACCGAAGAATGCTTCCCTTTTTTTGAGTTGCGTCCGATTCCTATGCTGGGGTTCAAAAACAAACCTCCTTCATACCAGGATTCTGTCCACTCTGTTTCCACTTTTTTTTCCAACATGGTTGAGGCAGCCCCCAAATCCATACCTGCAAATAAGGTATGTCTCTTGCCTTTGTCCAAAAAACCACGCCAACCCAAACCGATTGGCATCAAGGTAAAATTTGGATAGGTATCTACTCCCAGCAAAAATCCCGTGGCATGGTATTTATTGATCCACACACCATTCAATGTTTGGAATGAAAAATTTACTCTTTCAGTATATCCTTCAAAATCTGTCTTTACTTGTCCAATGGATAATCCAAGATCTGTTTGATTGAAAAAAGTCTTTTCTTGGGAATATGTTTTTCCCAAAAATGAAAAAAGGATCAAAATTAGAAACAGTATTTTCTTCATCGTCTAGTTTTTGAAAGGACTTCAAACCCTCCGGGGTTTTTAACCCTTGAAGTTTTTTTTATCAAACAATCACCGGATTCTTAACCTGGATGCAGCTAAGCGGCTTGAGTACAGAAGGAGTGGAATAATCAAACTGACAGACTCCGTCAGGACCGATCACAATCAGAGATTTTGGACCAGGGATGATGTCCACTGATTTCATGGATTTCAAAAATTCTAGTTGGTTTTTATCGATGTTCATGACGTCCGCAACATTGAAGCTTTTGAGTCCGTGCTCACCTTCTGCGATATAAAGAAAATCCCCTGCAAGGCCCAAACCGTGAGGATTCAGCATTTCATAGGCTTTCAATAGCTTTGGATTGTAAGGGTCTTTGATGTCCAATACCTGTAGTTCATTGACACCTTGTCTGCAAAATTGACCATTGCGGAGCGTCACAAAGGCATAATCTTCGTTGACAACTACAGGGTCACAGGCAGTGAAATGTGAATACTCAGCCATTTTCTTTGGGTCTGAAGGAACCCTTGCATCATAGATATGCATTCCTGTATTGGAACCGATGAAAAGTTTTTCTTGAAAAGGGAAAATTGTTTCAATTCCCCAACCTAGGTCAATATTTTTGATAAAAACAGGCTCATCTTCTTTGTTGACATCAAAGACTCTAAGACTATATTCATCCACAGCATACAAGTGTCCGCTCATCAATGTGAACCTTGCCATTGAGCCTCCTTGACCATAGCTTTGACCTCCGCCTTTGCTACCGGCATCATTCGCCATTGCCAAAAACTCAGGACGGCCCCACCATCCTCCCCAACCCCACATCATATCAGATTCACTTGTCAGGACTGTATCTTTCCAAGTGATGATTTGTCCCGTATCAAAATTGCTATACATGTTTTTAAAAACATCTTCTTCCCTATCTACCATTTTGATACTCCTGACATCGCTGATATCAAAAGAAAGCAGGTCAACGTAATTGTCGGCATATAGGATTTCGCTGTTGACAGCCAAGTCCACATTACCAGGGATGTTGATAAAATTGATGTTTTTTGGAGATGCAGGGTTTGAATTATCCAGAATGTGGATCCCCTTCTGTGGCTCATTGATAAAAAGGTAATCCCCATAAATGTAGATTTTTCCTGGGTTGTCCAGTTCCTTTCCCGGTTCGATGATGATGTCGGCTTGCCTTACTGTACTCATTTCCAGATAAACCGGATAGGATGTTTTGTAAGTATACGTGTTGGTGACCTCATCATGGCAGGAAGGTAAAACCAAAAACATCATGAACGCCAAAACCAAATGCAGGTTTTTTCCGATAGTGGGGTTACTCTTGTTTTTCATGGTAGTTTGGAAAATAGGTTAATTGTTGAATACTAAGCTCAAAAGGCCATATCTCCTTGACGGTTATTTTGGCGTTTGTGCTACAGGGACAATAAAAAAATGTGAAAACTTCCTGAAAAAGTTTTTAGCTAGGTTATCATCTAATTTACCCAACCAATATTTTGTAGCTAGCCTGACATTTACTTCAAACTTAATCCAGCTTGTTTTTGAGCTTTCTTTCAAAATTTTCCAAAAGCTTGATATATGTCTTGGAGATGTTTTCGGCAAATTCACCTTGGAAATCTTCTGTATAAAGCGGGTTGAATTTAATCCTTTCGATGATCATTTCCAGCCAACCTTTACCGTCGTCAATCAGTTCTTCATTAAAAGCCTCAACAGTTGCATCCCGTGAACCTGAAAATGGCTGAATCCGACCTTGTTTTTTGAAATATTCCGCAATGGTTTTTAATGCCAATTCATGGGTAAGCTCAAATGTCCGGATCACCCTTTTTTGGTTTTTAGGTTCATTCGGAGCGGTTTTATAAAGCTTGACAACATCATGTAGCTCATTTAGAGCATCCTTATAGTCTTCAAAACACTTTTCGCAAGAGGGAGGAGTTATTTTCATAAGTAGTGGTGTCTATTTTGGAGTACAATTCATCTTGAAGATGTGGATTGCAAAACCTTAATTTAGGAAAATTATCTCACATTATAGGACTGCATAAAGGGTTGTCCGCTTGGGGTGATGCCCTCTAGCCTTAATCTGCCACTGAATTTTTCAAGATATTGGCCTACTTCATCAGGATTTTTGGCGGGTTCTCCGTTGATCATGGTGATCACAAAACCATTGTTTAATCCCAGATCCCTCAAATATCCCCTTGTCATTGAAGTAATTTTGATGCCATAGTTGATTCCGAATTTATCTTTTTCTATGGTATTGACAGTCTCAAGTTTCGCCCCAAGCAAATTGGAAGTGTAATATTCCCTTTTGATGACTCCGGTAGTTCCCTCCAGATTTTGGAGAGTAAGTGTAGCACTCTTGAGTTCAGTGCCTCTTTTAAATTGGACACGGACTTTATCGCCTGGTTTATAATAGGACAATACTTCCTCAAAACTTCCTTTTCCTGTAATGTCAATGTTTTCTATCCAAGTCAGGACGTCATTTTTTTGCATTCCTGCTTTTTCTGCGGCACCTTCCCGTACTACGTGTGTTATGATCACCCCATCCAAAGAAGGTAATTTCATATCTTCTGCAAGTTCGGGAGTGATTTCCACCACTTCAAGTCCGGGAATGGCTTTCTGGACTTCACCGTATTTGATCAGGTCATTGGCGATTTTCATGGCAATATCCACCGGCACTGCAAATCCATATCCTGTATAAGAACCTGTTCTGGAAAGGATCGCGGTGTTGATCCCAACCAATTCCCCATTAATATTGACCAGAGCACCGCCAGAATTACCGGGATTGATCGGGGCATCGGTTTGGATAAAGGACTCCAAAGGAAATTCACCGCCCAAAATATTGATCTGCCTTTCTTTGGCTGAGACAATTCCCGCTGTTACGGTGGATGTCAGATTGAAAGGATTTCCTACGGCAATGACCCATTCCCCAATTTTTAAGCTTCGGCTTGTCCCCAATTGGATGGCAGGAAGATTGGCTGCCTCAATTTTCAATACCGCAATGTCAGTATTCTTGTCCGTCCCGATCAATTTGGCAGGGTAGGTTCTTTTTTGGTGGACGATTTCGATGGTTTCTGCACGGTCGATGACATGGTTGTTAGTGATGATGTAGCCGTCAGAACTGATGATTACTCCCGAACCGGTACTGACTCTTTGAGTAGGTTCAGTTCCAAAAAAATAGTCAAACATGCTGTAGCGTCTTTGGTCAGTTCCCGAAAAATTCTTGATGAAAACGACTGATGGAGTGCTTTTCTCCGAAGCCTCTACAAATGATATCGGGGCATTAGTACTTGGCAAAGGCTGTGAATTATAATTGACATTATAATTTGGACTCTCGGGAATTTCAATCGTTCCATTCTGTGGAATTTTGTCATTTGTACCAAATTCCTGAAAAGCCCAAGCCCCTAACAGACCTGCTGAAAAGGCCAAAAGAATTGTCTTCGCATTTTTTATCATATCTGCCATAACGAATTGCTCTAATTTTGGGTTAGTTCTTTTGTAGCACTATTAGATGTATACACCGATTTATGTGCCAAAATTACCCCTTTTCAAAAAGACTGAAAAATTTGGAGGAAAAGTCCATTAACCTTGTAATTTTGTCATGTCTTAAAGGGAATTTATCAGACAGATAGACTTTGTCCCTTGATCATGCAAATTGAATTAATGTCAGGAAAAAAGAATGTAGCCATCCTTGGCTCGACAGGGAGCATAGGAACCCAGACCCTCGAGGTCATCAGATCTCATACCGAAAAATTTCAAGTTGAAGTCCTGACTGCCCAAAATAACGCTGATTTATTGATCAATCAGGCCATTGAGTTTCAACCCAATTGTGTGGTGATCTCCAATGAAGGACTTTACGAAAAGGTAAGGGATGTTTTACTTCCATTGGGGATTAAAGTTTTTGCAGGGGAAAAAGCCTTAGCTGACGTGGTTACCATGGAATCTATAGACATCGTATTGACAGCCCTTGTCGGATATTCTGGACTGATTCCTACCATGAAAGCCATTGAGGCTGGAAAAGCGATTGCGCTAGCCAATAAAGAAACCTTAGTGGTTGCCGGTGAATTGGTTACTAAATTAGCCCGTGAAAAAGGGGTTAACATTTATCCTGTTGATTCAGAACATTCTGCGATTTTCCAATGTTTGGTAGGAGAGTTTCACAACCCAATTGAGAAAATCATACTTACTGCTTCAGGAGGTCCTTTCAGAGGAAAAGACCGATCTTATTTGGAAACAGTGACCAAGGCCCAAGCGCTCAAGCATCCCAATTGGGATATGGGAGCAAAGATTACCATAGATTCTGCTTCACTGATGAACAAAGGTCTGGAAGTAATCGAAGCCAAATGGTTGTTTGGGTTGTCCAAAGATCAGATTGAAGTGGTTGTTCATCCTCAATCCATTATCCATTCTTTGATTCAATTTGAAGACGGAAGTATCAAAGCACAACTTGGATTGCCCGATATGCGTATTCCTATTCAGTTTGCTTTGAGTTACCCTGATAGGTTAAAAGCAGACTTCCCAAGGTTTGATTTTGCCAGATATCCAAACCTGACTTTCGAAAAACCTGATATCCAAACATTCCGTAATTTGGGTTTGGCTTTTGAAGCACTTGAAAAAGGAGGAAATGCACCTTGTATTTTAAATGCCGCCAATGAAATCGTTGTGGCTGCATTTTTGAGGGAGGAAATCGGATTTCTTGAAATGTCAGACATAATTGCCGAGACCATGGTGAAAGCTGATTTCGTAAGAAAACCTACATTAGAAGATTATGTAAATACGGACAAAATGTCTCGTATCATCACTGAAGAATTAATAAAGAGTAAAGTATAATGGATACACTGATTATGGTAGCCCAATTGATATTGGGTTTGTCAATTTTAGTAGGCCTGCATGAGTTAGGTCACTTGCTTACAGCCAAAATGTTTGGAATGCGTGTGGAGAAATTCTCCATTGGATTTCCTCCAAAAATCATCGGTTTTCAATGGGGTGAAACAGAATATTCCATAGGAGCGATTCCTTTGGGAGGCTTTGTCAAAATCTCCGGAATGGTCGATGAATCCATGGATACAGAAATGCTCTCATCCGAACCTCAGCCTTGGGAATTCAGATCAAAACCTGCTTGGCAAAGATTGATTGTAATGCTCGGGGGTATCATTGTCAATGTGATTACGGGGATCATAATTTTTGTGGTTTTGGTACACCAAAGAGGAGAAACTTATTATTCACGCGACCAAGTCATTCAGAATGGAATAGTTGCTCTTGAAATCGGCCAACAGATTGGTTTTCAGGATGGGGACAAAATTCTTGATATCAATGGCTTACCATACGAAAGCATCAATGAACTGAGTGGTGGAGAGGCTTTATTGAGCAGTGGAGGTTTTTATACAGTGGATAGAGGAGGAGAAATTCTAAAAATCGAAATTCCAAGAGGGTTTATCAATTCCTTCAACAGTGAACAGGCAATGTCCAGCTTCATCAATATCAGGATTCCTTTTGATGTCAAAGAAGTAAGTCCAAATTCTTCAGCAGAGAAAATAGGCTTGAAAGCCGGGGATAAGATAGTAGGAGTAAACGGTTCTCAGATTGCTTATTTCAATGAATTGCAAAGCTCTCTTGCAGATCTAAAGGGAAAAGAAGCCACTTTGGTGGTTGAAAGAAACGGTGAAACCTTAGAAAAAACAGCCCAAATATCAGATGAAGGAACAATCGGTATTGCGGTGAATCCTTTGTTGGAACCTGTTGTCAAAAAATATGGTATTGCGGAGTCTATCACCAAAGGAACTCAGCGGGCATTTGGAGTAGTTATTGTCAACGCAAAGGCTCTTGGAAAAATGTTTACCGGAGAGGTGTCAGCCAAGAATGTAAGCGGTCCGATAGGTATGGCAAAAATCTATGGCAACAGTTGGGATTGGGTTAAATTTTGGAGTATCACCGGTTTGATCTCCATGATTTTGGCATTTATGAACCTCCTTCCTATTCCCGCACTCGATGGTGGACATGTTATGTTTCTACTTTATGAGATGGTTTCGGGTCAGGCGCCTTCCGATAAGTTTTTGGAAAATGCACAAAAAGTTGGGATGGTTTTACTCCTAGCCTTGATGGTTTTTGCGATTGGGAATGACATCCTGAAATTATTTACAGGGCCTTAATTTGGTCAAAATCCAAGATTTCAAAGGGGATGAAAATTTTTTTCATCCCCTTATTTTTTAATATTACTTTTTTGGGTATCATTGTTCGATTTAAAATTTGATCGCCCATTTATGAAGATATTTGCCGCCATTATTTTGGTTTCGACATTGCATTTTTTTGTTTTTTCCCATTTTGCCACAGCACAGTCAGATGATTACATCATCCTAAAAGACGGCTCCAAAGTTTATGGTAAAATCGAAAAGAAGTTTGACTATGAATCTTATGATAAAATCCGTTTTTCAAAACCGGTTGAAAAACCCAAAACCCTTTTTCCAAGTGATATTGGTGGATTCGGGTTTGAAAACGGATGGCAATATTTGGTAAAAAAATTAGCCGAGGAAAAAGAACCTGAATTCGTTCAGGTTTTGATTTCAGGGAAGTTAACCTTATTGAGAAGCCAGAATATTTTTTACATAGACAACGGCACAGATATCATAGAATTGGTAGCCCACTACGAGGAGGAATCAATAAATGGCAGGGAGTTCAGTGACTTCAAGAGACCATATATCGCTACCCTGAATATGTTGATGGCGGGAAATTGCACCAATGAATTGTATCAGGATATCTTCAATTTAAAATATGAAGAATATGGTTTTATTTCAGTTTTGTCAAAATATCACCTTTGTGAAAACCTGCCTTTTGAGCTCCATTTCAAGAAAGAACCATTTACCAGGATTTCTCCTGTGATTTCTGCAGGGATGTCTTCTATAGTGCTCACCCCATCTACTATTAGCGGAAACAGAAAAGATGCTTTTGAGACCAGTATTTTTCCCATTTTTCAGATAGGTGTCAAAGCACATCAGTTTAGAAAATGGCCAAGGTTGTCTATGGATGTTTCTATTGCTTATCTCAGGCAGGACAATACAGTCCTTTCAGAATATGTTTCTACCGAGCAATACATGACAGCTACTGAGAATTATGCTGCAAGCACCATCATGGTCCCTGTAACCATTAACTATACCTGGATCAGAATGGGGAATGTCGATTCCTATATCGGATTGGGGGTTGTGTCCAATTATAACAAGATCGAAAGTGAATTTTCCATCATTGACCAGACATTGAATTCAACCGGAATCACCACCCTTTACGAAGAACCATTGACAGATATCAAAAGAAGGTTTGTCAGTCCTGTTGCAAAGCTTGGGAGTGTCATCAACTTAAGCAAAAAACTCGCTTTGATCGCAGAGTTTCAGATTACACAAAATTCCGAAGTGATGAGTGTAAGCCTTCCTTTCAATGTGGTAATCTATGACAGGATGGTCAGTTCCCTTCTTATTGGTTTACGTTTTTAAGTGGAGAAAATTATGAAAGCAAGAATAATAGCATTGTTGGTATTAGGAGTTTCAGTCTTTTACTCCTGTCAAAAGGAAGAAGATGTCAAGCCTGCCACAAATCCGAGATTTAGTGTGGCTCAAATCCAAGAAACCAATACGCAAGGTATTTCTGTGGCGGCAAATGTTTTTGATTATGGATCTGATGAGATTATTGAGTATGGTTTTGCTGTGTCTGTATTGCCACAACCCAAGATTCAACCCTTGAGTGTAACCAAGAAGTCGGGAAAACCTGAATTATTTTTTGATTTGGTCATCACCTCATCACTCACAAAAGGTGTGACTTATTGGGTTGCAGCTTTTATTAAGACAAATAAAAATATTGTTTATTCAGAACCGGTTTCTTTTGTCAGTACCGGTTCAGGAGGGTTTTTTGTTGAAAAAATTAATTTTAAAGACGAGGTTTATTATGGGGATACAGTGGAGGTTATTGGAAATAATTTCAGCGATGGAATGGCAAATAAATCTGTAAGTGTCTCTGATGCGGAGGCACAAGTGATTTATGGAGACCAAAACGGTATTAAGTTTATTTTGCCGAAGGAATTGGCAAATCAAATCAATAAAAAGAACTTAGAACTTTCAATCAAAATCTCTGATGGAGTTCTAGAAAAAGAATTCAAACGGGTTTTTACATTTGTTGACCCTATTTTTGAGGTTCAAGGTTTTCAAAGTTTTAATTTTGGTGATACTTTAACTCTCCAAGGGTCATTTTTTCTTGGTCAAGACATTTTTGTCAAATTTAATGGAAATCAAATTCAACCCATCTCAACTTCAGAAAACGAAATAAAATTCAAGGTTTTTGATTTAAATCACCCGCTTGAAAAGCCAAACCTAACAATTAATGTAAGGGGCAAAGATTATAATTTAGGCCATATTTTTGGGATTAAACCCACTATAGTTAATCCAGGTCAAGAAATTGATGTTTATTTTTTCTCCAGCTCAATAATTGCAGGGGAGAATTTCGCCCCGGATCTTTCAGGGTTTAATCAATTAATAGATGAAAATGGATTTCAAATACCCTTTAACATGGTTTTTGTAAACCAAAATGAATTGCATATTAATTTCAATTCCGATTATATTTTTCCCCAAAGGTCAGGGAAATTTTTCATTAGGAATTTCGATAAATTATCTGAAAATGGGGTGAATTATAAAATCATAAGTCCATTATTTTTAGTTGCTAAATATAATGAGCAACAGTATGGGATAGATAGTGAATCAATTGTTTTAGGAAATAAGGGGTATTTTGTTTCCGAAGATAAATTATACAGTGTCCTGTTGGAGAGTAATTTTAATCAAAGTCTTGAACTTCAAATTCCATTTTATTTCCATAATTCTACCATGTTCAGGCAATTTGGCGGGAAGATTTACATGGGAGGAGGTGTGTCTGATGAAGGTTTTGATATCAAGACCTTTTACGAAATTGATCCGATCTCTAAATCCGTAAGAAAGTTGGCTGATTTTCCTGAAAATTTCGGGAGACCCACAAAAATTTATGAGCATAATGGCGACATAATTTTTGAAGGAGGATCTTTTCAAAATTCACCCGAGCAGCAAGGATTTACTAACAAGAGATATAAATATTTGGTACAGCAGGATGCGTGGGCCAAACTGGATGATTTAGCAGAAAGTGTAGATTTCTATAACTTTCAGGAAGATTTAATTTTTGAATATAAAAATGAAATTTTTGCCTTAAGAAATAATGCTACCACATACAGGAAGGAGCTTAAAAAGCTGAATAATAATACCCTATTATGGGAAAATTTGGCAATATATGATGTGTACGAATCCTTTAGGATGAATGAAGTTCTTATATTTAAAGAATATGCATATGTCAGGTTTCAATCACTTTTTATCAAAATAAATCTTGAGAACTACTCCTTTGAATATTTAAATACCCACCCTAGTAATCCCTTAAGTTTAGGATTTAGAGGTATTTTACTCCAAAATAATGATAAAGGCTATTTTCACTATGGCGATTTACTAATTGAGTACGATCCTTATTTCGGAAATTAACCTACCATATAGTGTGTTCTAAGTTAACTAAGATGATTTTTTTAAAAAAAAACTCGAGGTTTATGATTCTTGAACCAAAGCATAAGTTTCAAAAGGGTCCTATTTGGGCCTTATTCACAATAAAAATTATCATATTTTAAAAATCACATGAAAAAAATAATTACCCATTTACTATTGATAGCTTTTTTTGGTATTATCAACAATTATAGTTTTGCTCAAATTGACAAAAAAGATTACGTTATTTATTTAACAGGGGAAATTATCCGAGGCGAAGTAAAAAAGCCATTGGATCCTAGAAGGTATAAGGTTTTGGAATTTTCAGATGAAGGAATTTTTGACACAATATTCAAACCTGAAGATATCCGAGGATTTGGGCTTGCCAATGGTGCAAGATATAGATCCGCAAGTCATCCAAATACAGGAGAAATTGTTTTTTTTGAAGAGATCATTGTAGGGAAAAAAAGTTACTTAAGTTACAAAGATCAGCTATTTATAGAACTTGAGGAGGGTTTGAAAAGACTTGAATTTAAGCAAAATAAGGAAGTAAATATGAGGCAGGTTAAAACTGAATCATTCGGATATATAGGTTTGTTGACTTATGGGCTCGGAACAGGAATGGAATACGACTTTGTTGAAAAAATCAGAAATGTTCCACCAAAAAAAAATGCGATTAAAGAATTATTTGAGGAATATCATAAATTGAATGATTACGATTATGAAGAGTTTGGCGCCAAATATCCTTTGCTCAAAATCAGCCCCAATATAGGTGTGGGATATTACCAAATGTTTCAAAGTGTAAATGGTACTTATTCCTCAGTTCAACCTGTCAGTAGTTCTTTAGGGATCAACGCCTTGTTGGATTTTCACTTGGTCAGGGATGCTCCTAGAGTTTTTATAACTTCAGGACTTATTTTTCAAAAATTTCAGACTTCAATGGATATTAATTTTCCGGTATTGGGTGGACGTTTTATTATCTATGAGGATTTTGATATCAGCAGTTTTGGTATACCTTTATTGTTCAATTATTATCTGGCAGGGAATGATAAGTTTAAAGTTCATACAGGAATAGGGATGAATTATAGATTGTTGAATAAAACTACCAATGCGATCATTGCTGAAGCCAGAAAGACTAACGGAGAATTGATTGAATCATTTAACCCCCAAGAACTAGATGTAGGCAATAATATTGGATTGCTTATTAGATTGGGATTAACCACAAAAATCACAACAAAAACAGCTTTGGTTTTGGAGGGCCAAGTCCATAGAATGGGACGTTTTGGGGAGATTTTCGCTTCTGCCCCGGGAGCGCAGGCTTCGGGTCATTATAAATACACTTTGAATGGTTATTCTTTGGTTGCTGCGATTAAATTTTGATTGTTTTAGTGTTTTGAAAGAAATCAAATCGAATTCAATTGATATTAATACTTATTAACCTGCCAATTTGTACTTAAAATATCCTTGGCATGTTCATTGATTTTATTTGAAGAACCTTCTTAAATTGAGGGTTCTTCTTTATTTTATTATTTACTTGACAGCTTGTCTGTCATATTGTCCTTTATGAAGAATTTTGAAAACCAATTATACCAATCGATGATAACAGGTGATTATGCCGGAGAAGGCGATTTAATTCAGCTGATTGCTGACGATGAAGACGAAAGCCTACAGCAGCCGGAAAATTTTTCTACTGATATCCCGATTCTTTCTGTTCGCAATACTGTCTTGTTTCCCGGGGTAGTCATCCCGATTACCGTCGGTAGGCAGCGCTCTATAAAATTGGTCAAAAAGGCTCAAAAAGGGGACAAACTTATTGGAGTTTGCGCCCAAATCAATGCCCAAAACGACGATCCATCTTGGGAGGATATTTACCATGTAGGTACTTTGGCCAAGATCATCAAAATGATCATTCTTCCTGATGGCAATACTACCATTATTATCCAAGGAAAAAAGAGGTTTCGCATCACCGAAACCGTCACTGAGGATCCATATTTTATGGCCAAAGTTGAATACCTTGAGGAGAATTTTCCAAAAAACAGCAAGAAAATAAAGGCATTGGAGGAATCACTGAAAGATTCCGCCGCCAAGATTTTACACCTCAATCCTGAGATTCCAAGGGAGGCTCAAGTGGCTTTGGACAATATTGACAATACCGCCTTCCTCACTCATTTTCTTTCCTCTAATATCAATGCGCCTGTTGAGGCAAAGCAAAAATTACTTGAAATCAACGATGGCGTAGAGAGGGCCACGCTCTTGTTGGAGTTTATGATGAAGGACATCCAAATGCTCGAACTCAAAAGCGAGATTCAAAAGAAGGTCCATACAGACATCGACCAACAGCAGCGGGATTATTTTCTCCGACAGCAGATGAAAGTTCTTCAAACCGAGTTGGGTGAAGAAGGACCTGAAAAGGAAGTGGAAGAACTCCGTGCCAAAGGATTGCTTAAGAAGTGGCCAAAGGAAGTTGCCAGACATTTTGAAAAGGAACTTGACAAAATCCTGAGAATCAATCCCTCTGCGGCTGAATATCCGATCGCTTTGAATTATGCAGAAACATTAGTGGAACTCCCATGGAATGAAACTACAGAGGATAACTTTGACCTCAAAAGGGCAAAGGCTATTTTGGATAAAGACCATCACGGTATCGAAAAAGTCAAAGATAGGATTATCGAATACCTTGCCGTTCTCAAATTGAAGAAAGACCTTAAGGGACCGATTTTGTGCCTTTATGGACCTCCGGGAGTTGGTAAGACTTCTTTGGGTAAGTCCATCGCTACGGCGCTGGGAAGGAAATATATCAGGATGTCACTTGGCGGATTGCATGATGAAGCCGAAATCCGCGGACATAGAAAAACCTATGTTGGCGCTATGCCGGGAAAAATTATTCAGAACATGAAAAAAGTCAAATATTCCAATCCTGTATATGTATTGGATGAAATTGACAAATTAAGTTCAGATTTCAGGGGAGATCCATCTTCTGCTTTTTTGGAAGTTTTGGATCCCGAGCAAAACAGCACTTTCGTAGACAATTATTTGGAAGTGGAGTATGACCTATCCAAAGTTTTATTTATTGCCACAGCCAACTCCCTTGATACCATTCAGCCTGCACTCCGGGATAGAATGGAGATCATAGAAGTAACAGGATATACCCTAGATGAGAAAATTGAAATCGCTAAAAAACACCTTATTCCCAAGCAAAGACAGGAACATGGTCTCAAAGCAAAAGATATATCATTTGATAGGGCAGCGATCTCAAAAATCATAGAGGATTATACCCGGGAATCGGGTGTAAGAAATCTCGAAAGAGCCATTGGCAAAGTGGTCAGAAACCTGGCAAAATCTATTGCCATTGAGGAGGAATATGACAAGAAAATCACACCCGAAATGGTAAGGAAAATTCTTGGTGGAGAAATTTTCGACAAAGAAATGTACCAAGATAACAGTACTGCAGGTGTAGTGACTGGCTTGGCTTGGACATCCGTAGGCGGGGAAATACTCTTTGTAGAAACTTCCCTAAGTAAAGGAAAGGGAAAATTGACACTTTCAGGTCAATTGGGAGAAGTGATGAAAGAATCTGGAATGACAGCACTTTCATACCTCAAATCCAAGGCTGATAAATTGGGAATTGATGACCGTTTGTTTGATTATTATGATCTTCATATACACGTTCCTGCGGGAGCAGTTCCTAAGGACGGGCCTTCTGCGGGTATTACCATGCTGACAGCAATGGCTTCCATTTTTACCCAAAGGAAAGTGAAATCCAAAGTGGCTATGACAGGAGAGATCACTCTTCGAGGCAAAGTTATGCCCGTGGGTGGGATCAAAGAAAAAATCCTTGCGGCAAAAAGAGCGGGAATAAAGGAAATCATCCTCTGCAAAAATAACAAAAGAGACATCGATGAAATTGACAAGGAGTATATCAAAGGCGTAGACTTTCACTTTGTAGACAAAGTGGAGGAAGTGCTTGAGATAGCTTTGATGAAATCCAAAGTGGATGATCCAATGATATTTTCTTTCCCAAAAGAATCTGAAAACAGCAGGCAAATAGCATGAGGTGATTTTAAGCTGAAGAAATTTGGCTGATATTTTCTAAACCCCTTTTTTGGAAGGCATGCATCATACAAATCATCCAAAAGCCAAGCGTTCTTACCATTTCAGAATGTTTTGCAAAGTACCCTGTGGATCAAATGTTTTCAGTATCCACCAAATTAAATGAATGGAGAACGTTTTAACGTCAACAATATGAGAAATGATTTTAGTGATTTGACTCCAAAACAGATTGTTGTGGAGCTTGATAAATACATTATAGGGCAGCACGATGCCAAACGAAACGTAGCGATTGCCCTTAGAAATAGAATAAGGCGAATGAATGTGAAGGGAGATATTCAAAAAGATATTGTCCCCAATAACATCCTTCTGATAGGATCTACAGGCGTTGGTAAAACAGAGATTGCAAGGAGATTAGCAAAAATCGCAAATGCTCCATTTACCAAGGTGGAGGCATCTAAATTTACAGAAGTTGGGTATGTAGGGAGAGATGTGGAAAGTATGGTCCGTGATCTTGTAGAGCAATCCGTCCATTTGGTAAGAGAAAAGAAAAATGAAGAGGTAAAGGGTAAAGCAGCAGAAGCTGTAGATGAAGCAATTCTTGATATTCTGATCCCACCGGTAAAAACCGCAGGCTTTGTACGTCCTTCCACCTCTATTTCAATAGATTTTAATCCGGAGCAGTCTCCTGACGATGAGTTGAATGAAAGAACGCGAGACCGATTCCGGGAAAAACTGAAAAATGGAGAACTCGAAGACCGCAAGGTAGAAATCAATGTTAAGCAAAGTCCTCCTGTTGGAATCGGAATGATAGGCAACGGTATGATGGATGATGCAAGCATGGCCGGAATTCAGGATATGATCAGCGGGATGATGCCAAAGAAAACCAAAAAAAGAAAGGTTACCATAGGCGAAGCTCGAAAAATCCTGATGGAAGAGGAAACCTCAAAATTGGTAGATTTTGATGAGGTTAAGGAAGAAGCGCTGCGTTTAGCAGAAAATAATGGGATTATATTCATCGATGAAATAGATAAGATCGCTTCAAAAAGTGGAAAAGGTGGATCAGGACCTGATGTTAGCCGCGAAGGTGTACAGCGTGATTTGCTGCCGATAGTAGAAGGAAGTGCTGTAAATACCAAGTATGGAATCATCAATACAGATCATGTTTTGTTTATAGCTGCAGGAGCTTTTCATGTTGCAAAACCATCGGATTTAATTCCGGAGTTGCAGGGAAGATTTCCTATAAGGGTAGAATTAAACAGCTTGACTGAGAATGATTTCTACAGAATTTTGAAAGAGCCTAAGAATGCCTTGACCAAGCAATATCAAGCGTTGTTTGAGTCAGAGGAAGTCTATCTTGACTTCAATGATGACGCAATCCGTGAGATTGCCAAACTGGCTTTTCAGATCAATGAGGAAGTGGAAAACATTGGGGCAAGAAGGCTCCATACCGTCATGAGTCACTTGCTTAACGATTTCCTTTTTGAAGTTCCTGATACCATAGAGGCAAATTCAAAAATCATGATTACCCAAGAAATGGTACAAGAAAGATTGACTTCTTTGGTCAAAAACAGAGACCTTTCACAGTATATCTTGTAAATAGATTATCTAAATCTCAATTTCAAAACTCCAGACTCCAAAGCATTTCTCTGTTGATGTCTGGAGTTTTTTTTATGTATAATTTCTAAAATCAATATCTTTGAATCATGTCAAAAGGATCACTTTTTATAATTACCGGTACTAGTAAAGGTATTGGCGAGGCTCTGGTGAGGCAGGTCCTTCAAAAAAATCCATCCCTTGTCATAGGTATTGCCCGAACCAAATCTCAAGTATCCCATTCAAATTACCGCCATGTGATCTGTGATCTGGGGGATTTAAAGAATCTGGAAAGCAAACTTGATGATATCTTCCCCAAAGGGGATTTTGATCAAATAGTGATGATCAACAATGCAGGTATAATTGGTGATATTGCGCATCTGGGCAAATTGGGAAGCCAAAGTATCCGTCAGATTTTCGAGATCAATACGATTGCACCGGCCATTTTGATGAATGCCTTTGTTAAGAAATATGCGCTATTGGAGGAAGTGAAAAAAATCGTCGTAAATATAAGTTCAGGTGCGGCATCAAAGGCAATTGATGGATGGGCAGGTTATTCGGCTTCCAAAGCTGCCTTGAATATGTTGACCCAAACAGCCCAAAATGAAACAGACCTTGATCGCAATGGAATTCGATTTTTTGCAGTGGCTCCGGGAGTGGTGGATACCGCTATGCAACATCAAATAAGGAATTCTTCTGCTGCTGATTTTTCTTCACTGCCAAAATTCTTATCGCTTAAAGAAAATTTGAAATTGAGTAGTCCGGAATTTGCGGCTGAAAAAATACTGTACCTGATAGAAAATACAGATAAATTTGAGGGGGTGATTCAGGACGTTAGAGAATTTTAATTTTTTAAGGGCCTTTTTTGCAAAGATCAATCCTTTTTTGGAAAGTCAAAAAACCAGAATTTTGCATTTTTTGAATTGATTTCATCCCAGTTTTTTATATCGAATTTTAACCCAAATTGCCCCGCAGTCGGAAGGTTATCAATTTCACCGCCAAATTTCCAAATCAAATCATTTAAACCGGGGTTATGGCCCACTAAGAATAAAGTCTTGACTTCATCTCGGGTTTTTTTGATTTCTGACAATAATTGATTCACTGAGCAATGGTATAAATCTTTCTTGAAATCTATCTTTTTTGGTGAAAAATCCAGATATTCTGCGGTAATGATGGCAGTTGCTTTTGCCCTTTCAGCATCTGAAGAAATGATGGCATCGGGGTAGATTTTTTCTTTATTTAACCTCTTTGCCATCTTTGGGGCATCTTTAAGTCCCCTCTCAGCAAGTGGTCTGTCGTGGTCATTTAGAAAGGGATCATCCCAAGAAGATTTGGCATGCCTGATAATTACAAGCTTTTTCATATGGCCAATTTAGCAAAATAAATTTTTGTTTTGTCATCTAGTATATTTACATTTAAAGGACATTTAACCACAAAATTCTAAAATTTATCATGCTTACCGGAACAGTAAAATTCTACAACGATGCAAAAGGATTCGGCTTTATCGTTGATGACGAGTCTCAAAATGATGTATTTGTCCATGCCACAGGACTTGTGGACAAAGTAGCCCAAAATGACAAAGTAACCTATGATGTTAAAGATGGCAAAAAAGGCCTAAATGCAATTAACGTAAAAAAATTATAGAAGTAGCTTTGCTTTGAAGTATAAAAAAAGGACTAAAATGAAATTTTTAGCCCTTTTTTTATGCACTTGTTGGAGTGACTTTCTTAAGCTTTGTTCTTTCGAATACTGAAATTGATTCAAATTTTTCATCAATATCTACTCCTGAAAGATAATCATTGATCAATTCCCGTAATTCTTGAAAAGAAAGGTTGTGGAGTATTTTTCCGTTTTTCGCCAAAGAAACCTGTCCTGTTTCTTCTGAAATGATCAATACCAAAGTGTCAGTTGCTTCTGACATGCCTATACCGGCACGGTGCCTCAGACCAAACTGGGCCGGTACTTCCCTTTCTGTCACAGGAAGGATACACCTTGCAGCTTTTACCTTTCCATTATAGATGATTACTGCTCCATCATGCAATGGGCTATATTTATTGAATATTGAAATCAGAAGTCGTTTTGAAATCTGTGCATCCAGAATATCTCCGCTTTCAGCATAAAACTTCAATTCGGTATTGCTAGACAAAACCATCAAAGCACCGGTATTTGTACCTGAGAGACTTTTTGATGCCTCGATTATTGGATTAATGTTAAATGCATGACTTTCTCTTTTTTTCCAAAAGAGCAATTCCTGAAAGAAATTTTCATTGGATAGGAAAGAAGACCTGCCTATTATCAAAAGAAATTTACGGATTTCCGGAGCAAATATGATGATTGCGGCGATCACACCTACTCCCATAAATTGGCCCAAGATAATCGAAAGGAGTTCCATCCTCAGAGCACTTACCATGAGATAAATCAAATATATGGATAAGAAGCCAAGGAAAATTTTGATCGCCACGCTACCTCTCAAGAGTTTGTAAACCTGATATATAAGGATACTCACCAATGTGATATCTATGATATTCACAATGGATATTTCTAAAAATCCTATTTTGAAAAGTAATGTCAAGGGTAAATTTCTTTATATAATTTGATGGTTTCTTTTGCTTCTTTCACGTCATGAACTCTCAAAATGTTTGCTCCGTTTATCAGGGCGGCCATATTCAAGGCAGTTGTTCCATTTAGTGCATCTTCAGCCGTAACTCCAAGGATTTTTTGAATCATGGATTTCCTTGATACCCCAACCATTATCGGAGCTTGAATTCTTTTAAAATAAGCCAAATTTTTGAGAATCCAATAGTTTTGTTCCAAAGTTTTGGCAAATCCAAATCCAGGGTCAATCCATACATCTTTAATGCCAGCTTTCTTGCATAGGTTCAGTTTATTAGAAAAATAATGCATTATTTCTGATAAAATATCCTCGTAATCAGTTTTTGTTTGCATCGTCTTTGGGTTGCCCTTCATATGCATGGCTATGTAGGGGACATTTAACTTTCCGACTAGCTCAATCATTGAAGGATCAAGTTCTCCGGCGGAAATATCATTGACAAAATCTGCGCCTGCAGCAACTGCCTCTTCGGCAACTTTTGACCTGAAAGTATCTATTGAAATTAGGATGTCGGGAAATTCCCTTTTGATTTTTTCAATCGTAGAAATGGTTCTTTTCAATTCTTCGTCAATTGAAATATCCTCAGCCATTGGCCTGCTTGAGTAGCCACCGATATCTAAAATGTCTACACCTTCGAAAATCATCCTTTCTGAAACTTTCAAAAAACCTTCTTTTGATGTAAGTAACCTGCTGTTTTCAAAAAAGGAATCGTGAGTCACATTTAATATTCCCATAATCCAGGGTCTATCCAAAACCAATAGCTTTCCTTTGGAACAGAATGTTATTTTTGTGGGAAATAATATATCTTCGGAGGCGGAAGTCAGTTGAAAATCAGAAATCATTAAAATCGGAAATACTTTGAAAACGCAAACTGTCAGCGAATATAATCAAGTTATCGGCCATTGTAAAGAACTCTTTAAGAAGAAAACCCAAGATTATGGGACAGCATGGAGAATCCTTCGGCTTCCTTCCATCACGGATCAGATTTTCATAAAAGCGCAAAGAATTAGATCGATTCAGGAAAAAGGGAACCAAAAAGTCAATGATCCGATTGCAGATGAGTTTGTCGGGATTATTAATTATTGCATTATCGCTTTGATTCAGATTTCTTACCAAAATGACACACGTCTTGAGATCCCATTTAGTGAACTTGAACCATTTTATGACCATTGGGTTGAGGCTACCAGAAGTTTATTGGAAGACAAGAACC
Source organism: Aquiflexum gelatinilyticum (assembly GCF_024813435.1). Classification (NCBI taxonomy): domain Bacteria; kingdom Pseudomonadati; phylum Bacteroidota; class Cytophagia; order Cytophagales; family Cyclobacteriaceae; genus Aquiflexum; species Aquiflexum gelatinilyticum. The sequence continues at coordinate 793,148 of NZ_JANAEZ010000002.1, forward strand.
ATGATTATGGAGAGGCCTGGAGAGACATGAGAGTAGCGTCCATGACTGATATTATTTTGATGAAACTCTACAGGGTAAAGCAAATCGAGGACAATCAGGGAAAGACTTTGGTTTCAGAAGGAATTGAAGCCAATTATCAGGATATGATCAATTATTGTGTTTTCTGTTTAATTAAATTGAATTATCATGCTTAAGCAAACCATGCTATATATTATCAGGTTCTTGGTAGGAGGGCTGTTCATTTTTTCAGGATTGATCAAAGTTAATGACCCGGTAGGCACCGCCATTAAATTGGAGGAATACTTTGATGTGTTTTCCAATGATATTGCCTCATTCTTCTCTATTTTTAAAGATTATGCATTAGAAATAGCAGTTTTTTTGGTTGTAGCGGAAGTTGTACTGGGTGTGATGCTAATTCTTGGAGTGAGGTTAAAGCTTACCGTTTGGGCATTAGGAATCATGCTTTTGTTTTTCACCTTCCTTACTTTTTATTCAGCCTACTTCAACAAAGTTACCGACTGTGGATGCTTTGGAGACGCTATTAAGCTGACACCTTGGGAGTCATTTACCAAGGATGTGATTTTATTGGTGCTGATAGGAATCCTGTTTTTTTTCAAAAATGATCTTTCAAATCAGAGTCCAAATTGGGCCAAATGGGTGGTTAGGTCTAGTTTGCTCCTTTCTTTTGTTTTGGCCATTACTGCCATCAGAAATTTACCTTTTATTGATTTTAGAGCTTATAAAGAAGGTGTCGATATCACGACAGCAATGAAGCCTTCAGCCCCTTTGCAGTATAATTATATCATGAAAAAGGATGGAAAGGAGGTAGTTCTAGACCAATATCCAACCGATGAATCTTATGAGTTTGTGGACATGGTTTTGGTAAATGAAGATGCGTTGCCTAAGATTTCAGATTTTGCTGTTTGGAATGAAGAAGGTGATTTTACCGAAGGTATTTTGACGGGCAATAAAGCGGTGATTTTTGTGACATTCATGGCCAAAATGAATACAGATCATCTTGGGAAAATTGATGAAATGATAAATGGTCTTCAGGGAAGCGGCATCACGCCGGTTTTGGTTGCAGCCTCTTCAGTAGATGAAATCGAAGCATTAATTTCTTCCCGGAACTGGGGAATAGAAGGTTATCAGGGAGATGCCACAGTTATCAAAACCATCATGCGTTCCAATCCCGGGATTATGCTGATTCGGGAAGGTGTGGTACTCAAGAAATACCATTACAGGAATACACCTAGTCCTGATGAGATAAAAAGTCTTTTTGCCCAATGAAATCACCATTGAAAATTGTATTGGTAGGAATGCCCGGTTCAGGAAAATCTACCTTTGGAAGACAGATTGCTAAGCAACTTAATTTCACATTTATTGATTTAGACCAGCTGATCGAAAAGGAAACCGGAAAGAAAATAAGAGAAATTTTTACTTTGGAAGGAGAAGGAAAATTTAGGGAGTACGAGACTTTTTTTTTGGAAAAAACTTTAGCTTCTGAAGACGGGCTTGTTCTATCAACAGGTGGGGGAACTCCCTGTTTTAATGACAATATGGAGGTCATTAACCAAAAAGGTGTTTCGGTTTATTTAGATGTTAGTTTGGAAGAGATCAATAAAAGATTATTGAGGGATCAAACAGGAAAGAGACCCATGTTTGCCGGATTAGATGAGGGGGAAATCACTTTAAAATTGAAAAATCTTATTCTTCAGCGCGAATTTTATTACTTAAAATCAAAAATAATACTCAGCGGAGAAGATATTTCCACTGATCACTTGTTATCAGCATTAATGGGATTTTTTAAAAATTGAAACCAAATGTCAGGATTCCGGAAGTGATGTTGTTTCTGATTTCGGTAAAGGGGCCTATATTGAATCCACCCTCCTCCACAGGAAAAGAATTGTAGAGTTGATCAAAATTGGTTGAAGTCAAAGCAAAATCAACGTACATGGCTTGTAACCTTACACCAAGTCCTCCTGAATACTGTTGGGTTCTTCTGTCAAAACTACTGTTAACAAAAGGATCTCCATAAAACCCGTACCCGCCTCTTACTCTCCAAATGTCAAATCTGAATTCACCTCCGACTCTGTAATTCAAAGTTTGGCCAAACAATGCACGGATTTGTTGATTATCAGCACCTGCATTGAAGTCTCTTGAATTTATTCTGCTTTTACTGTAGTCAAGATAGTCGATATCTGCAGTAATAAAGCCGCTTTTTCCCAAGAAAATTGTCGCCCCTCCACTCAACCTCAAAGGTGTATTTAGGTTATAATTGCCAATGGTGATTGGAGATGAGGCTTCTTCTCTGGTTAGTGTTATGTTTTCATCTTCAAAGAAAAAATTGTCAAAATTATTGACCATCCTAGCCTCATATTGTTCATTGAAATTATACCAAGTTGGAGATTGGAAATTGACCCCTAAGTTTAGCTGGTCTATTGGCTTGAATATTATTCCAAGGTTGATATTGGCACCAAAACCACTCATGGTGAGTCTTTCATCTATTGTGGAATTCAATAAAGGTTCATCAAAAAATTCTTCTCTATAATTCTTTCTTGAACTGTATCTTACTGACGATAAGCCCAATCCGCCACCAATAAAGAATTTGTTGAGGAAGTTTGCTCCATAAGAAATGGATGTTTGACTTATTCTTCCATCAGTGATTACTGTTTCATCCTGAAAAGGAAAGCCTAAAACAAATGAATCATATTGGCTAGGGTTGTTTATAGGATTTCCGTTGGAATCGAAGGCTATGGGATTGATGAGGAAAGTCTGATAAGCCAATCCTGTTAGTCCAAAATTTTCAATTTGACTTTCCGGTATTCCATTTGCCTGCTGAAGAAAGAAATCAATTATGGAAACATCTCCTTCAATATCTGAAAAATAGCCGAATTGGCTATTGAAATGATTCATTCTATTGAAGCTGATACCAAATGATCCACCTTTAAATGCATTGGTATTTAAAGCTCCCTGTCTAGGATTGCTGATGACCAAACTCAAATTAGGAATAGAAAAATTTCCCGTACGGTCATCTTGGATTTGACCCAAATAATTGGATTCTGTATTCCATGTTCCAAAAGCTGATGAGAAACTAAACTCTGACCTTCTGAAAAATCCGAGTCCTGCAGGATTGGTGTGGATATTTGAAATATCGCCACCCAGAGACATTTGAGCTCCTCCTAAACCAATTATTCTGGCTGAGCCTGTTGATCTAAACTGGCTGAATCTAAGTGCATCTTCATAATATCCAAACTGGGCTAGTACCGTAGAAGTACCTAAAAAAACCATAAAAATTCCTAGCAATAAATGTTTTTTCGAAATCATATAAGGAATATGGAAATTTGACTTAGGGTATTAAACAAGAGAAGATTTAAAATTTCAACTTCATTAAGGCTCTATAAAAAAAGGGGAATTATCTTCCCCCTCTGCCTCCTCTAGAACCACCGGAGCTCATTCCGCCTCCTCGACTTGCTCCTCCCATACTGCTTCCACCGCTTCTACTTGGTGAACTGAACGAAGGAGATGAACTTCGACTTGGGGCTGACATACTGCCACCCCTTGATGGAGCTGACATACTTCCACCTCTCGATGGTGTTGTAGATCTATTATTATTCATTGTGTTACCTCTGTTGTAAGAAGGGTTTGCACCTCTGTTTGTATTTGTTGTTCCTCTGTTGTTGAAACTTGGAGAGGTGGTGCCACCTCTATTGACAGTTCCGTTTGACATTCCGGAATTGCCCCTGGAGTTATAAGTTGGGCGGGCATTGTCAATCCCGGTCCTATTACTTGGTCTTGTTGCTGCGGCTGATCCTACATTTCTATTTCCGGTAGCTGCGGAATTAGCAACCCTACTTCTTGAGCTATTGTAGTAATCATTTTGTGATCTACCAAAATCCCTTCCGGCAGTCCTATTGCTAGCTCCGACAGACCTGTCAGGACTTACAGCATCTCTTCTGGCTGATCTTGCAGTAGATGGATAATTTGTTCCTGGTCTGTTCCCCACTGAAGCCATACCGGAGTCTCTACCGGGTCTACCCCCTCTTACTACTTGACGGCCGTTTTCACCGCCCCAATTTCCTCCGCCCCATCCTGGAGCTCCCCATCCCCATCCTGGCATACCCCATCCTGGTCGTCCCCAACCCCACATTCCGCCACCCATCCATGGGTTCATCCAAGGATTCATCCATGGGTTACCCCACATTCCTCCCATTCCCCATCCGATTCCCATATTCCATCCCCACATTGAGTTCCATCCCATTCCCCACATTGGCATTCCCCATCCCATTCCCATACCCCACATCGGAGCACCGAAACCCATGCCGAATCCAACATTTACGTTAAGTCCAGTGTTCCATCCTGCCCCATTCACTCCCGCACCTGAACCGTAGAAATTATTATAAACATTTACATTTGGATTTGATTCTTGTACCTCATTGTCGTCAAAATATACCTCACCGGTATTTTGGGATGCGTTCTGAGATTGATATTTGGCTATATATTCGGGATTTACATTTCTTGCTGAAAAATTTTCTTGCTCAAATTCAGCCGGATTTACAGTGTTTAATTCTCTGAAACTCTCCGGATTATTATTTGAAACTGCAAACTGGGTGGCTACCTTGACATCTGAAGCCATAAAGTATAGATCGTCGGTTTCTCTACCCCTTGTTGCTGTTTGACTAGTGCTGCAAGAAGAGAGGATAAGAACTGTACCTGCTCCAAGGATCAATATTTTGTTAAGATTTTTCATTTGTTTGGCTTTTACTAATTACCGTTATATACGAGTCATATAAGAGAGGGTTATCATTTTTTGGATTATATTTGCCCCCTACAGTAATTAGCGAAGATAATTAGATTTTTGAAATCAAAAAACACTATGAGTAAAGGATTGCCAAAAAGGAGTGAAGACTACTCTCTGTGGTACAATGAATTAGTAAAACGGGCTGATTTGGCTGAAAATTCCCCTGTAAGAGGTTGTATGGTTATCAAACCATATGGGTATTCTATCTGGGAAAAAATGCAGGCAGAGCTCGATAGAATGTTTAAGGAAACAGGGCATACAAATGCTTACTTCCCTCTTTTCATTCCAAAATCTTACCTTTCCAAAGAAGCCAGCCACATTGAAGGATTTGCAAAAGAATGCGCGGTAGTGACCCATTACCGACTCAAAAACTCTGAGGATGGAAAAAGTGTGATCGTCGATCCGGAAGCCAAGTTGGAAGAAGAATTGATAGTCAGACCCACCTCTGAAACTGTGATTTGGAGTACTTATAAAAATTGGATACAATCCTATCGGGACCTGCCGCTGTTGGTAAATCAATGGGCAAATGTGGTCCGATGGGAAATGAGAACCAGGTTGTTTTTAAGGACAACTGAATTTTTGTGGCAAGAGGGACACACTGCACATGCTACAAAGGCAGAGGCAATTGAGGAAACTGTTAAAATGATGAATGTTTATGCAGAATTTGCAGAATCATTTATGGCCCTTCCCGTTGTAAAAGGAGTAAAAAGTGCCAATGAAAGATTTGCAGGAGCTGAGGACACTTATTGCATTGAGGCATTGATGCAGGATGGTAAAGCCCTGCAAGCGGGAACTTCCCATTTTCTTGGTCAAAATTTTGCCAAAGCTTTTGATGTCAAATTTGCAACAAAAGAAGGAGGACTAGAATATGTTTGGGGAACATCCTGGGGAGCAAGTACCCGATTGATGGGTGCTTTGATAATGGCGCATTCGGATGACAACGGATTGGTTCTTCCGCCAAAGCTTGCACCAAACCAAGTAGTCATTGTTCCGATATATAAAGGTGAGGAGGAATTAGATAAGATTTCTGCTAAAGCCAAAGAAATCATCGGTAAACTTAGGAGGAAAGGCATTTCCGTACATTTTGACAACCGAGACACACATAAGCCAGGATGGAAATTTGCTGAATATGAACTCAAAGGTGTTCCACTCAGGATAGCTATGGGACCTAGGGATTTGGAAAACAATACAATAGAACTGGCAAGACGTGATACCCTTACCAAAGAAACCGTAAATCTTGGAGAAATAGTATTGGAGGATTATATCAGTAACTTGCTTGATGATATCCAAGAAACCATCTACAAAAAAGCATTCAATTTTAGAGAACAGATGACCACTGAGGTCAATTCATGGTCTGAATTTGAAGAATTATTGGAGTCCAAAGGTGGATTTCTATCTGCCCACTGGGATGGTACTTCTGAAACAGAAGAAAAAATCAAAGAACTAACCAAAGCGACTATCAGATGTATTCCCATAGACAGAAAGGAAGAAAAAGGGAAATGCATCCTTACCGGAAATCCTTCCCAAGGTAGAGTTTACTTTGCAAGAGCCTATTGATAAATGTAAAACCTTAAAGGTGCCTTCTCATTTTGATGGGAAGGCATTTTTTTTGCTTTAATTTTATTTTCGATTTTTCTCGATCAAAAAACTGACTAATTTCAAGGAAAATAAAAGAAATGGTTTGGTTTATCTTAAGTACGCTCCTCCTGATTGGATTGATCTTGGTGATCGCTGAAATCCTTTTTGTCCCCGGAACTACAATTGTGGGAATCATCGGTGTTTTTGTGACTGCAGTGGGGATTTATTACGCCTTTGTGACTTTTGACAGGCAAGTAGCGAGTATGGTTTTGGTGGCTTCCCTTGTTCTTAATTTTGGGGCATTGATCTATGGCTTCCGTACAGGAGCCTGGAAGAAATTTGCACTTAAAAGCGCAATCAAAAGCAGGGCATTTGATGACCGGCTCAAAGGCTTGGAAGTAGGAATGAAAGGAATCACTATTTCTGATGTCAAACCAATTGGAAAAGCTGAAATCGGTGAAGGGATTTATGAGGTCAAATCAGAATCAGGTTTTATTTCGGTAGGCACCTCAGTTTTTATCACTAAATTGGAAAACAATACAATCATCATTAAATCATAATTTATGGACATGTCAAATTCGGCCATTATTTTGTTTACAGCATTTGCCGCGCTGATATTGCTTTTTGTGTTTTTATACTTTATCCCTGTCAATTTATGGATAACAGCCATTTTCTCAAATGTTAAAGTGGGGATCGGAGAGTTGATAGGAATGAGAATCAGGAAAGTGCCTCCCGGAGTTATTGTCAATTCGTTGATTACAGCCACTAAAGCAGGGCTTGACCTGACAACAAACGACCTCGAAACACATTACCTTGCCGGTGGCAATGTACCAAATGTAATCCGGGCACTGATTTCCGCCGATAAAGCAAATATTACATTGACATTCAAACAAGCTACCGCAATTGATCTTGCAGGAAGGGATGTTTTTGAAGCTGTACAGATTTCTGTAAATCCTAAGGTCATCAATACGCCAAATGTGGCTGCAGTGGCTGCGGACGGAATTCAGCTGATTGCCAAAGCAAGGGTGACAGTAAGGGCTAATATTGCCCAGCTTGTAGGTGGTGCCGGAGAGGAAACCATTTTGGCAAGAGTAGGAGAGGGTATTGTAACCTCAATAGGTTCTTCTTTGAACCATAAGAGTGTGCTGGAAAACCCTGACAAAATATCAAAATTAGTGCTTCAAAGAGGCTTGGATGCAGGAACAGCATTTGAAATCCTTTCAATAGACATTGCGGATATTGATGTCGGAACCAATATCGGAGCCAAGTTGCAGATTGACCAGGCTTCTGCTGACCTAAAAGTAGCAGAAGCTAAAGCGGAAGAGAGACGTGCTATGGCAGTTGCATTGGAGCAGGAAATGAAAGCAAGAACGGTTGAGATGAGGGCTCTTGTAATCGCTGCTGAAGCAGAGATCCCCAAAGCTATTTCTGAGGCATTCAGAAGCGGCAATCTTGGTGTCATGGATTATTATAAAATGGAAAACATCAAATCTGATACTGAAATGAGGTCTTCAATAGCTGGTACTGATGTCGCAAGCGGCACCGAAGGGGGTAGAGGAAAACAAGGAGACAAGAAATAATAATATTTTAAATAAAAAAGGCCTGATCCGATTTCAAATTCGGGTCAGGCCTTTTCATTGCCAATAATCTAAGGTTTGGTTCATGTACCCTTTTTCTTTTTGTTATTAATGTTTTCGATGGGTTCTAGGGGCGCAAATTGATAGTCATCTTCAGCCAGAATTTGATTGGTGCCGACATCGAATACTATACTTTTATAATAAACGGGGAGGATATAGTCGCCATTTTCATCCAAAATCCCATATTTATCCCCAAGCCTTACCAAGATTTTATTTAAATCTTCTCTTCTAAGTTCTTCAAATTTTGGTTCCACTATTTCTTTTCCTTCAGGTGAAATCAAACCAAACTTTTCATCATTTTCAGTAATAAAATAACTGTCGGCAGCCAATGAAATCCTGTCGAAAGTTTTTTCTAAAATTGGGAGACCGTCCTTGCCAACCAATAAGTACCTGCCTTCACGCTTAACAATAGCTTTTCCTTTATTGAAATCTGAAACATGCTCATATTCTGCCTCTAAGATTATAGTACCTTTGTTGTCAATATAGCCCCAATTCCCATTGAGCATGAATGCAGCGATTCCTTCTTTGAACTTCCTAACTTCTTCAAAGCGGTTTTCAACTACCCAGTTTCCTGATTTATCGATGAAACCAAAAGCACCGGATTTTTTTGCCGGGTAAAGGCTTTCACTTCCCTGAAGGATCAAATCAACTTCCGAAATGGGGGAAACTTCCCATCCATTAGGTCCTAAAAGACCCACTTTATTATCTCTCAGCCAAACATTGTAATGCTTTGACCCAACATCCGAAACTTTTTCCATCCCAACTTGATCCAAAAGAATCCCATCATTATCCATTACTCTCCGCAGCTTTCCGTGAATATATTCCAAAAGCATTCCGTCCTCAAGTGTAATTTTATGGTATGATGTATATTTGATATCTGCCCTTTCTTCAAGGCATCTGACAAGCATGTATTGTTTTCCATCAAATGCATAAAAATAATCACCTTCAAGATAGACCATATGGTCTATAATAGGATCTAAAATGTAATCACCATCTCTGTTTATCAATCCGTATCCCGTACTTTCTTTTGAAATCAAGAAACTTTCATTTACCTCTTGAAGATGTTCATATTGCTTATCAGGAGTTTCGGAAATAGGTAACAAATAGTAACCCTCAGGATTCTTAGCGATTACCTGGCCGTTCATTGCCAATTTTGCTTCGAGAAAAACCCCTAAATATTCGGTTTTTCTTGAGGAATGATAATAAATCCAAAATTCATTTCCTTTTCTGGCAAGCAGCCTGGTATACAAAATCTGAATTTCATCATATTCAGTAGCAAAAATTTCTTCACCATATTCATGAAATGCTCCTTTTCCGTTGGGGCTTTCCACGACTATCCAAGGTTGTTCGTATTTGTATACAGAAATTGCCTTTAAGTCTACAAATGGCTTATATTCCTTGCTTAGCAGTTTAAGTTGGTTGTTGGAAGTGCTTATCCTTACAGATTCTCCCAAAATACTGATTTGGTCAAATTCAATTCTCGACTTTAGTTTAAGGTTTTGGTCAAAAACTTCATAGGTCTGGGATTTTACTGTTTCCGCAGTGATTGTTACAAAAATGAGATAAAGAGGTACTGTCCAATAAATTTTAAGCTTCATAAATCTAGAAATTGACGAAGGTAAAATAAATGGATTGAATCTGTAATTCAAGATAGTGCGGGGAATATTCTAGACCTTTTTTTCTGGATCTTTTTCAAGATCAAAAAGATCCGATAAGATTCCGATCATTTTATCCGCTTCGTCTCTTTGGCATGCAGCGCGAAGCTGAACCACAGGGACTTTGAGGATTTTTTGCATCATGCTTTTGGTGATTTTATCAATCATAGCAACCTGTGCCTCATCAGCATTTTTAAGGAATCTTTCCATTTCTTCCAGACGGATTTGTTCCAATGCATTTTTAAGCTTATTGATGGTCGGAGAAACCATCATTTCTTTTTTCCAGTTAAAAAAGTCTTCAATACTTTCAGTTATAATTTTTTCGACTTGTGGAATAGAAGCAAGGCGTTTCTCGAGAGTTTCAGTTGCCTTACTTCTTATATTGTCTACGTTATAAAGCATCACCCCGGGAATTTCCTCCAGGTTTGTTTCTATGCTTCTCGGTACCGATAGATCTACGAAAAGCTTATAGCTGTTGATTTCGATTTCAGACACCATCTTCTTGGTGATATATGGCTCTGATTTCATGATTGAGGAAACAATTACGTCGGCCTCTTTCATGGCTTCAAAGCAATTCTCAAAGGGAATCACTTCAAATCCCATTTCATCTGCCAAAGCCTTTGCCCTTTCAAAAGTTCTGTTGGTGATAGTGACTTTAGCATCAGGGATGTGTACCATATTTTTGGCAACATCTTCGCCAATTTCACCTACGCCAATAAGTAAAACCCTTGGTTGGTAAGTATTAGAAGTAAGTTCTTCGATAAGTTCGACGGCTGCATACGAAACTGACGCTGCCCCATCACGGAAAGCGGTTTCTTGTACAAGCCGTTTACTTGTAAAGAAGATCATGTGCATCAATCTGTGCAAAAAAGGCCCTGCCATGTCCAAGTCAGCGGAAGCCTGATAAGCCCGTTTTACCTGATTGGAAATTTGCATATCACCTACCACTTGGGCCTCAAGACCCGTTGACACCCTAAACAGATGTTCGATGGCATCTCTGTCCTCGTTATGGATTTTGAAATATTCCATGTAATCAACCACATTGGTCAAGCCTTTTTCCAGACCGATGAGTTTGATGATTTCTTCATTAAGGTCAATTTCGTGGGAATAATATACTTCTGTCCTGTTGCAGGTGGATAGGATAAGCGTGTCTGTAATGCTGAAAAAATCTTTCAGTTTAAGTAAAAGAGAATGGATGGAACCCTCATCGAGTGCGATGACTTCCCGTATTTCGACAGGAGCACTTTTGTGCGATAAACTGATGGCTCTAAACGTTTTTTGCATTTTAGATACTTTTGCGTTACAAATTTAATTCAGATTAGATAGCAAAAGATAATTTCCCTTTACTTCCGTTCAATTTAAATTCGGTCTAAATAAAAAAGACAAAACTTAAATTTTTGGTTTTCAATTTCAAATTTCGTAATAATTGTAAAATAATTCCAATCGAATTACTTTATCAGGGATAGATACGATTTATCGGTTGCGATTGGATTATGTTTTTCAATAATTATATCAAATGGCTAAAATTTATTTTTTTCTGAAGTCGTATTTTGGATTCTCCAAAAGGGAATCAAGAGGTTTCGTTTTGGTTGTGCCTGCCCTTATTGTCCTTTATCTTATTCCCTTAGGCTATGATTGGTTAGTCAGAAAGAAAAATGAAGAGAAATATTTAGCCTACTCTATTAAAATAGACAGCTTGGTGATGGCCGGATGGAAACCTTACCAGAGTAATTTTCAAAACCAATTGATTGATTTCAAATCAGACACAGTCAAAAAGGCCAATACATATCAAAAACCCAAAAGTCCACAACTTAACAAAATATTATTCTCGGATGCTGACTCTGTTGTGCTTCAGATTGTACCCGGGATTGGTCAGACGATGGCAGGAAGAGTGGTCAAATACCGTGAAAATATGGGCGGTTTATATAGCAAGGACCAATTATTGGAAGTCTACGGAATGACGCCTGAAGTTTTGGAAAAGGTTTTTGAATATTTTGAATTTGTCCCTGAAATCAAAAACAAAATCCTGATCAATCAGGCTGATGTGAATGATTTGGCAAAACATCCGTATATCAACTACGGATCAGCCAAAGTCATTATTGCATTTAGGGAGCAGCATGGACCTTATCAATCAGCAGACGACTTGCTCAAAATCAAAATATTCAATAAAGAATGGGTGGACAGACTCAAACCATACCTGGAATTTTGACTCTTTTTAGATTGCGAAGTTAATAAACCTTTTTCCCGCCAACGAATGTTCCTGAGATTTTGATTTCTCTTAACTCATTTTCAGGCGCCGTCATGATGTCTTTTTCCAAGACTACAAAGTCCGCGAGTTTGCCCGGTTCAATGCTTCCTTTTAGATTTTCTTCAAAGTTGGCAAATGCAGCCCAAATGGTCATACCTTTTAAAGCATGCTCTCTTGTGATTTTGTTTTCAGGCTGAAATCCATCCTCAGGCCAATTTTTTGCATCTTTTCGTACTACACCAGAATGAAAGCCATAAAGTGGATTGATATGTTCTACCGGAAAATCACTTCCTAAAGCCAATATGCCATTTTGATCCAAAAGCTCTTTGTAGGCATATGCTGTTTTTATCCTAAAAGGGCCAAGCCGTTGACCTGCCCAATACATATCAGAGGTGGCATGGGTAGGCTGAACAGATGGGATGACGCTGTATTGTGCAAATTTGGGCATATCTTCTTTGCTTACCACTTGTGCATGCTCGATCCGCCACCTGAGGTCATTTTTTCCTTTCAGGTATTTGGCATAAATGTCCAATAACGTTCTGTTGGCTGAATCACCTATACAATGGGTGTTCATTTGGAAGCCGTTTTCGTACATTTTTTTGGCGAGTTCATCAAATTCCTCCGGATTTTTGAGAAGGAACCCGTAGTAATCTGCATGATCATGATAAGGTTTGAGCAATGCGGCACCCCTTGAACCCAAAGCGCCGTCTCCATAAATTTTAAAACTCCTTACTGTGAGGTTGTCATCTTGGTATATTCCAGTTTTGAAATAATGCGCCATATTGGCTTCGGTTGGGTTAATCATTGCATATACACGCATGGTCAAAGAACCGTCTTTGTGCATCTCGGAGATCAAGTCGATAGTTTCTTTATCCAAACCTGCATCCACTACTGTAGTCAGTCCTACCGCAAAACAGTTTTCTTGGGCGCTAGTCATGGCTATCCGGGCTTCTTCTTTGCTTGGATCCGGAACTTTCGAGGAAACTAATCCAATGGCATTGTCAATCAAAACTCCTGTCGGCTTGTTTCCGATTAAAATAACCTTTCCACCGACCATTGATGTGGATGAAGTGATCCCTCCAAGATCCAAAGCTTTTTGGTTGACCAGGGCGGCATGACCATCAATTCGCGTCAGAAGTACAGGTTTGTCAGGAAAAAGCGAGTCTAATTTAGTTTTGGTTGGAAATTCCTTAGACTCCCAAAGGTTTTGGTCCCAACCCCTACCTAATATCCATGCAGCCTCAGGGTTATTTTCAGCATGAATCCTTACCCTTTCCACCAATTCTATTTCTGATTCTGCACCAAGTAAATCAGCGACCTGTAATCCTAATCCATACCTATAAAAATGGGAATGTGCATCTATAAATCCTGGATAAATTGGTTTTCCTTGTAAGTCAATGATTTCCTCGGAGTCATATTTTGAAAGTATGGCATTGTCATTGCCTACTGCCACAAATCGGTTGTCCTTGACAGCAAATGCGTTTGTTATTGTGAAACCTTCATCTACTGTGTAAACAATACCGTTATGTACTATGAGATCAACTTTCTCCTTTGTAGTACAAGAAAAAATTGAAAAAGTAGAATACAAAAGCGATGAGAAAATAAATTTCTTCATTTTAGAGAGTTTAGTGGATGTTTCTAACAAGAAAGCGGACATATTTGCGGAATGGTGGAGGATAGGTATGGTTTTATGCAATTTGCCCTCAATTTTCCGGAATTTGAATTCAAAATTCAGGAATCTGATGGGAAATTAAGCATTTTCGATTCCCTTCGAAAGAAATATTTGATATTGACCCCTGAAGAATGGGTAAGACAGCATATGATTTCTTTTTTGGTCCAACATAGGAACTATCCCAAAGGACTTTTTTCTTTGGAAAAAGAAGTAATATATAACTCTCTTCAAAAAAGATTTGATATTTTGGTGTTAGATAGAACTGGAAATCCATTCCTATTGATCGAATGCAAGGCACCCGAAGTCAAGCTTTCCAAAAAAACAGTAGAACAGGTGGCGGTCTATAACAAGACAATTGGGGCTGCCTTCATGGGAATTAGTAACGGTAGGCAGCATTTGTTCTTGAAATACAATTTTGAAGTAAATTATTATGAACAAATATCAGATTTACCTCAATTTCAACCTTGATTAATGTGATATTTGTCATGTAATCAATTATATTTATCATTTAAGTTTGTTCAGCGGTTTTAACCAATTGATATGAAAACGATAGAAAAAAGTACTCCATGTGAGCTTTGCATGAGCAGAAAATTTTCACTCTTCGCCAATCTTTCTGAACCACATTTATGCCATTTATCGGATCATAAAAATTTTATCACACACAAAAAAGGTCAGATTTTATTTTATGAAGGGACCAAACCCTTGGGTGTTTTCTGCATCAATGATGGGGTAGTAAAGGTTTATAAAACCGCATCCAATGGGAAAGAGCAGATTATCAGACTAGCAAAAAAAGGTGATTTTTTAGGATATGCTTCCCTGCTTGGTGAAGAGTCATATTCCAATTCTGCCACAATTGTAGAAGATGCCAAAATCTGTTTTGTCCCAAGAGAATCTTTTTTAAAGGTATTGGCCGAAGACACAGAATTCCATAGAAGAGTAACCAAAGCACTTTGCCATGATTTAGGAATCATGGAGGACAAACTTACAGATGCCACACAAAAGTCAATAAGAGAAAGGCTAGCCTTTACGCTATTGAAACTCAGTGAGACTTACGGGATAGATGGGAATGCAGGTGAGAAAATTGACATTGTACTCACAAGAGAAGAAATCGCAGGCTTGGTGGGTACTGCAACCGAAACGGTAATCCGACTACTTTCTGAATTCAAAAAGGACGAGTTGATCGACTTTGAAGGAAAGAAAATCCTTGTTCTTGACAAGAGAGGTTTGGCAAGGTTGTCTGATTTCTATGGATGAAATTTCTTAAACTGAAAAATAACCATCCTTGCTGACAGTTGTTGAAATCAGTTTTTTTAGGCTAATCCAATCATTTATAATTTTTTTTTGTTTACAAGAAAGTATTCACTGACTAGATCCAATTTTGGAATTTAACAAGTTCAATCTCATGCGAATCCGTATTCTTGGAATTTTCCTCCTTGGATTCTTATTTTATTTCCCTGCTTTCAGTCAAAGTTTTGCATATAAAACCATGCTGAATGGGATTTATGATAATGAATTTCCATTGGTGTATTTGGACCAAGATGAAATTCTTGGAAAGGCAATTTTGCTCGACACCAGAGAAAAAGAGGAATATGAAGTGAGCCACCTGAAAAATGCAAGATGGGTTGGCTACGATACTTTTTCATTGGAAAGCATAAAAGATGTTGCAAGAGATAAACCGATAGTGGTTTACTGTTCGGTAGGTGCACGAAGTCAGGAAATTGGTAAAAAACTCAAAAGCGCAGGATATAAAGAGGTTTATAACCTTTATGGAGGGATTTTTCATTGGATTAATGAAGACCGTCCTGTGTACCAAGATCAAAAGAGGACAAACCGCATCCATACCTACAACAGAACGTGGAGCATTTGGGTAAATAAGGGAGAAAAAGTCTTCTGATCACTTTTTTCCGTCCCAAATAGAATCGGTATTTTTCATATTGCGATGCAACTGAGAAATGACGCTTTCGTACTTTAAAATTATCTCCCTATTTTTAGCCGCTTAATTAAAAATATGACTATGGATATTCTGGAAGTCAACAGTCCAGCGCTTGAAAGAGAATTTTTGGAAATGGCCGTAAGGCTATATAAAAATGAGAAAAACTGGATAAGACCTCTTGATAAAGACATACAGGGATTGTTTGAGCCGGAGACAAATAAGCTGTTCAAGCAAGGCGGAAAAGCCAAAAGATGGCTTGTCAAGGATCAAAAAGGAAACACTATTGGAAGAATTGCCGCCTTTATCCATCCCAAATGGAAAGAAAAGCAACCGACAGGTGGAGTTGGTTTCTTTGAGGCAATAAATGACAGCAAAGTTGCCTTCCTTTTGTTTGACACTGCAAAATCCTGGCTTGAAAAGCAGGGTATAGAATCGATGGATGGTCCGGTCAACTTCGGTGAGCGTGATAAATGGTGGGGCTTATTGGTTCAGGGTTTTTCGCCTCCTAATTACAACATGCCTTGGAATTTTCCATATTATAAAAAATTCTTCGAAGATTACGGGTTTCAAGTTTATTTCAAACAGTATACCTATATGAGGCCTGTACAAGGAGGAAATTTTGATGCCAAAATGGTAGAAAGAGCGAACAAAGTTTTGGCTGATCCGGATTTTTCATTTAGACACCTGACGGGGAAAGAGCTTTCAGAAAAAGCCCCAGAATATTTTATGGAAGTCTATAACAAAGCTTGGGCAAAGCATATGGGGAAAAGTCTCACACTTATGGAAACCCAATTGATGTTTGCCAAATTAAAACCTATCAGAGATCCCCGATTGGTCTATTTTGGCTTTTATAAAGGCGTACCGGTTTCTTTTTTTATCAATATTCCGGAGATCAACCAGATATTCAAATATGTGGATGGGAAATTAGATTTAATTGGAAAACTCAAATTTCTATGGTACAAAACTTTTTTCCCACCCAATAAAATGTTGGGCTTGGTATTTGGAGTAATTCCGGAATTTCAAGGGAAAGGTGTGGAAAGCGCAATGATTATGGCCTACAATGAAACTTTTGCACGTCATGATTCTTTTCCTTACAAAACAATTGAAATGAATTGGATTGGTGATTTTAATCCCAAAATGATGCGCGTCTGTGAGCAACTGAATGCTAAGATTTATAAAACCCACCATACCTACAGGTATTTATTCGATAGATCGCTGCCATTTGAAAGGCATAAGATTTTTGAATGAAAAAGGTCTGCTTTTGTGGGATCGCCCTTTTGGCATAAATAAACCAATTATTAATAAATCAACAAAACATGAAAAAATACGATGTAACGGGCATAGGCAATGCTCTTGTAGATATAGAATTTAAAGTATCCGACCAGTTTTTTTTTGACAATCACGTTGAAAAAGGCCTGATGACACTGGTTGATGAAAACCGTCAAAATGCTCTCATGAAGGTGATAAATACCAAAGAAGCAAAAAAACAGTGTGGTGGATCTGCAGCGAACACAGTCATTGCGGTGAGCCAATTTGGTGGAAATGCCTTCTATTGTTGTAAAGTGGCCAATGACGAATTGGGGTATTTTTATCTTGAGGATTTAAAAAATTCCGGAGTAGACAACAGCCTGGAAGGTAAAGTCCCCCAGGATGGAATTACAGGCAAATGTCTTGTAATGGTTACCGAAGATTCTGAAAGAACTCTGAACACATTTTTGGGAATTACCCAAAATTTTTCCGTTCAAGATCTGAGTGAGTCGGCTATCAAAGATTCCAAATATTTGTTTATCGAAGGCTATTTGGTTACCTCTCCAAACGGCAGAGAAGCCATGGTCCATGCCAAGAAAACTGCAGAATCAGCCGGCACTAAAGTCGCTCTGACGTTCTCAGACCCTGCAATGGTAAAGTATTTTCATACCGGTTTTGATGAAGTAATCGGTCCGAGTGTTGACTTGCTTTTTGCCAATGAAGAGGAGGCCATGCTTTTTACAGGAAAGGAAAACATTCTTGAGGCTAGGGAGGAATTGAAAAAGGCTGCCAAACATTTTGTAATCACACAAGGAAAAAATGGCGCTATGATTTGGGATGGAGACACATTTATAGACATAGAACCTTACAAAACAGTGGCAATCGATAGCAATGGAGCAGGAGATATGTTTGCAGGTGCATTTATGTATGGGATTACCAATGGACATAGCTATGCATCAAGCGGAAAATTGGCCTCAATGGCAAGTTCTAAAATTGTGAGTCAATTTGGCCCTAGACTGAAATGGCATGAAGCCAAAGAAATACTCGGTAGGTTATTGCCCTGATTCCAAAATGAGATTTATGGGAGTAAAGAAATTGACTGAAAATATTTAGTTGGAGATTTGTTCAGTTATTGATTGTGTTATATTTTTCGCAGAAATAACTTAAAAATTTCTTCACCGGTATCCGTTTTTATTCTTTTATCCTTTTTTGATAAACAAATCTGATTAAAAAAAGTAAAACTTACATGAACCAAAAACTAAATCCAAGTATATGAGAAAGTTTACCTTTACGCTGTTGGCGGGAGTCTTTTTGACACTTTCGGCGATAGCCCAAAACAAGATTGATTTCAAGGAATTTACCTTGGACAATGGTTTGAATGTGATTATGCACCAAGACAACAGTACTCCAATTGTGGCTGTATCTGTTTTGTACCATGTCGGGTCCAAAAATGAAAAACCGGATCGGACAGGTTTTGCCCACTTCTTTGAGCATTTGCTTTTTGAAGGTACAGAGAATATCGGCAGGGGTGAATATATGAGCAAAATCCAGTCTATCGGTGGTACACTCAATGCTTTTACATCAAACGATGTGACGTACTATTATGAGATTGTTCCTTCCAATCAATTGGAAACTGCCTTATACATGGAATCTGAAAGAATGCTTCATCCTAAAATCGATCAAATCGGTGTCGATACCCAAAGAGAAGTCATCAAAGAGGAAAAAAGGCAATCTTATGACAACCGTCCATATGGTACAATTCTTCCTGAGACAATGAAAAGATCTTTTGTCAAGCATCCTTATATGTCACCTGTGATCGGATCCATGGAACATTTGGATTCAGCCAAATTGGAAGAATTTATGGCTTTTCATGAAGCTTATTATGTGCCGCGAAATTCCACCCTGACTATTGCAGGAGATATAGATTATGGTCAGGCTGAAAGGTGGGTTAGAGATTATTTCGGTGAAATCCCGTCAGGCCCATCTGATTTTTACCGTCCAAACATCACAGAACCGAAAAAAACAACTGAAACCCGTGACGTCATTTATGACAATATCCAGATTCCTGCTGTGATCCAATCCTACAATCTCCCTCCAAAAAACCATCCTGACTCATATGCCCTTTCTATGCTTTCGACCTACTTGGCGGGAGGGAATTCTTCCTTGATGACGAAAGAACTGGTGGACAAACAACAAAAGGCATTGGGAGTAGCTGCTATTCCATTGGATCTAGAAGATGGAGGTGTGTTTTTGATGTATGGCATTGCAAATATGGGAGTTGATCCAAAAGAACTTGAAAATGAAATGGATGTCATTTTAGCCAAGGTTCAGAAAGAAGGTATCTCCGACAAGGATTTTCAAAAATTAAAAAATATCATCGAAAATGACCTTGTCACTAAAAACAGTTCAATGGCAGGAATTGCACAAAATCTCGCTGAGTCAAAAGTGTTCTACGGGAAGACAGATTATATCAATCAGGAGATGGAATATTACTCAAAGGTAACTCCTGAAGACATAAAAAGGGTAGCCAATGAGTACCTTTCGTTGAACGGAAGGGTAGTTTTGTATTATCTGCCAAAGTCAGCACAAGTTCCTGAAACTCCTGCAGGAGCATCGATGAAGGAAAATAAAAATTGATAAAAGATACTTTCCCAATCACTTTTATTCATACTATCAGAAAACATGAAAAATATAATCCTATATATATTATTAGCCTTTGTTGTTCAATCAGGCTTTGCACAGATTGATAGGAGTTCCTATCCTGAACCGGGTCCGGCGAGAGAAATCAAACTTGGAAATGCAGACTCCTTTACCCTTCCAAACGGACTAAAGGTATTTGTTGTCGAAAACAGGAAATTGCCAAGGGTTGCTTTTTCATTAGTCTTGGAAAGAGATCCCATTTTCGAAGGAGATAAGGCCGGAATGCTCAATATGGTAGGTCAGATGATGACCGGAGGAACTTCCAACAGAACAAAAGACCAATTGGATGAGGAAATTGATTTTATCGGTGCTTCCATCAATGCCAGTGCTTCTTCCATTTATGCAGCCTCATTGAAAAAACACCAAGAAAAAGTGCTCGAATTGATGACGGATGTATTATACAATCCTGTTTTTCCGCAAGAAGAATTGGATAAACTTAAAAAACAGACGATTTCAGGCTTGGCCGCAAGCAAAGACGACCCAAATTCCATCTCAGGAAGGTTGACATCCACACTTAATTTTGGAACAAACCATCCTTATGGAGAATCAGAAACTGAAGCTACTGTCAAAAACATCACGGTGGAGGATATCAAGTCTTACTACGATATTTATTTTAAACCTAACATCGCATACCTTGCCATTGTAGGGGACATCAACAAAAAAGAGGCAGAAGCTTTGGTCAAGAAGTATTTCAGTAAATGGGAAAAAGGAAATGTTCCGACCCATTCCTATGAAAAACCAACTCTTCCTGCAAAAAATACCGTAGCATTAGTGGACAGATCAGCATCCGTACAGTCTGTCGTAGATGTGACTTATCCGCTCGAAATGAACTTGAGCAATTCTGATTATCTGGCTTCAAGGGTATTGAATTACATTCTAGGTGGAGGTGCATCCTCAAGGTTGTTTATGAACCTAAGAGAGGAAAAAGGCTACACTTATGGGGCTTATTCCTCAATCGGTGCTGATAAATTGATCACAAGTTTTTCTGCAAATGCAAGTGTAAAGCAAACTGCGACTGACTCAGCAATCACAGAGATAATTTATGAGATCAGAAACCTAAGAGACAACGGCATTACTGAAGAAGAATTAATCAGTGCAAAGGCCAATTTGAGTGGTTCGTTTGGTAGATCATTGGAAAGTCCTTCCACCATCGCCAATTTTGCTATTAACACTGAGAGGTATAAGCTTCCACAAGATTTCTATGCCACTTATCTTCAGAAATTGAATGCCTTGACTGTAGCCGATATCAATGCTGCAGCAAAAAAATTCATGAAGCCTGACAACATGTACATTACGGTCGTAGGAAACGGGGCCGCAATCGAAAAAAGTTTACTTGCTTTTGGTGAAGTAAAAAGATTCACCAACACAGCGGAACCTGAGAAGCAAATTACCATGAATACAGAAATGACCGCAGATCAGGTGATTGAAAATTACCTTAATGCTATCGGTGGTGAAAGCAAAGCTAAAGGCATAAAAACATCCAAAATGGAATCTGTCGCTGAAATACAAGGAATGACATTGAATTTCGTAGCTGTTTATGATGAACCAAAATCTGCATTTGCCCAAAAAGTAATGATGATGGGCAATGTGGCATCCAATACTGTTATCAAAGATGGAAAAGGTTCAGTTACAGCAATGGGACAATCTACCGCACTCACTGACGAACAATACGAGGCTGCCAAAATGAGTATGTTTATTTTTCCTGAGTTACATTATGAGGAATTGGGATATTCTATGGTTTTGGAAGGAATCAAAGATGTAGAAGGAGAAAACGCATACAAGGTGATCGTATCTAATCCTACAGGTTCCAAGCAGGTCAACTACTATAGTGTAGAGTCCGGATTGAAAGTCAAAACGGAAAGTGCTGAAGCAGGCGATATGTTTTTTAGCGAATACAAAGAAATCGATGGGGTAAAATATCCAATGATGATGTTGTTGAAATCCCCGATGATCCCGATGCCTTTGGAAACAAAGGTTGAAAAAATCGAATTCAATGTTACTATTTCTGAAGACGATATAAAATAAATTTTAAGGAGGGATTCAATCCCTCTTTTTTTATTTAAATTTCAAAAATTTAACCAAGAGAAAATGAAGAAATTATTTGTTGCCGCACTAGCATTGGGTGTAGTTCTGATCGGCTCAGATGTCAAGGCAAACATTACAGACAAAGAGCCATCAAAAGACCATTCATATGTTGAGAATGATCCTGCTTCTATTATTGAAAATTATATCAAAGCGGTAGGAGGCAAAGCTAATGTTGAAAAAATCAAAAATTCGGTTTTGCTAATGGAAGCAGAATTTCAGGGGGCGACCATAGTGATTAAAGGAATTTCTGACCAAGTCAACAGCAGGATGCTTCAAGAAACATCCGTGATGGGTAATGTTGCCCAAAAGACGGTTTTGGTAAATGGCAAAGGTAAAATATCCGGTATGGGGCAGGAGCAAGAACTGACAGAGGAAATGGTCACTATGCTAAAAGCACAAACATATGTTTTTCCTGAGATGCATTACATAGACCTTGGATATACTATGGAGGTTCAAGGTACAGAAATTATTAATGATGAAGATGCCAATAAGCTGATCATCACTGCACCAAACGGTATGAAAACCGTAGAGTATTATTCTGTAGCTTCAGGTCTTAAGTTAAGAACAAGCTCTGATGCAGCGGGAGATATCACTTATATGGATTATTCTGAAATAGACGGAGTCAAAATCCCTATGAGGCTTTCGATCAAAAACCCAATGTTACCTGTGGCATTGGAAGCAAAGATGGTATCAATGAAATTCAATCAGGAACTTTCTGACGAAGATTTCAAATAAATGAAAAACATCAAATAAGAAAAAGGGCCTCCGGATTTTTGGATGCCCTTTTTTTATTCCACTTACCTTTTTAAACCTATGGATTTCTTATAAAATCCTTTATAAGCTTTTTTTGAGAATTCCTTCTGAAATCCGAAAGACAGTTATTCCCCAAGTAGTTTATTGAGACAGACACTGTGATCTTCTTTAATTTGGATTATAAATTTCGGAAAATACTTTTTCTTGTTCTTTGATAATGATACTTCCTTGATTTTTCCTAATCTCTCTATTTTGAAATTGATTTGATCATTGGTTGCATTTTCAAAATCATATTCCAGAATTTTGTCATTTTTCATTAGGATGGCGTATGCCCCAGAATCGGGATGAAGTTGTGTGATGATTCCTGATTCATCCTTTCGGATTCCCCAATGGTGCAATAGACCATCTCCTTCAAAATTTTCAATGATTTCGATTCCTATCTGTGCTAATAATTCTTTTATCAGCGTTAGTAAATCTTCCTTTCCAAAAACAAAGCTTTGGAAAAACGAAGTTATTTTTTCCCCTTCTTTTGATAGACTTCTAATTAGATTTTCAAAATCTCCAAGGTTATATCCAACTCTGGTTTTCCCAAATTTCTCCCACATTTCCTTCATTAATTCAGAAAGTGAGGAACCAGATGATTTTAACAACAGATCTAGGCAAAGAGAAATTAGTGCACCTCGGTTATAAATACTGACTTTTTTGTCAGGGATACCAGCCTTGTATCCGTCTAGCCATAAGTCAAAACTTGATTCAACTATTGATTGATGCTGCCATCCAAAGCTGTCAAATTCACGTTGGATCTGTTTTTGAAGGAGATCGAGGTAATCTTCCAACTTCAAATATCCTGATTTCAATAGATAATAATCTCCCATGTATGTGGTTACTCCCTCCATAACCAATCCTTCGTTTAAATAAACTTCTTTGGAAAGATCATAGGTAAGAATACCGGTTGGCCTAATTCTACATACATTCCAAAAGTGATAAAGTTCATGAGAACTTACTCCAATAAGTTCATCTAGTTTGGATTTATCCGATAATGCATGCGCAGGACCATAGGCGATAACTGTCGAAAAGGCATGCTCTACTCCGTGAAAATGTCGATAAGGCAATAGTTGAAAAATAAAATGGTAATCCTTTGCTGGAAATTCTCCAAAGTCCTTGATTTGAGAATCAGTGATTGATTTCAAAACAGATTGAAAATAAGTTACATCAAAATGGATTTCTCCTTGGATCCATACGTGGAATTTGGAATCCAGGGCATCATACGAAAAATGCTTTAAACCTGCACTTGCCAAAAATGGACTGTCCATCAAGTGTTGAAAAGAACTGGCTTTCCATTTATTGCCTTCGATTTTTTCAAGAGCGGTCGCAACTTGATAATCATTTGGCAATTCAATTGTAATATAGATTTCTTCATTTTTTCTTTCCTGAATATCAAAAATAAAATTTGAGAAATTGAGGTATAATTGTTCATCATCAGACCAACATCCTCCAGCATCCATTTGGTTACAGTAATACTCGTATTGAATTACATATAATCCGGACACCGGGGCAATAAACTCCCAAAGGTCTTTACTCGTTTTTTTCCAAGGAAGCTTCGTCTCATGGTAAGTCAATTCAAAATTTCTGATTTTCTGTGCATAATTAGCCAACTCATATCTTCCAGGCCTCCAAGCCGGCAATTGGAGATGGATTATTTGCTTTTCAAAGCAATTAATCTCCAACCGGATTTGGATAAATTGGGAAGTAAAGGATTTTCTGAAAATGGAATAATGCATATGCCTTTGACTTAGGATTCAAAACAAAAGTAAATCTACGGTTTGTAAATAAAAAAAGGTTATCTATCTTTGCAGTCCTTTAAAGGGAGACCTTCAGGAATTCTACAAGCAAAGCACAAAATATTAAATAGATAGCGTCATGAAAAGAACATTTCAGCCTTCTCGAAGAAAAAGAAGAAACAAGCATGGATTCAAACTTAGAATGTCCACTGCCAATGGAAGAAGAGTATTGAAATCCAGAAGAGCAAAAGGAAGGCACAAGCTTACAGTATCTTCTGAAAAGACTTTGAAGAAGTAATTTTGAGCATTCTGTTTCGTATGTTTAATACGTAAATCAAAATGCAATGAATTTCCGACTTCACAAGAATGAGAGATTACATTCTAAAAAGTTAATAAAGGAACTTTTTGACAAAGGTTCCTCTTTTTTTTTATATCCCTTTAAGGTAATGGTTTTGGAAATCAATTTTGAAATTCCAGAAACCAATCAGGTATTGTTTTCCGTTTCAAAGAAGAAGCTAAAAAAATCTGTCGATAGAAACCTGATCAAACGTAGGATGAGAGAGTCCTATAGACTCAATAAGCAAATTCTAGGAGAAATTAATGGGGGCAAAAAAATAATTGGCCTTATATACGTTTCTTCAGAAATTGTTACATTTCAGGTCATTGAGAACAAAATCAAAAAAATACTTACCACTATTAAGGAAAAGCCGCTTTCCGAAAAAAACAATCCATGAATAAAAATTTCAAAAAGCCTGTAATTCTACTTCTTGTATCATTCCTCACTTTAAGTTTGCTGTTTTCTTTTGCCACAAAAAATGACAAGCTATTTGCCATCGCAAAGAACCTTGACATTTTCGCTTCACTTGTAAGGGAACTGGACTCCTATTATGTGGACGAAATCAATGCAGATGAACTTGTGACCATCGGTATCAATGCCATGCTTGAGGAGTTGGATCCCTACACTGAATTTATTCCTGAAGAAAACTCAGATGATTTTAGGATGATGACTACCGGTGAATACGCAGGCGTAGGTGCATTGATTGGGAATAGAATTGGCTCGAACATGATCTTGATGCCCTATAAGGGTTTTCCGGCACAGTCTGCTGGATTAAGAATTGGTGATGAGATTTTGAAAGTAGATACCGTCAATGTAGTCAACAGTCTGACATCCGATATTTCAAAATTGTTAAAAGGCCCTGCCAATACAAATGTCTTTGTTCAGGTTAAGAGGGGTACAGACACCATTTCTGTAAATCTGACAAGAAAGAAAATCGTCATTAGTAATGTGCCATTTTATGGTAAACTTGATGACCAAACAGGCTACATCAAACTTTCAGACTTTACTACCAACGCTGCTTCAGATGTCAGAAATGCATTGGTTGATCTTAAATCACAGGGAATTACAAGGCTGGTTTTAGATGTGAGAGACAATCCGGGAGGGATTTTGAAAGAAGCGGTAGACATTGTCAATTTATTTGTACCGAAAGGGAAAGAGGTAGTTCGGACAATAGGAAAGCTGGAAAATGTAAATTCAGTATATAAAACGACTAAGTCACCTGTGGATAAAGATATTCCAATGGTGGTTTTGATCAATGAAAGAAGTGCCTCAGCAGCTGAAATCGTAGCAGGTGCGCTTCAAGATTATGACAGGGCCGTTTTGATAGGAAGAAGGACTTTTGGAAAAGGATTGGTACAGACAACAGTACCGCTTTCCTATAACGCACAAGTAAAAATCACAACTGCCAAATATTATATCCCAAGTGGCAGGTGTATTCAAGCCATTGATTATAGCCAGGAGAACAGGGATGAGAATGGTAATTCTATTTCAATACCTGATTCCCTGAGAAAAGAATTTAAAACCAAAAATGGCAGGATTGTTCTTGATGGTGCGGGAATTGAACCAGACCAAAAAACTGAATCAAAATCATTTGCCCCTATTACCTATAGTCTGGTAGCTAGAAACCTTGTATTTGAATATGGTAACAAATTTTTCTTGGAAAATGAAATGATCTCCAATCCTAGGGATTTTGTGGTAACTGACGAAATCTATGCTGATTTTGTAGCCTCTTTAGAAGGAAAGGATTATGACTACACTACTTATGTTGAAAAAACCCTCGATGATCTTGAAAAATATGCCTTAAGGGAGAAGTTTTTTGATGATATCAAACCAACCATAGAAGACCTTAAGAAAAAGGTGAGCCATAATAAAGAGCAGGATTTAATCACTTTCAAATTTGAGATCAAAGAGGCGCTTAGAGAAGAATTGGTGTCAAGATATTATTTTCAACAAGGTATAGTTGAAGCATCTCTGGTTAATGATGAAGATGTAATTGCTGCCTTGGGAATCCTTTCAAATCCTGCTGAGATCAATAGGGTTTTAACAGCCTCGGCAAAATAGAAAGTATAAAAACATGGCGTTGATTTTGTCTATTGAGTCCGCTACTTCCATTTGTTCTGTCGCACTTCATCGTGACGGTGAGATGTTGTTGTTATCTGAATATGACCAAGAAAATGCCCATGCGAGACAATTAATGCTTTTGATTGAGGGGATTTTTAAGGAATTGGGTATGAAACCGTCTGATCTAGCAGCTGTGGCAGTTTCTTCAGGCCCGGGTTCTTATACAGGTTTAAGGATAGGAGTTTCAGTAGCAAAAGGGTTGGCATTTGCATTTGGGCTGCCCTTGATTGCAGTGGATACATTGGAAGGATTGGCCTCGCAAGCTTTCTTTTTATGTGGCAAAAATGATTTTGTGATTCCATTATTAGATGCAAGAAGAATGGAAGTTTATACTAGTGTATTTGATGGAGCAGGTAAATTGATTGAACCATCTCATCCTCTCGAAATTATTGAAAATCCATTTTTAAATTATCATGAAATTGGCAAGGTATATTT
Source organism: Aquiflexum gelatinilyticum (assembly GCF_024813435.1). Taxonomy (NCBI): domain Bacteria; kingdom Pseudomonadati; phylum Bacteroidota; class Cytophagia; order Cytophagales; family Cyclobacteriaceae; genus Aquiflexum; species Aquiflexum gelatinilyticum. The sequence goes on from NZ_JANAEZ010000002.1 coordinate 820,129, forward strand.
CTTGGGAGATGGCCTTGCAAAACTTACCGGTATCCTGAGCCATGAGAAGGCTGTTTTCTTACCAAATTTAAACTCTGCTTCTTCGATTGGTTCATTGGCTTTCAAGAAATACCTTCATAATGCTTTTGAAGATATTGCATATTTTGAACCGAACTACCTAAAGGAATTTAGGGTTTTAACTTCAAAAAAGAATCCCCTGTTACTATGAGTGAAATTGTCAATAGAGTAGCGGCTAGCCCAATTATTACAATAGATCTTGAGACGTTGTATCGACATGAAGAAAGAGTGGGGTTTGATCTCAAGGAATTTCTTTTTCAGGAATTGGTTTTGAGAGAAAAAGATTTCCGGTCAGATTTGAGTAAAATTGATTGGGATCTTTACCGAGGTAAACTTGTTGCGGTTTTCTGTTCTGCAGATGCCATAGTCCCCAATTGGGCCTTCATGTTAGTAGGAACTTTTCTTTCCAAGGCCGGAATTGAATATGTAATTGGGGGAATGGATGACCTTGAGCAATACCTATTTGAAAAGGCAATTTCAGAAATCAATCCGAGAGAATATGAAAACAAACCTGTTGTTATTAAAGGATGCAGTAGATACCCTGTCCCCTTATATGCATATGGTAGAATAATGGCCGTCATTCAGCCTTATGCGAAATCAATCATGTATGGTGAACCATGTAGCACTGTACCCTTATATAAGGGTCCCAAGTAAAAACATTCATCTTGTATACAGATACTTAGGTTATGTATGCAGTTTTTTTAACATCACAGTTTGGTAATATTCATTCAGTCTGCTAAGTTTGCAATCCAATTACGGCTAAGATCACCCAAAAGAGGGTGAATAAGGTTGAAAAATCAAATCTCAATTACTGGTCAAAAATAAAAAATCTTTTTTTTGATTTAGATTTTGAAAGTTCAAATTTATATCCCGATATTTGCACTCGCTTTTAAGACAAGGGTCTTACATTACTGTAAAAAGAAGCAGTAAAAGTTCATTGAAGTACTGGAGAAATAACACAAAATACTGTCTGTATTAAAATACAGTCAGAATCAATAGGGCTAGGAAACGATTCTGCAGTGATGCAGAGAAAAAAAACTATACAATGGAGAGTTTGATCCTGGCTCAGGATGAACGCTAGCGGCAGGCCTAAT